>JACPRW010000006.1 GCA_016193585.1 Candidatus Aenigmatarchaeota archaeon
AACAAACTCTTCATCATACTTCATAGGGGAACCAACCTCCTTGTTCTTGTTTGCACAAACAAAGAACGTTCAGGAGGGAACATAAAGGTTCCCCCTTATACTCAATTCAGTGGCTCAATATCCGCTGTCGCATAACACTTAGTCTTTCTGGAATCTCAGCTTTGGAATCATAATAGTTTTTTCTTGTCCTTACAAGACGGTTTGCATAGTTTATTTCATAGCCTCCGTGTCTGTAAGCCGTCCCTAATGACGGATACGCAGAATTAGCTGCTGGTACAACCAGTCTTTCGTTCACGTTAGGCACAGCTGCTGGCATACAATCTATTTAGTTGGCATAAACGCTTTTATAGTGAACCCAGAAAAGAATCTGGATATGATTTCTGGGTTCACATATCCCCAGAAAGCACAGCTTTCTGGGATCTCGAAGAACCTCGGTTCTTCGCAGATAGCTCACAAGGAAGTAATACATGGTGGATTCCATGAATCCACCTGTACAGGAGAATCTTCGATTCTCCTCGCATCCTGTTTATTTCCTTGTAGAGCTATAAAGTGTACTTGGTGACTTAATTCACTTTGTTTAAATACTCCTTTTGTTTTAATCCACTACACCCAAAGATATGCAACTGGCTTCAGACCAGCAATGCCCCTACAGGCGAGAAATCCTATTGTTTGACTTGAAGCTGGACTCTCTGGACAGTATCATAGTATGTTCTGTTGATTAGTGAACATTTTATGCAGAACATACCGTATAGCAGGTTCGAATGAAAAGTTCCGATAGTATTCGAACCTACTATAACATGCACCACCGTTGTAGTAAGATATGGGAATTGTGACCCTCTTGCAATAGATAGTCTGCCGCGCAGCATAGACGATCTTCTTGAAGAAATATCAGAAGCTTTTGGCGAAAATATTATGGCTTCGCCGGACATCACTATGGGATACCTGACGAGGGTGGTATAGCTATTAATTGATTAGCCTGTCTATTTCGTCTCAAGTGCCCACGCTTTGAGCTTCTCGTAGCTCGTCGAGCCGCATATCCACTTGCCGGTCTTCTTGTTGATGAAGAACGGCACGCCGCCGCAGTAGCCCTTGTCCGTTTGCTCGAGCAGCCTCGCATTCGCCGCGTTGTGCCAGACCTCGATTTTCTGTATTTTCACGCCCTCTTCCTTCTCGAGGCGCTCGATGAGCGGCTGCATCTCGATGCAGTGCCTGCACTCGGTGCCGTAGAACTCGATGAGGTCGTCTGTCATAATGGAGATATGTAAGTGATTGTATAAATAAATTGATTTTCAACAGTAACCAAATGGAGCATCTCACCGCAACGGTCAGGGAAGTCATTCACGAGACGTCGACTACATTCCTCGTCAGGCTTGCGCTGCCGGAGCCGCTTGTGTTCAAGCCTGGGCAGTATGTGATGGTGCAGATTGACGACGAGCACGTGAAGCCCTACTCCATCGCATCGCCGCCTTCGGAGAAGGCGTACATCGAGTTCTGCATCCGCCGCGTCGAAGGCGGCTACGTCTCCAGCTACATGTATAATCTCAAGCCGAACCAGAGGCTGAAGCTGATGGGGCCGGTGGGCTCGTTC
The DNA here is from genome assembly GCA_016193585.1 of Candidatus Aenigmatarchaeota archaeon. Taxonomy (GTDB): domain Archaea; phylum Aenigmatarchaeota; class Aenigmatarchaeia; order GW2011-AR5; family GW2011-AR5; genus JACPRW01. The sequence goes on from JACPRW010000006.1 coordinate 1,589, forward strand.
GTCCTCAGGGAAGTGACAACCGATATCGTTTTCCTCGCGACCGGGACCGGCATTTCCTCGCTCAAGGGTATGATAGACACGATATTCGAACGAGGTACAGAAAAGGAAATATGGCTGTTCTTCGGCAACCGCACCGAGGACGAAATCATCTACCGGGAGCACTTCGAAGAACTGGCAAAACAACATAAAAACTTTCATTTCATTCCCTGCTTAAGCAGGGCCAGCGACATCTGGAAGGGCGAGCGCGGCTACGCGCAGGACGTCATGAAAAAGCACCTCGCGAACCCCAAGGAAAAGGATGTGTACATCTGCGGCGTTGCGGCGATGGTCGAGCAGGCTGCGGGCGTGTGCAAGGCGATGGGATTCAGGAACGTTTATTTCGAGAAGTACGTGTAATTAGACGATGTACGCTTCAAGCGCTTCTGTAACCCCCTGCTCAGTTGATTCAACCCTTACATCAGTGTCCCAATAATGAAGCACTCCAACAACCGCTTCGCCCCTGCTGATAATTGTTGCATTGACGTCGAGAGTTCCATACAAAGCTGCGTCCTCTGCTATTGGCTTCTGCGTGCAGTAGCCTTGCGCTTCCAAGGCAGCTCGAAGGTCTGCTTCCTGAACGCCTGGCTTTAGCGGGTACACGCCAATTGACGGACCTTTTCGGTACATCCCGAGAATAGCGCCCATCCGTATATGCACAAGCATGCTGTTCAAGTCTTCCATGAGCAATCATCTTCATTCTGAAGTCAGGCGGGATGCTTAATAGCAACATCGCAAGAATTCCCTTTGCTTTATAGTGGACCAACAAAAGAATACCAACATATTACTTTTGTTGTCCGCTACACGCGGAAAACAAGGTTTTCCGGTGCACCAAAAAGCTTTGCTTTTTGCGTGTACGTGAACCAAGATATAATACCTGATTGTTTACTTGGTTCACTATAACTGGGGGTTATTTAATCCTCTACAATGTGCTGCCCGAGTGCTTTTCTGATTTGTTCCTGTTCATGTGATTCAACTTTGAGCCCATCGCCCCGGCAGTATACGGTGCCGATGACTGCCTCTCCCCTGCTGACAATGGTTGTTCCCTCGGTAACGATTCCATATGCTGCTCCATAGAGCACAGCTTCTGCCCCGATCTGCTGCACGCAATATCCCGCTCGTTCCAATGCGCTTCTCACGTCTTCTTGCGTGGCTCCGGCAAGCTGATAGCATTTAATAGGCGGACGGCTCGCATAGTGCCTCAGTACGGCATGTGTTACTGCGCCAATTCTCATGCGTTGAATTGTGTCATCCCATGAATCAGGGTGCATGGCGGTACTATTACAGAAAGCTTTTTAATTTCGTAGAGGAGTACTTAGCCATGAGAGTTGTCTTCCTCGGGGTCGGCGAATCAACGGGGACTGAGCCGAACACCTCCCTGCTGGTCGAATCGTCGATGAACATCCTGCTCGACTGCGGGCCCACCGTGCCGCAGCAGCTCTGGCGCTACAACAGCGAACCGGATTTCCTCGATGCCGTCTATCTGACGCACCTGCACGGCGACCATGTGCTCGGCGTGCCCCTCCTGCTTCTGAGGATGTGGCAGGACAATCGGAAGAGAAAATTAACCATCATCGGCCAGCATGCGATGTGGGAATTTCTCCAGCACCTCGTCGAGACCGTCTATCCGAAAATCATGAAGGCGCCGAAGTTTGAAATTGCATTCCTCGACCTGCCGCCAGCTTTTGGCAAGCTGAAGCTTGCGTTCGCGAAAACGTCCCATTCCATGAAGAACTATGCCATCCGCGTTTCCGAAGGGACGACGCACCTGTGCTACAGCGGCGACGGGGCGCCGTCCGCCGACAGCCGTGCCCTGTACAAGAACGCCGCGCTCCTCGTGCACGAGGCGTACACGCTCAGGCAGGAGGGCGACAACCACGCGTCGGTCGATGGCGTGCTGCAGCTTGCCGAAGAAGCGAAAGCAAAGTCGCTCGCGCTCGTGCACTTGCACAGGAGCGTGCCACAAGACGCAGTCCAGGAAACGGCGAAACGCTCGCGCATGAAAATTTTGGTCCCCAAACCAATGGAATCGGTAGAACTCTGACTCTATTTCTTTATGTGATAACCGACCAGCGCCCGCAACGCGCCCACCGCCTGCTCCGGGAAGGTGTAGCACGGGATGTTTTGCTCTTCGAGCTTCTTCTTGAGCAGCTCGGTAAACTCGCCGCCGGTTGAAACAACAGCAATCGGTTTCTTTTTGAGGTCGTTGGCTTCGATGATGACGTCAACGATATCCGTCGTGATGAGCGGCGTCTGGTACAGTACAATAAGCAGAACCGCGTCCACGTTGCTGTCACTGAGCGCAGCATCAAGCGCAGCCTTATACCGCGCCGTAGTCGCATCGCCGACGAGGTCGAGGGGATTTGCAATGGTGACGAGTGAGGGCATCGCCTTGCGCAGCTGCCGTGCCACCGGCGCGCTGAACGCTGCCATCTGCAGCCCGTTCCTGACAATCGCGTCGGTACTTAAAATCCCGTAGCCGCCGCCGTTCGTGATGACGAGCACTCGGTCGCCGGCTGGCCGCATGGACTTCTCGAGAATCTTTGCATAATTGAACATCTCCTCCAGGGAATGCGCCTGGATAACGCCCGCCTGCCTGAATGCGCCTGCATAGATTTCTGCCGAACCTGCCAGCGAGCCGGTGTGCGACAGCGTTGCCTTCGCGCCCTGCTCGGTGGTGCCGCCCTTTATTGCTATGACCGGTTTCTTTGCCGAAACTTTCTTTGCTGCCCGGAGGAATTTTTTTCCGTCCATGATGCCTTCGACGTAGAGGCAGATGACCTTGGTCTTCTCGTCAGTGCCGAGATATTCCATGATATCTGACTCGTCAACATTCATCGCGTTGCCGTAGCTGCAGAATTTCGCGAAGCCGTATCCCTCCTCGGTCGCCAGGTCAAGGATAGCCGAGCCGACGGCTCCTGACTGGCAGATGAAGCTGATGCCGCCTTCCTTCGGCCGCGTCAGGCGGTAGCGCGGCAGGAACAGCGAGTCCACCTTGGTGTGTGCATCGAAGCAGCCGAGGCAGTTGGGGCCGACGCACCTGATAGCGTACTTCGCGAGCATCTTTTCCAGCTTCCTATCGAGCACGTGGTTGCCGACTTCCCTGAAGCCCGATGTCACGATGATGACGTCGCGTATCCCTTTCTTGCCGCATTGCTCAACAACTTTGACGACTTCTTCGGTCGGCACCGCGATGATGGCAAGGTCGACAGCATCTTTTACATCAGTAATAGAAGCGTATGACGTGAACTGCAGTATCTCCTCTGCATTCGGATTCACCACAAATATTTTTCCCTTAAACCCGCCGTCAATAAGGTTCCTCAGTATCACGTGCCCGACCTTTTCCGGGCTCCGCGAAACGCCGATGACCGCGATGCTTTTGGGGCCGAAGAAGTTGCCGAGCATAAAGGATAATGTGCCAAACCAATATATATAACTGCAGCGAATGTATCCCTATGCGCGTTCTCACCGAGTACGAGGCGATGCAATTCCTTGGCAGGCACGTGCCGGTTGCGCGAATCGTCGTCTGCAAGAATTCGGCAGAAGTTGTGCGGTGCGTCAAGCGGTTCAGATTTCCTGTTGTTCTGAAATTGGCTGGCGTACTCCACAAGACCGACGTCGGCGGCGTGAAAGTTGCAAGAAACTATCTTGAGCTGAGGAATGGTTATACGAAGCTGATGAAAACTGCCAGGAGCAAAAAGATACGACAAAAAGGGATCGTCGTTCAGGAGTTTGTGAAGGGGACAGAGGTCATCATCGGCATCAAACGGGATGCGGCGTTCGGCCATGCGGTCATGGTCGGCATTGGCGGCATTCATGTTGAGTTGCTCAGGGACGTGTCGTTCAGGGTATGCCCGATAACCGGGAAGGACGCGGCATCGATGGTCGACGAGCTCCGGATGAAGCAGCTCCTGTTCGGCTTCCGCGGCAGCAGGCCTGCCAACGTGAAGCTGCTCACGTCGGTTCTCGTCAAGGTTTCACGGCTTCCTCTCAGGCGCAGGGACATAGAAGAACTCGATATCAACCCTTTCATGCTCAACGACAAGACGGGGAAAGTCGTGGACGCGCGGATTGTTCTCCGGTAGGCTCAGGCTATCGATACCATGGATTTGGTTTTCTTAATTAACCCGTCTTTTTCAAGCTGCATTAAAATGATGCGCGCCTTTGCTGCCGGCACGCCGAGCTGTTCTGCCAGTTCTTTCATGCCCATCCTTTTCCTTTCTGTCAGCAGGCGTATCATCCGCCCCCTCAGCTGCCTGTCCGAGCCCTTGAACGGCTGCTGCCGGTGATAGTGGGCGCTCTTCCTGCTCAGGTTGCCGACGGTCCTCTTGAGCATAGCGCCGTAATCCATGAGCGCATAGTACCATTCGCGGGGGTTTTCCCTGTCGAGCGACTGCTCGAGCAGCGGCAGCAGTTCGGCGTCCTTCACCTCTTTCCTGCCACTGAAAAAGAAATGGATGAAGACGGTGCGGATGTTCGTTTCAATAAATACCACCGGCCTGTTGAACGCGAACGCGCACACCGCTGACGCCGTAGCCTTTCCGATGCCCGGGAACGATTCGAGTTCTTCGGCAGAATCGGGCAGCTGCCCGTTATAGTCGCGCATCGCCAGTTCGGCGCTTCGCTTGAGCGCAAGCGCGCGGCGGTTGTAGCCGAGACCCTGCCATGCCTTCAGAACGTCGCGCAGCGGTGCAGCGGCGAGCGAGGCGAAATCGGGAAACGCGGCGAGGAACTCATCGTACTTCTTGAGCACCCTGTCCACCTGCGTCTGCTGGAGCATGATTTCGGAGACAAGGATGCGGTACGGTTCCCTCGCCCTTCGCCACGGCAGGTCGCGTCCCTGCTTCCGGTAGTAGCTCCAGATAGACGAGCGGAACAGTCCTAGAGATGGAGTTTCAGCATGGGCGCAGAGAGACCCTTGCGCATGGCTGCGGCTTCGCTGCTCGCTCATGGAAAAGATATACGGCATCATTCTTTAATGCGTACTGCCTGCTGCTTGTGCACGCGTATTTAAGCAGCATTCCGCATTAATAATTATGGAACTCAGAAAAATGACAGCCACAAGCCTCGTGCTTATTGGCGTCGCCTTCGTATCGCAGGGGATTCTGATGACGTTCGTCACCATGTCCCTCGGCGATGCGCTCGCCTCGCTGGCGCAGATGGCAGCCTTTAGCAACCAGCCGGTTCCTGATTACACCGCCCAACTGCTGGCACTGTGGGTTTTCACCGCCATCCAGTATGTCGCAGGGCTCGCCACGCTTGTCACCGGTGTAGCGCACTTCAGGGAAAAGGCGCAGCGGAAGAAATAGTATGGGATACCGTGAAAAGCTTCGCTTTTCAGGGTGCCGGAAAGCTGATGCTTTCTGAGCACGGCACACGAGCGAAGCGAAGTGTGAGGTATTCAGATTTTCACTATTTTTGCGTACTTTCTGCTTTTCCTTATTTTCACGCGGTCGCCTGTGCGAAGCCCGGTCATGCGGGGGTCGTTGTCTGCCGATAGAAGCGCCCTGTTCCGGACAACAGTCACCGTAACCACGGAATTTTCCTTGAGAACAAGATGCTTTGCTGGTTCGGTGAGGTTATTGAAGGCGACGCCGATTCCTTTTGCGAACCGTTTCCGGGTAATGGAGTAATAATATGCGCCTGAACCGAACGGCGTCGAAACCGTTACGCCGTCGCCGACAAGCAGGCCGTTCACCTGCCTGCCGTTCACTGCAACCTCGAACCGTATGCAATTCGTCTGCTGCTTGTTGCGTATGACGACGTCGTTGAGGCATGTCGCTCTCAGAAGCCTGCCCTTATTCCGCACAACCGCCTCAAGCTTCATGGCTTTTTCGATGCGGTATTTTCCTGCCCTGATGCCCGACAGGATGATTCCAAGCGAGTCCCAGTCGCAGACGTTGCATATGGATTTGTTCCGTATCGGCAGCTTCGGTACGCCGGGATACGCGCGCTCAGCGTACAGCAGCGTTCCGTCGCCTCCCAGCGAGATGACGATATCAGGTCTTTCCTTTGTGTACCGCATACCTGCTTTCCTGATGAGCCTGCGGTACTGCGTGATAACGTGCTTGTTCTTGCCGACGATGAAGAACCTCAATACCCTGCGTTTGACGCTTCGCGCATCAAACGCATCGTATCCCATGTTATACGCCTCTTATAGAATCCTCGAACATATCCAGACCGTAGTCAGCCTGTGCTTTCGTGATGATGAGCGGCGGGCACATCCTGATGGATGATATGCCTGCGGGCAGGAGAAGAAGCCCTTTCTCGGCAGCGGCGCAGAGAATCCGCTGCCGCTCCTGAACACCGTACCGCTTTGTTTTCTTTTCTTTGACTATTTCAGCGCCAATCATCAGCCCAAGGCCGCGCACGTCGCCGATGATGTCGTACTGCTCTTTCATCACGCCGAGCCTCCTGAGCATATGCTTCCCGACACGCTCCGCGTTCCGGCCTAATTTCTTTTTCCGCATGTACCCCAGCGTCGCGATGCCTGCTGCGCAGGCGAGCAGGTTGCCGCCGAACGTGTTGGCGTGCGAACCCGGCGGCCAGTCCATGACCTTCCTGTTCGCCATTGTCGCGCCGAGCGGAATGCCGCCGCCGATGGCTTTGCTCATGGAAACGATGTCAGCCTTGACGCCGAAATGCTCCAGCGCAAGGAATTTTCCCGTCCTGTAGCAGCCAGCCTGCACTTCATCATCGCACAACAGCGCCCCGTATTCGTCGCACAGCTTCCGCATCCCCTTCACGAAGTCCTTCGGCGGGACGATGTAACCAGCTTCCCCCGCAACCGGCTCGAAAAACACGGCAGCGACATCGCCATTGCACGATTTGATGGCGCTTTCGAGCTGGCTGAGGTACTGCCCGGAGCAACCACCGTGACCGCTCGTTCCGAAAGGGCAGCGATAGCAATACGGGTATGGCGCATGCTTCACCGGCATGAACGGGCCGAAACGCTCCCGCTGCACCCGCTTCGAGTTGGTGAGCGAGAGCGAACCCATCGTTCTCCCATGAAAGGACGGCTTGAATGCTATGGTCCATTTCCTGTTCGTATGCCACCGCGCCAGCTTGTACGCAGCCTCGATGCTCTCCGTGCCTGAGTTGGAAAGGAATGCGGCGTTGAGATGCTTTGGAAGAAACGTCAGAAGCTGCTCCACAAAACGGACAGGAAGCTCTGCGTAGAAATCACTGAAGCCGCAGTGGTATCCTCGCTTTGCCTGCTGCACTACTGCCTTGATGACCGCGGGGTTCGTGTGACCGATTCCCATGACGGCGACGCCGGCTGCGAAATCCAGGTAGCGGCGGCCGTCCATGTCCCAGACATGACATCCTTTCGCTTTCTGGTAGACGAAGGAGTATTCGCGCGTCAGCGAAGGCGACATCACCCTGCGGTCGCGCCGTATGACCGCCTGCGATTTCTTTCCCGGAGGCCGGCAGATGAAGCGCATGAAGAATTATTTGCTTCAGACACGATATAAAGGTGACCGATTATAATTAGTATCATGTTCTCTGTAGAACTATCCCGCATGGCCAAAAAAGAGCTTGACACCACAGATGACGGGAGAATGATATGCCCCTATATACCACCGACTGAAGTCGGTGGTTTCAGTGGGGCATGTCATCCCGAATGCCTTGTGTTTTATCTGCTGCCTGAAGGCAGCAGTTTTCAAGGCATTCAAGATAAGAGAAATCCTAGAATATCTTAAGCTTGATCCTGTGCCAGCAAAAGTTTACGACCTGAAAAAATTAGAAGGCAGTAAAGATAGTTTCAGAATCCGTATTGGAAAAATGCGGATTCTTTACACAATCATATGGAAAGATAAAGTCATACTGGTTTCGAGAATAGAGAAAAGGGGGACTGTCTACGATTAAAGCCTTGTTGTCTTTCCTTTCCTATAATCTTTCAGAGCCTCCTGGATGGCTTTTTTGTCCTCCTTGTTGGCTTTCTCGGTTTTGAGAATGGTTGTTTCTATAGCAATCAGCCTCGTCTTGATTTCTTCTATTTCTTTCAACAGGCTCTGTGATTGTGCTGGCATAATTACAGTTCCTGCTGCAGATATATAAAGCCAAAGTATCGCGCCTCTATTTTGCCGCTTTCCGCTGCATTGCCTTCCTCACCCTCCCGATGGCAACCTGCATCGCTGCATCACGCGGCTTCACGCGTTCTTTCCTCGCCCTTGCGAGCACCGACTTCACGTTTTTCCGTATCCTGCGCTCGACGAGACCGAACATGCGCTTCGGGTTGTAGCCGCGATACTCGGCGTAGCTCGAGATGACGCCGCCGGCGTTCGCCACAAAATCAGGAACGACAAGAATGCCGCGTTTGTGCAAAATGTCCTCCATGTCCTCTGTCATCGGTATGTTCGCCGCCTCGACTACGATTTTTGCTTTGACGTTATGTACGTTATCTTTTGTGATGACGTCGGGCAGCGCAGAAGGAATAAGTATGTCAACAGGGAGCATGAAAATGTCTTTGTTCGGCAGCACTTTTCCATGTCTGTAGTTTATGACGCTGCCGCTCGAGCTTTTTACCCCAAGCAACTTTTTCACGTCAATGCCATCCACATCGTAGATGACGCCTTTGCTGTCGCTCACCGCCACAATCTTTGCGCCGAAATCTGCAAGGTGCTGCGCCGTGAACGTGCCGACGTTGCCGAAGCCTTCAATGGCAATCGTTGCGCCCTTGATATCCACGCCAGCATGTTCCGCCGCAACAACCGCCGCATGCGCCACGCCGAAGCCGGTGCTGCCGTACTCGTGCGGTATGCCGCATTTCTCTCCCGGCTTGCCGAACAGCTTCATGCACACGTTCGCCGGCTTGCCGGTGCATGAGCGCCAGTCGCCATTTGCTTCGGCGTACCATTTCATCTCTTCTTCAGAGGTGTTCACGTCAGGGCCGGCTATGTACTTTTTGGGAGAAAGCGGCTTCAGTGCTTTCGCAAACGCGTACATTAGCTCCTTCTTCTGCTCCTTCGTGATCTTTTTCGGGTCAGTTATGATGCCTGCCTTCGCCCCGCCGAACGGCAGCCCGGCGAGCGCGTTCTTCCACGTCATCGTCCGCGCAAGGCGGAACACTTCCTCGACATCGACCGTCGGGGTCATACGTATGCCGCCTTTGCCGGGACCGAGCGCCGTGCTGTCGAGGACGAGCACACCTTTCAGCCCTGCCTTGTGGCTGTGCACCTCGACGATCATCTCAGGCCCGAATTCGTCGGCGAATGTTTCCAGTTCCATGGTACCACGACAATAATAGTAAAGAACATTGATTTTGGAACATTTTATGATGTTCTTTCCATATAGCAGATTGCAGCTAAAAGTTCCATTATTATTACAATCTGCTATAACATACTTGCTCTTTGCCAAATAAAGCCGCGCATTCATTGCTTTTTGACCACGCCGGGCTTCGTCAGCTTCCTGAGTTCGAGAATCCTGTCCAGGTCGCCTGCCGGCAGCAGGTTCATCGCGAGCACCACGTCCCTGACGGTCTTATTCTCCCTGTATGCCTTCCTGGCGACTTCAGCCGCCTTCTCGTAGCCTATATACGGGTTGAGCGCGGTGACGACGATGGGATTTTTCTCCAGATACTCTAGGCATTTCTTTTCGTCCGCTGTTATTCCCCTGATGCATTTTTCCGTGAACGCGCTTATGCCATGCGCAAGTATCTCTGTCGAGCCGACAAGGTTGTACGCAATCACCGGCATCATGACGTTGAGCTCGAGCTGCGATGCGCCCGTCGCGTTGGCGATGGTTACGTCGTTGCCCAGCACCTGATACGCCGCCATGTTGAGCATCTCTGCCATGACGGGGTTCACTTTCGCCGGCATGATGCTCGAGCCGGGCTGCACCGGCGGCAGTTCTATTTCTGCCAATCCTGTGGAGGGCCCTGAAGCAAGCAGCCGCAGGTCGTTCGCAATCTTTGTCAGGGTGACTGCAAGATTGCGCAATGAAGCGCTTACCGTTACCTCGGCATAGGTATTCTGCATCTCCGCAAAGAGGGTAGGCGGCGTGCGGTACGATTTTCCGGTTATTCTGTTTATCTCTTCAATCACGTATGCAACGTATTCAGTCTCCGCGTTCATTCCAGTCCCTGCCGCGGTGCCGCCTGCCGGCAATTCCAGGAGCGAATCGGCGGCTGCCTGTACTTTCCTGATGTCCTGCGCGATCGCATACGCGTAGCCGGAAAACTCCTGCCCGAGCGTCATCGGCACGGCGTCCATCAGGTGGGTGCGCGCTGACTTCAGTACATCAGAAAATTCATTTGATTTCTCCTCAAGCGCGCCGTGCAGCTGTTCCAAGCTCTGTAGCAATCCGTCCAAGGCATCCAAGGCGGCTATGTGTATCGCCGCGTGGATGATGTCATTGGTCGACTGCGCCATGTTGACGTGGTCGTTCGGGTGGACGAGCTTGTACTCCCCCTTCGCTCCGCCCAGCAGCTCAGAGGCGCGGTTCGCCAGCACCTCATTCATGTTCATGTTCTGCGACGTGCCGGCGCCTGCCTGGTAGACATCGACGACGAACTGGTCACGAAGCTCTCCGGCGATTACTTCATCCGCAGCTTTGACGATGGCATCTCCGATTCGCTTGTCGAGCCTGCCGGTCCGGATGTTCGCGAACGCCGCCGCCTTCTTCGTTATCGCCTGCGCCTTCACGAAGCGCTGCTGCAAGCGCAACCCTGATATAGGAAAATTAGCAACCGCCCGCTGCGTCTGCACGCCGTAATACGCGCCAACCGGAACGCGGACTTCGCCGAGGTAGTCTTTTTCGGTGCGGAAGGACATGGTATTTATTTGAACAAGAAGCGTTAAATGTTCTTATTCGTGCCGGAACAGTGGCGCTATGCTACACGCTGTCTTTTCTTTTTGGGTACAGGTTTATTTTCTCTTTTCTTTTTTGCCTGATCGAAATGTTCTAGTTCTTTTTCATAATAGTTACTTAAACCGATGTTGCCTTCGCTTTGCGCTTTTCGGAGCTTTAGCTTATGAATCTCTATTTGCCTTTCCAGTGACCTAATGCCCTTTTTTGCGCGCTTTTTCGTGACATAGGCTATCTTTCCCTCCAGAAAAGAAACCAGCTTCATTATGGTATCCTTCGCCAATGAATGTGCTGGAATTCTTTCCCCATCTCTCCCTGCTCTATACGCATTCATAATGACAGAAAATTCTTTCATAGTTATTCCTTCGCTCAACATTTCTTTTTTCAGCGACTTGGTTGAATATTTTTTATTAGTTAGAAAATATTCTATTAGTAAAATCTCCTTCGAGTGCATCACGAGCGGGTAAACTATATTCGTCACGTTATCACTCGCTTTCAGTAGTTCCTTTGTTATATTTAGTGAAGATTCTATCAGTTCAACCCTTTTCTCCACTCCATAGAATTCTGCTTTTCCCATCTTTAACGTACTGAGAAATTGGTGATTTATGAAGGCTACGGCTTCATCATTAATCATTTTATAGAATATTGGATCATGCACTAAAGCATTTCTTACATCTTCTATGGTTTTTACCTGTATATCATATTTCTTCTTCAATTCTGCCGGGACTTTTATTTCAACATCACCGTCAGAAACTAGCAAAATGTCAATATCAGATTCGTCTGATAATTCTTTTCTTGCTGCCGAACCGTAGAGAATTCCGCTAATGATATGCTCCAGCGGCATTTTGCTCACAACATCCTTTACAGGGTCTTTAGGTTCCTCGAGTAATTCTATGCGTACTCTTCCGCCTATCCAGTCCTTAGGTACGTAAACCCCTCCAGAGTTTCCATACTTCTTTACCGTTTTCATTATTGGCATGTATATGTATATACATAGTATATACTTAAAAGTTTAATCCTAACTGGCTATCAAAAGAAAACTGCTATTCAATATCAATCTGCGCCCTCTGCAGCTTCCCGCTGTAATCGATGTACACGGTCTTCACTTCGCTGAACTCGTCGATGCCCATAATGCCAGCTTCACGGGTGCCATTGCCCGTCTGCTTGATGCCGCCGAACGGCAGGTGCGTCTCCGCGCCGATGGTGCTCGCGTTCACGTACGTGATGCCTGCATCTATCTTCTCTATTGCCTTGAACGCTACCCCGATGTCGTTCGTGTAGATAGACGAGCTGAGACCGTATTCGACGGCATTCATGGCGTCTATCGCTTCGTCGAGGCTTCTGACGGAAATCAGCGAAAGGACGGGACCGAATATCTCCTCCCGGGCGATGCGCATATCGATGGCAACATCGGTGAAAATCGTCGGCCTGAAGAAGAAGCCTTTCTTTCCGTATCTCTCTCCTCCGCATAGTATTTTCGCTCCCTCTTCCATGCCTATTGACGTGTAGCGCTCGGATTTTTCCAGCGCTGCCCTGTTGACCAGTGGACCAACGTCAGTTGCAGGGTTCATGCCGGAGCCAAGACGCAGTTTTCCAGCCCGCTTCACGAGGTGCTGCTCCAGCTTCTTCCGTACCTTCTCGTGCACGATGACGCGCGACGCAGCGGTGCACCGCTGGCCCGTGGTACCGAAGGCTCCCCATACGACGCCGTCCACCGCGAGCCCGATGTCCGCGTCAGGCATGACGATGATGCCGTTCTTGCCGCCGAGCTCCAGACCGACGCGCTTGATGCCCGCGTGCTGCGTTATCCACAGGCCGGTGTCGCGGTTGCCGGTGAAGGAGATGCCGAGCACTTTTTTGTGCCTCACGAGTGCGGTGCCTGCAGGGTCTCCCGGGCCGGTAACGAGATTGACCACGCCTTTCGGCACGCCAGCCTTCTCGAGAATTCTAACAAGTTCAACCGCGCACAGCGGCGTATCTGATGACGGCTTCCAGACGACGCTGTTGCCGCAGACAAGCGCGGGCGCGAGCTTCCACGCCGGTATGGCGATGGGGAAGTTCCACGGCGTTATGAGTCCGACCACGCCGACCGGACGCCGCACGGTCATGCAGAACTTGTTCCGCAGCTCGGACGGCGTCGTCGCACCGAAGAGCCTTCGCCCTTCGCCTGCCATGTATTCAAAAATGTCAATAGCTTCCTGCACATCACCGCGGGCTTCGGTGAGCACCTTGCCCATTTCAACGGTTTCCAGTCGCGCCAAACGCTCCTTGTTTTCTTTTAGAAGCTGTGCAATCCCCAGCACTATTTCTCCCCTTTTCGGCGCAGGGGACGAAGACCACGCTTCAAATGCGTCCCCGGCGGCGTCAACAGCTGCCGAGATGTCCTTTGCGTTGCTCTTCTGGAATCTCCCTATGGATTGTTCAGTCGCCGGATTAAGGGATGGAAAGGTTTCGCCAGCGGCAGATAGCACCCATCTGCCGGCGATGTAGTTTTTGTAGATTTGCATATGTAGATATTCACGGGCGTACTATAAATTATTTGTGCATCTATAGTCGATGACATTAGTTTTCGTACAGTCCCTAATGTCATCTCCTCATAGCAAGGACAGAACTTTTTCTGAATAGTTCTGTCACTTGCTATATTGATGCGTGGTCGCATGACGTTCCCTGCAGAACATTTCGGAACCGTGAAAAAAAGGACATGGTACAAGGTGCGGTGGAACGCTCAGGCGAATCCCGAACTTGCCGGGAAGGTGGACCTGCTGCCTGAAGACGTATACCAGAAGCAGCAACGGCACGCTACCATTCTGGAAACCATTGAAACAGATACATGCAAGGGCGGCTCGCCGCTGCGGTTCGGCGCGTGGGACGAAGAAAAAATAGATGCGTGGATAAAGGAGAACAAAAAGTGAATACCAATGCCGCACGGCTATACCTTTTCGACTGGCCTAGCGCCGTGGCTGTCACGCCGGGACATACTGCACGATATAAGACAGTCGCTCGAGCCCTACCACGGGATTCTTGTGGAGGAGGGCGGGGATGAACGCGGAGGACAGTATATGCTCTATGAAATACCAGAGCAAGGTGCTGTGTGGATATGGAGCGACAATCCGGATTCCGTTCGCGTCAGCCTTCTCGGCTTCGCTGATGGTAATGCCGTCTATTGTGCTTTGGAAGGGTATTTCAGAGATCGCATTTCCCGATAGCTACAACAGGGCAGATATTATTTGAAATGCTGAATGATTAGAGCTTCAGCTTTATTCCCCGCCGAACAGCTTCAGATTCTCCTCCTTGTCGACGGGCACATCAATGATGCGGACGCCCTTCGCGCCGAGCGCTTCACGGTAGACCGCGTCAAGCTCGTTTGCGCTTTTCACTGCATAATACCCGCAGCCGAAGCTCTTTGCCAACAGCCCGAAATCAGGGTTGGCGAAGTCGGTGCCGAAGGTTTCCTTCCTCGAAGCGCGGAACTTGGCATCGATTAATGAGTACGAACTGTCGCTGAAGATGATGACGGCACAATCAAGCTTAAGGCGGACTGCGGTCTCCAGTTCCTGCACGTTCATGAGGAAGCCGCCGTCGCCGGTCACGGCAACGACGTCCTTCTCAGGGGCGGCGAGCTTGGCGCCGAGCGCGCCGGGCAGCGCGATGCCCATGGACGCGAGGCCGTTCGAGACGATAACGGAGCCGCGCTCGTATGCCGGGAAAGCGGCGCCAACCCACATCTTGTGCGAGCCGACATCGGAAATGACGATTGCATCGTCATCCAGAACGGCTCGCAGCGCGACGAGCGCGTGTTTCGGGTGGAGAGGAAACTGCTCCGTCCGAAGCACACGCCGAGTAAGCAGCGACCGGTAGTCGCGGGCTTCAGGGAAATCGAACGTCTTCGTGACCATCTGGTTCAGGTGCCAGAGCGTATTCGAGATGTCTGCGACCAGTTCTATGTCAGGCTGGTAATAATCATACACCTCTGAGGGAGAAAAATCAACGTGAATAATGCGCTTGCCGCTCCTGTTCCATTTCTGCGGGTCGAGCTCCGCTATGTCGTAGCCTATGGTGACCACGAGGTCTGCGGCATCCAACACGCTATAGATTTCCTTCGGCGTCCCGATGCCCAGGCTCATGAGCGAATGCTCGCTCCGGTCGGATATCGCCCCCTTGCCCATGAACGTCGAAACGACCGGGACGCGCGTTCTCTCGACGAACATGCGCAGCTGGTTCGAAGCGAGCTTGCGGATGGCGCCGTTGCCGGCGAGGATGAGCGGCTTCCTGCACGCCATGATGAACTCCACCGCTTTGTTGAGCGCCTTGTAATCAGGGGCAGGCCTGCGCACCTTCTCATGCCTGAGCACTGCGGCATTTGTTTCGTGCGCGGCGATGTCCTCGGGGAATTCGATATGCGTGGCACCGGGCTTCTCGGTCTCGGCAACCTTGAACGCCTTCCTGACGACTTCCGGGATGACGGCTGCGGTTGAAATGCGCGTGTTCCACTTGGTAATGGGCTTGAACATGGCGACAATGTCGATTATCTGATGCGACTCTTTATGGAGGCGCTCCAGGCTACCCTGCGCGGTTACGGCAACGAGCGGCGCGTGGTCGAGGTTTGCGTCAGCGATGCCGGTCACCAGGTTCGTCGCGCCGGGACCGAGCGTTGACATGCAGACGCCTGCCCTGCCTGAAACGCGGCCGTACACGTCAGCCATGAACGCGCTCCCCTGCTCGTGGCGCGTCGTCACGAACTGGATTCCCGACTCTTTGATGGAGAACATGATGTCCTTCAATTCTTCTCCGGGCAGGCCGAAGACGTACTGCACGCCCTCGCTCTCGAGGCATTTCACGAAGAGGTCAGAAGCTTTGATGCTATCACCTTCGCTATGATATTCCAGAAAATTTTAAATTACCCCGTTTCATTCAGCCGCTTGCCGGCGCCAGCCTTACATTAAAGCTTTTCTTCAGAAAAGTAGTATGGGTTCCTGCATGAAAGTCGTTTCCCTCAATCCTGCCACCGAATCGGTGAACAAAGAATTCGAGACCGCGCCAAAGCAGGAAGCGCTCAGGGCTGCGAGACAATCGAAATCAGGCTTCAAGCTCTGGTCGAAGCTCGACATCAAGGAGCGGGCCGTTTACCTGAAAAAGTTGGCCGGCGTCCTGCGCTCCCACAAGGACGAGTACGCGAAGCTGATGACCACCGAGATGGGCAAGCCAATCAAGGAAGCGTTAGCCGAGGTGGAAAAGTGCGCATGGACCGCCGAGTTCTATGCGGACAATGCAGAACGGTTTCTGGAAAAGGAGCTTGTTCAGACTGAAAACAGAAAAAGTTATGTCACGTTCGAGCCGCTCGGCGCCGTACTCGCCATCATGCCGTGGAATTTTCCCTTCTGGCAGGCGCTGCGCTTTGGTATTCCGTCGCTCGCTGCAGGAAATGTCGTCCTCCTCAGGCACTCGAACGTCGTGCCGCAGTGCGCGCTCGCTATAGAAGCTGCATTCACCGAGGCGGGCTTTCCGGAGCACGTGTTCACAACGCTGATCACCGACCACGGCACCGTGAAAACGCTCATCCGTTCTGATTATGTCAACGGCGTTGCGCTCACTGGCAGCAATGCAGCCGGCGCTGCAGTCGCCCAGCTTGCAGGAAAGTATATGAAAAAGGCTGTCTTTGAGCTGGGCGGCAGCGACCCGTTCATCGTCCTTGACGATGCGGATATCGCGAAAGCCGCCGAGCATGCTGCAAAAGCGCGGACCATCAACGCCGGCCAGAGCTGCATTGCCGCAAAGCGCTTCATCGTCATGCACACTGTTGCTGACGAATTTGCGCGGCTGTTTGCGGAGCGCATGCAGCAGCTGAAGGTAGGCGACCCGCTCGACCCTGCGACAGACATCGGGCCGCTGGCACGGAGCGAGCAGCGGGCGCAGCTGGAGGCGCAGGTCGCGGATGCTGTCCAGAAGGGCGCAACAGTTGTATGCGGAGGGAAACGGATTGAAGGAAAGGGCTACTTCTACGAACCGACCGTGCTCACCGGCACAAAGCCATCAATGAGGGTTGTCAAGGAGGAGGTCTTCGGACCGGTGGCGCCGGTCATCGTCGTGAAAAATGAGGACCAAGCGCTTAAGGTAGCGAACGATTCCGAGTTTGGCCTGGGCGCGAGCATCTGGACGCGGAACGCAGAGAAGGGCGAGCGCATGGCACGCTTCATCGAGGCGGGGTTCGTTTCCGTCAACCAGATCGTCAAGAGCGACCCGCGCCTGCCGTTCGGCGGCATCAAGAAGAGCGGCGTGGGCAGGGAGCTGTCACACTACGGCCTCAAGGAATTCGTGAACATCAAGACGGTGGTGGCGGGGTAATTATCAGTCAGGCTCGCACGCCGTGCCATTCCAGCATTTGCCCTCACCGCAATCACAGCCGTAAGAGAGAGCTAGTGTGCAGTGTACTATTTTTTTTGATCTGACAATCCAGCACTCGTCATGACAGCCACTTCTAAATTCTTTCCACTGTGCGCCACCTGCTGCGCAGACATCCTCGCTTTGCCGCGGGTAGTCAGGCGGGCTTTGTTGAGTTTGAGGAGATGCAGTATACATGTAAACGCCGATTGCAACAAGAATCAGTGCAAGAAGAATCAGCGTATACTTCTGCGCATGCAATCGTTCTGTTTTTCTCATCACATGAATGTATAATTCTTTCATTATATATAGCAAGTGACAGAACTATTCAGACAAAGTTCTGTCCTTGCTATAAGGAGATGACATTAGAAACTGTACAAAAACTAATGTCATCGACTATAAATCTATTTCGCAGCAATCAAAGTAAAACCCGCATTTCGCACACTGACCGAAGCCGAGAAACCGCTGTTCAGGGATTTCAGTCGCGCACCTAGGGCATTTCATACGCATCACCGATGCTATGCATCTATTTATTATTATCATCCAGTAATGAATTTAAAACCTCTCGCGTGCAGTGGAAGCGCTATGGATCCTACAGAAAACGGCTGCATCACGCCTGCAGGCTTCACCGCAGGTATGGAGAGCCTCAGGGAACAGGAGCGTGCGTTGAAACAAGGGCTGGTTCAATACATACGCACCGGCTTAGCGCGACTTGCTGAAGCCGGGTATCCGGAGCGCATCCATTTGTGCACCGACGTGTTTGCCGTCCCTAACGGTCGTTATGCATCACGAGAGCCAGGGGCTGTTTTCTACGAGGGCGGCGGCGTACATGCCGATCACCCGTACTATGACCGGCTTAATACGATCGCTTACCAACGGGAGCCACATGATATAGAAACAGTACCATTCCTGAAGTTCAAACCAGCTCACCTCGTGCGTATTGCCGGGGATATAGAGAACGCGCTAGGCGCAATCGGTGATTAACTATTCGTCAGTTTGCAACGCCATACAGGTTGCCATTTCCGCAAACAATGGAAAAGCAGGAAGTTCAGCCTACTGGCAGATATGCCATGCCAATTTCCCTGAATCGAAGTATGCAGTCGACTTTCTCCTGCCCTTAGGAACTCCTGTCCTTGCTGCGCGGAGAGGAAGTGTAGTTCTTGCAAAACATGAGTCCGATCTATACATCGGCTTGGCAGACATGGAACGCATGACCGACGAGGAGCTGCAGGCATTTGTAGCAGCACATACGAACGTCGTCTGCATTGCCCACGGCGACGGCACGTACGCCGAATACGCGCATCTGGACAGGGAGGCGGTTGTGCACAAAGGCCAGTCAGTAGAACAAGGCGACATCACCGGGTATTGCGGGATGTCCGGAGCAACAACGACGCCGCACCTGCACTTCAATGTTTTTAGAATGAAAGGCAAACAGGCGAGAAGTATACCGGTCGTATTCGAAGCGTAGCGAGGTATGGAGAAATGCACAGCATATGTCCTCAGAGGCTGCGCATTTCTCATCTAGCGAATTGCGTTTTCACAGGTCATAAGCAACGCAATTCTCTATACTATAGCAAGTGACAGAACTATTTATACAAAATTCTGTCCTTGCTATAAGGAGATGACATCAGTAATATGTCTGAAAACGTATGTCAGCGACTATGTAACCCTTTCACTTTCTTGTAGAGTTCGACGTCCTGATTCGCCGTTCGCATGACCGAATTGATAAAGGCAGCTTGCTGTCGTGACCACTCCTCGTTCGGGTGGCTTTTGACGTACGCTGCCCAGAAACGTACGAATTCCAGCCTGCTCCTGAAATTTTTTTCCCTATCGAACATACGTATTCATTGCCTCGAGGACATTTAACGCTTTGCATCTTTCCGCCAAAGTTTTCATGTCGAGCTTGTCCTTGAATAACTCATACAGATACACCGCATCCTCTATATCCTTTTCAGAGCCGAGGTATAGTTTGAATGCTATCTGGCTTTCGATGCGCGACGTGATAATGCTGGACTTGTTCACAACAACTTCGATGGTGTCTTTCCAGACACGTTCATCCCTGTTAATTTTCATTTCAATGTTTGGTATAGCTTGCTTTTCCTTGGCTATCCTTATAGCTTCGTCTTCCTTGAGCATTTGAAATGCCATCGCTCTATCAGAGGTGTTGAGTATCCATAACCCAGCCTTTTCCTCCTTTTCCGACAATTCATCAAATTTATTTTTGCCTATATCCTCGATAAACATATCAATATCCTCCGTGGACCGCGACCTGCCAAATAAAATGGGCACATAGCCGCTGACAATGATGTACTTGATATGCAGTGAGTTCAAGATTTCGACAAATCGTAGAACAAACCTATCAATGTCCGAAAGCTCCTTCGAGAATGAAATTTTTCCTTCGGAAAATTCAAATTCCATGCTACAACTAAGGAGGCAAACTTTTAATGAACCATCAAACAAGGCACACCTTCGGCGGGCTCTTGAGAAGCTGGTATAAAAGTTCGACCGTGTTTTCGATGTCCTTCATGCGTGCGACGCCGACCGTGGTGTGGATGTTCTTCACGGCGACGCCGACCGACGTTGTCGGGATGCCGCCGCGGGAAATGGAGATGTTGAGCGCATCGGTCATCCCAACGTCGCTCACGGCGAGCTGCACCGGGATCTTGTTTTTCTTTGCCAGGTCAAGCAGCCACTCATTGATGCATTTGTTCGACACCGTGCCTGCATCCTTGACGGTTATGCATGGTCCCTTACCGATGAGGCGAGCGTCGTCGGCTTCGTATGTATTGATAACGTCAACCGCAATAGCCCAGTCAGGCTCGAGCGTATACGCCGATGTCTTGGCGCCGTACAGGCCTATCTCTTCCTGCACCGTGAACACATAGTACAATTCGTTCGAGCCTTTTGCAAGCCGCTTGGCAAGCTCGATAAGAATATAGCAGCCTATCCTGTCGTCAAGCGCTTTCCCGTAGATGACGTCCTCGTTGCCGAGGTAGTGGAGTTCCTGGTCGAGCGACATGACCGTCCCTATCGTTATGCCTGTCTTGGCAAGGTCTTCCCTGTCAAGGCCCGTATCGACGTACATATCTTCGAGCCTCGGCATGTCAATGATGGGGTTGCCGTCATTCATGAGCGATGTCGTGACGATGCCGTGGACCGTTTTTTTCTGGGCGTGTATGTGCACGCGCTGGCCTAAGAGCGTTATGGGCTCGATGCCGCCGACGAGCGAGAAATAAATCCTTCCCGAACCAGAGATGCGCTTTGCCATGAGCCCGACCTCGTCCATGTGGGCAGCGATCATGACCTTCGGCTCCCCCCTGCCCTTCTCGCGCGCGATGAGGTTCCCGGAGCTGTCAACCTGCACGTCGTCGACATACGGCTTTATCTCATTGCGGATGATTGAGCGCACCTCCTCCTCGCTGCCGCTGATGCCGTGCGCGTGGACGAGCCGCTTGAGCAATTCGAGCGTCATACTAATACCCCGCACTTCGTGCGTCGTAATACCCCGCACTTCGTGCGTCGTATCCCATTCTATAGAATAGTTTCTCGGCAGCGCCATATAAAGATTTTGTCCTTTTTCAGGTTCGGGAAGCGCTCGTGTAACCTTTATATACTACTAAATAGTAATAACTTATAGTCCCACTTTTGTGGGAATCGGCATATTAGAAAATTGTAGGTTAAATGATACTGGTGTGATGGCATGCAGATAAAGAAATTGTTATTGCCGGGAATTGCAGCAGGTTTGGTAGCGCTTATGCCATCAACCGCAGCAATGCAGAGAGTCGATGAGGTGGGGCATGAATACCGTCATGTTTCAGCTCAACAAAGACCGGTCACGCCGTATCGTACAGCTCATGCAAGCGATACCCAGCATGCCTGCAGACCTCTAACTGAGGAGGAAACGGTTGCCGTTGTGAATTATCTTAATGGTAGTGACCGGGCATATGAGCTTTACTGGGATACGCAGAGAGAAGCGCTTCAGCAACAGGGAGTAAGACCCCAGATTTATCCCTCCAATATCATTGGAGGTTTTGTAAAAGGGGATAAACTCATTTTTGCAGTCATAACCCCTCAGGATAAAAGCTACAGGGCTGAACTGTCTGTGCTGGATGGCGACGAAGTGACGTACCGGAGCGATGGCATATACACTCAGGGAGCATACGGAATTACGCAGCGTGATGATTGCCAGACAATAAACATGATTCATAACGCAGCAGGTCCTGTAACCGAGACCTTTGAACAGCAAGGGGATACGTATCGGCATACAGGTTCCTATAGACGCTGTTCTCCTTCTGAACTGCAGGCCGCCAAGAGCATAGAAGACTGTTTCTAAAGTCAGTAGTGACGCTATCGAGCGGTGACACGCTTATAAACCGCATAACCCAATGTATTCTCAGATGCGCATGAGCAAAAGCCTGTTTGAAGTAGTTGTCATACTTGTATTCGTATTCTTCGTTCTTTTCCATTATCAGCTTTCTCCGACGGCAAACGTTACTGCAGCAGCTTCTGCACGGAGCAAGCTCGGCCTCCACACCAGTTTCCAGAACGGTGATGCGTGGAGAACCATACAGGAAGCAAAGCCGGCTGTTGTCAAGCTTTTTGGCGAATACAGGCAAGCAGCTGAAATCAAACAGGTCTCGCCATGCACGTTTATTGTGGCAAGAACAACACAACCTCAGAATAGCCAGCGCTATGATGGAGCCCCCGAAGACAGGGCCCAGGATTGGTTCAATACCTATAAGGATACCATACAAGCTTATCCACGTATTGATTGCTGGGAAGGGTACAACGAGCCGCCTGCCCAGAATGCCGACCAGATGCGGTGGATAGGGCTTTTTGAAAAGAAGCGCGTCGAGTTGCTTGCAACGATCAACGCCAAGGCGTGCATAGGTTCATTTCCTGTCGGCAATCCGTCGATACCTGACACATGGCGCGAATTCTATCCGGCGTTTCAGGCAGCGAAGGAGAAGGGCGGTTTCCTCGCCCTCCACGAATACGGTCCGCCGAGCAACATGCAATGCTATTTCAGCGGCGACGGGCCATGGCTCAATGGTAGATACCGGAAGGTATACAATCAGTACCTCATCCCCGATGGCCTCGTCATACCGCTCGTCATGACTGAAGCAGGGATAGACGGCGGCTTATGCGACCAGCGTGGCTGCGAATGTAACCTATGTCGTGGTGATGCAGAGAATAAATGCGGCTGGAGAGCGTACGGAATAAGCACTGAGCGGTATATGAACGACCTCAGATGGTACGATTCTGTCATCAAGGAGGACAGCTACGTCATCGGCGCCACCATATATCAAACCGGCATTCCGGGGTGGAGGAGCTTTGAAACATCTCCTGAACTGACGCAGCCGCTCATCACCTACATCAACCAGGTCCCTGCGCCGACGCCGCCGAATTGTCCTGTTACTAGTGCTCCGCCTCCCCCACCGCCTGTACAGAAAGGCACAGTCGCAGGCACGGTCACCGACGAGAACACGGGCTTTGGCATAGGGGAAGCAACGATACGCATCGTTAGTACTGGCATAACAGGTCGACCTATGTCCCCTGACGGCGAGTACACCATTCCCGATGTCCCTGCCGGCACCTATACGGTCACTGCGTCTGCTTCAGGGTATCTGTCGCAGTCAAAGGACCTCCAGGAAGTGAGAAACGGGGAAACGACAACGGTTAACTTCGAGCTGATCCCCGTCCCTCCGCTTGAGGCGTGCTCGCCGAACTGTTACATTGGCGATGAAGCAGGTTATGATAAACTCTGTGCTGGCGGCACGCAGAATATCTGCGGCGGCACCAAGAACTACGGCGACGTCGTGAGCTGCAGCGAAGGCGCTGCTGAATTCGATGCTCTCTGCAGGCTCAACAGGGACGACCCGTTCATCACGTATCACACATGGTCTGAGTGCAACACTGATGCTCCGGAGAAAGGCGGGCCGAACGGCGACATTGCTGACGCAGGAACGGTGTGCGAGGCCAACGGTCGCTGCGGCGCTGGCGTGCAGGGTTCATACCTCTGCGCCCAGTTCAACGGAGCAGAGGATACGTGGGTTGCCTGCGGCACTGATGTCGCAAGCGGCGGCGATATTGTTGTTGGTTCAACAACATATAATTGCTGCAGCGGTGTCTGGCAGACAACGACATGCGGCGTAACGCCTCCTCCACCGCCTCCGCCGCCGACGCCGGTAAACAAATGCACCGCCTGCGGGAGGCCGTGCCTGCGGCT
The DNA here is from genome assembly GCA_016193585.1 of Candidatus Aenigmatarchaeota archaeon. Lineage (GTDB taxonomy): Archaea > Aenigmatarchaeota > Aenigmatarchaeia > GW2011-AR5 > GW2011-AR5 > JACPRW01. The sequence continues at coordinate 25,041 of JACPRW010000006.1, forward strand.
CGACAGGACTATCGGCCAGTGCACGGCTGCGCTCCAGTGCATCGGCGTGCAGTCATACGTTGACGGCAAGCGGTGCTGCGCTGACGAGGACTGTTCTCTGGGGCAACAATGCACCAACGGCGCGTGCGGCGCTGCGGTGAGTCCGGGATGCGCCAATCTCGCGGCGCGCTTCCAGCGCGACCTCAACGGCAACGGCCAGCCCGACGGCAGCGACGGGCCATGGGAGCAGAGCCTGCAGGCATCGTCCGGCGATTCCATCAACGTCGGCCTCATCGACACGAACACCATGGGCTACCCGTCGGCAACGCTCCGCGCCAGCGGCCCTAGCTTCAGCCAAACATTCAGCAGCAATCCTGCCAATTTCAGGCCACAGACAACAGGCACCTACACGCTCTCTGCGCAGTCAGGGTCGTGCACTGCGCAGGCGACGCTGACGGTGACAGGAACGAGCACTGCGTGCGCTGACAGCACATCGCTCAGTGCGTGTTCGGCGACCAAGCCGAAGTACTGTGATGCTTCTGGAACACTCCAAGAAAACTACTGCTTCGGCCCTGACCGGGTCGCGGGCAACGCTGATGACTGCGGGTGCTCATCAGGGGCGTGTCAGGCAGACGGCAGGTGTGGCACAGCGCTCCCTCCGCCACCTGTTGCCGATGGCGGTCTCATCCGCGCCATACAGGACGAGTTCGGCGTCACCATGCAGGGCACCTGGAGTCCTTACCCGCAGCACCTGCGCTGGATCTATGAAAAGTTCTGGGAACTGAAGCAGACCAACCCAACGTTCATGCAGATGCTGCGCGGCAGGCCGATCTGGTGGGCAACCTGCTGCCCGAACCAACTGAGCGGCTACGTGCAGATGCCGACAACCGGCAGCTATGCGTACCGCGATGCCTTCATCACGACGCTGCTCCATGAACTGGGCCATGATATTTACTTCAATCGCCGCGATGCAGGGGCACTGACAGCGCGGTACGACGCGCACTTCGACGCGAACGGCAGGCAGGTCTTCACGAGCTACGCGAATTATTATGCAGCCGATTTCAACCGCCGGACAGAGAATTACGCCGAGGTGATTGCGTACTGCCTCACCGGCGATGCAGTGGCATACCATTCCCGTGTGCAGCCGCAGTGGATCGACACAACAAAATGGCAGACCTATGAAGATCTCGCCAAGGAAATAACAGGCGGCTTGTGCAAGACGAGCGTGCCGCCGGATCCTGTATGCTCTGACGGCACGGCACTCGGCGCCTGCTCCTCGCAGAAGCCCCTCCACTGCATGTACCGGGGCGACCTCGTCGAGGACTGCGAACCATGCGGCTGCGCGGCAGGAAGGTGCGATACAACGAGTGGCAGGTGCATATCGTCATTCACCATTTCAGGCACGGTGAGCGACGTAAGCGGCAACCCGCTGCCGGATGCAGTACTTACGCTTACAGAAAATAGATTCTACGTCATTGCCAGATCTCGAACAGACGGTTCTGGCAGGTTTTCTATTCCTGATGTACCGCAAAGCACTTATGAATTGTTCTCTCGAAAAGAATGCTTTGAAAGCGCTTCTGAAACGATCGATCTGGCAGCCGACTACACCAAAAATTTCAGGCTGAACGATGCAGTGCTCGGCAGGGTTGAAATCAACCCTGCTTCTTCACAGATCGAGGCTAATCAAAAAATGCAGTTTTCTGGCGCTGCATTTGATGCGAATAACAGGGGCATGCCTGCCCGCTTCAGCTGGAGCTCGGACAATACGAACATCGGGACCGTGACCAGCACGGGCGAATTCGAAGGCAGAAACGAAGGCAGCACTACTGTCCGCGTCAGCGCCACGTGCGGCGCGACAACGCGGAGCGCTTCTGCGACGGTGACCGTACTGCCATCAGGGAGCATCGTGCTCAAACGATGCAGCGAAGCTGATGCGAGCACACCGACGAAAGTAGACTACGTGCTCATTCCGGAGCAGTCATACACCAGCATCGACGAATTCAAGCGGGATGTAGAAACAAACTATGTGCCAAAGCTCTTTTCGATATCCCCAATTGACGCGAACAAGCAGAAGTTCAACATATATTATTACGAAGAGAAGGCAGTATGCGACCGCGACGGCCCGAAGGGCACAAAACTCTGCACGCTGCCTTCAAATCTCGGCCATGACTGCCCGTTCGCAGACATAAAAGCTGTCATCCATAAAGGCACCTGGAGAGACTACGCGATGAGAGACCGTACCTTCACCGCCAACAGCCCCATAACGCAGGTGCACGAGATCGGCCATGCGCTCTTTGATTTAGCCGATGAATACTGCTGCGATGGCGGCTACGAAATGCGCGAGCCATACCCGAACATATTCGTCGAGCAGAACAGCTGCCAGCAGCAGCTCGACGACAACGGGATAGCGAAACGGTGCAAGCGGCTATGCAAGGACGAGGACCAGGGAGCGTCATGCATCCTCGGCTGCGACTGCATTAACTGGTACCGCCAGGAAGGGAAAAGCATCATGAACAACCAGTTCATCTACGAACAGTTCAGCGAAAACAACCTGCTCAGGGTAAACGACGTGTTTGGGGTATATAGCTCTGGTTCTCAGACAACTCCACAACAAACTTCGCTCGCGAGCTGTATGGCAATTACCAGTCCGGGAACCTATGTGATCGGAGCAGACCTGCGCTCAGGCGATACGTGCATGACAATCCAATCATCCGATGTTACGCTTGATTGCGCAGGCAAAAAACTCGAGGGCACGGGCTATAGAGGAAGCGGTATCCGCATAGAGGGAAGCGGAACTATACGGAACGTAGAAGTAAAGAATTGCATCGTGAAAGGATATGAAACAGGCATTATCGCACTCAATGGAGAGACTATACGGATAAAAGACAATGATGTATCTGATAATTACGATGATACGAAAGGCTGGACAATGAGCAAGTGCACTGAAGACTTAGCACGGATCGGTATCGCAGGCGAAACGGAACGGAATAGGAAATGTGACATCTGCTTCAAGGCAGGGCGGTGTGGTGTGTTTCTCGGCGACCCCGAAGGCACTGGCATCCACCTCAAGAATACGAAATCGAGTGTTATAGAAAACACTATAGCCCATAATACAGGAATTGGCATCTGGCTTGAAAGCAGCGACAGTAATCAGGTTAAAAATAACGACGTCTCGTACTCAACTGCATTCGGCATCTACCTACTGGGAGCCAGTAACAGCGTCGTCGAAAACAATATTGCAAATGACGTTACCCGTAACTGCGCGTACTGGTGCTCTGAAACCGGATGCATCAAAGGGTGCGATGCCACGGGCATCATACTCGAGTCGCGGTTTAGGGACAATGAAAATAACATTATCAGAAAGAATACAGTACTGAGGGGAGGCGACGGCATTTTCCTGAAACCAGGCGGGACATTCTGCAGCAACAACAATGAGATCGCAGAAAATGATGTTTCAGGGGCGTTCACCAACTGCATCGAAGTGACCTTTTGCAACGGCAACAGAATCAAGAGCAACAAAGCCCACAACTGCCCTATCGGATTGTGGCTCGGGTACGCGACCAACACCCTGGTCGAGGGTAATGAATTCATAAGCAATGCAAATGATGCCATCAATGCTGAAAACAGCAAAGGCAATACCATAAAGCGTAACGTGATTAGGCGCGGCGGGAGGGGCATCTATCTCTGGAAAAATCCTGTCACTGACCCGATTATCGAAGGAAGGAAAGTAGCAAACCCGCAGCTCAGAGAGCCATTCCCATCTTCCAATCACATCATAGAAAGGAATACAATAGAAAATGAGCGGGGGATAGAGTTCACCGATACCGACACAACAGAAATCAGGTACAATACCATTAAAACTAAGGAAAACATCATGCTCACGAGGGGTTCAAGCGGGGTGAAGATTTTCAGCAACAACCTGCTCTGCGAAAACTGCCTGTTTTCAGTCAAAAATGACCAGGACATTACCGTGAATGCGCAATACGATTGGTGGGGCACCGCGGATACGGCCCAGATAGAGCGCATGGTGTACCACAAGACCGATAATACTGCCGTGGGAGAAGTATACTATACGCCGACTTTGAGTGGCACCTATGTGTGAGCATATGAAAATTATATTCCTTATTGTCGGTCTTGCGCTGCTATGTTCTGTGTCACTTGCGCAGGCAGTGTTCTCTGAGCCCCAGAAAATTGTCATCCTGTCGCTCGCCTTCAAGGGCGGGACGCTTACTGCTGAGAAGGTGGACATAGCCTACGGCTCGCCGCCTGACCGGCTTTCGCCGGGCGAGCTCACCTTCACCATGCGCCCCAACAGCAACCGCGTGCTCGGTACCTACGGGATTCTCGACCCGCGCATGGTCTATGACGTCGGCTATATTGAAAACGTGAGCTTTATGGTTGTGCTGCCGTATCACCGCTCTACTGTATGGATCGATGTCGCTGAGCGTAACGCAACCATCGCGTCGTTCAGCATCGCCGAAAGCTTTGCCGCTTTTTGCAGCACGCCCAACAATATCTGCGACCCGGACTGCGCGCAGGACGTGGACTGCCCGGCGAACGCAGAGCAGAAGCCAGAGAGCAAACAGCAGGATTATACGCTCCTTGCAGCAGCCCTTGTCCTCGTGCTGCTCGTCATTGCCGCATGGCTCGGCTACCGGAAGCTGAAGGAAGCGCGGATTCTGAAAGAAGTGCGCATGCGGCGGAGAGCCTGAAGGGTACTTTAAGGATCAATTAATTCCAGATATTCTTCCTATGAAAAGATAACAGAAAAGCAGTTGAGAGACGACTGAGAAAATCTATCAAAGAATGAACCTCTTGCAGCGCCATTCTATAGTGAACCAAGTAAACAATCATGTATTACATCTTGGTTCACGTACACCCAAAAAGCAAAGCTTTTTGGTGCACCGGAAAACTTTGTTTTCCGCGTGTAGCGGACAACAAAAGTACTATGCCGGTATTCTTTTGTTGGTCCACTATAACTCTGGTTTGTCCCCTTAAAACCTTGAAAAACGCATGTTGTATCAAATGACAGAATTTTGTATAAATATTTCTGTCACTTGCTGCAAGGAGATGACAGCACCACCTGAAAGCACCTTTATATACTACTTAAGAGTGAATACGTATAGAAACGGTGCTCATATGCGTGTTCGGAAGTACGTTAACCGGCAAACCGCTGCGCTCGGCATTGCAGCGCTTGGCGCAGCCGTTGCGCTGGTGTACGGGCCGCCGCAGCCGACACAACACGATGCACTCCCTGTCCAGGGAAACCGCTACGAGCTGACACCCATACCACCATGGGACACGTCGGGCAGACAGAATCTCGCTATTCTCAAGTACCGCGTTGAAGGCGGCAGGTTTGTTCTTGATTGCGCCGATTATGTTCTCGGGTTCCCACCAGATCGTGTGAGAAATCAAGGCCTGACAGCAGAGGTTATCGGCGATCGAGGCATACTAAGATCGTATACCATAGACGATCCGCGCGGCGTCGGCTACGATGCGCCGGTCGTGCTGACAGAATTTACGCTTGTTCTGCCTGTTCACGGAGTAAAAGAGAACATTGTGGGTATTTATGGCAAGGGGCAGCAACTGGCATACAACTGGCTATCTGACATAGCACCATGCCCTTGATAATCCAGCGTATCCCCTCATGAATCCGATTGTAGGTTACTACTTTCTTTAAATAGTTTCTTCTGCGAAAATGGGTACAAGGCTAGGATGAAGGATTATGGAAGGGGTTTCTTCTTTTATTGTCTTCATTATTCTTCTTTTCTAGCCTGACTACAATACAGTAGAGGTGCTACGGACATGAGAGAACGAAGAGGTTTCAGCCGCGGTGGCGGCGGTGGAGGTTTCGGAGGCGGCGGCTTCAGGGGCGGAGGCGGATTTCGGGATGACTTCGACAAGCCAAAGCCGGTAAAGCTCGGCGAGGAATACGACGTGGAAATCACCGATGTCGGCGCGAAAGGCGACGGCATCACGAAGGTAGAGAACTTCATCGTGTTCGTCCCGAACGGGAAGAAAGGCGAGCACTGCCGCATCAAAATCAAGGAAGTCGCCAGCAGGTTCGCCATCGGCGAGAAAGTCGGCGAGGGCAAGAAGCAATCGCTGGACGAGGAAGAAACGCCTGAATCCGGTGAAACGGAATCATCCGATGAAAAGGAATCGTCGGACGAAGGCGCAGAAGCATCTTCCGAAGACGACTACCAGGAAGTCGGGGAAAGCGAGGAAGAGTAGCGCCTCCCCGCGCTTTTTTATTTTTTTCAATCTTTTCTTGACTTGAGAGAATGAAATCCCCCTTGTTTCCTTGCGGATTTCTTTCCGAATCCCCTAAGAGAGTTTTCTGAGGAATTCGAAAATAAAAGATAAGAAAAAATATCGCTTACCCGAATACTTTAGCGATTCTGTCCAACAGCTCATCAGGATTCAAGCCTGTTTTCTGCTGGAATTGAGGATCCAGCGCTGCTCTCCCCGAATACGTGAATTCCCGATCCGTTGCATACTGGCCAACTATCTCGTCTCCCATGAGAATGTTTCCTGGTTCTCGGTAATTTCCAGACCATCGCGCCGTCAATTGCGGAGGGAGCATTGCTTTCACTGCACTATCCAATCGCCGAGGCTCAGCTGATATCACATCCCTGATATATGGCGTGCTTGTCATTTTACCACCTCATATTTATTACTTATTAATAGTAAATATTAGTATATAAAGTTATCTGTGCACTCCGCATACTTTCCCGTAGGCAACGAAATTGCATCTCCTTGCCTTGGTATTAAAAATATCGCTCTTCCCCTTTATAGCTGACCAACTTAATATTCAGGTATTACACAAGTTGGTCACCTATAGTGAACCAAGTTATAGATAATTGCGCAGCTTATGTCGTATTAACGCGCAATTTTCTATAGGTGAATTGCAAATAATATCAGGACATATAGTGAACCAAGTAAATAATCAGGTATTGTATCTTGGTTCACTTATAGCGGACAACAAAAGTAATATGTCGGTATTCTTTTGTTGGTCCACTATAACCAGTGCAATTCACCATATAATATCCGGATTCTTTACTTGGTTAACTATAACTGACTGATACAAAAACATGCTCCGTTAGAAAGAAATTCAAATATTTTGTTGCATCGCTGTTTCTGTTGTTGTATTTGTTTTCGTATAAAGAAACGTACAAATGCAGGTTCTTTTTGCACACGCCTTTGAACATCTCAAGAAAATGTCTCAATCCCTGAAACGCTCCTTCTATGGTGTTCGTATGAACGTCTCCACGCACGTATTCTTTTAGCGAGTGATTGGCAGTGGCGTGTCTGTATCCTTTTTTCTTCAGCGAATTGTAATAGTAAAGAACATTGATTTTGGAACATTTTATGATGTTCTTTCCCTATAGCAGATTGCAGCTAAAAGTTCCATTATTATTACAATCTGCTATAAGCTGTGAAATCGTCTGTGTACACAGACGATTTTTTGTCAATTCTTTTCGGCACTTTGTTAACGCTTCTCTTTCGCATGTTTGGCAAAACCCGCAATGTAATCTTTCCTTTTCTCTCCACGCTGCCAACAATCGGCGGCTTGTCTTTGTCGTATGTCCCGCGTCCGCGCAATTTCAGGCCGCGTTTTCTAGGCGGCCTTTTGAGCGTTTTGGAGCCTTTTTCGCCTGCTGCGATGTACATCTCGTCGATTTCCACTTTTCCGGAAAGCGTTTCCAAGAAACGCTTTTCATAAACGTTGTTCATGATTTTCTTCGCTATTGTGTGGATGTTCTTGTACTCCCTGCCAAGCTCCTGGGTTATCTTGTTTATGGAAATTCCGCGTTTCAATTCCTTTGCAATGTAAACCCATTCCCGCAAAGGAATTTTTGAGGCATCAAAAATAGTTCCGGTCCTTTCTGTAAAAGATTTTCCGCAACTTCTATTACCCGTTAGCCTACGCGAGGATGACGCAAGGCGAACGAAACGTCCGCTGGCGTAGGAGAACCTCCGGTTCTCCTCACGTAGGCGACTTTTTCAACAAAGCCAATCGTGCAAGAATCTTTATATACTTTATATTAATATCATATTAAGGTGATGTATATGCCGCAGGCTATCGTGCGGATATCCGACAAGGCGAACAGGGTGCTGAATATTGTCAAAGCAAAATATGGATTACGCGATAAGTCCGAAGCCATAAACGTGGTGATAGAGGAATACGAAGCGGAGGTGATGGAACCGGAGCTTCGCCCTGAATACATCGAGAAGCTGGAGAAGATACGAAAAGAGAAGCCCATTAGGATAGGAACGGCAAAAGACCTTAGAAAAAGGTACAAATGATGTACACGCTCTATATACGACCTTCACTGGATGAAAAATTAAGCAAACTTGCGGGAAGGAGTAGAAAGCAGTTTACGATAATCATGAAAAAGACGGAAGAAATACTACAGAGGCCGCATCATTACAAAAACTTGCATGCACCGTTGCAGCACCTGAAAAGAGTCCATATTGACAAGAGTTTTGTTCTGACATTTTCTATCGATGAAAAACGAAAGACGATAATCTTAGAAGATTACGACCACCACGACAAAATCTACAGAGGATAGCTATGCAGCAAATCCTTCTCGACACCAACGTCCTGCTCCTGCCGGTGCAGCGCAAGGTTGACATTTTCGACGAGCTCAGGGATGCTGAGCTGCTCGTCTTGGCGAGCAGCATCAGGGAACTGGAGCAGCTGTCCAAGGGAAAAGGCAGGCCAGGAGCGCAGGCAAAAGCCACGCTGCAGCTGCTCCGCAGCAGGAATATCAGCATCCTACCGACAAAACTGCGGGGCGACAGCGCGATAATGCAGTATGCGCGCGCCAACCCGTCGGTGACCGTGGCGACCAACGACAAACAACTTATTAAAGCATTGCAGGCGAAAGGGATTACCATCCTGCGCCTGAGGCAGAAGAAATACTTTATCGAGGAGTGATGTTTGCGGTTCCTGTCGGAGGTGATAGGAACTGACTACATTCCAGCTTCGGAGAAGCTGATAAACACGAAGTGTTTATGGATAAAATGAATGGGTTCCTATTATGGACATGAAGAAAGACGTGCCGCTTGGCAGGAAATCGCCTGACATCGTCAATGTTATCGTTGAAGTCCCTCTGGGAAGCCACGACAAGATTGAGTATGACGAAGAGCTGCACGTCTTTAAAGTCGACCGGACGCTCTACTCGCGGCTGACCTATCCGGGCAACTACGGCTTCCTGCCCCAGACGCTCGCCGGCGACGGCGACCCTCTCGATTGTATAATATTAGCGAACTGGCCGCTCTATCCCGGCGTTGCGGTCGCGGTGCGGCCGGTCGGCATGCTCGTCACCAAAGACGAGAAAGGGGAGGACGAGAAGCTGCTCGGCGTGCCTGACAAAGACCCGCGGTTCAGCGGCATCAAGGACATCGGCGACGTCGCCGAGCACACGAAGTCAGAAATAGCCCATTTCTTCGAGCAGTACAAGGCGCTCGAGCCCGGCAAGTGGGTCAAGGTGACCGGATGGCAGAACGCGGCTGACGCGAAACAACTCATCACGGAAGCGCATGCGGCGTTCAGGAAGCACTAGCTGCATTCCCGATACGATTATATGCTTTTTATGCGTTTGCCCCACTATATTTATTCACTTTGCCGGCTAGTCTTTTGACTGCCCGCTTGTCATGGTGTTTTTGCAATGTTCAAAATCATAACGGTCAAGGATGAAGTCCGCGTCCTGCCGACAAAATTCGGTCTCGAGCTCAACGATGCCATCAAGGAAAGCCTGCAGGAAACCATCGAAGGCAAGCTCAATCCCGACATCGGCGTATTCCTCGCGGTGACCGAAATACTGAACATTGGAGAGGGGAAGATAATCCCCGAGGACGGGGCCATCTACTATCCAGCCGAATTCAAGGTGCTCACCTACCGTCCTGAACTGAACGAGGTGGTATACGGCGAGGTCGTCGACATCACCGAGTTTGGCGCGTTCACGCGCATCGGGCCGATAGACGCGCTCGTCCACGTGTCGCAGGTCATGGACGACAAGATAAGCTACGACCCGAAGAACGCGATATTCACCGGCAAGAAAAACGGCTACAAGCTCCGCGAGGGAGACCTTGTCCGTTCCCGCATCGTCGGCGTGTCGCTCGGGAAAGGGCGGAACAAGATTTCGCTCACCATGCGCCAGCCGTGCCTCGGCAGCCTTGACTGGATAGACAAGGAGAAGAAAAAGAAGAAGGAGAAAAAATAGTTTTTCAAGGGGATACACATGACAACGGCACGGGAAATGAATGCAGGCATGGGTGATATTTTGATTGCACGGACGCCCAACGGCTATAGGCGCGGGCGTACAGCTTACGCACACGGTGTTGTGGGGGCAAACAACACCTATATGCTGGTGGTACCTATCCAAGAAGGCGCCCCGTGGAGCGGCGAGCCGAGTATCATACCGGTGGCTGCTGACTTTTGGAAATCAAAAATAGGGGCAGACCTGCCCTCCTGTTTTGTGTACCGCAAGGAACATGGTGTTTCGTAATGGCCCGACGCGCATGCAAAACGTGCAAACGCATCGTGAAGACGAACCAGTGCCCGGTCTGCAAAGCCGAGACGACGACGAACTTCCAAGGAGCTGTCGTCATCATCGATGCTGAATCAGAACTCGCCAAAAAACTTGGCATCACCGCGCCGGGCACGTACGCAATCAAGGTGTGAGCATGACCGAAGCATACAGGCGCGAAAAACTTCCCTGGCCCCCATCAGAAGGAGCCCGTGCCATTCTCCGGCTCGGAAGGGATGCACTGCATGTTACTGTCCGTGTCACACGCGTTAACGACGGGATATTGTACGAAGGGCTCAGTGGTGGCGGGCTGTATCTCCTCACTCCTGAAAGCGAATTGTACGCCGGCGAGTTATGTACTGCTACAAGGTAATTGACGAATGAAGCTTGAAATTTCAGAGGAGCGGGCGAACCCGCTACTGAAGCGGACGGAGCTGGTCGTTGCCATAGAGCACGGCAGCGAAGCGACGCCGTCGAAGGCAGCGCTCCAGCAGCTGCTCGCCAAGCATCTCAAGAAGGACGTTGCGCACATTGATATACGGAACATCTTTTCGCTCGGCGGCACAGCCCAGTCGCACGCGAAGGTGTTCGTCTGGCAGGAAAAAATGGCAAAGGACCTCTCGAAACCGGCAGAAAAGAAGGAAGCAATGAAGCAGGAAGGCGGCCAGCCGCCTGCTCCAGCAACGAACGCATAAGGTGAACATTGATGGCAAAAGCTCCAGCACCGAAAAAGGAAGCGCCTGCACCGGCTGCGCCGGCGAAGGGAGGGAAACCAGCTCCTGCAGCAGAGCCGGCGCCTGCACCGAAAGAGAAGAAGGAGAAGAAGTCGCAGAAGGAGCGGCCGAAGTCGAAGAAGAAGCACACCAAGGTGCAGGTGTGGAAGCTCTACGACGTGAAGGGCGGCGCGCTCACGCGCAAGAACCAGGCATGCCCGCGCTGCGGTCCGGGTACGTTCCTCGCATCGTACAAAAATAGGAAGTACTGCGGCAAGTGCGGCTTTGCCGAGATTCAGAAGGTCTAGTTCAGGCTTTTCCCACTATTGCAAAATATCCATGAGGAGTTTGCGCATTATTGTTTTCAGCACGAAGGAAATTAAGAGAATGAGCCTAAATAGGCATCTGCACAAAAATTCAGATAGGTGTAGTGTATGACAAAGACGGGAAGAAGTACTCCGGGAACCCTTGATACGATACCAAAACCAGAAATTTCTCAGAGAGCACTCAGAAGCTACTTAGGAGATAAAACAATGGAATCATGGGAACTATACGGCTTACCATCCAGAAGCAGGGGCGTTAACAGAACTGGCGTGTTTTTTGGCGGCAGGGACTTCATGACCAACCAGCCGACATTTTTTAGCAACGTGCCAGGAGAGCCATACCCGATACCGTCGGTATACAAGACGGGAATGTCAACCATCACATCATCCGTAGAAGAGGAGACAGGAGACGGCCCTGAGATAGATGTAGTCTACACGTTGCGGTTGCTGGAGTAATCTGAACTGTTGCTGTGACGCTTGTGAAAACCTATTTGAAACTTTTTCATGCTGTCGGTTATAGCTCTACAAGGAAACAAACAGGATATTATTTCCTTGTGAGCTATAGGTGAAACCAGTTGTAACATATCCAGATTATTTACTGGTTTCACTATAACAACTATTTAAGAAAACTGCATGTCACAACGTTAGTTTATAGAAGATCGTGTCCCCAAAACCCGGCAAATCATCCGGTAACTTCTCGATTCTTTCAAATCCGTTTTTCTTATAGAATTTGTTTGCCGCACCCATGCCTTCAATTGTTCCCAAGAATATTACTTTAATACCTGAGGCTCTGGCATATTTTACAGCAGTGCCCAGCAATCTTTTTGCCAAGCCGCTCCCGCGATATTCCTTATCAACATACATCCTTTTTAGATAACCCCGCTTATTGCCGTAATTTATAATAGCAACAGAACCAATGACCTTATTGTTTTCAACTGCAATCCAGAAATTGCTCCCGCCTTCCTGATAAACACTTCTGATAGCATCGAGATCTGGCCTTTCAAAAGTATCCAAACCGAATTCTTCGATTAGTATTCTTAGAATAAATTTTTTTGTTTGCGCCTTGTACAAATCATTATACTCTATTATTTTAGCCATATTCCAATTACTGGCGAGAAGCATTAAAATTCTTTTGAAATGCTGCAAAAGCAATTCTAAGGGATTTTCGGCAGTGGCTCGCCATGCAAGCGTCTCAGAGGTTGTAGAAAACAATTTACCCGACGTACGGCTGGTTCTGCCTCATCCGGGGGATGCTCTGCTGGACGTTCCGCTTCTTGTGGTGGTCCTTGTACGTGCCCCACATGTTCTTTGCTACGGCGCCTTTCAGGACCTTGACAACGGTCATCTTCGGCACGGGCCTGTTCGCCATTGGCCGGTAGTCAACGAGCACGATGTCGTCCTTCTTCACCTTGTCGCCGAGATGCGGCTCGACAAGGACGGTGATGAGATTGTCATCCCACATCTCAAGCATCACCTGCGTGCTGTTGTCCACAGCCTCGATAGCCTTGTCCTTTGAGTTGAATATTTCGATAACTTTGCCGGGATGATACACGCTATCACAACAGATATAGCAGGTGACAGAACTATTCAGACAACGTTCTGTCCTTGCTGCAAGGAGATGACATTAGGAACTGTATGAAAACTAATGCCATCGACTAGAGTATCGTGTGAAACAAACCTTTTAAAGAGCATTTCCAGAACAACACATGCCTACCAATTAATTTAATTACTGCCATCATGCAATAAGTATACATGACGGATGTATTCGGTCCCCTCCTTGACATGTCATTCCTGTGGGTGGTGGTCGCCATCGTGCTTCTCGGCACGATTGGCGAGCTTTTTTCGTACGGGAGGCGCCGCGACGTGCTGAAAAAAGACCGGCGTCTTTGTTTCACGTGTTTCGTTTTCTTCAAAGGCTCCAGGTGCCCGAAGTGCAGGGACTGGTAACTGCTTCATTATAAAATCTTTATGCACTATGTCTACGCATGATTGCATTGGGCATCGAAGGCACCGCACACACATTCGGCGTGGGCATTGTCGAGGATACAACAATTCTTGCAAACGCGAAGCGGATGTACGCCCCGCCGAAAGGCACCGGCATCCATCCTGCACTCGCGGCACAGCATCACCAGAACGCAGCTGCCGAGGTTCTCGAAACTGCGATTCGGGAGGCAGGTGTCGCGCTCGATGCGATAGACGTCCTTGCCTATGCTGCCGGGCCCGGCTTGCCGCCGTGCCTGAAAGTGACGTCAGATTTCGCAGGCGCATTGCAGCAGAAGACAGGAAAACCGCTCATGGCCGTGAACCACTGCATCGCCCATATAGAAATAGGCCGGATGCTCTGCGGCGCAACGGACCCGATAGTCATGTATGTATCAGGCGGCAACACGCAGATTCTCGGCTATAGCCAGGAACGGTACCGCGTCTTCGGCGAGACGCAGGACATCGCCATCGGCAACGCAATCGATACGTTCATGCGGCATGCCACCGGCGAGTTTCCCGGCGGCCCGCCGTTCGACAAGCTGGCTGCAGAAGGCACTACGTACGTGGAGCTCCCCTACATCGTCAAAGGCATGGACCTTTCTTTTTCAGGCATGCTCACGGCAGCGCTCAGGAAGCACCGTCAGGGCGCCAGCCTTGCGGACGTGTGCTACTCGATGCAGGAGACGGCATTCGCCATGCTCACCGAAGTGACTGAACGCGCGCTTGCCCACGCCGGCAAGAACGAGGTGCTCGTCGCCGGCGGCGTTGCTGCCTCACAACGGTTCAACGAGATGCTGCGCATCATGTGCAGCGAACGCGGGGCGTCGTGCTTTTCGGTATCTGCAGACTATGCGCGCGACAACGGCGCGATGATTGCATGGACCGGCCTGCTCGCGCACCGCCACGGGCAGCAGCCTGTGGAAAGGGCTGATTTCTTTTCCCGCTGGCGGACGGACGAAGTTGAGGTGTTGTGGTTTCCTGAACGGTGAGATGATCTTCGGCATGCTCGCCGGGAGCATTTAAGCTTTTGATGAATTTTACTCATATGCGCATCATCCTTCATCTTGATTTGGATGCGTTCTTCGCCGCGTGCGAGGTCAGGGAGAAACCTGAGCTCAAGGGAAAGCCCGTCGTCATCGGCGCCGACCCGAAAGGCGGCAGGGGAAGGGGCGTCGTATCCACGTGCAATTATAGTGCCCGCGAGTACGGCATCCATTCCGGCATGCCCATCTCGCAGGCGCACCGCCTGTGCCCCCATGCGGCCTTTCTGCCGGTGAACTTCCGCCTCTATTGGCAGGTATCAGAACGCGTCATGATGATAGCACGAAAATATTCCGAGAAGTTCCAGCAATCGAGCATCGACGAGGCGTTCCTCGACGTGAGCTCATGCAGCAGCTTCGAGCAGGCAGAGCAACTGGCACAGCGGCTGAAGCAGGAAATTTCGGATAACGAGGGCATCACCAGCAGCATCGGCATCGGCGAGAACAAGCTCGTTGCGAAAATTGCTTCCGATTACCGGAAGCCTGACGGCCTTACTGCAGTGCGGCCTGAACAAACCAAGGAATTCCTGTTCCCCCTCCCGGTGAGAAAATTGTACGGCGTCGGCAGGAAGACGGAACAGCTGCTGCAGACACTCGACATCAGCACCGTCGGCGACCTTGCGGCGTACGACGTGCAGAGCCTCACGAGCTTGTTCGGCAAATGGGGGTTGCAGCTTCATCTGTTCTCAAACGGCATCGATGAAAGCGCTGTCGAAGAAGTTGAGGGCATCCAGTCAATAGGCAGGGAGGTCACGTTCGAGGAAGACACCAATGACCTCATGCTGCTCAACGAGACCATCGACGCGATTGCCGGCGACATCGCCGAAACCCTGCAGGAGGAGCGCATACGGTTCCGCACCGTCACGCTCAAGGTCCGCTTCGAGAACTTCGAGACGCACACGCGCCAGCTGACGCTCGGCAGGGATGCGGCTGACAAGGAAACGCTGCAGGCAGCCGCACAAGAGCTGCTTCTGAAGTTTGCGGACAGCAAGAAGAAGGTGCGGCTCATCGGCGTCAGGATCTCGAACTTAAGCTTCGGCGGGAAGCAGAAGAGCCTGAATGAATATGGCACTTAGATGCTTATCTTAATAGTATGTTCTGTTGATTAGTGAACATTTCATGCAGAACATACCGTATAGCAGGTTCAGGTGAAAAGTTTGGTTATTACGTGAACCTGCTATAATAGCAGATTGTAATAATAATGGAACTTTTAGCCGCAATCTGTATATGGAAAGAACATTGTAAAATGTTCCAAAATCAATGTTCTTTACTATAAGATGAACATTGAAAACACGTGACTTTAGCCGTGTGATGAAACTCAATGTATGGTGGAACAACGTTCCACCTGCATAGGTGGAATTCTCAATTCCGCCATATGTTCATCTGGATCCCATCTTCTCACAAACTACCGGCTTCAGCCGGTGATTTATAAAGAAGATGTGATGATGCCCATTATAATATCCCTGAAAAGGACGATGATGGCTACATTCGAAATGACGCTGAAAAACATCTTATAGTCGAATGGCTGCTGTGTGTACACGCGCAGCTTGATGACATGGAATAGAAAGTTCAGCGTGTATTTCAGCGCAAGGCAAGCAAGCATGATGTACAGCAAGTCAAAGCCCATCAGAAACCATGCTGCAACCGCCACAAGCCCGTCGATTACATTTGCGAAGCCGGGGATGAACGGCGGCCATTCTATATTTACCTTGATGAAAAATATTTTTATTCCGTCAAGCAGGGGAATGAGGAAGAGTGAAAAGAAAAAGCCGAATATAGGCCCGTAGACGATGCCTATGATGATCGTTGAAACCGTCGTGAATTCCACGATGCTGTTTATCCTCAGAATGCCGAAAATAACCTTGTCTATCCAGAGAAATACGAAAACTATTCCCAAACCGAGCCCATTGGCCAGGCTGGATACCAAGAATCCTCCGATCAGGCTCAGTACCAATGCTGTAATTTTTGCATCCAAGAGAAACACACTCCAGCAACACAAAAGCGATTCGTGAGCTCACGTGAATACAGGGAGTGTGCTGCTTGATCCACTATTTTTTCTTCTCAACGAGTTCATTCCTGAAATGCACATTTGTGGCAGGATACGAGATTTCGATGCCTTCCTTATCGTAGCGCTCCTTGAGATGCTTGATAAACTCGTGCTTGATAAGGTACTGATCCACAAACGTTTTTACCCTCAGAATAACAGTAAAGTTAATGTTAGAACTTCCAAATTCGTTGAATCTGATGAATGGCTCGAACTCGGGAACGCCACCGGCAATTTCCTTCATAACTCCCCTGCCAACGTCAATGGTCACCTTTTCTACCTTTTGCAGGTCGCTGTCGTAGCTTACGCCTACCTGCACTAAAACTGCCATCTCTTGATCAGGCGAATAATAGTTGGTTATCATAGTGTCGGCAAGCTTGGCATTGGGTATAATCAAGGTATTGTTTGGCAGCGTCCTTATTTTTGTGCTTCTCGAACCTATCTCCTCAACGTACCCTTTCGCCCCGTTTTCCAGCTCAATAAAATCACCAACCTTTATCGCACCTTCCGACATGATGTACGTGCCGGCGAAGAAATTCGACAGCGTCGGTTGCAACGCCAGCGCAATGGCAAGGCCGCCGATGCCAAGGCTCGCGACGAGCGGCGTGATTTCAACACCGAAGTGGTCGAGTACGAGGATGAGCACGATTGCGTAGACAAGTACCTTGATGATTTTATTAAGCAGCGGCAGCAGCTTGTCGTCTATTTTCGCGTGCGTCTTGTGGGCGATCTCCTCCTGGTACCAGCGAAGCATAACAGAAATGATTTTTGTGGCAGTAAATGCAACAAATAAAGCGCCTATGAGAAAATAGGCGTTTCGAATCATGTCCAGATAAGGAGCCAGAAAATCTATACCGATAAGCGCAAAATATGATCCCGCGATTATGACTGCAAAGTATATTGGTTTTTCAAGAGCAGCTACGATTTTATCGTCAAGTGTTGTCTCGGTTTTTTTCGTCAGATGGTGGACAACTCTTTTGAAAACCGGATAGATTATGCGGGCAGCGATAAGCGTCGCTGCCACAACAGCCAGTGCCCAGTATACGTCGCCATAGGTGACGTCCCTGAAGACCTCAAGAACCATGAATACTGATACCCCACTAAAGCTTATTAATGTTTCATTTGTGTATGTAAGAAACATGACGAAAACACTGATAATGAAATCAAGTGATACGAAAGCAATCACTGCATCTGTACATATCCTGAAAAACGGCGGCATACTTGTGTATCCGACAGAAACGAGCTACGGGCTGGGCTGCGATGCCACCAACGAACGGGCGGTCAGGAAAATATTCCTCGCCAAAAAGAGGGGCAGCGAAAAATTCCTGCCGGTAATCGTTTCGAGCGCCTCGATGGCAGGAAAATTCTACCGCATAGGGGACGAAGCACGCGCGCTCATCGGCAAATTCATGCCCGGGCCGCTCACTCTTGTCGCGCCGAAAAGGAAACTGCCGAAGCGCATCGGCGGATTCAGGATTTCCTCAGGTGCCTTCGCGAGACCGCTGGCGCGCCGCCTCGGCAGGCCCGTCGTTGCAACGAGCGCAAATATTTCCGGGCAGAAGCCGTCGTACAGCGCGCGGGAAGCTGCTGCGCTTTTCAAGGGGAAGGTGGATATGATAATCGACGGGGGAAACCTACGGCGCAGGAACGCGAGCACAATTTTTAACGCGGAAACGATGGAAGTGCTCCGCAGAGGGCCGGTCACTCGGAAGGACATCGCAGCAGTTCTCAGATGTTCTTCTGCCTGAAAGCAGCTTTCGTCCCGTACTCCCCGAATTTTTTTATCCGCACCACCCTGATAGCAAGCTGCTTGAGTAGTTCCCTCGTGACGTCTTTCGGCAGCTGCTGGTCGTAGCCCAGCGCGATGATATCCGGCTTTTCCTCGAGCACCGTCTGCACAAAGCTGTCCGGATGCCCGGTGAGAACCTTGTTTGCTATGCCGAGCTTTTCGATGTTTTTCTTTCTTTTCTCTGCCGGTACCGCGTACGGCTTTCCGTTGTGCCTGTCATGCGCAAGCACCACCACCAGCATGCTGCCGAGCGCCTTTGCCTGCTGCAATAGGTAGACGTGCCCGGGGTGGATGCTGTTGAACTTGCCGCCGGTGAGGACTTTTTTCATAAAACCCACATAAAGACAGCAAGCAGCAGGAACAGCCCTGCGAGAGTCGCTCCGACAATAAGCGCAAGCCTTCGGTATCGCTTGTCCATATGCCCATCCACAGCATTTGTAAATTTCATAGAAAACAAACGGGTTTCCTATTCGTGGGCAAACGCGGCAGTGATGCTGCCTGCTCCCTTCTTTTCTATCCTTACGAAGCCGAACCTCTCGAACTGGACGATAGCTCCTACCTTTTCCTTGAGGAGGTTCGTTTCGCCATACCCCTTTATCTCCTTGCCTGGCTTGAAGATGCGGACCTGGATGTGCTTTGCAGGGACCCACTGGATTTTCGGTATCGCCTTCAGCTCCCTGCTGGTGAATTCGCACTTCTCGCCAAGCTTGATGTTGCACAGGTCCTTGAGCCGTATCTCGAGGCTCTTGTACCGCTCAAAATCCTTGAGGTCGATGTAAAACGTGCTGGTGATGGAAAATTTCCGCGCGTTGCCCTTCTTATCAGGATGAAGCCCGACCGACACGCTCTTCATCTTCATGCCGCCAACTATGATTTTTTTTGGGTTTGGGATGAAGAAGTAACGGTGCGCAAGCTTGTCGATAATTTTCCTGTTGTACGCCGCCAGATTCTCGAGCGAAATGGTTATGTCGTTGGGCTTCGGCCCTATCTCGGTTACAATGGTCCTGATTGCTTCGGGCTGGAAGCCGCGCCTGCGCAGCGCGCGCAGCGTTCCCAGCCGGAGGTCGGTCCATCCGTTGTACTCGTGATTCAAGATGCCTTCGCGGATGGTACTCTTGCTCAGCACCATGTCGGAAAGCGAAAACCTGCCGAGGGTGATGACGAACGGATATGACCACCTGAAATGCTGGTACAGGAACCGCTGCTTCACCTCATTAGTCGAGTGTTCCTGACCCCTAAATATATGCGTGACCTTGGCAAGATAATCGTCTATCGCCGAGGCAAAGTTGTACAGCGGCCACACCTTCTTCCTTTTCTCGAGGGGATGCCGGGGGACATCGACAATCCTGAACGCCGCCCAGTCGCGGACCGCGGGATTTTTTGCGTCGAGGTCTGTCTTGATGCGCAGCACCGCCTCCCCTTCCCTGAACTTGTGGGCAAGCATCCGCTTCCATTTCTTGAGCTGCGCTTTCGGCTCAAGGTTCCTGCACGGGCATGCTTTTCCCTGGTCGCGGAGCGCCTTCCACGCATCGCCGCAGGTGCACACGTACGCGCCATTGAGCTGCATGAGCTTTTCTGCATGCTTGTAGTACAGGGGCAGGCGCTTCGAAGCAATCATCTCGACTGTCCACTTGATGCCGAGCCATCTGAGGTCCTCCCGTATCCACTCATAAAACTGCTTCTCAGGCACCTTCACTTTGGGGTCGGTGTCGTCAAACCTGAGAATGAACGAGCCATTGTATTTCTTGGCGTATTCGTATGACAGGACGGCAGGCCGCGCGTTGCCCAAGTGCAACGCCCCGTCAGGATTGGGCGCAAAGCGCACGACGAACTTTTCCCTCGTAAGGTCGAGCTCGGGCAGACCTTTTCTCTCCTCCTGCTTTGCCCTCGCCGGCAGCTCGCCCAGCTCAGCCCGCTGCTTCTGGATGCCGAGGCGATTCACATCGTCGACAACCAGCTCAACCGCAGACCGAATTTCAAGGACACGAGAACGCAAATCGGGGTGCTCCGCAAGAACCTTGCCGAGCACGCTCTTTGGCTGCGCGGTGCCGTCATGCTCAACGGCGTTTATAAGCGCGTAGCGGCGTATAACCCCGTCGACATCCATAACAATCATATGCCGTGTGCATCTTTAAGAAACGAGTCACAGTCTTTTCTTTTTCGCATGCCGGTAATAGAAAACCGTCTTTGTTATCGCGGCGAGCGCCGAGGTGAACAACGCGGCTACGAGGCTCAGGAGGTAGCCCACCTGTGGTATCGCCTCGAAGGCAGCAGCCACCACCATGATGATGACGACCACGAGGGCAATCACGCCGAGCGCTTGCCAGAACGCATGGCGCGCTATACCGAAGCTACGCCGCAGCGCCTGTATGCCACCCTGCCGCTCGATGACCACCACGGGCTCGAGTTGCCAGGAACCGAGCACGGCAACGAATACGAGCGCGACGATACCTATGACGGCGGTGATGACGCCCAACGGGCCTGCGAGCATGAGCAGGACGAGCGGTACGCATGCCACCAGAACAAGGGTGATCAACAGGAAATAAGCCCAGAGAAGGGACAGAAACCGTTCCCTGGCGGTGCCGAACGCAGCGGAAAGCATGACCGGCTTCCGTCTTATTGCCTGCTGCACGAGCGGAGGGTAAGCTGCATTGATGAACGTGTTCACCAGAACGGCGAACACCATGAGCGCTGCGAATGCTGCAAGGTACGGCATGACTGCATTGAGCGTTGCCTGCATATTGGACAAAGCTTCCGTGAAGCTCCTCATGGTGAAATGCTTTGCGAACGCTGCCATGCCAGAAGCAAACAGCAGGCTGAAGAGGGCTGTCGGAATCCAGGCGAGCACCTGCGGCAGCACCACTTTTGGATAGCGCCTGATTATTCTGGCCGCATATTCCATGACCTCGAGAACCATAGGTATATATGCTTCATAGCGTTAATAAATCCGTATGAGAGAATCCACTGTAGTGCACCTGCTTGCCGGCGTCGGGCTGGTGTCATTCGCCGTCATCGCGTATGCGACCGCGGTGTCGACGCCGCTCGTGACCGAGGCATTCGGCGGATTTCTTGTAGAAGCGACCTGTTTCGACACCGACGAGCTGCTCGACACGTCATCGAAAAGCTGCAGGGATGCGCTTGAAATGAAAGACATCATGGAGACGGACGTGTGCGGCCGCTACGCCGCCGAGCAGCACGGTGCCTGCCATACCGTACAGGAAGCGGCCAATAAAAAGATAGCGTACTGCTCGGACATCACTAATGTCCTGCAGGACAGGGAGCTGTACATAGATATCGGCGAGGTCGACGCGCAGTGCGCTGTCCTTCTCGGCGAAGCATAGATAACTGCGTAGTTTATGTGACGTATTATTAGCAGTTATCTATATGCAAACTGCGTTGTATCATGTAACCTAAGTAACGCAGTTTACTATATGATATGCTCCTCTATAAAAGATATTTAAACTACATTTGACAAGTACTACTGATACCCCATGGCATTAAGCAAAGGAAAAGTGCCGATGAGCTTCGTTGAAAAGATAAAGGAAGTGCTCCTCTCGCCTACTGCTTTCTTCACCGCCATCAAGCGCGAGCAAGGCATCAAAGAAGCGCTTGTCTATGTTTCCATCCTGTCGCTCGTCTCCATCATTCTCAACTACGCAATCAACCCGAAGGTCTTCAGCGAACTGGCGGCACTCGGGCTACCATCCTCAATCGGCATCGGCATCATCGCCCTCATCTGGGTGCTCGGCATACTCCTCAACTTCCTTGTGGTAGGGTTCTTCCACATCTTCGTGATGCTGCTCGGCGGCAAGGAAGGCTACGGCGCGACGTACCGGGCGTTTGCCTACGCGGCAACACCCACGAATCTTTTTGGCTGGATCCCGCTCATCGGCATCCTTTTCAGTCTCTGGTCGCTGTACCTCAACGTGAAAGGGCTTTCCATTCTTCAGCACATGAGTACCGGCAGGGCGCTGGCGGCAATCGTCATCCCGATTGCCATCATCCTGATACTCATCTTCACATTTGCCTTCGCAATTTTAGCTGCAATCCTCTACGGCGCTGCCCGGCAATGAGCGTTTAAGCACTGCGGCTCTATTTTTGACTATGAAATTCTTTTACGGTGACATCATTCTCGACATCCCTCTGTCAGTGTACTGCCCTGAAGAGGATTCGCTTCTTCTGGCAAAGGTGCTCGAACAGGAAACGCTCGAAGGGAAAACAGCACTAGACATGGGCTGCGGCTCCGGTTTCCTTGCCGTGCTCATGGCGCAGAAGGGCGCTGACGTCACTGCCTGCGACAGCGACGAAGCGTCTGTGGCAGCGACGAAGCGCAACGCGGCGACGAACAACACCAGCATAAAGGCAGTCCTGTCAGACTTGTTTTCTCATATCGACGGAACATTCGACCTCATCGCCTTCAATCCGCCGTACCTTCCAGAAGGCGAGGATGAACATGTGGTGAAGGATGCGGTGCTGCTCCGGCAGTGGCAGGGCGGGGAACAGGGAAGAACCAGTATCGAATTGTTCATTGCCCAGGCGAAGCAGCACCTTAACGAGGGTGGCAGGATACTCATGCTCATTTCGTCGGCAACAGGGGAGCAGGAAGTAGGTGACCTGTTCAAAGCGGATGGATTTACCGCAACAATTGCAGCGCGGCAGAAGATTCCATGGGAGGAGCTCATGGTTATTGAGGCGCATAATCCTTGAACCGGCGCGCGACATACCTGGCGTTGTCCATGTCTTTCTGGTAGAATTCAGCCCCTGTTGCGCCAAGGAAAGCGTCAAGCGACATGCCATGCTCCCGCTTCAGGTACTCATCTGCCCCCTCCCGGTCGTTTGACGAGAGCACCACAATCGCTCCCCTGTAGCCGCGCCTTCTGGCTTCCTCGACAAACTCCTTGCCGTCCATGACTGGCATGTCGAGGTCTGACGCCACAACCGCGTACGTGCCGTCCAGCTGTTCCAGCCCGTCGGGAGCGTGCGTATATATGACAACCTCGTAGCCCTCGCGATCAAATCCTAAGCCGACCAGTTCTGCAAGGCCGGGGTTGTCGTCAACGATGAGCACTCTCTGTTTATTGCCGGGATGCATGTTTCTTACTCTCACCGGAAACTATAAAACTTTTAACTTCTCGAAACCGTTATCTATGCATGCCTGTCAATGCGCCAGCGGAATATTTCAAGGCCGAGGAGCGGTTCAAAGCGGCAAAATCAAAGGAAGAGCGCATCGTCGCGCTGGAAGAAATGATACGGCTTCTGCCGCGCCACCACGGCAGCGAGCAGATGATAGCGCAGCTCAAATCGCGGCTCGCAAAGCTCAGGCGGGAATCAGAATCGAAACGCGGGCCGAAAAAGACCGGCATCGCGAAGGAAGGCGACGCGCAGGTCTGCCTGATCGGCTTCACGCAGTCAGGCAAATCGACGCTGCTTGCCAGCTTGACCGGCGCCAAGCCGCGCATCTCGCCGCATCCGTACACCACCACAACGCCGGAAATCGGCATGATGGACTATATGGGCGTCAAGGTGCAGCTCGTTGAAATACCATCCTCGTTCAGGCACGAACATCTGAGCATCGCGCGCACCGCGGACCTCGTCGTGCTCGTCGGCGACAAGGAGAGGGAACTGAAGCAGCTGATCGAGGACAACTTCGTCCGCACCAGGAGCATTGCCGCGAACCCGCGCGAGCACCTTCCCGGCGACATAAAGGAGCGGATATGGAAGTCGCTCGGGCTCATTGTTGTATACACGAAGATGAAATCGAAGGCGGTCTCTCCCATGGCGCTCAGGAAAGGGTCGACGGTCAGGGATTTTGCGCTGCGCATTCACAAGGACTTCGTCGCGAACTTCCGCTTCGCGAGGCTCTGGCGCCACACGGCAATCAAGCAGGTCGGGCTGAACTACACGCTCGAGCACGGCGACATCGTGGAGCTCCATGCGAAATGAGATGCCCTAGGTACAGGTGAAATGGAGCTTCGCATAGCATCGGTGGGCATCTCAAGTGAAAAGTACAACCCGGAAGTTGCAGTATCATACTTTTCACAATGATTTAAGCAGGGCACGCGAACATATCGTATGTCATTCCATGAGGCACTCGGCCAGTCGGGCATCCTCGTCATCATCCTTTTCATCCTCTTCGTGATTGCCATCAAGAAATCGTATGAGATACTGAAGAACGTAATCCTCATCGCGGGCGCTGCCATCCTGTTCCCCCTTGTCATGAACAACATGCTCGGCTTCTCGCTCAGTACGAGCGCAGACGCGGTGGTGATGTACATAACCGCCGGCGTCGGCTTGTACCTGCTCTACCTCTTCGCCAAGTCAATCTACACGTTCCTCGGCATCGTTGAGAAGTCGGCGAAAGCTGCTGCCTCTCCGGTACGCAAAGTTATCAAGAAAAAAAGCGCGGCGCAGGACAATGATGCAGACTAATAGTAAAGAACATTGATTTTGGAACATTTTACAATGTTCTTTCCCTATAGCAGATTGTGGTTAAAAGTTCCATTATTATTACAATCTGCTATAGATAATTGCGCAGCTTATGTCGTATTAACGCGCAATTTTCTATAGGTGAATCGCAAATAATATCAGAACATAACCAGTGCAATTCACCATATAATGTCAAACAAGAAATAAAAATAATCGGTATCATTTATTTGATTCACATTAGCCCGTTGCCGACAGTTCCAGCCTGATGTCGGGGACGCTGAGGGATGCCGCTGCACCGGTTATCATTATCCCATCGGCAATCTCGACAGTGCCGAGGACGTCCTGCAGCACGACAAGCTTGTCTGCGAGCCTCAGCTCAGCTCCGCGGGCGGACAGCACCGCATTGCCGGCAACAGAGAGCTCCGCTATCGTGACGTTATCCATGACGAGCGTCCCGAATGACCCGGAGCCGCTGATGGAACCTTCTGCGAACATCGCTCCGGCAACCTCAATTTTCTTGTACGTTCCCTGCAGTTCGAGCGTCTTCCCGGAGAGCGTCCCTGCGCCCCTGAAACCCTGTACCGCTATGCTGCCGTTTGTTTCAATCCTGCCGCCTTTCACGTCAGCCGTGAATGCCTGCGGCTGCAGGATGAGACGTGCATTCGTGCCGCTGAACGTTACATTGCCGTAGCTGTCGGCTGCGAGTTCAAAAGAAACGTTGCGGGCTGGCTGTATATCAGGAAGACTGAAGGACACCTTCTCGCCGAGAGCGTTAGCGAATTCAGCAAAAGGCCCCAGCGAGAACCCTGCCGCAAGAACAATGCCCATGATGAGAACCGTTGCCACGATTTTCCAGTCCATATACCCCGCCTTTGCTTCGCAAACTCGTCCCTAGTATTGAATGTAAGGGCTCTGTAGAAACCCTAGGTAAAAGCACCCGTGGAGACCTGTTCATCCTTTTGATGAACAGGTCAGCTAGAGGTATCGTCAACAGACGATACCTCTCCCGCGGGTGCTTTTCTTGAGCATTTCTACAGAGCTAATGTAAGTTATCGTTCAGTATCCCATTCTATACATCTGGCGGCTTGCTTAAAAGGTTTGGAAGATTGTAAAAATGGCGGAGGGGTTCCGGTAACCGTTCAAAATTTTTGAAAAAAACTCAAAACATACTTTTAAAGTTTTCGGTACATTGTTCCCTTGTTGCTTCCCGTCATTCTGGTGATATCACATGCAACTTATGCAGTCTGACATTTTCGGCATGGTCGTCTGGTTTGTCATGCTCTTCGTATTCTTCTTCTTCTACCCGCGCCTCATGCTGGCGCAGCTCATCTTCAAGATCGAGCAGTCCGCGCGCAAGATGGAAATAATGTCGGAACACGCGAACGCGATGGCGGCCAGGAAAATAAACAAGCGCCCGCATCGGGAACTGAAGCAGTCGGTAGACAACTTCACCGACATCTTCGTCGTCGAGCCGTCAGCCATCGACCCGTACGGGCTTGTCAGGAAGGTCGACCAGACCATCAGGCAGATGGAAACGAGGTTCGACTATTTCGTCGACGAAGTCGCAAAGGACAAGAGCTACGAGGAAAAACAGGAAATAAACTATGGCCTGCGGGCTGCAGTCGGCCTGCGGCAGATATCGAAGATGGTACGCCACTTCGTGGAAATCGCGAAGAAGTTCAAAAATCTCCAGATAGCGATGATTCTCCAGATGCAGCTCCCCATCATCGAGAAAATAGCAGAATCAGAGCTGCATGGCACGGAAGCGTTCGTCAATGGCTGGCCTATCGGCGATTCCATCGGCCCGCTCGTCGCGGCGTCACTCATCGACAAGAGCAAGGAACTGGCGGAAGACGTGTACATGGGCGAGAAGGTGATCGATGGCAGGAGGTGCTTCGTCCTCAAAGCGAACGGCCCTGCGCCGCACCTCGGAAGAATCGACGAAGCTATGGAGGCAGTCATGAAAAAGCACCGCATAGCCCGTGTCATCACGATTGACGCTGCGCAGAAGCTCGAAGGGGAAAAAACGGGGAGCGTCGCCGAAGGCATCGGCTTTGCGATGGGCGGCATAGGCCAGCGGGAGCTCATAGAAAACGTTCTGCTGCCGAAGCGAATACCGATAGACAGCATCGTGATCAAGGTCGGGATGGCCGAAGCGATAGAGCCGATGCGGAAAAGCATCTACCACGCGGTCCCGAAAGCGGTCGCTGCAGTCGAGAAAGCTGCCGGCAGGGCAAAACGAGGGGAAAAAGTTATCGTCATTGGTGTCGGCAATTCATGCGGCATCGGCAACAGCAAGAAAGAGCTTGACGGCCTCAAGGACATTGTCACCGAGCTTGACAAAAAGATAAAGGAGGCGGAGGCGCAGAAGAAAGGCGGCTGGTTCTGAACCGTCTTCAAAACGTCACCGTTCAGAAATAACATTTATATAGTTTGTTAATCGAGTAGATACGGAGGAGAAACTATGGTTGCTTCGGCTAAGACCCTTGACGCGCTCAAAACGATAGGCCTGAACAAATACGAACGAAACCTGTGGGTCGCGCTGCTTTCCCGGGGCGCTTCAACCGCCGGAGAACTCTCCGATATTTCTAACGTCCCCCGCTCCCGCTGTTATGATGTCTTAGAATCACTGGCAGACCGCGGCTTCACGGTCATTCAGCCTGGCAAGCCGCTCAAATACGTCGCCATCCACCCGAAAGAGGCACTGGAGCGGGCGAAAAAGAAGATCATCGAGAACGCGCAGGAGACCGGCGAGAAGATCGACCGCCTCGTGAAAAGCGACGCGATAAAGGAACTGGAACGCCTGCACAAGGAGAACATCAGGACGGTGAAACCCGAAGACCTTGCCGGCGCGCTCAAGGGCAGATACGCCATGCACCAGCAGATAGAATCAATGCTCAAAAAGGCGAAGAAGTCGGTAAAGGTCGTGACGACCGAGTCCGGCCTGCTCGAGATTGCCGAGAACCACCTTAACCATATCAAGCGCGCGTCGGAGAACGGCGTCAGGATACAACTTGCAGCGCCAGTGGGCAAAACAACCGCCGAGACGGTGAAGGAGCTCGGCAAGTACGCGCAGATACGCTCGATGGAAACCGAGCGCCCGAACGGAATGCTCGGCAGGCTCTGCGTCGTCGACGGCGAAGAATTCCTCCTCGGACTGACCGATGACCAGAAAACACACCCGACGCAGGACGTCACCTTCTGGAGCCAGAGCAATCATGCCGCTTCCAACTTCATCGAGCCCATGTTCGAGGTCGTCTGGCAGAACTCGAAGCCGGTGAAATGATTTTTCTTTATCTTGAATGCCTTGAAAACTGCTGCCTTCAGGCAGCAGATGCAACACAAGGCATTCGGGATGCCATGCTCCACGGAAACCACCGACTTCAGTCGGTGGTATACAGGAGCATATCATTTGGCTTTAGAAATATAGCCGATGACATTGGTTTTCGTACAGTTTCTCATGTCATCTGTAGAGCCTATCCCAGTAGATAGAAAACCGTGTACCAGAGCCTGACACGCCTAGAGGTTTGCGATGGAAAATCACTACGGCATTAACCAAAGATAATTGACAAATGACCTTAATGGGATAGACGCTTATAGCAGATTGTAATATGGAGAAATGCGCAGCATATGTCCTTAGAGGCTGCGCATTTCTCATCTAGCGAATTGCGTTTTCATAGGTCATAAGCAACGCAATTCTCTATAATAATGGAACTTTTAACCACAATCTGCTATAGGGAAAGAACATTGTAAAATGTTCCAAAATCAATGTTCTTTACTATTAATTATAGCAAGGACAGAACTTTGTCTGAATAGTTCTGTCACTTGCTATAGTATTCAGCCATTATGATAATGAATGCTTCCTTTACAGCCGGCAGCACGCATGGCATCCTTTATTTCTTTTTGCTGCCGCGGGCCCACAATTGTACTGACCACCAACGGCTTGTAGAGAACAGGAACGTCATCCGCTGACTGAGGTACACGTGCATCCCCTTCCATAACACCGTACACAATAGTCGCATGTCTCGGCCTGTTGAGCAATGGAATCCGTTCCAATAGTCTATCAAGAAATCCATGACCTGTTTGCCAACCTGACGGAATCATCCGGGTTTCATACAGCAAAACCCTGCCCTGAGGCGTATCAACAGCCCTGACATTTCCACGCCTGTATAAAGACCGAAGCGTTCCGTCGGGAATTTGGTATTGTGCCATATGATAAGCTCGCAAACATGTTTATTCGGCTACATGCGTCCTTTGCGGCAGCGCACCAAGTTGCATGAGCTGCTTACCCACATGAAGCGTGTTTCCCAATCCAGAATCCGCATACGAGCGCTCGGCTATCTCTGCGTACCGTTCTACTCTTTTTCCTTCTCTGCCTGCCCTGAGAACAGCATCGCCAAAACCGACCAAGCCCAACCCTATGTCTGGCGCGAGATAGAATGACTGCCGTGGAGCGACCGTAGTCCCTTCGCATGCTACTACCTCTTCCTCGATTCTCCTTTCGAGCGCGTCGAGGTACGCCTCCAGGGCACTTGCTCCATCATGTTCAAGCTGTTTGCCTCTTTGGAGTAAACCAAACATGCGGGTCGGCGTGAGAACTTTGCGGGTAGCCCTGAGCGGCTCTGGTGAAATGACAAATGTTTCATTGTACCCTGAGAGAAATAGCTCCTCTGGATTATTGTTGTACCGTCCGCCGCTCCGTGAAGGATTGAACACCAAGGTTGCCGCATTGGAAAAACCAGAGGCATACGGGTCTTCCTCCCCGCCTGCCCGATCGTACGTATTGTGGGGATAGAATAGTGTTGCTGCTCTTTCCAAAGGAACGCGCTGCCAGTGATGCAGTATGGCGTATGCCAAGGCGTTTCCGTACGCAGGTTTCCGTGCATCTTCAGGCCGTGTCTCGAGTGCTGCCCGCACCCATACCAACCTTTTCCGGTAATCAAGGAGATGACTTCTATACGCTTTCGGCATCCCTGCTTCCAGTTCAGCGACCGTCGCATTGAATAAAGCAGTGAGATTTTGCTTTCCGGCTTTCATAGAATCATTTTACTACCGAAAAGTATTAAAATTATGCTCTCCGTACCACTTTCTTCTCCAGCAGCTTTCCCGGCACCAGCAGCAGGAAGACGAGGGCTGTCGTTGCCAGCGCAACCACGTAGAAGCCGGTGCCGACCGCGATGCCGATGGCGGCAAGGACCCACATCTCCGCCGCGGTGGTGAGGCCGTGTATCTTGTCCTTTGCCATGAATATGGTGCCTGCGCCAAGAAAGCCTATGCCCGTCACGACGCCTGCTGCTATCCTCGTCGGGTCGACGCTGCCGCCTGCGATCATGACCGAAACGAGCGCGAAGAGGCAGGAACCCAGACAGACGAGCGCGTGCGTCCGCATGCCCGCCGGCTTGCCGTGCAATTCACGCTCGATGCCGATGATACTGCCGAGCAGCGCAGCCACCACCAGCCGCACAACAAGCTCGGCTTCTGCGACCATGATACTATTTGGTCGGCGCGGTTAATAAGCATGACTGTTGTAAACGACCAAATCGATAGCGTGCTACCATCATCTGCACAAGTCTTATAGCAGGTTCGAATGAAAAGTTCCAGTAGTATTCGAACCTGCTATAGCTCTACAAGGAAATAAACACGATACGAGGAGAATCGAAGATTCTCCTGTACAGGTGGATTCATGGAATCCACCTTGTATTACTTCCTTGTTTGCTATACATGGTGAAACAACGTTTCACCTGTACAGGTAAAGCTTTGCTTTGCCATGTAGGTGACGCAAATGTATAATATCGGTATTATTTATTTGCTTCACTATAACGCGCAATTTTCTATAGGTGAATTGCAAATAATATCAGGACATAACCAGTGCAATTCACCATATAAAGCAAACACAGAAACAGCCGAACGGCAAATCTCAAAAAGTTGAAGAACATACATGGCTCGTGGTACTTGCTTTTGGAGAACACCTGTACAGGGAACTCGAAGTCCTGCTCCGCAGGACACTTCCTGATTTTGATGAGCCGTCGGTGCGGTATCTCGCCTGCCGTCTTGCAACAGCAGAAAATGTGCCATTCGAAGTAATCAGGCTGTACCGGACCGGCCTGGAGGCGGAAATGGTGCCAGAAACACCGAGGCAGGAAGCATACAAAAGAAAACTTGGGCTTTCCCAAAGGATTGGCGATGGTTGCCTCGTTCATTGCATCTTCTACGATGAAGATAGGGACCCTGAGAGAACAATGAGCATGCAGAGAGGCCGCCCCATAAGGCCAGCACCTGCATCGTATGAAGTGCCTTCTGTAGACAGGAGAAGCTCTGCTCATGAGAAGCCTCCTGGTGTGCCATCGGCATCAAAAACACCGATTCAGCCGGGAATAATACTGATGAACGTGGGTAAATCTGGCTATCATATGGCAGAGCTCTACGCAGCATTGCTGGACCTCCCAGAACGTTCCGTATACGCGCGCCTCGCAGACAATTTCCCTGAGATAATCGCACGAGTCGGCCCGCACCTGCAAAGAGAGTATCTCGGAGTCACTGAACCACCGCAACGTGTAGTGCTGCATAAACCAGGGGGCGGGAAGACCCTTTTGAGGGTGAGGATGTCGGCGAATTAATTGCGTATTATCCCTTCACATTCCCAATAGGCGCAAGCTTCACGACCTTCTTCGAGATGCCTGCCTGGTGTACGGCGTTGATGACCTCATCGATGTCCTTGTACGCTCCGCCTGCCTCCTCGGCGACGCCCGACATGCTCACGCTCTTCACATAGATGCCGCGCTTCGCCATGTCCTGAATGAGCCGGTCGCCGCGGTAGAGCTGCTTTGCCCGTGCCCTGCTCATGGTGCGGCCGCTGCCATGACAGGTCGAGCCGAACGTTTCCTCCATCGCCTTGCTCGTGCCAGCAAGTAGGTACGACCCTGTTTCCATCGAGCCGCCGATGATAATCGGCTGCCCGACGCTGCGGTATTTTTCAGGCACCTCTTCCCTGCCAGGGCCGAAAGCCCTGGTAGAGCCTTTGCGGTGGACAAGCACTTCCTTCGTCTGACCGTCGAGCTTGTGCTTCTCCAGCTTCGCGGTGTTGTGCGCCACGTCATAGACCTGGTGCATGCCCATGTCCTCGGCGCTTCTGCCAAAAACTTTCGAAAACACTTCACGAATGCGATGAAGTATTACCTGACGGTTTGCAAACGACATATTGATGCCGCACTGCATGGCGGCGAAGTAATCCTGCCCTTCCCTGCTCCTGAACGGCGCGCATGCGAGCTCGCGGTCCAGCACCTTGATGCCATACTTCGGCATGACGTTGAGGAACGTCTGCAGGTAGTCGGTGCCGATCTGATGGCCAAAGCCGCGGCTGCCGCAGTGAAACATTATTACAATCTGTTCAGTCTCGGTGATGCCGAACGCCTTCGCTGTCTCGGCATCATTGATGTCCTTGGCGTACTGTATCTCAAGGTAATGGTTTCCTGAGCCAAGCGTGCCGATCTGTTCCATGCCGCGCTTGATGGCACGGTCGCTCACCTTTGATGCGTCGGCGCCCTTCATGACGCCGTCCTCCTCGGTCATCTTCAGGTCTTCTTCCCAGCCGTAGCCCTGCTCGATGCACCACCGCGCACCGGTTTCGGTAATTTCTCGGAACTGCTGCCTGTTCAGCTTGACAAAGCCTGTTGAACCAACGCCGGCAGGGACGCGCTGGAAGAGGTTATCGACTAATTCTTTGATTCTGGGGCGGACATCTTTCAGTGTGAGGTTTGTCGTGAGAAGCCTCATGCCGCAATTGATGTCGAATCCAATCCCGCCAGGAGAAATGATACCTTTCTCTACATCAAACGCCGCGACGCCGCCTATGGGAAATCCGTAGCCCCAGTGACCGTCAGGCATGCAATACGCATACTTGAGAATGCCCGGCAGGCACGCAACGTTAGTGACCTGATTGTACACGCCGTCGTCCATTTCCTTGACGAGCTTCTCGGTCGCGTATATGCGCGCAGGCACGTGCATGCCCTGCTTGAAGGTTTTTGGTATTTCCCATACCGTGTCGGATACTTTTTTCAGCTCTGGTGGAGCCATCCCTTGTCATTCACCTCATTTTCTCTGAGTATTACTAGGAGCCTTCTTATAGCAGATTGTAATAATAATGGAACTTTTTACCACAATCTGCTATAGGGAAAGAACATTGTAAAATGTTCCAAAATCAATGTTCTTTACTATTAATTGCAATAATTCCGATCTGTTCAAGTATCTTTGCTTCTGCGAGAACAAGTGTGCCAAACCGGCGCGCAGTGCGCGCCATTTCGCTTCTTGTCCACGCATACCTTTTTCCTGTGCGGGACTCTTACTTCTCGCATCACTGGCAGGTATGCATGAATATGCTAGATTCGGGGGAACGGATTTAAAGGTTGTCGGTTTCGTCGTCTGCAGGCTGTTTCCACTGGCAGCACATGCGCCGGATACCCTCTGCATACCTTAGTGACACATCGAGGCACGGCGGACATTGCGTCGATGACTTGTCATAGGTTATATCGTTCCATCTGCCGTACGTCTGCTCGATTTGTGTTCTGGGAAAAAAACCGATGTGGAGCTCGGGATGCTGCATCCTGCTCCCGAGTTCCTTTACAAGGCGGTACATGGCATCAGGGCATGGTTCCATGTTCCCGTCAGGGGTATACCGGCCGATGCAGTTGAGCGCCTGGAGCTTCATAGCTTTCCCTCTGCTCTCTGCTGATAATACGCGAAGCATGCAGGGCACACCGTATGCGACCCTGTGTCAGTGATGTCGTTCCACCGTCCTATCTCGCGGATTTGGGCACCACGGTAAAATTCGTCGGATGTTCCCTCCGCCCCGCTGCGCATCTTGCTGAGCCAATACATGTCACCGGGGCATGCAAGTTGCGTGCCGTCCGGCAGCGCCCTGCCCATGCAGGGGAATGCATAGAGTTTCATGAGTACGTGAATGACCGGAAAGGATTAAAAAGAATTTACTCCTTCAGTATCTCCGCGAGCCGCTCGGAGAAGAAGGCGCGGCTGACCACCATACAGCCCGCCTGCTGCGCCTGCTGCCGGAGTTCGGTGTTCGCGTGCGAGAGGAAGCCGATGACCTGCGCACCGCGCGCTTTCAGGGAAGGAACCATGGCTATAGTGCCGGGGAACGTTTCGAGGTCGATGACGGCAAGCTGCGCTTCCTTTGCTTTCTCTACCAGGTCATGTTCGTTGCAGAACGTTACCCTGCTGTTCACGTACTTGGCGATGCCGTCTATCTTCGCCTGAAAGTACAGGTCAACGCATGCAACAACGCGCATAGAAGCACCTGCTTCTACTGGGGAACGAAAGGATTAATATGGCAGCCATCCCAGCAGTATCGATGAAGTGGAAGATGTAATGGGTTCGTTAGTAGATTGCCGTTGTGCATGAGAGAAGCGGCTTGCGGTCCACCATAGCGACCCAGCCAGCGTCGCTCAGGTGCGCATCCCACAGTTCTCCGTAGTCTCGTTCATCAACCTGCTTGGGGTAGCGGATGACCCTGGTGATTCCGGGGCCCACAGCCGTGACAGTAAAGTTGTCGTCACCATCGCCAGCGATCGAATAGGCAGTACCATTGTGCGTGAACGGCAGTTCTTTTCTTTTATTGTTCATCCAGACCGTGCCCCAGACATCATCGCCTTTTAGTTCCGCGTATACGACAAGATGGTCCAGTGCATTGTCCCACGCCTCAAGAAAAGGGAAGAACGCCGACTCCCGCATTCGCCGGTACGTTACCGTTACGTCACCTCTTCCGTACAGAAACGGAGGGCTCAAAAGTTTCAAGCAGGTTTCCGGCGTTCCGGCATCCTGCACGAGCGTCCCGCGGTCGCAGCCGCCCCATGCGCTTACCGAGAAATTCTGCTTGCATTCGAAACCTCCGTAATTTCTAGGCGGGTTCAATTCATAGCCCACGATATGCTTGCCAACAAGAACAGAACTGAGGGTTTCGGGAGCCCCGCCGTTTCGTGTGCTTGCAACCGGATGCTCTATTTTAACTCCGCGCAATTCCCTGTCCGGCGACAGGACAAGGGACACATCCCTGAAGTAGCCGTCCGGCCATCTCGGTTTCGGTTCTATCACTTTCAGTTCGACGAGGATGACGCCGTCAGAAGCCCGTTCAGTGAGCGTGCAGCCCTTGCTGCTCAAATCGTCCAGAAAGCCTGCGAAGCCGTAGTCAGGCTGTTTGATTACCAACATGTTGCCATCGGATAACGCCTAGCGGGTACGTATTTAAACACGTTCAACGCTGCTTCGTCACGCCCTTCTTCGGGCATACTTCTGTTCAGCATCAACTTCTTTGAACAAGTTTCAGAATTTCTTCTACGAGTAAATCGAATGTCTTGTCATCAAGCCGTGCAAATGACTTGATAACAAGCCCCTTTTCCATTTGAAGTATCTTGTCGGCACGCACGCGGGATTTTATAGGCAAATCTCCTTTTGAAAGGTTCTTGTTATCGATCAAAATGCTATACTGCTTCCCTTCAAGCTTTGATGTAATAGCACACACTATGATATCGCTGCTTCCCTTGTTATATTCGCTGTTTGAAACGACAACAGCTGGCCTTACCTTACTTTCCCTGAAGTTTGAAAAAGGCAGCCTGACCCAGACCAAATCCTGCTGGTTCACTTGCTCCCCTCTCTGTATATTTTATCCCAGATAGCGTCTTCCTTACCCCAGGCTCTTTTCATCGTACCTCTGGACAAGGATTTCCAGAATTTATCTTCGTCGTATACTGCTTCCAGAACGTCCGCTTCCCTTTTCAGCACTATTTCATCCGTTCTCTCTATCAATACCAGAGTCGATGCTTCACTGATTCCGAAGTCTTTTCTAATGTCATCTGGAATAACTATCTGCCCGCGCCCATTTACACTAACGGTTCTTATTTTCCTATTATTCATACTATTCACCTTAATCTGATTATTATGATAATTACTTAAAGCTTCTTCGTCACGCCCTGCTTCGGGCATGTTTTGTTGAGGAAGCATTGGGAACATTGCGGCACCGGCGCCCTGCACACTGCCCTGCCGTGGTCCTTGAGCAGGTACGGAACCTTTTTCCAGTCCACCTTCGGCACCAGCTGCATGAGGTCCTGCTCAATTTTGTCTGGATTGGTGTTCTTCGTCCAGCCCAAGCGATAACTGAGCCTGATGACGTGCGTGTCGCACGGTATGCCCTCGACTATGTCAAAGCCGTTGATGAGGATGGTGTTCGCGGTCTTCCTGCCGATGCCCGGCAGCTCGGTCAACGCTTCCATTGTGTTTGGCACCTTTCCGCCGTGCTTCTCGACAAGAATCGTGCACGCTGCCTTGATGTTTTTTGCTTTGTTCCCTGCGAATGACACATTTTTTATGTGGCCGATCAATTCCTTGATGTCTGCCTCTGCATAGTCCTTGGCAGTTTTATACCGCCTGAAGAGCGCCGGCGTTGCTGCATTGACGACTTCATCACGCACCTGCGCCGACAGGATGGCAGCGACCATGAGCTCAAGCGGGTTCGAGAAATCGAGATAGTAGTGTGCGTGCGGGTAGTGCCTTTTCAGCAGATGAAGCTGCTCCTGTACGGGTGCCGGCATGAGTATATTGTGCCGCCAGCCTAGATAAGCCTGCAATAAGGTGGCGGCAGGCTTCTAATCCCCACTACGTGCCACGCGTGCGCCGGTACAAAAGCTTTTTTAAGAGTTCTGGGGGAATGTTCAGCTTATGAAAAGCCTCAGGCTTCCAGCCTTCATAAAGCCGATGCATTACAGCCTTTTTTTTGACATCGACCTGAAGCAGTGCGCATTTGCCGGAAAGGAAACGATTGACATTGAGATTACCAAACCGACAAAGGCAATTGTTGTGCATGCTTCCGGGCTGAACATACAAAGCGCCCTGCTTGTTCACGGCGGCGAAAGGAAAAAGCCAAAGACGACCGTGCACGCCCGGCAGGAAACAGTGACCCTGCAGCTAAACACCGCAGTGAAAGGCAAGGCACAGCTCTGCATCGAATTCACCGGCAGGCTCAACGATGACCTGCTCGGCTTCTACCGGAGCGCGTACGTGAAAGACGGGAAGAAATGCTACCTGGCGACGACGCAGTTCGAGGCGCCGTACGCGCGCAGGGCGTTCCCGTGTTTCGACGAGCCCGAATTGAAGGCGACGTTTGACGTTTCGCTCGCTACCGACAGGAACCTGCAGGCGCTGTCCAACATGCCGGTGAGGAGCGAAGTTGTCGATGGCGACAGGAAAATTGTCGCATTCGAAAGGACGCCGCGGATGTCAACCTACCTGCTCTACATGGCAGCCGGCGAGTTCGAATTTCTCGAAGGCAGCAGCCGCGGAACGAAGATGCGCATCGTGACGCTGCCTGGAAAAAAGGAACAGGCAGCATTCGCGCTCGACATAGCAAAAAAGTTCCTTGGTTATTTCGAAGATTACTCAGGCATACGGTACCCGCTGCCGAAGCTGGACATGATAGCCTTGCCTGACTTCGCGGCAGGCGCGATGGAGAACTGGGGCGCAATCACGTACCGCGAGGTCTACCTTCTGTTCGATCCTTCCATGACATCCACGGCAATCAAGCAGCGCATAGCCATGATCATCGCCCACGAGCTGTGGCACATGTGGTCCGGCGACCTCGTCACCATGGAATGGTGGGATGACCTGTGGCTCAACGAGAGCTTTGCGACATACATGGCGTATAAGGCGGTCGATCATTTCTTCCCTGAATGGCGGCTGTGGAACGACTTCATCAGGGACGAGATGGAGCGGGCGTTCGACGACGACTCGCTCAAGACAACGCACCCGGTTGCAGTTTCGGTGAAAGACCCGCACCAGATAGAGGAGATATTCGATGCCATTAGCTATGCAAAGGGCGGCAGCGTTCTCAGGATGCTCGAGCGCTACGTTGGCGAGAAGCAGTTCAGGAGCGGCGTGAGCGCGTACCTCAAGAAGCATCAGTACGGCAATGCGACGTCCGAGAACTTGTGGGATGCGCTTGCCGAAGCCTCGGAAAAGCCGATCAGAAAGGTGGCTATGCACTGGATAAAGCAGGCGGGCCATCCCCTCATCGAGGTCAGCAGAAACAAGAACCTGCTGCTGAGGCAGCGGCAGTTTGTTTTCGGCAAGGCCAGCCGTAGCACGTGGTCGATTCCGTTGCTCATAAAGTCCGGCAGCGCGGTAACGAGCGGACTTTTCGAGGGCGCGAAAAAGGGATTGCCTGCGACCGACAGCTGGTGCAAGGTGAATTACGGCCAGGCTGGCTTTTATCGCGTGCAATACAGCGACGACCTCATGGAACAGCTCGCAGCAGCGTGCACGCAACTTCCGGTTGCCGACCGGTGGGGCCTGCAGAGCGACCTGTTCAGCCTCT
Organism: Candidatus Aenigmatarchaeota archaeon; assembly: GCA_016193585.1. Lineage (GTDB taxonomy): Archaea > Aenigmatarchaeota > Aenigmatarchaeia > GW2011-AR5 > GW2011-AR5 > JACPRW01. Next base: position 63,251 of record JACPRW010000006.1, read on the forward strand.
GCATGAACGGCGATGTCGGCATCGATTCATACTTCAGATTCATTGCAGCATATGGCCAGGAGCGCGAGTATCTTGTGCTGAGCAGCCTGTATGGAAGCATGAAAAGCATCTGGTACGTCTTTTTCCATGAAAAATTCTGGAAGGAAACCTGGCCTGCTTTCAAGAAGCTGCACGATACGGCATTCAGGAGCGCATTGGACAGGCTCGGCTGGGATCCTCGCCAAGGGGAAAGCAAACAGGACGCGCTGCTCCGCGACCTCGCCCTGCGCTATCTCGGCTTTGCCGAAGACAGCGGCGTCATCACGCAAGCCAACGAAAAATTTGAGGCGTACCGGACCAACAAGGCGAAGCTCCATCCTGACATAAAGGCGTCTGTATTCATTACAGTTGCTGCACAGGGAAACGAGGAAACGTATGAGTGCATGCTCAGTCTGTATCGTGAATTCCGCAGCCCTGAGGAAGCACGAACCATTTTGGTCTCTCTGGGGCAGTTCAGGAACGAGCGCCTGCTGCAGAAAACGCTTGATTTTGCGGTCAGCGCTGAAGTCCGGACGCAGGACGTGCCCATCGTATTCGCTTCGGTCGCGGCGAACCCGCTCTCGCGGCGCATCCTTCTGCCATGGGTGAAGAAAAACTGGAAGAAACTTGAGCGATACAAGAAGAGCGGCAAGATTTTTATCCACCTGCTCGAGACGCTCATCGGTTCACGTGCGAGCAGGGAAGAAGAGCGTGAATTGCGCAGCTTCTTTAAAACGCATCCACTCGCCTATCGGATGACGCTTGCCCGCTCGTTCGAGCGCCTGAAGCGGACCATCGCATGGCGTGAGAAGAACAGAAAAGCACTTGCCGCGTACTTTCTTGCCGGTGCAACTAATGCTTAAATAAATGCTTAAATAACTGTGCCATAAAGTGAGTGCCATTAGAAAATATACAGCAGCGGAAGTAAGGCTGGTAGCTGTCCAGATATACGGGGAAATGAGACATGCTCTGGGAAATAACCCATTCCTGATTAATGAATTGGTGCGGTACCAATTGGATTATTGGAGCCCTGAAACTGAGGAAAGCTTCAGAGCATGTTTTCCGGGAGAAGATCCGGCATTAGCCAGGCTTGCGGGTTCGTATTTGCTTGACAACTTTGCCCAGATTGCCGATGCAAACACCACTGTTTCTATTCCCAAAGAAGAGTTGAGAAGATTCGGCTTCAGAGCATGAATGCAGCTAAGCACCGCCGGCTAGTCCTCTTCAAGGTCAAATGGCCGCGGCGGCGTCCCTTCATCGTATTTCTTGAGCACGTCGATGATTTCGTCAGCGGGCGTTTTCCCCTTGTCGAGAACGAAGGTGACCGTATAGGTCGCCGCCAGCTTTGCTATCTTGCCGATGGCGAGCTGGGCGCCTGTCGCCTCCTCGAGCTCGGCTTTGAGGTCGTAGAAGCTTGCCTCGTTTTCGTACTCGAACTCCTTGCCTGAAATCGTCACCGTCACCGCGTCAGCGGCGAGCTTGACCAGCTGTGCTTTTGCTTCCGCCTGCTCATTGTAGGCTTTGACAGCTTTTTCAACGTCCTTCTTTGCAAGCGTCATGGTAACCTTTCCGCCGCACAGCTTATATAGTGAACCAAGTAAATAATCAGGTATTATATCTTGGTTCACTTACACCCAAAAAGCAAAGCTTTTTGGTGCACCGGAAAACTTTGTTTTCCGCGTGTAGCGGACAACAAAAGTACTATGTCGGTATTCTTTTGTTGGTCCACTATAAAAGGTTTTTCAGTGCCAATCAATGATTGCTTTATAGTGAAACCAGAAAATGAAATCCCCTTTGTGACCACCACACAGATCTGGTGGTTTCTTTGAGGATTTCTTTCGACTTCGTGCAAAGGACTTGTTAAGAAGTCCTTTGGCGACTTAGAAAAGCTCTGCTTTTCTCAAGTCTTCCCATTCATATGGTGGAATCTCAGAGATTCCACCTATGCAGGTGGTGTTTTACTCCACCAAGCATCCGGTACATGAATGTGCTGGTTTTCTGAAGAAGTCAAAATAAACAGCATATGTTTTCTGGTTTCACTATAACCACAAGTCAGGCAGCAGATGCAAAGAAAAGCAACGCTTTTCCTGCACTGGAAGACTGCACGTCTTCCTTGTGCAACAAGGCATTCGGGATCTGCAACTCCGGAAAGCGGAAGCTTTCCGTGGTTGAGATCTCAAAAACCTCCGTTTTTGCAGATGCCATGCCCCGCGGAAACCACCGGCTGCAGCCGGTGGTGTAAAGGAGCATATCATCCCAGTGCTGAGGACCATGGTACCGTTGAACGCGAACGCATCGAGTAGTAGCAATGACGAAGGTTCCCGAGGGAGACTAGAGGATGAAGGCATGCGCAGGGTAGCGCACGCTGCGCATGGCAAGCCTCGTCCGAGAGTCGAACTCGGGGCCTTCACCTTACCAAGGTTTGACGGTGCGTTTCCTCGGAAACGCGCTGACGCTCTACCAACTGAGCTAACGAGGCGCTTTTTGTAGTAATGCTATGAAACAAATAAATAAAAGATAGTTCCTTCTGCACGCGGATTAGCGCGGCTGGTAGCTGTAGCGCTGCCCTTTCGGCCTTACAGCGCTGATGCTCGTGAGGTAGAGCACTGCCGCGAGTATGAGCAGCGAAGCACCGAACGCCATGTGCGCGGTGTGGCTTGCGCCAAGCCCCACGCCGGTTGACTCATGCAGGCTGTGCGGCGCAGCGAGGTAGAACACGCCGGCGAGCGCCGATGCGATTGCAGCATATTGTTTGTTCATGCGATTACCTCCTTGTTGTCTTCTTCCTCCTCAACATCTCATGGAATGTGGCAACGAACGCGATGATCATCCAGAGGAATAGCAGGACTGTCATGAACTGGAAGCTGAACTGGAGCCGCGCGCCCGCATACTGCGGGTTTTTTGCAGGGTCGAGCGTGTCAACGACCCAGTATACTGCTGCAAGCGTCACGAGAACAAACGCGCTGACGAACAGCAGGTGCACCGGCAGCTTGCCGTACTGGCGCTTCATCTGGTATTGTTCTACTTCCTGCTTAAAAAAGCTTGTTTGAGAACGTGATTCCTTCCAATAAACGTATGATGCCAAAGCCAGAAAATGAATCATCTCCGAAATTCTCCCCCCCCCCCCCATCCAGTGGTCGATGAATTTCTTCGCGCTCTTCATTGCCCTGAATCCCGGGAAGCTGCGCTTGCAGCGCCAGAAATTCTCGATGATGTTATTGCCGTGCCTGAACGAGATGACTTTTTCATGCTGCACGTCGTAGCCAAAAACGCTGTGGATTGCAAAACCGTACGCAGGCATCTGGTCTATTCCTGACCGGTGCCGAATGCCGTCAGGTCTTTCTGCTGAGTTTCAATCTGCCGTATCCTCACGTTCATGGGAATCGCGTCAATCCACATGCGCTCCGCCATCTCCCGCATCATCTTGACGACATCCTTCATCGAGGTGATGATTGCCATGTCCTCAGGCTCGCTGAGGGCAACCGAATCGTTCTTTATCTCGCGCAGCGCGACGAACGAGTCGTCGAATATGTTGACAACGGCGTATATTTTGTCCATATGCCTGACTTCCACGTTGGCGAGGTCGGCAAGCACGCGCATGTTGTCGCTGGTTATGGGTGCCATGAGCCTGATGCGCACCCCCCGCGCTGCGGCGGCGTCCATGTACTTCTTCCCCAGTTTGTACAGCCTGATAAGCCCGTTCGATGTTGTGCAGACGACAATGTCCTTCTGCGCGCCCGCATAGAGCCGCGGCAGGAGATGGTAGAATTCCTGCCTGCCGCGGATATAGCTCATCTCTTCTATCGGCTTTCCTGTCTCTATTTCGACCATTTTTTCCTTCGCGGCAGGTGCCGCGTTCCAGTGCTCCTCGAAAAACGTCTGAAGCAGCGCTATGAACTGCTGGTCCCTGCTGTGCAGCGCGATAGGAGGGTCTGACCTGAACACCAGCATCTCCTTGTCGTCGATGATGGCGAGCTTCATCTGGAACTGCGTTTCGTAATGGCGAACGTCGGCGAATTTCATCCACTTGCCAACGATTTCCCTGTTGCCGACGCTTACCGGCCCCAGTACATGCATGGCGCCGCCTGATGCATGCGTCCTTCTGGCCGCATGCATCAGGCGGCGCATGTCCGAAGAATTAATGAGCAGGGATACATGCTTCTCAGCCATGCCGAGCATGTCCTCAAGCTTCTTGAAAATCATCGCCTTGCTCCGGACGATGGCGAAATAGCCGGTACCTTCCTCCCGAGGCTGCGGCTCCACCAGCGCTTTAAGGTACGCCTCGATTGCTCCTTTGGTCTCGTGGATGGCCTGAATCTTGTTCTGCCACTGGCGCACGGAGAACTGCGCAGCTTCGTTGAACGGGACAGCATTGAAGCGCTTGATTTTTTCGGGAATGATTTCGACGAATCCCTTCTCGTGCAGCCGCTCCATGAGCTCGTACATCTTGCTCCTCGGTATATGGGCTGCCTTGGCGACGTCGGATGCCCGCGCCTTCTTCGTCTGCAGCAGCACGATATACGCGCGTGCTTCGTTCTCGGTCAGTCCTACCGCCTTCAGCGCCGGGAACAGAATTTTCATGGGGCCACCTGTGCATGCCATGCTCCTTTACACCACCGGCTGCAGCCGGTGGTTTCCGCGGGGCATGGCATCTGCTGCCTGACTTGAGGTTAATCGAGGATTAACCTAAGTCGCCAAAAGACTTCACAGAAGTCTTTTGTACGAAGGCAGAATTTTCAAGGCATTCGAGATCACAAAATACATGCAATTTTGTCTGTCCTTCGGTAACAGAGTATACCATAACAGTAGTATACAATGCAGAATTTATTAGTAAATGTAGGTGGGAAACTAATGGGATTTTATACTACGAAATTCGTTCAATTGTTACCAGTCCGTGTTACAGACACTCTTTTTTACGCTCCTGTTGACAAAGAATGAAGCAGTACAAGTACGTGCGTCGTGCGGGTGTGGTTTGCATGAAACTGATGAAAGTGGACACTATACCATTGGTTGATTTCTGCCCTTCGTGCGGCTCTGCACAATTCACGCGCGAACATGCTGCTGCGTACTGTGTCGCGTGCTCACTGGTCATACTCAAGACCGTGTCACCGGATGATGACGTGGATGACCGGCGAGTACGGCGCAGAAACCATATGTTCAAACGACTGCAGGGAATCAACGCACGGCATATAATTTAGGCAAAGGCTGTGCGTCCAGCGACCTCGCTTTTATGCAGGCTGCAAGGCGCACAGCCGCCGAGAATGATATGCCCCTCTATAAGCAGTTTTCAAGGCATTCAAGATAACGAGGAACACGATGTCGTGAGGTGATGGCAATGGCAGGACTGCGGTATGTGATTCCCGCCATCGCGCGATGCAGTGCATGCGGTTCCAGGGAATTCGCGACCGATGAAGGGCTGCGCTACTGCAAAGCATGCGGAACGGTGCTTGAAGAAGTCTATGGCTGATATCCATGAACCCTCTATGCTGCGGCAGGCAAATGCGGATGAATATGGAACTCGGACGATTTGTTGAATTCCAATGCGACCGGTGTGGCGATGTTGCATACGCCAAACAGAGCGACGAACAGTACACCGCACACGTGCTCTCATGGTAAGATGACGAATTGCCCATACCAGAACTAGTTGTGCTGTTCATGGCTGGCGTAGTGCGAAATACACCCGCCGGTTGCTTTTGCCCTTATTTTCCATTCTGAGCAGTTCAATGCGACCTACTTCGTCCGTATTGCTCACGTGCGTGCCGGCGTCTGCCTGGGTATCGACAGAGCCTATCTCCACTATGTGCAGCTCGCTCACGTTCGGAGGCAGCGCGGCCGCGAGCTTTACGACGCCGGGGATATGCAGTGCCTCTTCTCTTCTGAGGAAATAGGTTTTCACGGGTATGCGGCTCGCCAGCGCCTTGTTCGCCTTTTCAACGTATGACGCTATCGTTTCCCGGTCGAGCACATCCAGCGAAAAGTCGATGCGCGACTGGTCAATGCCGAGCTGGTTGCCGGTGATGAGCGCCCCTGCTTCCTTGTGGATGATGGCGCTCAGCACGTGCGCTGCCGTGTGCATGCGGCTCAGCGCATGCCGCCGCTGCCAGTCGATGACGCCGTGCACACGGTCGCCTGCGTGCAGCCCGGCAGCGTCAAGCTCGTGCACGATGGAACCGCCGGTTTTGGTGACGTTCGTGACCGTGTAGGTAACGCCATCAGCCACGAGTACGCCCGTGTCGTTCGGTTGCCCGCCGCTGCTGGGGTAGAACGCAGTATTGTCCAGAATGACGTGCAGGCCGTTGACTGATACGACTGTGGCATCAAATTCGCGCAGGCCGTGGTCCTGCAGATAGAGGGGGCGCATTGCTAGCAATTGCCGGAGCAATTACTTAAGTTTGTCCCCGAAGCCTCGGCGATTCAGCTGTACTTCCGGTAGATGTACAGCACCGCCGCGATGCCGGCCAGCGAGAGTGCAATGAGGGGCACGATGCCGCTCTTCCCCGCAGCGTCGGATGGAGGCACGGTCGTGGCTGTCGTGCTTGTCGCTGTTTCCCGGGGGACGAGCGTTATCTCCCCGGCGATTTCCGCCTGCACGAATGCCAGAAACAGTAGAGCTGCGTACCAGCGCATCATAATCCTTATCTATTCCGCCAACCATTAAATATACTGATGCTCGCGTCTATTTTCTATGCCGACAAGGGGAAGGTGAAAGCCGGGAAGCCCGACCAGTTCGGCACGCTCAAGAAGAAGCAGCTCTGGATCGACATACAGGACCCGACCAAGGCTGACATGGATTTCCTCAGAAAACACTTCCGCTTCCACAAGCTTGCGCTCGAAGACTGCATCCACGCCATCCAGCGGTCGAAAATCGACGACTACAAGAGCTTCTACTTCATGGCGATGCACGCGATTGCATACAGGAACGGCAAGCTCGCCGTTCAGGAGATTGATTTTTTCCTCGGGGAAACGTACGTCATTACCGTGCACCAAGGAAACGTCGCCTGCGTCGATGCGGTCAGGGAGCGGCTTGGCCATAACGGAATTCTCCAGCGCGGCGCTGATTTCACCCTCTACGTCATGCTCGACATCATGGTCGACAACCTCTTCCCTGTCACCGACGTGATTAACGAACGACTCGACAGCATCGAGAACGAGATTTTCAAAACCCCGAAAAAGGATGTGGTGAGCAGGCTCTTCCACCTCCGCAGGGACATCCTCACGCTCAGAAGATACATAGGTCCTGAGCGGGAGGTCCTCAACGCCCTGACGCGGGGGGACGCGAAGTTCGTGGATGCAGGCACCATCCCCTACCTGCGGGATATTTACGACCACCTCTACCGCATCGCCGAAAGCATCGACATCTCGCGCGACATCATCATTTCCTCGTTCGAGGCGTACCTGTCGACCATATCCAACCGCCTCAACGAGACCATGAAGACGCTCACCATCATCGCCACCATCATACTGCCGATGAGCCTCGTGGCGAGCATCTACGGCATGAACTTCAGGTTCATGCCCGAGCTGACCTGGGAATACGGCTATCCGTTTGCTTTAGGCGTTATGCTGCTCATCGCGGCCGTGATGCTGCTCTACTTCAGAAGGAAGGGGTGGCTGTGACGTATGCGATTAGCAGAAGTTCGCCCAGGCTATTTGGGGAATTTCGAAGGAATTTTCCTGCTAATCGCTGTTAAGCGTCCTGACGAAGTGAGGGCATGCAAGGCACGGGAAGATTTATTATATGATATGCTCCTCTATACCACCGGCTGATTCACGGAGAGCGGAGCTCTCCTGAATTCCTTGCAGAACCAAGTTCTGCGAGGTTTCAGAGAACTTTGTTCCCTGCAAATCTCAAGGGGCTTACAGATATGTCAAAGAAAGATGAACTAATTCGGCAATGGAAAAGTGATGAGAATGCACCATTTCAGGGATGGAATTTTTCGTATTTGAAAGGACGGTATAAGGAAGGAGAGCCGAATTGGAACTATAAATCAATTGCAAAGAGATTGATTAAAAAATCAGATTCTGTTTTGGATATGGCAACTGGAGGAGGGGAAGCTTTTTCAGAAATTCTAACTGCATTCAAACGTAAAAAAGCCGTTGCAATTGAAGGTTATAAACCAAATGCTTCAGTTGCAAGAAAAAATCTAAGAAAACAGGGAGTAAAAGTCATTTACGCAAATGAAACTAAAAAACTTCCATTTAAAGATGAAGAATTTGACTTAGTTTTAAACAGGCACGGAGGATTTAATGCAAATGAATTAGCAAGAATTATTTCTTCTGGGGGTTTGTTTTTTACACAACAAGTGGATGGAAGAAATTTGAAAGATTTGATGAAGGAATTTGAAACAGTTCCAAAATGGGAATCCAATACCCTATCAAATGTATCGAAGCAGTTAAAACACGTTGAGTTTGAGATTGTTAAAGCAGAAGAATGGGAAGGAAAAACTATTTTCAAAGACGTTGGAGCATTGATTTATTTTCTCAGGGCCATTCCTTGGATAGTTGATGATTTTAGTTTCAAAAAACACCGAACCACCTTAGAAAGATTCCAAAAAAGAATTGAAAGTAAAGGCAAACTTGAGTTCACAGCAAGAAGATTTCTTATTTTAGCAAAGAAAAAGTATGGGGTGAGTTCTCGGGGGCTATGAAGTGCCTTCCACTATTTTTGTATTTTAGTGCTGTCGAGCAATTGCGCCTAACGTCCCCACCGCACTGTCAAACCACTACTTCAGCGACTCGTCTATTTCCTTGAGCGTCGCAGAGATGTCCTCGACGTTCCTGCTGACGTTGGACACTGCCTGCTGCGCATCATCCTGGTTCTTGATGGTCGTCTGCTCGCCGGTGGTGCATCCCGATACGAACAGCAAGCCGACCAGCAATAGCGCGATAACGAATAGTTTCATGCTCGTTCCCTCCTAAAATCCTCCGCCTGAAAATTGTTGCTGTGGACCTGGCTGACTAAACTGCTGCTGAGGCGGCTGGTTGAATTGTTGCTGCCCTGGCTGCCCGAATTGCTGCTGAGGCGGCTGGTTGAATTGTTGCTGCGGTTGATTAAATTGTTGTGGCGGCTGGTTGAACTGCTGCGGTGAGTCTGGTTCGTTGAATCGCTGCTGGGGACCAAACTCTTCATCACCAAAGTCCTCGGGTGTGGCTCTCGATGTGGTTCTTGACGAACCTCGTGACGATGAGCTCTGTTGGGAGCCGAAGTTCCTGCATTCCTCGAAGTTTTCAGGGTCGGAGCAGTATTCGGAGCATTCTTCCTCGCTCCTGCAGCCTCCCGGCCCTCCGGCATTTCTGCCGCCCCCATCATCAGGACACATGCCGGGGTTGTTGTTACACCACTTCATGATTTCTGCGAACGAGCCGGTGCAGTACTGCGGGATGAATTCTTTGGGATCCCCACGCGGCATGCCGAACGCATACTTGTCAAACGTGCAGGTCATGACATACGGAGGCTCAACGCCAGGAATGAAGCCTGCCGGCGGCCCTGTTTCTTCCGGCAGCTCGGCCTTGACGATGCATGCATTTCCTTCAAGTCCGGTAACCTCGAGCACCGGACCGTCGCTGCCTTCAGGACGGAATCGCACCGGCTTGCAGACCCTGAACGAGCGCTCAAAGCAGCCGCCGTCGGTCCCGCAATCTTTGGGCGCTGCGGTTCCCTTTGTTTTTGCCTCGCGCACGCTCGTCGTCAGTTCCTTCACGTCCTCATCAGTGCTCAGCATGAGATAGACAATATCCTTGATGACGATATCCTTGATGTAGCGTATGTCGTGCTTGACTTCCATGATATCGTCGACGGTGAGGTCCTCGAGCCTGTCGCTCAGCTTGCGCTTTATCTCGTTGACCTTGTCCTTAGCCGCTGCGAACATGTCAGAGACGCGGCGGAATTTCTCCTCCTCGGGAGAATTGGTCGACTTGTAATAATCTGCAATCTCATCAGTCTGCCGCGCCAGCTTGTCCAGCGATATCCTCAGGTTTTCCAGCTTGAATGCGATTGCAAGCAGCTCAGTCGGCTCAGGCACTTCGTCTATCTGTTCGACTGAAATATCGGCATCGTCGCCGCGATGGATGCATTCGTTGAACGTCACGCAACCGCCTTCGTCGCGCTCCACGACAAGTTCGCCGCCGTCCTGCTTGCACGCCTGATACGCTTTCTTCGGCACGTCCCTCGCGCAGTCATCGAAGCCGCCACAACGCGTAATCGGGCAGCCGCGCGGGTCAAAATCCTTGACGATTTCAAGCCCTTTCATCCGGCATTCTTCCTCAAGCCGCTTTTTGAATTCAGGATTGGCCACTTCAGGGCACGCGCGCTGTTCCTGCGCACTGCATCGTATAACCTTGCATCCTTTTTCGAATCTGATCATGACCGGAATGTCAAGCTTTTTGCACTTTTCGTCAATAGCCCTGAATTCTTCCGGTGATGGGCACTTTCCCCGCTCGAACGGATTGGCTCTTTCCTCACCGAGCTCGCAGAAGAAGGACTCGCATCCTGAGGAGTCTTTCTTTGTTACCGGCGTCCCGCCCTCCTTCCGGCACTTGTCGAAGAGTTCTTTCTCCGGCGGCGGGCACTGGCGGTGGATTTCTTCCTCGCATATAACTTTCACGAATCCGCTCTGGGGGTCTTTTTCCTCCCTGCATCCTTTCGGCGGCGGGCACTGGTCGCACCCACAGCCGTCGCGGGACCTGAAGCAGCCGACCTTGCTGCCGTCAGGACAGGTGATGGAATCAGGGCACTGCGGCCCTGACCGGCAGTCCTGCGGGCAGTTGACGCCATCCTCGCCTATGTCGCACCGCTTGTCGCCGCAATACGCCCCCTTTCTCCCGCAATCGTCCTGGCAGTTGTCAGCATTTTCGCCCTGTTCGCAAATGCCATTGCCGCAATCATGAAACTGTGGTACCGGTTCACAGAACGTATCAACATGACACCCTCTGCTGTCAAAAGATGGTTTGGGTACTTGCCCCTGTCCGCATGTCCTCGGCTGCGGCGGGGGTGGGCATGACGGACCCGGTTGTGGAGGAGGCGCTGAGGTTGTTGTGGTCGTTTGCGTGGTACTGGGAACAGTCGTGGTTGTGGTGGCCGTGTCTCCTGTTACTGGAACGGTAGTTGTCGTGGTTGCAGGCGGCACGGTTGTGGTGGTCGTGTCTCCTGTCGATGGAACAGTCGTGGTTGTGGTTGCAGGCGGCACGGTTGTTGTCGTGGTAGGCGCCGCTGTGGTGGTCGTTGTTTCCGGCACCGTTGTTGTCGTGGTAGGAGGAGCCGTTGTGGTGGTCGTCTCAGGGACGGTGGTAGTGGTCGTTTCCTCTTGCGCGAAGGCAACTGAAGCAAGAAGGATTACTGCAAGTGAAAAGAATAACTGACCGTACAGAAACTGTTTGCGATTGTGCGCCATGACAATTATCATTGGTTCAGGGCGATATATAAAGATTGTGCCGACAATGGCTTTGTGGAAATTTCATCACGGCATCCGAAACAAGCTCTTAAATGTGTCATCGTATAATCTCATTATGCGGGAGTTTGCCCTGTTCCTGTTCGGCATCATCATTATCGTGTTTATCGCGTACATTTACTACCTGCCGTCGCTCAGCAAGGCAATGCCCGAGGCGCCTGAACAGCCAGTCGACCTGCCGACCGAGGGCTACGAGCCGGTGCAGGTGACGGTGGTGGGGACGACGCTTGCCTTTGTGGGTAAATGCCGGGTCGTCAACATGGACATACTCGAGTCCCAGGCACTTTCGATACAGCAGGGACTGGAGCAAACAATCGGCGTACGGCCGACGACGCACGACGTCTTCAGCGATGTCACGGGGCATTTCAGCATACGCATACCGCAGGTCCGCATCGAATCGTATGCAGATGACATTTATTTCGCCACCATCGTCGCCGTGAAAGGAAACAAAGTCCTCGAGACCGATGCGCGGCCGAGCGATGCGGTCGCCATGGCTGTCCGAACCAATGCCACGATATACTTCAAGAAAACGCTGCTCGACAGCAACGGCATCGTAACCTGTTAACATCGTCGATTCTCAGACAAAGTGCATACCATGAAGCTGCTGAAAATCACTCCGGTAAACTTGTTCCTGCTCCTTGCGCTCTGTTTCCTCGCGGGGTTTATCAGCGGCGTCTACACGGTTCCCGAGCGACTCGTGGCGCACGAGGTGACGCGCTATGTCCCGCTCAACGTCACGGCGGAGGGGCACCGCGTCGAGATGCTCATCCCTGCGGTCGATTCGGCAGGCAACGGCGTTGCGGGCAGGCTGCTCACCACGGTCAGGCCGGGCACCGGCCTCGTGCTCGTGAGCATCAATGACGTGCTTGCACAGTATGATACGCAGTTCTCGGGGAGAATTGCCGCGAAAGCCGCTGCATCGTATGCGAACATCACGCTTGACGAGTGGGACATCGTGTACACTATCGACGTCAACGCAACGGCCATCGAGGGACCGAGCGCCGGCGCGGCGATGGCGGTGAGCATCGTCGCCGCTCTGCAGAACAGGACGCTCGACCCTTCGGTGAGCATTACCGGCATCATCAACGAGGACGGGACTATCACGGGGGCGGGGTCGGTTCTCGAAAAAGCAAAGGCAATACGGAAGAACGGCGTATCCGTATTCCTTGTAGGTCCTGGCCAGGGCTCAGAACCGGCGCCGGTGCGGGAGAAGACGTGCGAAACCAGGAACGCTATCGAATACTGCAAAGTCGATTACGCGCAGAAGAAAACGAGCCTCGGAGAAAGGCTCGATATGACCATCGCCGAAGTAACCAATCTCGAGGAAGCGGTTGGCTATTTCCTCGACTGACACGCGGACGTGGTGCTATGAAACCGCATCTCGAAATCATCGTCATGCTTGCACTTATCGCTGCGCTGATGCTTGTGCTCACCGCCCCCCAGAAAACCGTTCTTACGCCATCCGAGATTGCCAAAAACGCAGACGCATACGTCGGCACGCTCGTCACGGTCAGGGGCACTGCCGACGCCTCTGGCATCGTGTGCACTCTTGCCGTCTGCCCGCCTGCAGACCCGTGCTGCAATTCATGTGGCGGAGCGCTGGTCATAACAGACGGCGTCATGCAACTGGCGCTCGAGGGAACGTACCAGGGGAAACACGTCGGATGCGGGGGCACGAACTGCGACATCACCTGTTATCCGCTTGCAAAGGGCGGGCAGTATACGGTTAATGGAACACTTAACCACCGGTATGATGCATACGCCATCGCGCTCGAACACTACCGTGAAGAGAAATGAGATTCTTCTCCGGGATGATCATTGCTGCACTTATGATTACCGCTGTCGCCGTATTCTCCGCCCCCCAGCCGCCAGCCCTTGCAAACAACATTTTTCTTAAATCAAGAACCATCACCAACTACGGACCGCTTTCTTCCTTTTCCGCCAGGACAGGAGGCCATTATATAATACAATTCAGCCATGTACCGACGGACGACGGGAAAGCTGCACTGGAAGCAAACGGCATACTGCTGCTCAGCTACCTGCCGGACAAGGCATGGTACGCGTACGTGGAACCGGACGCAATGCTCACGAACGTCACCTACCTGGGGCCGGTCCTTCCGAACGACAAGCTGCCGCCGATGCTGCAGGAAGGCGTGCCTGACTGGATGCGCAACGGCGACGCTACCGCCAATCTTTCGGTGACATTCTTCCCTGACGTATCACCGGACGATGCAGACCGCACCATAGAAGCGCACGGAGGCATCGTGAAGCGCCGCATGGCGGGCACTGCACGGGACGTGCAGCTTCCTGCAGAATCATTGCACAGCATCACGAACGAGGACGGCGTCAAATGGGTCGAGAACAGCAACACGCGTCTCGCCGCTCTCAACGACGGCGCCCGGAATGCCTCGGGGGTCACCGGCCTCCTCGACGCACCCTATCATCTCAACGGCACTGGCGTTGTCATAGCAGAATGGGACCAGGGGTGGGCAGAGCGGACGCACAGCGCCCTGTCGGCAAAAACCACGCGCGGCGATGACGGCTGCACCGAAACAGAATGCGCCGACGACAGCCATGCGACGCACGTTGCCGGCACCATGCTTGCCAACGGCAGCGGCTCGAACTACGCATACCGGGGCATGGCGCCCAACGCAACGCTGATAACGTACGAGTGGCCGGACGACGGAACTTCGGAACTGTACAATGAGACCAACCTCTCGACTGCCGTGTACAATGCTTCCGTTTCCCAGAATTCGTGGGGTTACAGCACGCAGGCAAACGGGTGCGGCATCATGGGAGACTACACCGCGTTCAGCGCAGCGTACGACAACATAATCCACGGCAATCAAAGCGTGACCAGCAGGACCATGACTATCGTATTCGCTGCCGGCAACGACCGGTCAACAAATTCAGCGTACTGCGGCTCGCAAGGCCATACGTACAACACGACAACAGGGCCGGGAGGGACAGCGAAGAACACCATCACGGTCGGCGCCGTCGACTCGGACACGTCTGCGATGACGTCGTTCAGCTCGTGGGGACCGACCGACGACGGAAGAATCAAGCCCGACGTCGTCGCTCCGGGGTGCGAGAACACCACCAACCTCAACGACGCCCTTGCGTACCGCTCCATCTGGTCGACCATCACGGGCAACACGTACAGCGGCTCGTGCGGCACCTCGATGGCGGCGCCGGTCGTTTCGGGCATCGCCGCGCTCATCTACCAGGATTACCGGCAGACGTTCAACCGGACACCGCTGCCATCAACGGTCAAGGCACTGCTTGTCCACACCGCGCGCGACGTGAACAACACCGGGCCTGACTACACGAGCGGCTACGGCATCGTCAATGCGACGGCTGCAATCGCCAAACTGCGGGAGGACAACAGGACCGATGTCGTCAAGGAGGGCAACGTAAGCCAGAACACTGCCGAGACGCACCAGCTAACGCTCTCCGGAAGGAGCGAACTAAAAATCACGCTTGCGTGGGATGATTACCAGGGAGACCCGAATGCAGCCAACGCGCTGGTCAACGACCTCGACCTGCTCGTGTATACCACCGCCGGCACCCGCTTCTTTCCGTGGACGCTCGACAAAACGAACCCTGCGACGGGAGCGGTGCAGACCCAGCGGGACGCGCTCAACAATATCGAGCAGGTCTACGTCGCCAACGCGAGCAGCGGAACCTGGAACATCACCATCAACGGGACCGCCGTCCCTAACGGCCCGCAAAACTATTCGCTCGTCATCAGCGTCACCGACACCACGCTCCCTGAGATACGGTTCCTCACGCCTACTCCGGGAAACAGCTCAAACATCTCGTCATCGTGGGTTTACATCAACGCCACATCGAACGAGGTCATAACCGGCGCGGTGCTCGAATGGAACAACGGCACCGTCACCAACTTCACCATGAGCGGCAACACCACGCACTTTTTTTACAACGCCACCAGCCTCGATAACCGGACGTACAGCTACAAGGTGTTCGTCAATGACACGGCGAACAACACCAACGTTTCCGACGTCAGATACGTCACGGTCGATACCATCGTCCCGCAGATTTCCATCTCGCTGCCGGCGAACCTGACGTACAATTACACGCCCTCGCTCAACTTCAGCGCTTCGGACGCGTTCGGCCGGGTGGACCGCTGCTGGTTTGCGCTCAACAGGAACGAGACCAATGCGACCATCAGCTCGTGCCAGAACCTGTCGCTCATCGGCGCTGAAGGATTCAACAATCTCACCGTGTACGTGAACGACACCGCGGGCAACACCAACTCCTCGCCGGTAAATTTCACCATCGACACCGTGCTCTCGGTCATCATGGTCACGAGCCCGAAAAATACGACGTACAACTACACGAACTTCACGCTCAACTACAGCGTCACCGACGTCGCCGTTTCATCGTGCTGGTTCCTCAACACAACCGGCGAGCGCATCAACCTTTCCGGCTGCATCAACGCGACGTTCAACGCGACGCCGAACAGCCAGAGCAACATCACGGTGTACGTCAACGACACCGCCAACAATACGCAGTCGTCCCAGATTTTTTTCAGCGTTGACATGAGCGTCCCCAACATCACCGCCGCCTTTCCCCTCAACCAGACGTACAACTATACGCCCGGCATCAACTTCACGGTCACCAATGCCTTCGGCGCGCTCGACAACTGCTGGTATACCAATGTGACAGCTTCATCGATATTCCTCCCCGCATGCGCCAACATCTCGGCAGGAAATTTCAGCGAGGGGATGAACGTTGTCAGGCTCTTCATCAATGATACCGGCGGCAACCTCAACAGTTCCGCTGAGCTGAACTTCACCATAGACCTGCCGCCGCGGCTCTCGGTTCAGGCGCCGCTCAACAGCACGAATATTTCCTCGACCAACGTCACGCTCAATTACACCGTAGGCGACACGTACGGCATCGACCGCTGCTGGCTCGTCAATACGAGCGGGAGCACCATTTTCCTTAATACAGGCCCCGGAGCCACGTGCGCGAACATCACGTTCCTCGGCGCCGAGAATCAGCCCAGCAACATCACCGTGTCGGTCAACGACACGAAAGGCAGCGTCAACTGGACGCAGCTTTTCTTCACGGTCGACGGCATACTGCCTTTCATAACCTTCGAAAGCCCCACGCCCAACGCCACAACGAACGCGAGCACCGTCAGGCAGAACGCGAAAACGGTGCTCATCAACATCAGCGGAAACGAGAACCTCGACACCGTGACGCTCGAATGGAACGGCGCCAACGAAAGCATGGCAGGGAACTATACATCATGGTCGAAGAACAAGTCAATAGCAACCCCGGGCAGCTACACCTTCAAGGTGTGGGCGAACGACACAGCAGGGAACAGGAACGTTTCTGAAAGCCGCACGTTCAACGTCACTGACACGGTGAAACCTGAGGTGACCGCGTCCTCGCCCACCGCGGGGACGTATTCGGCGAGCAACATATCGCTCAACTTCACCGCAGGCGACAACTTCGCGGTTGACGCGTGCTGGTACCGGCTCAACGGAGGGGCGAACACCATGCTCGCGGGCTGCGCGAACATCACCTTTCTTGCCGCAACCGGCGGCAACACGGTCAACCTCTCGGTCAACGATACCTCAGGAAACAGGAATGAAACGAGCATTGCGTTCACGTACACTGAGCCGACAACGACGACAACGACCGGCGGAGGCGGTTCCGCCGCCCCCTCTGCCACCACGAACACGTCGATACCCCAGCAGAACCAGACGAGCACGGTCAACATCACGGCAAACGGCACCGCAGAAATAAACGTCTCCATAAACGGGTCGGTAACCAAAATTGTTCTCAGGACGCTGCATGCTGCCACCAACGTGAAGGTGACCGTGAAGCGGCTTGCAGCAAAGCCTGCAGGAGTCGCGGCGCCGGCAGGCGCTGCCTTCGAATATCTCGACATAACCGCAGAAAACCTGAGCGCCGCCACCATAGACAGGGCAGCCATCCAGTTCAATGTCAGCACTACGTGGCTCAGCGCAAACAACGTGACTGCCATGGATGTGCTCCTGAAGCGCTACAGCGGCAGTGCGTGGGAAAATCTCACGACAACAAAACTACGTGAAACGGCATCCGTCGTCCTGTACGAAGCAACAACTCCGGGATTCTCCACATTCGCCATTGTCGCAGAGAAAGCGCCGTCGCCACTGACCGTCTGCGGCAACAGCGTCCGGGAAGGAGCAGAACAGTGCGATGGCACCGACCTCGCCGGCCAGTCGTGCAGCAGCAAAGGGTTTGCCAACGGCACGCTCAGGTGCACCAGCAGCTGCGCGTATGACACGAGCGTCTGCATGACAGCAGCGCAGCCGGCGTGCGGCAACGGCGTGTGCGAATCAGGAGAAAACGCGACATGTGCCCGGGACTGTGCACTGCAAGGCGACGGGCAGGGTGGCATTGACTTCATTCCTATCGTTATCGTCATTGCGGTGCTCGCCGGCCTCGCGTACGGAGCGAAACGGTTCCTCGCCTCCCGGCAGGAGGAAACACAGGACGACCTGCTGCTCTTTGCCGTGAAGAGCCTCCAGGCAGGCTACAGCGTGAGCTACGTGAAGGAAATACTGCAGGACCGGGGCTACGACAAGGAAACCATCAGCAGCGTGCTGCGCAAGGCGATGAGGCGGGTTGCGAAGTGACGGCGAACAGAACTCTGTTGGGCTTTGTTTAAGAAGTCTGATTTTGCCTTGACATTTTAAACATCCTCCTCACTTTTTAAACAGAAATTGGGTTGTATTCCCAATTCATGCATTTCCTGAATTATCACGCAGATGTTGTGGCAAAGAACCTTTAACAGAATTTCGTTTATTTGTGCTGTCTTGTCCTTGCTTCTTACTTTCGTGCCGAATTTTGCTTTTATCATACTGAATGTTGTTTCAATGTTAGACCTCGCATGATAGTGGTCTAAAAATCTCTCCCTGTTATATTCAAAATAAAGCCACATCTTTCTCCAGAGCCTGCATCCCTTTGATGTGCGTTTTGTATTTTTCTTGAATGGGATGTAAGGCAAGGCATCGTATTCATTGACTAACTTGAAGTTCTTTCTGGACAAATACGCCTTATCTGCAAGCACCTCAAAGATGCCAAAGTTCTTTCCTGTCTTATTCACTAATTCTGGAAGTATCGGGCAATCATTCGCATAAGCATCTGTAACTTTTATTCCTGTAATTATGTTTGTTTTCACGCCACAAATGGCATGGGCTTTGAGCCATATTCTCTTGTCCATATCCTTTCCGTATTTGGCATCAAACCATCTCTTGTATTGGATTGTAGCAAAACCTGTGCTATCAACAGCAAACTTAGCCTCGCATCCCTTTAGAGGCAGACTGGATATTTCTATAAGTTTTTCCAGAATAGAAGTAAGTTCTTCATTTCTCATGTAATTGCTAATGCTGGAATAACAGCATATAGAATCAACAAAGCCTTCTTCGTGGGCTTGTCTCATGTCAGAAATAAACCTTCTACAAGAGAATCCAGTATAAACCTTCAAAGCGGAAGCAAATACCATTTCGCCGAAAGCCATTTTAGGTCTGCCAAACTGATAATCTGGATTATCAATATTGCCACATAAATCCGCAAGCAGTCTCATGAATAGGTCTTTCTCATGTGTTTGTGCCTTGTTGTAGGCAGTCCAATTTTGCGGATATGTTATCCTCATGCTTTTTTCTATTGTGACATTTCCCTCCGAATCTGTTGTTTTCGTGATTATGAACTCCACTGCAAAACAATGTTTGCATGGCTGATGCCTTAGTTCGTAATCAGGGCAACTGCACTGCGAATGATAGCCATCTGAAATTACGAGGTATAGCCCCATACCGCTTTGCGATGGAACTAACCATCCTTCTTCTGTTTTCTTTATCTTGCAGTTCTTGGCAATTTTTAAGCCTCTCTGCTTTCTGACTTCATTTTCAATTTCTATTGTTTGCATCTTATCACCTTACTTTTATAGTATATGAATACATAATAATATACAGATAAATATATAAAGCTTACTTACCAAATAATATACTATATAAGTATGATGTGATTTGCATGGGCAAGGTCAAGATTTCAGTTGATGGTTATAGGTGCGAAAGATGCGAATATCAGTGGATACCACGCAAGGCAGACTATCCGAAAGTCTGCCCTCGCTGTAAGAGTCCCTATTGGGATAAGGCACGGAAAAGACCTGTTCAAGCAGATGCAAAGAAACTAAAAGTTTGAGATATATAATAAGGGAATCAGGTGGCGGTGCTTCCAATTCACAGCTTCCACGCCTCCGTTGTGGTTTCGTGCGGGTTGTTGCCCGCTTGTCATCGCTTCGTGGCTTGGGCATGTGTTGGTTGCGGGGAACGCCATCATCATTTTCCCTTCTCAATATATGCATAGAGTCTTTATATTCTTATCTGTTTTCAGCGATTTTCATCTATCCGTTTTCTGCTCTTATTTTAGAAGAGAAACGATGGGAAGCTTTAAATAGATTCCTAATTATCTTGTGGAAAGATAACTATGTCAAAAATAGGAAATTACGAATACCCTGATTTGCGGGTTAGTGATGCTATAGACTTAGCTAAAAAATTCCATGAGAAATTAAATGGAACTACACAAAGTCCTGATGCATTAGCTGGTGCTTGGGGACATAGTAGTGCGAAAAGTGGCACTTTCCTCGTAAAATTAGGTGCTATGAGGAAATATGGTCTTATAGATGGCAGAGGTCAGAGTCTTGCATTGTCATCATTAGCCGAAAAAATACTATTTCCAAAAAAGGATGAATATGATGTCGCAGTAAAAGAAATGATATTCAAAATAGACATTTGGAAGAAACTATATGAAAGATTAAATGGTAAAGAACCAGACTCAAACTTCTGGATTATACTCCAAGAAATTACCAATATTGATAGAGCCACGGCAAACGCAGAGGCAGATAAAATCAGTAAGTTTTATAAAGATGTCTTGTCATATTTGAAAGCAGGCGATACTAAAATGTTCAATCAATCACCCACTCCTAATTTAGAACCTGATTATAGTGGCTCTATGCCATCTGCAGATATTCACAAGATAGACTTTGAAGGAATACTGATGCGTATTCCAAAAGAACATAATTCTATTGACACTGCTATAGAGCTTCTTCAGATGCTAAAGAAAAAGGAATCAACACGGCAAACGAGCAAAAGTAAAAAGGAATAAAATTATAACTTACTACAAAGTAAGCGCAACCTTGGTATAGGGTACGCTGTAATAGTTAATTATATCAGTAAAGTATATAAGCATTCAGTGTAGGAAACTACACCGACTTTTTAACCTCTTTTGAGATGGTTGAAATATCAAAACTCTTAAGTGATTTTCCCATTTTCTTCAAGGTTTCTATGGCTTTTTTACCTTCGTCAGAGAAATATACTGCATAGTCACCATTTTGTATCAATTGCGTATCTTCTTCTGACTTAAAAAATTTGACACACCCATCTAACATATTAGCAAATGTAAATATAGTGTCCATTGTAGGTTCATTCTTTAGAGCTTCAGATGAAATAAATTGGTTCTTATCTTTGAAAACAAACACAATCGGATGTTTGTATCTATCTTTTACACGAATATTTTTAGAGTGCAGAGGAATTATTTTCCTGTAATGATATCCGCTAATTGAGTATTCGTAAACCTTATTATTCATTTCAGGCAATACAGATCTAAAATTACCATATTGAATAAACTTCTTTTGTTTAGCGAGTCGTAGCTCTACGAGTTGTAGTGCTATATCAGCAGTAGAAATTAATGGATTACACTTATCTCCACTTGGATATACGTGTATTGGTATATCACTTATTTCTTCCCATGCTTCTGTAATTCTACCCTGAAAACTATCAAGCATGGGTGTTATTCCATTTTTAATTAAGAAATCTTTTATTCTCCATACACATACGTAAGGAAAATAGTTATTCAGATGCTTTTCTACCAATTCATCAAAGTTCAATACACTATTTGAGAGTTTATGTTTAAGTTCTCTTTCCAATCTACCAAATGCCAAAGGAGTATCATCTTTTCTGAATAATGTATAAAATATATTAACAGCTTCTATTGAGGATGATATATTTCTCCAAAATATCTGGTGAATAGGTATCCCACATTGAGCAAATATTTTACAGAAATCATAATTGCAATAAATAAACTTATCTTTGTCAATTCCGCACGATTTTAATGTGGCATCTATAGCATTATCATACATATCTTTGAATTCGGAATAGTTTTTTGTAGAAATTCCACACCCTAAGACGCACTTAAAACTTTTTTGTTCGCCCGTATCTGGATGTATCCACTCTTTTTTAACTAAAATTGAGTCTATACCAATAGCTGATTCCATTATAGTAAATAGACAAAAATAATTAAATAGATATAAAATTCTGTAAAGTTGTTTATTAACACTTACGCAATAGGCATTTTTAATCTTTTAGAAATATTCAGCAAGGCTATTATTATTGTTCTATTGTCTGTCATAGTAAATATATACTTGAATGACTTTTTAAACAAAAACCCGACTTTCTAAACAAGTGCCACTTCTTAAACAAAGCCCCCCCTGTTGTATAACCTTTATATACCACTTGATAGTAATGATATTTATGCTTACCAGAAGGGCGCTTTTGCAGGGAGCAGCGGCAGCTGCCGGCACCCTGCTTGCAGGCTGTGCTTCACCCGGCGTGCCTGCTCCTGCTGCCACCGCGCTTCCTGAACCGTCAGCCACGCCCCTCCCCACTCCTACCGAACCTGCTCCGCCGACAGCTACTGCTGCCCCGCCGGCCACAGCAACCGTTGAGCCTCTCCCCACTCCTTCAGTGCGCATAGTTAACCCTGCGCTGCAACTGCCTCCGTGGTGGTATGCGGACAAGGGAGCTAATCCAACACCGCCGCTGATAAGCAGAACCTACCGCATGGTAGACATGCTGGAACTCGTCATCCAGCCCAGCTACAGCTGGTGCCATGACTGCGACCCCTCCACCCCAGCGGAAACACGACGGGACGCTTTTGCCTATGCGCTCTACCAGAATCCTGGCAGGCAGCGGGGCGATCCCACGGCACGGGGCAGAGCCCTGCGATGGGAGCAGCTCATCGACAAGGTACTACACCCGTATCTGGAAAGCACGTCAGCAGATACGCAGTATTTTCCAGACGACTCCATTGCGGTAATGGAACTTACCACCTACTTGCACCCCTCACTGATGCCAGCAACACAGGAACCGTGCGGCGCATTAGAAGCGACAGCACATACTATTTTCAGATCATACACCCCACTCTATCAGGCATGCGATCCAGAAACCGCTACCTACCGGGAACTTAGCGAAATGCCTGACGGCACGCTCATGCGGCTGGGCATCTCAGCTCAAGGGTATGCGTCGGTGACAACCGTCAGCCCTGCTGACGTTACCCATGGCAGCTACAAAGAGGCTTTTCTGGAGTATTAGGATTTGCACAAGATATGGTGAATTGCACTAGTTATGTCCTGATATTATTTGCAATTCACCTATAGAAAATTGCGCGTTAATACGACATAAGCTGCGCAATTATCTATATGTTACATGATATCGTGCAAATTCTATATATCTATATAGCGAATTGCATTTTCATGTTGCACACCCAATGCAATTCTCTATAAGTTGAAGGCAACCCGCGTAAAAAGTTCATAGAAAAATCCAAAATTTGCGAAGCAAAGCGATGAGTTGACTCGTCTGTTTTGAAAAGGGAACGTGCCGCCGGCTGGACTCCGGGTTCTGTTTGGAATGTTTCGGCCGCTTCTTGATGTCTCTGTAGATATAGGCTGATAGAAACTTCGCATGCATAGGTCAAAAAGCTTATATACTAAAGTGAATAGTATTATTCATTAAGTGAATATAATGAGACAGGAAACTGCATTAAAAATAATCGCTCTTCTGAGGAAAGATTTAGATAGGGGTATTACTATTCTTGAAATATCAAAAAGGCTTACGATAGGCTACAGGCCTGCTTACAATCATGTAAGCACTATGGAAAAAGAAGGCATAATAGCAATTAATAAAGTAGGCAATGCAAAACAATGCTTTCTAAACTTAGAGAATGCTAAATGCAGGCATTTTCTGGCTGAAACCGATATGCTCAGAAAAGAAGAGTTGCTAAAAACGAACCAGAAACTTAAAGCTGTTCTTGAAAACCTAACAACAAAGTTAAACGAAACAAATATAGCAGACATTCACTCCATAGTCCTGTTTGGTAGCTATGCAAAAGGTACGGCAACTAAATCATCGGATGTAGACCTTTTGTTTATTGTAGCCGACATAAAAGACAAATCTGTGAGAGAAAGGATAGAGCGTGAGTGCGCGGGCTATCAGTATTCTCATAATGTCAAAGTAAGCCCGCTGATTACTGATGTAATAGAATTCAAAAAAATGCTGAAATCAAAAGAATTAAATGTCGGTAAAGAAGCAAGAGCATACGGGTTGCCTTTATACGGTTCTGAAGTATTCTGGAGGCTGATGGCATGAAAAGAAGCGAGTTTCTGAAAAGAAAGATTGCCAACTATCTGAGAAAAGAACAGCTTTTGAAAAAGCAGGAATACACGAAGCTTGAAAAGCCGTTTCTGGCAAAGGCGAGGAAGAACTTTGCACTTGCAAGCCTCATGTTCAAGATTTCTGAGCAGGATGACTTCAAAAAAGCACTGGAGCTCCCAGAATCATTCGAAACATACGAATGGGTTATCATAGTTTCATATTACGGAATGTATACGTCTGCGTTAGCTGCATTAGCAAAGCTGGGTTTCAAGTCAAAAAGCCACGCTGCAACTATAGCTGTGCTTGAACATCATTATGTCAGAAAAGAGAAGCTGAAAGCGAAGCATGTAGATAATCTGTCAAAAGCATATACACTAAGCGAGAAGCTCATAACAAAGCTGGTTGAAACGAAAACAAAAAGAGAAACAGCACAGTACGATGCAACACCGGCTATCTCAAGAGAAATGGCGAAAACCGCGCTGGCGGACACAGACGAGTTTGTAACGAAAGTTGAGGAAATATTAAGCAGTTATAGCAATACAAGGAAATAAACACGATATGACTTCCTTGTTTGCTATATGTGAAACAAGAAGTAATATGTCGGTATTATTTTCTTGTTTCACTATAAAATGATGTTATCGTTATTGTAAGGGCTTATATCTTTATTTGAAAAATTAACATAGGAGATAAGAAAAATGAATAAGAATCAGTGGTATGGAAGTGCGATATTATTCTTTCTTTTAGGAACTTATCTAGTGTGGGTATCATCATTATTTACGATTAATATCTATAGTTCTGACACTACTCTTATAATCAAGATAGTAATGTCAATATTGAATACATTCTGTTTGTTTGGATTCATCTTCTGCATGACAAATGGTTATCATCAGAAAACGCCTGCTCAAGAGTGGGCTGAAGTGGAATTGGTAAAACGTGATATTGAATTTCATATGGAACTATCGGAAATGTCAATAAAGGAGAGGGAAGAATTTCTAAGAGGATACTTCAAAACATTGATTGATATCTCAAAAGGGAAGAAATCTTTAGGTGAAACTGTAGAAGAAACAATAATAAGAGTTCTTGAAAAACTACAGAAAGAAGATAGTAAAAAGAAAAGACTAGCATAAATGATATGCTCCTATATACCACCGACTGAAGTCGGTGGTTTCCGTGGAGCATGGCATCCCGAATGCCTTGTGTCGCATCTGCTGCCTGAAGGCAGCGGTTTTCAAGGCATTCAAGATAAATTTTATCTTTGTATACAACTTGTGCTATTGGTATTGTGTTCTTGTTTCACCATAACCGGATTTTTGCAACTGCTCCTTGACGCTCCCGTCATCACTGCATTCAAGACTTCATTTACCTTTCATCGCCCTGTACGCCGCCGCAATCCCAGCACCGAACACGAAGCCGCCGATGTGCGCCCAGAAGGCGATGCCGCCGCCTGAGCCGAACAGGCCGAGGAACTGCATGGCGAACCACAGCCCGAGCATGGCGTACGCGGGCAGCGTGAACCGCTGGTAGAACGGTCCTATCGTGTGTACTTTCGCATGGGGGAAGAAGACGGCGTAGGCGCCGAGCACGCCTGATATCGCGCCCGAAGCGCCTATGGTCGGTATGATGGACGCGGTATCGGAAAGGTAGTGCACGAGCGCAGCCGCGAGGCCCGACGCAAGATAGAACATGACGTACCCTATTTTGCCGAACTTGTCCTCGACGTTGTCGCCGAACAGGAACAGGAACCACATGTTGCCGAAAATATGGCCGATGCCGCCGTGCAGGAACATCGACGTGAACAGCGTCAGCAGCACAAAGTCTGCTGGTATGAAGCCGTAGGTGTTTATGATATGCTCAAAATCCGTAAGGCTCCACACAAATGCAGCAACTGCCATGGCAATTATCGCGTAGGTTACATACGGCCGCGATTTCGCCACATTGTCGTCCTTGTAGGGAAAGAACTGGCCTTTCATATGATACCCTCTTACCTTTTCCCAGACTATTTAAAATGCCACCGGCTGCGAATGCATTTAAGCAGTGTCCTGCACCACGAGGTTAAAAGCCTTTTGCCTCAGTACATACCTCACGAGTGAGTCTATGCAACGCCGCTATCCGTACGAGTTCGACCCGAAGAAGAGGAAGCGTGCCGAGCAGTACCGCCGGGGGAAGCTGCACCTGTACGGCATCGGCCTGCTCGTTTCCCTTGCAACACTGCTTTCCGTGCTTGTGTCAGGGCTGCATCTCGTCATCCGCGACGTCAGCCTGCACACGCCGTTCCCCGCTCTTGCCAACGGGCTGCTCGTCCTTGCAGTGCTTACCGTCGCCCAGCTGCCGGTCACGTTCTACTCGACGTACGTCTACGAACATGCATTTCATCTGTCGCGCTACACGCTTGCCAGATGGGCGCGCGATTTTCTGAAGTTCACCCTCGTCCAGTACGCATTCGCGCTTGCCATGATAGGGCTGCTGTACGCGTCCTTCGGCATGTTTTCCCCGTGGTGGGCATACGCAGGCGTCGCGTTCCTGTTCCTCTCCGGCCTGATGAGCTACGTCTTCCCGGTCATCGTGCTGCCGTTCCTGTGGAAAACCGAGCCGTACGCTGACGAAGCCATGAAACGAAAGCTGCTCCGGCTCTGCAGGAAGCTGGGAGTCACCGGCATACAGAACGTCGTGGTCATCAGGGAGAGCGAAAAGTCGGTGAAACCGAACGCCGTTTTTGCCGGGTTCGGCACCACGAAACAGATAGGCCTCTACGACACGCTGCTCACTGCATTCACGCGCGACGAGATAGAAACGGTCATCGGCCACGAGCTGGGCCACTGCGTCAACAAGGACATAGCGCGCAGCCTCCTGCTCGAGGCGCTCCTCATTTTCCCGCTGCTCTTCATCATCGACAGAGGCGTCGCGTTGTTCGGCCCGGCTTTCGGCGTGGCAGCAATCAGCGATGGCGCGTCGCTGGCGCTCATCGCCCTGCTCTACGGCTCGCTCAATTTCATGCTCATGCCCATCACCAACAGCTACTCGCGCCACCGCGAGGCGCATGCCGACGCGTTCGCGCTCGAGCACGTCCGGAAGCCGCTTGCCCAGATATCGGCTGAAAAAAGGCTTGCCGACATGCACCTGGCTGAACTGGAGGCGCACCCATTGACAGAATTATGGCTCCTCTCGCACCCGCCGACCATCAAGCGCATCAGGATGGCCGAGGAGTGGGAAGAAAGGCGCAAAAAACGGATATATAGCTGACCAACTTAATATTCAGGTATTACACAAGTTGGTCACCTATAGTGAACCAAGTTATAATATCCGGATTCTTTACTTGGTTAACTATAAATAGTAGGGCAGCGAATAGAAATTACATTGAGCATCAGAGGTGGTACTACAATGGCTTTGGTTGTCGCTTCGCAGGTAAAGGAGCAAATAAAGAAGGCTGAGATGCAGTGCGCCGGCGAGTTCTGCGACGCGCTTGACAAGAAGGTCGAGGCGCTCGTCAACGACGCGCTCTCCCGCGCAAAGTCGAACGACCGCAAGACCGTGCGCGCAGGGGACCTGTAAGCGCATCAGGACGGAAACAGGCGGTGCCTGCTTTTTTCATTTTACTGACTCCTCGTTTACCTTTATCTGTTGGCTGTGCGTTTGCTATGTCGCTCAAAGACGTGCTTGCTGCGCCGGGCATCAAATCGGTGCTCTTCACGCTGTTCATGACGAGCTTCGGCTTCGGCGTCATCCTTCCCATCCTGCCGTTCTATGCGCTGTCGATGGGCGCGAAACCGTTCGACCTCGGCATACTTACCGCGGTATTTGCGTTCATGAGCCTTGTCTTCAGCCCGCTCATGGGGAAGCTCGGCGACCGCTACGGCAGGAAGAAGGTGCTCCTCGTTTCGGCAGCCGGCTTTGCTGCTTCCTACCTGCTGTTCGCATTCTCGGACACGCTCGCCATGGCCTTCGTTGCGCGGGCGCTTCAGGGCGTGTGCGCTGCAGGCATGTTCCCGACGTGCATCTCGCTGCTCTCTGACCTGACAACGGAACAGCAGCGGGGGCGGGTGATGGGAATGGTCGGCATGGCATTTTCGCTGGGCTTCATTATTGGGCCTGCGTTCGGCGGCCTCGCCTCGTCTCTATCGGTGCCGACCGCATTTCTCCTGTCAGCGGCGCTCGCAGCGGCCAACGCCGTTTCGGTGTTCTTTTTCATACGCGAGCCGCATGAAAAGCCTGAAAGCAGGGATATCATGGGGAAAGAGCTGTCGCTGCTGGAGCACCTGTCCTCGCCGATAGCGTTCCTGTTCCTGGCCTCCTCCATAATCACCTTCATGATAGGCGGCCTTGATGCAGTGCTGGCGCTCTTTACAGCAGAGAAAATGCGCTTCTCTTCTGCGCATGTCGGGCTGGTATTCACCTACATAGGGCTGCTTATCATGACGATGCAGTACCTGTCCGGCAGCCTCATCAACAAGCACGGCGAGTTCAGGCTCATCCAGCTCGGCCTCGTGCTTTCGGGTGCCGGCTTCTTCCTGCTTTCGTTCGCCAGCGACTGGATATCACTGCTGCTGCCGCTTGCGGTGTTCGTTTCAGGAAACGCGATGGTCTTTCCGTCGGTCATTTCCCTGCTCACCAAGAAGGTGACCGGCAGGCGCGGCGCCGTGCTCGGCCTGAACTCGTCGTTCCAGTCGCTGGGCCAGATGGTCGGGCCGCTGTTCGGCGGCTTCCTCTACGGCATCAACCACACGTACGCGTTCATCGGCTTCGCGCTGGCGATATGGGCGTACTTCCTTGTCTTTTCATTCATCGCACGGAAGAAGCTGGCGTAGGCGCCACTTAGTAAAGGCTTATAAATATTATCAAGTTTCTAGTTATTAGTGATACTATGAAAAACTACAAGCTTTCGGTGATCGTTGAGAAGGATAAAAATGGCTATTATGCGTATTGCCCTGAACTGCAGGGATGCTATAGCCAGGGGGATACATACGAGGAGGTTATAAATAATATCAGGGATGCAATAAAGCTTCACCTACAGGACATGATAGAAAACGGGGAGGAAATACCGCAAGTCGAAATGGCGAGCCTTACGAATATTGAGGTTGCGGTATGAAATTGCCGCGCTTGACGGCACAAGAAATTATTAAAATTCTGGAAAAGAAAGGTTTTGTTCTCGCACGCCAGAGCGGCGGCCACCGGATTTACAGAAACGAGAAAGGTGTCAGAATAACAGTTCCGTTCCATGCCGGCAAAATTCTGCACCCAAAAATAATCAAAAGCATAATGCGGGACGCCGAAATGAATGAAGATGATTTCAGGAAGAAATAGTTATGTTCTTCCCTGACTTTTTCTTATTTTTTCACGAATGAGAGACTCACGCTTTGTAGCTGGTGAGCAAAAGCGAACTAACGGGAGAGGATGCACAAAGAACAGGGCACAACATCAAGAGCACCATCAGGAAAAGGCTCAGCAATGAAATTACATGACTGTTGCCGATACCGACAGGATAAGGTGCTTTGGTTAAAGATTCTGCAAGCAGAAGGATTCTGCTTTCTGATACATTCGAGTTCCTGACTGTAGGTTTGGCAAAATCCGAAATCGAATATCACAAACAGGAAATCATGGATAAAGCAAAAGTCACTGAAGAAGAATCCAATAAAATTGACGATATGGTGTGCGTGGCAACGCCATACGGCGATGCAATTGCGCTCTCGGGAACGCCCTGCGGCACCGCGTCATGCCAGTCGTAGGGCGCCTGCACGAGGAACTTGACCCTGTCGCCTCCAGCGACCTGCCGCCTGAAGACCGCAGAATGGCGGATACGTATCTGCTGCCCGGGCATGTGTGCCCGAACGGCATCGAGCACGGGCATGCACCTCCTGTAGGCATTGTCTACCGGATCGGCATTGAGCCGATTCCTCGGGAACGGGAAGCAGCGATCCTCGGCGCAGTGAGGGACTGTTATCCTGGTCATATTGTCTACTTGTCGCCGCTGGCACCGGCATGAACATCAGAAGCTCTCCAGTATCACGGCGGTTTGCGTTCTGTCCACACCCTGCACATTCCGCAGGTAGGTGGTTACAAATTCGTTGAGCTGCGCGATGTCCTGGGTTCTGATTTTTACGATGATGTCGCTCGTGCCGGTGACCATCGAAACCTCGTCGACAAACTCGTGCTGCTTGAGCTGCGCGGCAAGCTGGTGCTGCGTTACCTGCTTCTTCTTGAGCAAATGGTAATCGACGGTGATGAGGACATATGCGGCAATGTTTCGCCGTATCTTCCCTTCGTCGACGACAACCGTGTAGCCCCTGATGACGCCGGTTTTCTCCATGCGCTTCATCCGGTTGAAGGCGGTCGTCGCCGCGATGCCCGTCTTCTTCGCCAGCTCCTGCGCGGAAAGCCGGCCGTCCCTCTTCAGCTCCTTCAGAATTTTTATGTCTTTTTCGTCCATCATATAGAACGTTTATTCCATTACATCTTTAAATATGATATTTTCATTCTTTATGTGGAATATTTATATAGTTATCCGATAAGGGGAGGACGGTGATACGATGTCAGACCGCTATGCGTTTATGGCACCCGATGCCAGGAGAACAGTCGTGAAGGGGCTTCGCGATTACCGCGGCCGCTGCCTGCGGCCGCTGCTGGAGATGCTCGGTGCCGAGGTGTACGACCCCGTGCATCTTGGAACGCTGCTGAGAGGGGCGATTGAGCAGCACAAAACCTATCTTAATGCAAAGGAGTGGCGCGCTTCGGTCACAGGAGAAATTTATCTCGGACAACCTGATTACCAGTTAGCCGACGAGGTTCTCGGACGGTTGCAGCGCATACACGCAGATCTGGAACACGTGCCGCTCGCCGATGTGCATAACACTGGCACGGCATCGTATGTCGCATACGCCATACGGCAGCAGGCTGCAGACCTGCTTGAGCGGATGCTCCAGGATTTCCCTGAACTGAGGGATGATTGGGGTGCATGACCGCATGCCGAATTTCGATTCCGGCGGCTCTATAGTGAAAGAACTCCGGACGCACAGGCCGGGTTATTTCCAGCCATTTCCCTATGACAATTTTCTGGCTGCGGTACAAGCCCTCGCAGCAGCTGCCCTGGAGCCGGATTTTTACCATGAGGTCGGCCTGGCTGGTTATGCACGCCCCCGGGCGATATACGTTGTGCATGGCAGCAGTGATTCCGTGCCATTGGCCGGCATTGAGGCGGCAAAAGGATGGCCAGAGGTAACGCTGCACACGCACCTGCCAGGCAGCGCGCTTCCCTTCTTTCCGACTGTCGATGACTTTATTGTTCATTCCAGGTTCAGAACCTATGAACAAGGGATGCAGGCATATGCAGCCTTAGTAAGCAGAGACGTTCGTTTCCGTAAAGGCGCTGATGTCATACTTTCACGGGCTGGCAGGCGCCACTACCTGACCAAATACGGCTTTGATGAAGGGTTCTCGCATCCTGACAGCGGCACGTGCATATGGCCGGACAACGAACAAGGCACAGGCGTCAGAAGCCGGTTTTACAGGGCAGGCGTGCCATGCGAAATCGTCACCGAGGCTCCACTTCCGGAAATCGATGTTATGCGGGTGCTCAAGCCATCAGGAAGGGCTGCAATTGATGTCGTATCCCTTTACATAGCAGAGGCTATCCACGCCAGGCACGGCGATGCATTGTTCTTCGACAGGGAACTGGACTGGTACGAAGAGGGGAAGAAGGAATTCATGCTCGATGTCTAGCAGAGAGCCTGAGAGCTGCCGCCTCGTGGCACATCACGCGTGGACAAGGCTGTCGTTTTTACGCAGGAGGGAACGGTGCTCGTCGGAAAGAACGTGAGAAATGCCAGATACAGGCGATAGAGCAAATGACAGAAATTTTTATGCAGGATAGTGCCTTCGCGAGCTGACATACTATGCCTGAAAATTAATGTCAGCGACTATAAAAAGAAACGAAGGTTGATGACGATGCCAAACTCTGATATGGGCGGCTACGCGCACCATAAGCCGCGGGGAGTAAGCCGCGCATTTGTACTGAAAGCTGTTGCTGACGAGAAACTCGGCACATGTGATGGGGTACTGAGCGAAATTACGGTTTACGATATCGGGCGCCTGCCGAAAGGTTCGTATACAGCGGCTCCAGAAGGGTCGCCGGAATACCGGGCGCTGCAGAATGACCCGGCGTACCGTGAAGTCATTATTCTGCCGCCGAGATAACCGGAAAGAACGAGTCAGTCCTCCTCGTAGTCAGGGTCTTCTTCCCATTTCTCCTCGAGCTCTTCTTCCTCGTGCGTGGCGAGCTCCGGCTCGCTCTCGGTGATGACGGTGACCGCCATGCCCCCGCTCGCGTTCTTCGCGACCTCGTACTCGGTGCCGCATTCCGCGCACGTCACCGGCCGCTCCTTCTTCTGGACAGTCTTGACGGTCAGCTTTTCGCTGCATTCGACGCACTGGAACGTGTCTCCATCAACATCAAATTGCATGCGCTCCACACATAACACCTATGATTACCACGCCTTCCAAGAATTTAAAGATTTTCTGAAGCATAGGTTAACGGCATTTCGCCATGAAATCTTTCAGCACAACACGACAGCACTCAACGCCAACGCACGAACGCCTTCTCCACGTGGTTGCGTACACCGCCCGAAACATGGCGCCTGTGCCAATAGAAATTTAAGCTTGTTCGCCATAATGAATCACTTGCTATTTCAAGGCGCATCATCTATGACCCCTGCACGCAGTTCCCGCCGCGGTTCGTTACGAATAGAATTTGCCGGCAGGCTCTATCAGGGTGGCGGTGATGTAACTTTTTTCCAGGGAAAGCAACTGTACCCGCGCCCGGAGGCGGAGGGCGACCATATTTTGGGTCTTGGTTCGTACATACCACATCATTTTTTTGACAAGGATGGTATTCGGTATACCATCAAGGTAACGGACAACAAAGTTACCATAACCATCAAGCAGTAGTCGTGGATTTCTTTTCGAATTCACTCAGACAGTTTTCTGGAGGATTCAAAAAACCAGTAATCCTGATTACGCCGCAATCTTCTGCTTGATTTTCTTGAGCCTGAAGATGTTCTCGCGGTCCAGTTCCTCCAGGCGCAGCGTGATAAAGGCTGCCGCAAGCCTGAGCCGGGGGATGACGATGAATTCCAGCGAATTGACGCGCCGCTTCGTCCGCTCGATCTCGATAAGAATGTTCCTCAACTTCGTTTCCACTTCCGCGGCCATGACGACCGCCTCGAGCAGCTCCTCGTACGCCCTCACCATTTCCTCGAGCCGTATTGACGACGACAACAGGCCGTAGCCGCGCTCGGCGAGCGTTTTCTTTATCGTGCCGTGCCTGATGACCGGGATGCTCACGCCCATGACGTTCCGGACGTCCAGTTCGATGGACGGCCGCTCCTTGAGCGCGTAGGAGAGCGTCTTTATCTCCACCGCGCCGTCCAGCGCAAGCGCGAGCTGCAGCTTCCGGTGCGCGATGCCGTACTTCTCGTTGAGGTCCCTGCGTACGGTCTTCGCTTCCTTGAGGACGCTGAAGAATTCCATGATGAGTCCGTCGCGCTTCTTCTTGAGCAGCTTGTAGCCCGACTGCGCCAGCCGTATCTGCTTCTTGAGCTTGATGAGCTCGGACCTGGTCGGCTTGACGTTCATCATAGGAACCACACTATGCTCTATTCCGAAGACTACTGCTCAGATTCTTTTTTCTGATAGTACTTCGCCTTGTGCTCTGACGATATGCGCGTCAATTCTTCTTCAGGCAGGGCTGCGAGCAGCTCCCATGCAAGGTCGAGCGTCTGCTCGATGCTCCTGTCCTCGTGCAACCCCTGGTTGACGAAGCGCAGCTCGAACTGCTCCGCGAACGCAAGGAATTTCCTGTCCCTCATCGAGAGTGCTTCCTCGCCAACGATGGACGCGAGGCTGCGGAGGTCGCGGCCGTCGGCGTAGCCGGCGTAGAGCTGGTCGCTCACCTGCTTGTGGTCCTCGCGCGTCTTGCCCTTGCCGATGCCCTGATTCATGAGCCTCGAGAGGCACGGGATGACGTCGATGGCGGGATAGATGCCCTTCCGGTGCAGCTCGCGTGAAAGAACAATTTGCCCTTCGGTGATGTAGCCGGTGAGGTCGGGTATCGGGTGCGTTATGTCATCGCCCGGCATGGTGAGTATCGGCAGCTGCGTGATGCTGCCCTTCCGTCCCTTTATCATGCCGGCGCGCTCGTAGATCGTCGACAGGTCAGTGTACATGTAGCCCGGATAGCCGCGGCGTGCGGGTATCTCCTCGCGCGCCGAGCTGATCTCGCGGAGCGCATCGCAGTACGTGGTCATGTCGGTGAGGATGACAAGGATGTGCATGTTCTTCTGGTAGGCAAGAAATTCAGCCGCAGTCAGCGCGAGGCGCGGCGTTATGAGGCGCTCGATTGCCGGGTCGTTCGCAAGATTCATGAACACCGCAGCGCGCTCGAGCGCGCCGGTCTCCTCGAAGCTCGCGATGAATTTGCGCGCCTCTTCGTTCGTGATGCCCATTGCAGCGAACACGACGGCGAACGACTCCTCGCCACCAAGCACCTTTGCCTGGCGGGCTATCTGGAGCGCGATATCATTGTGCGGCAGGCCGGAACCCGAGAAGATGGGAAGCTTCTGCCCCCGCACCAGCGTGTTCATGCAGTCGATGGTCGATACGCCGGTCTGGATGAACTCCTCTGGAGGCCCCCGCGAGTACGGGTTGATGGCGCTGCCGGTTATTTCCAGCTCGTCCCCGGCAACAATGGCAGGCTTACCGTCAATAGGATTGCCGGTGCCGTCGAATACCCTCCCGAGCATGTCGTCGCTTACTTTGAGCCGTATGACATCGCCAAGGAAGCGGATGTGCGCTGACCTGTCGATGCCGCTGGTCCCTTCGAAGCTCTGGACAACAACGGCATCGCGCGACGTGTCGAGCACCTGTCCCAGCCGGCGCTCGCCGTTCGAGAGGCGTATGCTCACGAGCTCGCCGTAACCGACCGGGTGCGTTTTCTCCGCGAAAATGAGCGGCCCTGCAATGGATGTTATCGTCCTGTACTCCTTCAATGCGTCCAGATTCATAGAGCCACCTCATTAGTTGTTGGGTACGCCTCATCGAGAAGCCTTTTTGCAATGTCGTACGTTCCATGTTCTATATCGATGCCACGCCGCGGGTTCTGCCCGGGCGGGTGTAATTCCCTGTCGAGCCGCATTTCACTATCTGCAAGCACGTAGCCGGTCATGTATCTCCCGTTTATTTTTTCGTGATGAGTCCGTTTATTTCGCTATCGATTGCCTTTTCAGCTTCGCTGAGGATTGCCTCATAGTCCCTGTTGAATTTCGCCTCGCCGATTTTTGATTTTGACTTGATTGCAATAATCTGCTTGACCGGCACGCCTGCCTTGAGCGCAGCCCGCGCCTGGTCGCCGTAGTGCATGATGGTCGTCATGATGCGGTAACTCTTTTTCACGTCGCTGTACGCATCGACCTCATGGAAGGCGTTCTGCTGCAGGAAGAACTCCCGTATGAGGCGCGCAATGTCCAGCGTGAGCTGCTCGCGCTCAGGGAGCGCATCGCTGCCGATAAGCTGCACAATCTCCTGCAGCTTCTCCTCCTCGGTGAGCAGTTTCTTGATCTCCCGCACGTAGAGCGGCCAGTCGCGCGCGACGTTGCTCTTGTACCATTCGTTGATGGTGTCTTCATACTGGCTATACGAGGTGAGCCAATTAATCGACGGAAAGTGCCTCCTGTTCGCCAGCTTCGCGTCAAGCGCCCAGAACGCCTTGGTAACGCGGAGCGTCGCCTGCGTCACCGGCTCCGAGAGGTCGCCGCCTGGAGGCGACACCGCGCCGATGACGGTGATAGAGCCTTCGCTGCCGTTGAGCAGCACTGCTTTGCCCGCGCGCTCGTAGAACTCGGAGAGGCGCGCAGAGAGGTACGCAGGATAGCCTTCTTCTCCCGGCATTTCCTCGAGGCGCGAAGAGATTTCGCGCATGGCCTCGGCCCATCGCGACGTCGAGTCTGCCATGAGCGCGACGTCGTACCCCATGTCCCTGAAGTATTCGGCAATCGTTACGCCCGTGTAGATGGACGCCTCGCGCGCCGCGACCGGCATGTTGCTCGTGTTTGCGATGAGCACCGTGCGCTCCATGAGCGGCTTGCCGCTTTTCGGGTCGACGAGCACGGGGAATTCCTTGAGCACCTCGGTCATCTCGTTGCCGCGCTCGCCGCAGCCGACGTAGACGATCACCGACGCGTCGCTCCACTTCGCAAGCGACTGCTGGGCCACGGTGTTGTGAAGAATCATCGGCAGATTACCGCCGATAAAATTATGTGTCTCAGGAACAGTTATGTCGTACACATCTGTTTCCTCATTGATTGTTTCTATTTCGGTTATCTCATCGCAGTGCACATAATCCAAGGCTTTTGCGAATTTTTCGAGAGTTTCCGAATGCAGGGCATGTGTTATCTTCTGGAACGTCTCTGTTGTTTGGTTCTGGTCAACGTAATACCCGGCGGTAGATATGCCCTGTTTCTGGAGTGACCACGGCTTTGTCGTTCCAAGTATCTGCCTGAACAGCTTGCTCGTCATTGGCACTATATCAGTTGAGCTGCAGTAATATTTCTTGCTGTAGTAAGGGTGTATTTTAATCGCTTCTTTTGGTGCTATGAATATTCTGTAATATACCTTCCCTTTTACTTTCTTCTCGCTGCATTTGTTCAATACACCCATCCTCAACAAAAGATACGCAATGCCTTCTGCCATTTCTTTGCTTGCAGTTGCTATTTCTATGTCATTCCTGCTTACATGGCCGTCGCAGCTGATGTAGGCAACCAGGAAGCTTTTTATCACTGATTCAGGTGAATTCAGAAGTGTAGCGGGAACATTGATTTTATTAGACTTCTGTCTTAACGGATAGTCCAATAACTGTAACACATTAATCAAAGCCCTGCTGGAAATACTGACTGCTTCTACTGTTCTTGCCCAGAACTCCTTTGTCTCGACACCAAATAATTCTTTCGCAAGACAAGAAAATCGTTCTCTCAGGCGTGCGTCCTTATTGAAGAAGATTATTGTTTCGCCGCCTCGTATCATGCCGTCTGCCATGAGGTATCCAAGAAACTCTGCAAATGCTTCATCCATGTATTCGTGAATCTTGATTGGTCTCGACTGCCGCTCTGTTTTTATATGGCTTATCTTTATGCTCTTTCCTGTCACCTTCTCGAGTTTCTTGACAAATGACAGTGTCGGCTTATTAACTTTTGTGTAGAAATTCAGCAAGGTCTTGTAATTCAGACCAAGAAGTGCTGCTAGTTGTTTTTTTGTTATTTTCCTTTCGCTGGTGAACGAATCTATCAGCAGAGAGATTTCTTCTATGGCATTGCTGTCAGCGACTCTGCACTCAAATTCCAAATCCATTTTTTGGTAATCAGCATCCATTTCCAACTTTCTCGGAGAAATAATGTAATCGCCTTCTTTCAGTCTGTACGCCTCCGTTTCCATGATACTGAGATTTTCATCAACTTTATACAGTTTGTGAATAGGCGTTATTTTCACTTTTTTACCGGAGCGTGTCTTTATCGCTATTACCTGTTTTGTTTTTCCTTTGTATACGTGGGTAGCTTTTGTCTCGACTATTTTCTCTCCGTCGAAGGTGTGAACAGATAACGGTCTTTCGAGCGCTATTATTTTTTCTTCCCCGCTTTCAGTTACACTACCTCGTGCGTTATCGAAAACACGTTTTATATGAACTAATTTACCATCTGCAAGTATCTTCGTATCGCCTGTCACGCACTTTCCGCTCCCAAATGGACCGGGAATCGCTGCAGTGCCGCCCTTGGCTACCGGAAACAAGGCGTCTATAATCCGCTGGCCGGTGAGCAGCGGAACCACTGGTATGACCTTTTCCCGCACCGGCCTCGGCAGTCGTATCGGCCACTTCTGGCAGAGCTTCAGCTCATGTGTGCCGACGCTTGCAATAGTTTCCTCGACGGTGAAGTTGCCCTCCTTTATTTCAGTGAGCATGCCTTCAACGCCGTGCGGGACAAGTATCCGGTGCTCAATGACACCACCTTCCTTCACGGTCCCGATGACATCGCCCGCCCTGACTGCGTCGCCTTTCTTCTTTAACGGAACAAAATGCCATTTCTTTTTTCTGTCGAGCGCAGGGACAACCGCGCCGCGCAGGATGAAATCGCCCATTATCGCCTTGAGCGCGGGAAGCGGCCGCTGGATGCCGTCATAGATGCTCGTGAGCAGCCCGGGGCCGAGGTCAACGGTGAGCGGCGAGCCCGTGTTTTCCACCGGCTCGCCGGGCTTCAGGCCTGACGTATCTTCGTATACCTGTATGACCGTCCGGTCAGACTTTATCTGGATGACTTCGCCGAGCAGCTTCTCGTCGCCTACTTTGACCACGTCGTACATCCGGGCATCTAGGCCTTCGGCAGTAACGACCGGACCGGAAACGCGGTATATCTTTGCCACTGCAATCCCTCCATTCATTTCCATAATCAGAACCACTCGCTGTCCGCTCGCAGTTCCGATACCTCCACTTACTTTTTGAAGTCAGAACCACTCGCTGTCCGCTCGCAGTTCCGATACCTCCACTTACTTTTTGAAGTCAGAACCACTCGCTGTCCGCTCGCAGTTCCGATACGAGGAGAAGCTTTGCTTCTCCTGTACGTGAAAACCTTATGGTCTTCACTGTACCTCCACTTACTTCCACAGGTCAACGCCGAGCGAGCGCTTGATCATGAGCCGCAAATTCTCCTCGGCCTCGATGTCGTGCGACAGCGTCACGACCGTCGGGCGCACCTTGGTCATCGCTATCTCCCTGTTCCGTTCCGAAAGCTGCGCGAACGTCTTCTTGTCCATCACGGCGATGCCCACGTCATCGCTGTCCATGACCTGCTCGAACGTCCTGTTGACCGTGTCCTTCCCGACGATGAACGACTTCCGCACGCCGGCTATATGGAAGCCCAGCACAAACTGCTCATCGCCGATGACCGCTATCTCCATATCAGAACCACTCACTTCGTTCGCAGTTCCGATACCTCCTATTACCTGCAGGGGATCAGAACCCATTCATTTTATTTCATAACCTTTCAGATTATGCAGCTACTATAAGATTCCTTTCGATGAACTCGTTTTCAAGTCCCGAAACCTTCGCGTTGATCACGAGCCGCAGGTTGCGGATTTCTATTTCCTTCGCAAGCAGGTAGCCGAATATCGGCGCTACCGATGTCGGCTTGACGTGCAGCAGCTTGAACGCGTACTGCAGCAGGAATTTCTCGATGTTGTTTTCGAGGTTCGCCGGGTTGCTTTCGATGTTTTCTGCAAGGGACGCGTACCTGCTCGCTTTGAGCACTTCGCCCATTTTCACGATATCTTCTGCTTCGAGCAGCCGCGCGACAACATCTTTCTTTTCGGCGACCAGAAACTGTTCGGCAGTTCTTTTGTCGACGCCCGCCGTCTTCAGCTTGACCACGTTGCGTATGTTCGTGAGCTCGACGAGGTTGCGCATGAAATCGCGCAGCATCGGCACCGGCATCGCCTTCGACGCGTCAAGCAGCTTCCGGTAGTATGCCATATCGAGGGCATTCTCGATCGACGCGAGGTCGCCGGCCTGATACCAGCCAAGCAGCGCGTCGGCCTCGACGCCCGTCATTTTCTTGATTTCCCAAGCCATCGCTTCAGGCTCCGCCTTGTGCAGTGCCCTGCACACGCTGTAGGTCGTCGGCTCCACGGAAATGATGCCATAGCGTATGTGTTCTTTGCCGAGCCCGTTCATCTTCACACGCACGACAATCTTGAGGTTGTTGACGACCCATTTATTCGCATACATCTGGACCACCTGCCTGACCTCCTCGTCAATGGAGATTTTCAGGAGCTTGTTCACCGTGCCGGCGAGGTTGACATTGAGCGCGAGGTTGATGAGTTCCATGCCCCTGAAATATTTCGAAAGCCTGATGATTTCCTTCTTGTACTGGTGCTCCTCGAGGAACCGTATGATTTCATGAATGCCCATGCTCCGCATTCTTATATAGTCATCGCGCTCAAGGAGTTCTGACTTCATTACCATGATGCGTGCCGTCGTATACGGGTAGGTGCTGAACTTCAATGGCGCTTCTCTGAGTTGTACGAGCATTCGCATTCACCGTTTGCCAAAAAGGATTGCATGCACCTTTCCGAATGTGCGGCTTCTGATTATTTCATCGATTAGCTCCATGCTGAGATTAATCGTTGTGCTGCCGTCCTTGCTTTCCAGGATGACGCCCCCTTTTATGGGCGCTGCCTTCACCACAGGGAACAATTTTTTTGCAGCCTCGATATCCCTTGCTGCAACATACAGCGTGCCGATGTCACCGGCATCTTTCTTGCCGAGCTCGTAGAGCATCCCGAGCGTGCTGTCCCTGTCCTTCTCAAGGCCTGCATAGAAGCTCTTGTACAGCGACTCGATGGCATCCATGAGCGCGCGGTGCATGATTTCCTTCGATTTCATGCGCGCCTTGGCAGCTTCGCGCACCCGCGCCTGCTCTATGGCGCGTTCAGCCGAGCGGTTGAGCTCCTCTTTCCGTGCTGCCATTTCCTTCCGGGCTTCTGCAAGTATTCGCTCGCGCTCGCGCTTTCCCTCGTCCTGCAGTTCCTTTGCCCGTGCCTCTGCTTCGCGGATGATTTCATCGGCAACTTTCCTGATGTCTATGTATATCACCTATTCTGTTCTATCCCTGAGCATTCTGCGCGACTGGTTGCGCCTTACCCGCCGAGTATCTGCAGCGCAACGACGAGTCCGAAGATGACGAGCGTTTCCGGAATGACCGTCAGGATAAGCCCCTTGCTGAACAGTTCCTCTTTCTCCGCCATCGCCCCAATCGCCGCGGCACCTATTTCCTTTTCTGCTATGCCTGCGCCTATTGCGCTCAATCCGATTGCCAATCCAGCGCCAACCGCTGCCATTCCCTCAACTGCCATGTGCTCACCTCATTTTATTCAACTGCATGATTGCTTTTCTTTTACCTTTTAATACCCTGCATTCGACGCTTGGCTTTTCGAATGCATCGTATCCCATTTTATTTATTAATACCCTGCATTCGACGCTTGGCTTTTCGAATGCATCATGCTCAGAAAGCATGCGCTTTCCGGCACATCAGAAGCATTGCCTCTGCATGTATTCCTTATTTATTGTTCATTACTTATAGCAGATTGTAATAATAATGGAACTTTATATCACAATCTGCTATAGGGAAAGAACATTGTAAAATGTTCCAAAATCAATGTTCTTTACTATTATTACTTGCTCCCGAATGGCCTGTACGGCTTGCCTGAACCATGGTAAAACTTGGTGAACATCTCGACGTAGTGCAGCCGGAGCGACTGTAGGAACCCGTCGAGAATGCCCAGCGCGAGGTTGATGGTGTGCCCGAGCAGCAGCACGACCACGCCCAGCACGACTCCTATGCCGCCTCCGGCAAACAGGCCGCCCGCCATCGCGTTCACGACCATGGCTACTGAGGCCGATGCAAGACCGATAGCAGCAAGCCGCAGATATGACAGAATATTGCCGATGAGCGATGGTATCTCGATGATGCCCACCATGCCCTCTCCCTTGAGCAGGGCACCCACCGACAGCACAAACAGCGCTGCGGGGATGGACATGCCCACCGACACGACATTCGCGTAGTTGAGCAGCAGGAGCATGAGGCTCGCCTGGATGCCAATCCACGAGAGCTTCGCCATAACTGCCTTGGCGAGCCCGTGACGCCTGCGCTCGTTGATGAATCCGAGCAGGAAGCCGGTATTGATGTGCACAACCCCGAGAACCACGGACGCAAGGATGAGCTCCTTGACCTCGTGAAGCCGGTGCACGTACGGGTGAAGCTGGGCGCCCAACAATTCCTCCTGGCCAAATGCCTCGCCGAACACAAAGCCAAACGCAATCGTGGCAAGCGCTGACAATATGGTGATGTCGACAAGCGCGCGCATCCTGCCTGACCTGAAACGGAGCGCAAGCGCGAGCGCGAGCAGCACAAGACCGTATCCTATATCGCCGAGCATCATGCCGTAAAACAGCGGGAAGGTGATAAACATGAGGAAGCTTGGGTCTATCTCGTCGTATTTCGGCAGCGAATACAGGTTGAGGAAAAATTCGAACGGCTGGACGGCTTTCGGGTTTTCCATTTTGGTCGGCCCCTCCTTCGCTTCGTCAACTTTGATATAAATGCTCGGGCTGATATTCGGCAGCTTTTCGAGAAGCTGCGCCGTGTGTTTCGCCGGCACCCAGCCCTGGATGATAAAGACGTATTCGCTTGCCGCAAACTTGAGCGGCGCCTCCGACCGCTCGACCATGGAAAGCAGCTTCTCTTCCACGCCGGCGAGCAGCCCGCCGTACTCGCTGCCAACGGATTCAAGCTCTCCGAGGAGCGACGCTTTCTTTTCCTTGAGGCTGGTGAGCTC
The DNA here is from genome assembly GCA_016193585.1 of Candidatus Aenigmatarchaeota archaeon. GTDB lineage: Archaea > Aenigmatarchaeota > Aenigmatarchaeia > GW2011-AR5 > GW2011-AR5 > JACPRW01. Next base: position 105,639 of record JACPRW010000006.1, read on the forward strand.
CTGCTGCGCGTTTGCAAGCCCTTCCTTGACGCTGCCGGACGGCTTTATTCTCAGCTTGACGTCAGTACAGCGCGCCTTCGCCAAGGCGGCGTCAAGCGCTTCCCTGCGGTCCTTGCGGACAAACATCACGAACGGCGACGGCTTCTCGCCCCTGCCGCAAAAAAGCGCAGCGCCCTCGCCCTCGAGCGCTCCGGGGTTTTCAGCAAAGCCGGAAACCATAGCAAGCGTACGGTATTCGCCAAGAATACGGGAATCAGCAATGCCGCACCGCTCCAGAAAGCTGTACTCCTCGATGGTCTTTTCCTGTTCCTTGATGCGGTCGCCTGTCTCCTTGATGCGGTTGTTGAGTGAATCAACGTCGTTCCGCAGCTTCCGCAGAAAGCCGTCTATTTTTCTGATGTTCCACGCGACCTTCTTGGAACCTGCATGGTCGAGGAATATCTGGCGCTTGATAGCCTGTATGATGAGGAGGAGCTCTGAAATGCGGTCCGCGTCCTTCGACGGCGCTCCGATGCCGAGGTCGCCCTGCTTCCGGGGAACGTACTCCTCGATATGAAGCGCCTTGAGGCGGTACAGTGTGTTGATTATTTCTTGCATGTGGGCTTTCGGCGCCGCAATAGTCACCTTAGCCATCCTTTCTGGATAGAACATGCGCTTCTCCTCGGAGCGCGGCATCGAACGTTTCCTTCAGCAAGCGCCGCGCTTCGTCCTCCTTAGACCGGTCAGACCTGATTTTCTTGCTTTCTTCCAGGGACTTCCGCACCGCTGCGTCAGCATCCGCAATTATTTTCGCGGTCTCCTGCCCGACCATGTCGTCCATCTGCTTTCCAAGACGCTCAGCTTCTGTTTCCCTGAACCGCGCTGCTTCCTGTTCAGCTTCGCGGATGAGCGCGTCTTTTTGCTTCGTGGCGTCTTCGACGACTGCCTTGGCGCGCTCCTCGGCCTTCTTGATTTCGATAAGCAGTTCTTCCTCCATAATATCCCCCGCTCCGCGTGTCGCGTTCAGAAAGCATACACTTTCTGACGCCTCGAAGAGCTCCGCTCTTCAAGGTATCCCATAGTATGCCGTGTCGTGCTCAAAGAACCTGTGAAGTTCTTTGGCACAGCAGAAGCATTGCTTCTGCATGTATTAGGATTTGAACAAGATATATGGTGAATTGCACTGGTTATGTCCTGATATTATTTGCAATTCACCTATAGAAAATTGCGCGTTAATACGACATAAGCTGCGCAATTATCTATACTACGATCATCATTCAAATCCTATATAGCGAATTGAATTTCCGTGTAGTGTAAATAATTCAATTCTCTATATCCCATGTTATGGGTATCGCATGCAATAGCACGCGTGACGTATCCGTTAGTTATCTTGAATGCCTTGAAAACTGCTGCCTTCGTACAAAAGACTTCCGTGAAGTCTTTTGGCGACTTAGGTTAATCCTCGATTAACCTCAAGTCAGGCAGCAGATGCAACACAAGGCATTCGGGATCTTCAAAGAGCTCTGCTCTTTGAGATCTCAACTGCGGAAAGCTTCCACTTTCCGCAGTTGCAGATGCCATGCTCCACGGAAACCACCGACTTCAGTCGGTGGTATACAGGAGCATATCATTCTTTGTCATTTCTTCCCAGTCCCGCCGCTCATCTCGCTGGTTGCGTAAAGACGGTGAAAAAACGGCCTATGGTGATTATCTATTGTAAGGATAAAAAGCTAATTCCACGTCGCAGCTGCTTGTACAAGAAGAACGTTTCTTCGCTGGCACTCAGGAAGGAGTGCAGGGTTGATACGTGCGGAAAGCGGAGCTTTCTGACGTGCCAAAGAACCTTTGGTTCTTTGAGCAAGGGCAAGAACCTCCTAATAATATTGTACCATGCCTACCTAGGAGTTGGGGGTTGATAAGGGAAAGAACCATGGGTTCTGTCCCTTATTTGTACTCCCGCCACACGTGCCTGCACTCCACGCAGCGGAAGAACTGCGTCGGCGGCTCGTCGATGGAGCGCGTCTGGATGAGCCAGTAGTATGACTTGTCATGGTGGCACTTCGGGCACTCCTTTTCCATCACCGGCAGGTCGGGCTCATTGTCCTCGATGACGACGATTTCCGTTTTCTTCGTCTCGTCCGTCAGCCTGCTGTCGAACGGCTTCTCAACCTCCCTGCCGCAGTTCCTGCAGCGGCGCACGTTCTCGCGCGCCGGCACGAGCAGCCCGCCACAGTCGCAAAACTCAACATCCATAATCAGAACAGCCCCGCGTGCATCCAAACCATGCCTGCATCATTGGCTTACCCTATTCGCCGCAGCAAGGATAAAAAGACGATTCATCTGCGCCTCATTTCATGGCTTCGGCAAGCTCGGTCAGCGCACGCTCGGGGCTAGCTGCCTTGACGATGCCCGACGCAACGAGGATGCCGCGGGCGCCGAGCTTTTTTGCGATTGCAACGTCGTTGCCGTTCTTGATGCCCGCGCCGACGAGCACGTTGCACCGAATCTTCTTCACTGAATTGCTGATGAGCTCGGGCTTCGCGGTTGACACGGATACGGCGCCGCCGATAAGTTCCGGAGGCTCGACGGCGATGTAATCAGGCCCGAACCGCGCTATATTCATGCCCTCCTCGTCGTTCGCAGCGCATGCGACAGACGTCATGCCCAGGCTCTTGAGCTTCTTGACGCATGCATCAACCTGCCTGAGCTCGAGCCGCTGCTCAGAATGGTTGATGAGCGACCCTGATGCGCCTGCCTCGTGCAGCGCTTCCGCAAGCGTAGCGCCGGTGTGCGCACCGTAGTCTACCGCATCGATATGCTGCGCAAAAACAGGTATTGAAACAAAATCAGCGACGCTCCTGACATCAGCCGCCTGCGCAGCAACAGTTATTCCCGCACCTGTTTTCTTTGCCACCTGCTCGCAGATTTCCGCAAGCCTCACCGCATTGCTGCCTGTTGCCTCCCGGTAGGTCTTGAAATTTACTATAATCATTACGTGTATAGTAAACTAAACGAATAAAAAGATAGAATTACTGCTCGCGCAGATAGCCCCAGTTGTGGAGCTTGTCGCTGTCCTCGAACCAGCGGTCGCCGATGTCCTTGCGGTAGTACATGTTCGGTATCATGATGTCATCAACCCTGTTGTAGACCTGTTTCTGCGCCTGGCGCATCGTCGGGCCGATGCCGACGACGATGAGGACGACGCCGGCGTGGCCGGCCACAAGCCAGTTACCGTTGACACGCTTCACGTCTTCTATATGGATGCCTTCGATATCGGGCTTCTTGAAAAGTATCACCGCGTCCTTTGAATTGTCCTCGAACGTTCTCTTGTCCTTGAACGGGAACGGCGGCACCACCACCCGCACGCCGACCTGAAAACCGCTCCGCGTCCTGAATTTCGTCAGGTCGCCTTTCGCGAGCCCGTAAAGGAATTCGCCGGTGGGGGTAATCATTGCTTCCTGCTGGATGCTTATCGTCGGATAGCCGAACCTGCTCGTGAATTCAAGCGGGTAGATGCCATTGCTGTTCACGATGCAGTTAAGGTCGATATACCCGACGTACCCCTCTTCTTTCAGCCGCGGTTCCATCTTCTTGAGCGTGGCATTGAACAGCCTGTTCGGCTCGCTCCAGAATGCCGTTGTCCCCATCTCGCCGGTCGATGGCCCTATTTCTCCCGGGAACAGTTTCTTGTGCTCGAAATTGACGTGAATCGGGTGCGCGAACTCGGTGCCATTGAAAAAGCCGCCGACAGCTGCCTCGACGCCGACAATCCGCCGCTGGAGCTGGAACTCCTTTATCTTCTTGGACCACGCGCGCTTGTAGTTTTCCAGCACCTGTATGACGTCCTTGCCGTCTTCTTCCTCGCCGACAAAAAGCAGCTGCTTGAGGTTCTGCGCCTCGCCGCTCGGCTTTATCACGTAGCGGTGGGGGTTTTGCTGCACAAACGAGACGGCATCATCAAATGACGTGAAATTTTCCTGCGGAATAATGGGCACACCTGCGCCCTTAAGTTCCTGCTGGCCGAACGCGCGGTCATCCTCGAGCTTGTCGGTATACGGCGTGCCGCCGACGACGAGCTTGCCCTCGCTGCGCAGTTTCTGCGCCTTCTTTCCCTGTCCGAGGACGTCGTCGAAAACGATGACATCCGCCCAGCCGACCTCATTTTCCCAGCTGTCCGTCTTCTCGACGAAGCCGTCGGCGACGTCCTTCTCGTCCTCGCCCTCGATGAAGTACTTTACCTGATTGCCCTCCTTCGTAACCTGCCACGCTATGTCACTGATGAGGGCGTCTATAGAAACAAACAGAAACTTTTTCGGCTCCATACCAATTGTGCAACGCTATCTATACACCAAGAAACCTTCGTTCCAGAGATGATTTCGTTGATGATACTCTGCTTGTACATATAGTCACCGGAATTTTTAAATCTATGCGAGAATTCACGTGCTGGTTGCGCCATCTCAGTGCACGATGTCCAGGATTTCCTTTATTACCATGAATACGCCGACTGCAATCAAGGCGATGCCGCCGAGGCTGTTGCCGGTCACACCCTGCCAGGTCACCCATAGACCTATGCCAACGCCGAAAATGCTCAGGAACAGATAGAGCGCAGCGAAGCCTTTCATCGGTCCACCCTTTGTCGCGCCAACGATATGTCGGTGAGGATACACAGCAGTGCACGTGAAAATTTAAATAACTACACTACTCACCAGAATTCTTCTTTCATTCCCGCGCCGAGACGCCGGTACACGCCGGTTTTCAGCACCTTGAGGCCGAGGAGCGCACATTTCAGGCGCGCCGGTGATATGGGGATGCCGAGCGCATCGAGCATGTCCTGCCTGCTCACGCGCCGCGCATCGTCAAGCGTTTTGCCCGCGACCATCTCGGTGAGCATGCTCGCTGCCGCCTGCGATATCGCGCAGCCGTGGCCGCTGAATTTTATCTCTTTAATTATGCTCCCTTCTAGCTTGACGTGCATCTCTATTTCGTCGCCGCACAGCGGGTTGAGGTCCCGCTCCATGATGTCAGCACCCCTGATGGTGCCGTAGTTCCGCGGATGGCGGTAGTAGTCGAGGATGATAGCGGTGTACATGTCAGAGCCTGGCATAGCATCACCGCGAATAAAAAACGCCGTGAACGATTGCGTACACGCGCAAAAACCGGCGTGCTGTCAAAGAACCGTCGCGGGCAGAGCCATTGATGCCCGAGGCACAGAAATTGACCCCTGCTATACTGCCCTCGTTTTCTGGTGTAACAAGGTAGTCGGGCATTGTCTGTGGTGCATAGGGAGGCAATGGGTGCTCCTGCAGATAAGCACGCAACCCTTCGTCCCCGTGCCTCTCCAGCACAAATTTCGCATCATACCAGTAATTGAAGTAATCATGGTTAAGTCTGCTGTATTGGCTCATACGCCGAACACCTTCTTTGCCTTTTCCAGGGCACGGGCAAGCGTTTCTATTTCTTCCTTCGTGTTGTAGATGTAGAAGCTCGCGCGCGCCGCAGCATCGATGCCCAGCCGCTTCATGAGCGGCATGGCGCAGTGGTGCCCCGAGCGGACTGCGATGCCCGCCTCGTCCAGAATGGTTGAGAGGTCATGCGAGTGTATGTCGCCGAGATTGAACGAGATGACGCCACCTTTCTGCTCAGCGCTGCGCGGACCGTACATCGTCATGCCGCCAACTTCCTGCAGGCGCCTGAGCGCGTAGGCAGTCAGCGACTGCTCATGCTTGCGCACGTTTCGCATGCCCAGTTTTTGTAAGTATTCGACAGCAGCGCCGAGCGCGACAGCACCGGCAAAATCCGGCGTTCCCGGCTCGAACTTCCACGGAGCCTCGCGAAACGTCGTCTTCTCGAGAGAAACCTCCTTGATGATGTCGCTGCCGAGCATGAACGGCCCCATGGAATCCAGTAATTCCTTCCTTCCCCACAACACGCCGGTGCCCGTCGGCGCGAGCATCTTGTGGCCGGAAAAGACAAGGAAATCGCAGCCGATATTCCCTACATCGACAGGCATGTGCGGCACGCTCTGCGCGCCATCCACAAGGCAGCGTGCGCCTGCATCGTGCGCTAGCTTTGCTATATCTTTGACTGGATTAATTGTTCCCAGAACATTCGATGCATGAGCCACCGTCACGAGCTTTGTCTTCCTCGTGACGAGCCGCTCGTAATCCTCCATGCGCAGCGTGCCGTCTTCGTTAATGTCAACAAATTCCAGCTTCACGCCCTTCTCCTGCAGCGACTGCCACGGCACGATGTTGCTGTGGTGCTCCATGACCGTTGCAACGATTTCGTCACCCTGCCGGAGGTTGTGACGGGCCCACGCATAGAGAACAATGTTTATCGCCTCGGTCGCGTTCCTGACGAAAACAATCTCATCATGCCCCGCGCCGATGAAGCCTGCAACGCGTTCCCTCGCCGTGTCGTACCGCTCGGTCGCTTCCTGCGACAGCGTGTGGACTGCGCGGTGGACGTTCGCGTTGTGCAGGCTGTAGAAATCGCTGAGCGCCTCAATGACCTGGACGGGCTTCTGCGCCGTCGCAGCGTTGTCCAGATAGACCAGCCGCTTGCCGTGCACCTTCCGCTTCAGAATGGGGAAATCCTTCCGTATTTTTTCTGCGTTCATTGCTGCCACTTTTCCTCGATAAGACGGTTGAGCTCTTTGCTGGCATCGCCCGCAACCTGCAGCGCGGGCGCGAGAAACCCGAGGGCTACGAGCCTGCGCGCATCGTTCCTGTCGATGCCTCTCGAGCGAAGGTAAAATATCTTTTCCTCGTCAATAGGGCTCACGAAGCCCGAATGCTTCGCCTTGATGTCGTTCGCTTCTATCTCCATGAACGGCATCGGCTCTGCCTTTGCTTGGGAGCTCACCAGTAGGATGTGCTCTCCCAGGAATGAGTCAGAACCGTCGGCGCCTTTTTCGATGCGCGCGAGACCCTGCGTCAGCGCGCGCGCCGAGCCGCCGAGGATGCCTTTTGTCGTCGAATAGCCTTTCGTGTGCGGCGTCTCGTGGCGTATATTCGTGTGCAATTCAAATGTTTGCGCGCCGCTTCCGAAAAATATCTCGAGGTCCTGCGCCTCCGCCCCCTTTCCCTGCAGCATGATGTCGCGCCTCGCGCGCACGGTGCTGCCGCCGAGCGTTCCGGTGACCCAGGCGAGCTTCGCGTCCCTGCCGAGGAAGACGCGCTGCGCCATGATGCCCTTGGTTTGCTGGTCAAGATTCTGGAGCGTCGTGTACTGCAGCGAAGCGCCGTCCCTGACGTAGACATCAACGTGCATGCTCCACACCCCGGCATTTTCCGACGCCAGCGACTGCACAAGGTTGAGCGTTGCGCCGTTTTCGACAATAATGACGCTCCGCGCAAAGCACGGTTTTGCTGCGAATGCCCTGAGCGGCACCGCCGCGCTCATGCCGGAAGGGATGCGCAGCACAAAGCCCGCATTGCAGAGCGCATTATTCATGGCGGCGTATTTGCTTTCTTCTTCCGCGAACGTCATGAGCTCCGGGTATGCTTCGAGCGCAGAGAACGCATTGTCAAATATGGCGCCTTCCGGTACGACCGCATCAAACGGGCTGGGAATCTGCTCTGCCTGCAGTTCTCTTTCCTCAAGCGAAAGGCTCGCGTACTTGCTCTTATCCCATGCAAGGCTCCTGAAACGGCTGAGATTCCTTTGTCTGAAGCTGCGGAACCAGACGCTTTCGCGCTCAGACAACCCCTCGACAACAGCATCAAGCGACATTAGCCAACAGCCCCCTCCATCTCCAGCTGGATGAGCTTGTTCATCTCAACGGCGTATTCCATGGGAAGCTCCTTGACGAATTCCTGGATGAACCCGAGAACTATCATCGCCAGCGCTTCGGCCTCGGTGAGCCCGCGGCTCATCAGGTAGAACACCTTTTCCTCGCCTATCTTGCCGACCGTCGCCTCGTGCGTCACCGTCGTATCCTCCTCATAGATTTCCATGTACGGGTAGGTGTCGCTCCGCGACTGCCCGTCGAGTATGAGCGCGTCACAGCGCACGGTCGACTTCACGTTCTTGCATCCGGGCGCGACGTGCAGCAGCCCCCGGTACGACGTCCTGCCGCCGTTCTTGCTGACCGACTTCGATATAATCTTCGATGTCGTATCCGATGCAAAATGAAGCGCCTTGCCTCCCGCGTCCTGGTGCTGGCCTCTGCCTGCGTAGGCGACCGAGAGTATGTCGGCTTTCGCCCGCTTTCCGAGAAGATACACGCTCGGAAACTTCATCGTGATTTTGCTGCCGATATTCGCATCAACCCATTCCACGAGCGCGTTCTCGTAGGCATGGGCTCGTTTCGTCACGAGATTGTAGACGTTGCCTGACCAGTTCTGTATGGTCGTGTAGCGCAATTTTGCGCCTCTCAGCGCTACCAGCTCGACAACAGCCGCATGGAGCGAATCGCGGGCGTAGACCGGCGCTGTGCAATTATGAACAATCACTCCATTGGCTACATAACTTTCGTCATCTTCTACACTGAAATTAAATACAGGGACGTTTTCAACATTTCTTGAGGAGATGCTTTTTATAGGCACAAAGGCGTAGCTCTCAGTTATCTGCGCGTATGATTTTGCATTAATATTCTTTAGCATCTGGAACATCACCTGATGTCCCACAGCAACTTCATTTGACGGATAAGCTCCGACAGTTTCAGCAAAAATTCTTAGATAAGATCCGCCAACATACACACAGTACATTGCTTTTCTGTTTCCGTGTCTATTCTGCACGTTTATGCTAGCGAAGATGTTCATGCGCAGCAGAATGTCACGAATAGATTTTGCCAGACGCTTTGATACAGTATTCATTCTGAACATGCGCTTCACGCCCCATGAATACTGATGCATCATAAAGCTGCCATCACCCCTCCAAAAGCCTTTGATTAACTCTTTCTGTTTTTCCATGCTTTCATGCAAGACCCATTTAGGAATATGCTTGTTCTGGGCGCCCTTGCCAAATTGTGACTCAAAGAATCTTGCGGCTGCGGTGGAGCTAAGCACAATCGATATCCCGTTCTTGTAAGGCTTGTTTTCGATAGGTTTTTTTCCAAAGTACCTTTCAAGAATGCTCTTGACATCATCTATGAACTGTCTTTCTTTTTCATTGAAGGTGAATGACAGATAATGCCCGCCTATTATGCTGCCTTCAGCAAGATAATAGCCAGCCATGCGAAAAAAGTCCGCGTCTGTCTTGATACGTAGGTTTACGTTCCTGAAACCATGTCTTCCTCTTCCAATTCTTACCTGAAAATCTCTTTCCGCTTCGTCCCTGACTGTCCTATCGATAGGAATTGCTATATAGTCGCCTTTCTCAAGTCTGCCGGCTTCTATCCATTCAGGTTCCCATGCAATATTCTTGTATTCGCTTTTCTGCCTCTTTACTGCAAGAAAAGGATGCTCCGAAGTGACCTTAATATCTTCAGATGTATCACCGTAATACTGAATTGAGTATAATGGACCTGTATAAGGTCTTACGTGCGTATGATAAACTGTCTTATGCTGCAAAGCATGCGTTAAAACATTGTCTCCAACCTTAACGTCCTCTATGGGCTTACTACCATCTGCTGTTACGACCGGTGCACCCTTTGTGAAGCAACCCTCGACGTAGTGCACGCGCGAGCCCTCGTCGGCGATGATGAGCGTGCGCTCGAACTGGCCGAAGCTCTCGGAATTGATGCGGAAGTACGCCTGCAGCGGCATCGCGACCTCAACGCCGGGAGGGATGTAGATGAACGAGCCGCCCGAGAAAACAGCCGAGTTGAGCGCGGCGAACTTGTTGTCCTCGGGCGGAACGACCGTGGAGAAGTATTTCCTGAACAGCGACTGGATTCTCTCGACAAATGATGCGTCGTAGCCGAGGTCGATGATTTCCTGTTTCTTCTCTGGTATGAGTGCCTGGTCGGGAGAAACGAATATGACGCCCTGCTTCGCCAGTTCCTTCCTCACGTTATGGTAGACGTTTTCGCTTTCATATTGCACCCCCACTCCTGCAAGAAATTTGCGCTCGGCTTCCGGAATTCCCAGCCGCTCGAATGTGTTACGGATGCGCTCAGGAACCTCGTCCCAGGAATGTTCCTGTTTTTCTGTGGGCTTGAGATAGTAAATTATTTTATCAAAATCTATTGCAGAAAGATCTGCGCCCCACATCGGCACCGGTTTTTTCATAAATGTATCGAGCGCCCGAAGGCGGAAATCCAGAAGCCATTTCGGCTCTTCCTTGGTCCGCGATATCATTTCTACGACTTCGCGCGACAGGCCGGGCTTCGCTTTCACGAGCGCCTTCACGGGGTCGTGGAAGCCGTACTTTGACTCGTAGTCAGACCGCAGGTCGAGCAGGTTTGTTTTCATACAGTCCACCCAGTATGTCCTGAGTACCATGGCGGTAATTCATTAGCATGGTGTTCAGGGAAATTTTTTGTCGGTCCTATGATACTAGCTGTACCACCGCTTATTGCAGATATGACATATCTGTCAACATCTATCGTATTTCCATCTCGTCTTGCTATTTCATAGGTTATTGTGCTGCTATTGGTACTATTCCAAACACCAACACCCACTATCTTTTGACTTAAATCAGGATTATTGAAGATAAACTCATTTTGCAAAGGTATGAAAATAGAACCTCCTGATATTGTAGAACCGTGTGATACTCTGAGTCTATTGTATTCCTCTTCTGAAAGGAATTTGTACTTTCCAACCTCAAGCATTTTATTCACCTTGTCCATCTCCCTTTTCCATGAGCCAGTTGTAGCCCTTTTTCTCGAGCTCGTGCGCCAGCTCATGACCCCCTGATTTCACTATCTTCCCGCTTATCATGACGTGGACGAAATCCGGCCGGAGGTAGGCGAGGATGCGCTGGTAGTGCGTGATGACCAGCGAGCCGAAACCGTTCCCGCGCAAGGAGTTGAGCGCCTTCGCAACGAGCTGGAGCGAGTCGATATCAAGCCCCGAGTCGGTCTCGTCGAGTACGGCGATCTCAGGCTTGAGCATGAGCAGCTGCAGGATTTCAGCGCGCTTCTTCTCGCCGCCGGAGAACCCGTAGTTGAGCGAGCGCTCTGCAAACGCCTTCTCAAGGCCGAGGAACGAGAGATTTTTATCAAGCTCCTCTCTGAACGACTGCATCGCCTTGAATGCGCGCTTCTCTTCGGGATTTTTTGACCGCACAACGGTGAAGAGGAACTGGGACAAATTCAGCCCCTCGATTTCCTGCGGGTACTGGAACGCGAGGAACATGCCGAGCCGTGCCCGCTTGTCAGGCGTCAGCGGAAGCATGTCCTGGCCGTTGAAACGCAGTTCGCCGCCGGTGACCGTGTAGCGCGGGTGGCCCATGAGGACGTGCGCGAGCGTTGATTTTCCGGAGCCGTTGGGGCCCATGATTGCGTGGATTTCCCCTTTCCTGACCGTAAGGTCCAATCCCTTGACTATCTCCTTGGTGTCGATACTCACGTGAAGATTTTTGATTTCTAACATCATGAATCACTTCTTCAGTCCCGGCCGCTCGACGCAGCGCTCGCACACGAAATCGTGGAAGATGCCGAAAAACGTCCTGCAGAAATCCCAGCACGCCTCGTTCACCGCGCGCTTGCCCCTGGCTGTGGTGCTGTACACGATGCGCCGGGCGTCGGTTTCCCGGCGGACAAGACTGTATTCCTCGAGCTTCTGCAGCGTCGGGTATAGCGTGCCCTGCGCTATCTTGGTCTTCTTCACCTTGTTGAGCTCTTTCATGAGCTCGTAACCGTGCATGGGCCTGTCATTGAGTATCCAGAGAATCTGCAGCTGGAGCATGCCGACGTCTATGTCGCTGAACTTCCGGTCCCCGAATATCTCCTTCTCGGTCGGCGGCAGAAAGATGACGGGATTATGTCGTTCTACCGACATGTTGATAGTTGTGCACAGAAGAATATTTAAAGGATGCATCGCTGGACTCTGTTTTCTTTTCAAACATCGTTATCTTTTTATCTTTACGCGAAGCAAATACGTAAACCACCAGTGCCGCCTTCTCCAGGGCAGGGAAAACATATGGCAAAAGTCCGCTACCGCATCGAATACGAGCGCAAGGGGTGCATCGGGGCAGGCGTGTGCGCCGCGCTCGCGCCTGAACGCTGGGAAATGAACCAGGACGGCAAGGCAGACCTCGTCGACGGCACGCCGATGACCGGCAACGAAGGCTGGTTTGTCCTTGAAATCGAAGAAGAGGAATTCGAGCCGAACAAGATGTCGGCTGAAGGCTGCCCTGCGGTCGTGATACACATCTACCGCCTCAACGAGGACGGCACCGAAGAGAAAATAATATAAGCTTAAAAGGTCAGTATTTCTACCGATACTATGCCCATTGATTTTCCTGACATACAAAGAAGAACAGGAATTGCATTATCGGGCGAAGACCAAAGGACTTTGCTTGTTTACCGTACATGGTGGCAGGAAGGATTAAGCCCTAGAAATTACATGCCGAATGACACGTATGCACGGGCGCGTGAAATTCTCATTGCATATGTCAGGGGGGATTTCCATGGAAACTGAATCAAAACAGATAACGAAAGACATGACCATTTCTGACATTCTCGCGAAATATCCGGAGAGCGCCGGCATCATGCAGGCGTACGGCCTGCACTGCTTCGGCTGCCATGTCAACGTGTACGAAAGCCTGGAGGGCGGCACGCTCGGGCACGGCATGGACGAATCGGTTCTTAACTCGATGATTCAGGAACTCAACGACTTCGTGAGCCGCAAGCAGACCGAGCAGCCTGCATCCCAGGAACAGGGTACCATTACCCTGACGCAGGCGGCTGCCGACAAGGTCCTTGGCCTCATGAAGGCGCAGAACAAGGAAAACAACGGCCTGCGCGTCGAGGTTCTGCGGGGCGGCTGCGCCGGGTACATGTACAACATGGACTTCGAGGAGCAGCAACAGGCACACGACATGGTCATCGAGGACAAGGGCGTGCGCATGTTCGTCGACAACCAGAGCATGGAGCACCTCAAGGGCACGGAAATCGACTACGTCGAGGGCCTGCAGGAATCAGGATTCAAGATCAACAACCCCAACGCCCGCTCGAGCTGCGGCTGTGGAAAGAGCCACGGGGTTTAATTCATGGTATTAGAGATTATTTTTTCTGCGCATAATAAATTAAATAGGAAACCTACAGTTTCCTATGACTAGCCTTTTGAAACAAACGACTAATTTTTAGAGCATGTTATGGAAATAGTGATTTAATCCACAGGACTGATAATATCTTTTATATCTACCCACATAGTTTTCGCATTCTCCAGCATTTCAGGTGTTATTCCCTTCTGATAAAAATATAGAGCTTCTAAAGATTCACGTATGCTAATAGCTTCTTCCAATAGTTCTTTGAACTTTTTGTCATCGATTTTGAATGGTTTTGTATCTTTTCCTATCAAATAAACTTCATTTAAATGTATCAGACTGAGTCTATGTGCAAAGTTATTCCTTGCCTCTAACATCTTATTTAGTCTCTTTACAAGATTTTCTTGCGTAGATATCAGTTCATCAGGCAATTTAAGCTTCCCGAACATTTTAACCTTTGTAGAAAAAGTAAAATTTTCCCAGAGTAACATGTCGGAAAATAAATCGTGGTGCTCTTGTTTAATGAGATTATAAACAATCACTCCATCAAGGATATTTTCTATTTCTGTGTTTGCGTCTATTATTTCGCCTCGCATTCTAATAAGCTTTTGTCCGAGTTCAATCATTTTAGCCTTTTCTTGAGGAGTAACTTCTCTCATAAACCTTAGAATCGTCTCAATTCTTTAATAGCTTATATTGGCTAATTTCAATATCAATTCAAGGTAGAAAAAATTCTTACGCCCCTTCCCGCGCCACGCGCGCGGTGGACGGCGTCACGATGACCCAGTCCTCGCCGACACCGGCGATGTCGCCATCGAGCGTCGCGCAGGCGGTCTTCATCTTCGAGATAGCGTGCTTGAGCTCGTCAAGATTCTGGTCTTTCAGTTCCCTGATCTTCACCACGACAATGTTGCCCTGGCGGACGGCGCGCATGACCTTGTCGACGTCAGCGAGGCTTTCAAGCTTCTCGATCATGATGCTGATTTTCTTCTGCTCTTCCTCTTCGAGCGGGAGCTCGGTGTACGCATCAGCATCGTCCACGACCTTTTCTTCCTTTTTCAGAAACGGCAATCTCACATGAACACCTGTTGCCTACTATCACTTTCGAAATATAAAAAGCTATAGGGGAAAAAATGGAGAAAGCTTAAATAGCACCGCAACATAATGCTCTGTAACCGTATTTTCCTCATGCGTGAGACAATGCCCCCGCCGCTTACCAGACAGACCAGCAAATCGGCTGGCAGACTAAAATGCGTCATCTGCGGCAGCGACCTTGCACAGGCAAGCGCCGGCATCGTCTGCAACCCCTGCAGGGATGCTTTCAGGCGGCGTTAGCCTGGTCCTCCGAAACCGTCCATTGACTGGCGTGTTTTCCGCTTTACTTGTTCCTCGAAATGCTCGATATCCCTCATCATCCGTTCCTTCAGTTTCTTGAGCTCGTACGGGTAGCGGAACGTATACGCCACGCTGTGCACCAGCCCCTTAGCAGGCTCGATGCCGATGGCGTGCCAGAATACATACCGTATCGGAACAACGTCTTCTTTCGGCTTGACCTCCCCGAGCTTCGTTATGAACGTCAGCGACAGAAGCCGCAGCACAAGCGATATAAGGAAGACAATCTGCAGGCCGTAGAGCCATGCGATGCTCGAGCTCTTGAAGGTCTCGGCGAGCACACCGCCGGCAAGCGTGCCGAGCACGATTGCCAAGCCCTTGAAGAACGCATGGTTTGCAACGTAGGTCGGCCGCTTTTCTGTTGGCGTCACCGCAAGGATGTAGTTGAAGCCGGCGAGCTCGAATCCCGCCCATGCAAAAGCTGAGAATCCCTCGACAAGCAGCACCTCGCCTGGCGAGCGGATGAACAGGTAGAAGAACGGTATGAGGCATACCATGACGCCGGTGAGCATGATGATTTTTCGCTCTCCGAAGCGGTCCGCGAGCTTTCCCCAGTGGGGCTGCGCGCCGATGCCGGCCAGCGCGCCGAATGCCACGATAACCGCGTACCAGAGGTAGCTCAGCTTGAGGTCAACAAGCATGTACACGGCGAAGAACGGCGCTGCGACATACGTCGCAAAGCTCATCCCGCTGAGGAACAGCGTGAACATGACAAGATTCTTGTTGAGCTTGAGCGAATTGAGCGTTTCCCTCGGCAACAGGGAAAACGCGTGGCGGTAATGGTAGCCAGTACGAAGCGGCAGCTCATAAATCCTCAGAAAGAACGCCACGGAAAGGAGGCCGAGCACAATGGAAAGCGCGAAAATAGCCTGAAAGCCTGTGGTCGTGATGAGCCATCCTACTGCGAGTATGGTGGCGAGCGACGCCAGGCCCATTATCATGTTGCGCCTGCCGAAATACCGTCCGCGCATTTCGTCAGGAACGATGTCGCCGATGAGACTTGTCCATGCCGGCGTCCTCAGTGAGTTGAAGAAGCTGTAGATGGCGTAGCACACGATGAGCGCCACGACGCTTGTTCCGCCGAGGAACGGCAGCAGCACGACGGGAACCCATGCAAGCCGCGAAATGATAGTCGAGAACGCCCATATATGCTTCCGGCTCATCCGCCGTGTCAGAAGCGCTCCAGGAACCTGGGACAGTGTCGCAGCAAGATGGAACGCAGCATTGAGCACACCCACTTCTGCATTCGACGCGTTGAGTGCTACTGCGTACGGCGTGACGTATGCAGTGGCGATGGTACTGGATGCGGAATTGAACGCGCCTTCAATTGTGGAATAGTGGAGGCTTTTATTCACCAGTTCCGGCTTCATTTTCCTGCGCTCTTCGAGATACCCGCGGACAAGGACTTCGTGGCCCGGGTCCTTTTCCTTCCGTGCTGCGCCATCGCCAGCGGCTTTGACCGGAGGCTGCCCAGGTTCCTTACGGCTTGTTTTCTCGATGACCTTTGGCTCCTTCCTTTCCGTGGGCGCGGTGTACCCCTTCGTGAACAGCTCGCGCGCTTCCCTGCTCGCCTTTTTCGGCATATGACTTGTTTTACCGCGCCAAACATAATAAAGGCATTCGGCTTGCGGGTTTCCTGAGTCTGCTATTTTTATACTTTCCGCGGAACCTTCTCGCATGCCCAAGGCACTTATCGAGCAGCTGAACACCATGCGGGCGTTCCCGAAAACAGATGCAGCGGATGCCATCCGTGCTGTGGAGTTCGAGCTGGTGCATGAATTATCGCCGTTCGCCAGAGCCAACAGCAGGGAACAAACATTCGCGGAGCTTCACTATGCCGCGCGACGATGGGAGCCATTCGCATGGACCGAGTACCGCTTGTATTTTCCCGGACCGAAACTATGGGTCAAGCCGCGGCCGCTTCTTCATGCCCTGCCAGACGAAGACTATCGCCGCATGGAAGAACTGGAACCGGGCTACGAGTTTGCTTCATTCGCCATCCAGCGGAACGGCGGCGTCGAAATGCTCGTTCCCCTGCTCTACGATACCGCACGCGCGACACTTAAGGAACTTGGGATTGCTGAAGTGCGCGGCGACGCGTGCGTGCCAGCGCACATGAAACACAGGACCACGTACCGAAACAGCGGCGAGTACGAAACAGCGCGCCGCGGACGGATGCACCCTTCGCTGGGCGAAACAACGGTGCGCGACAGCCTGCTCGCCTCATACGAAGCCGCAGGAGGGAGACTGCCGCCTGGGAACCTGCTCGCCGTGCTCACGGACTATTCGCGCATCATTGGGCGGAACCTCTAGCCCGTGATTTTTCCAGTATATTGATAACCTCCCTATCCGCCACGTCGCCGAATTCTTCGTAGTAGCTGCCAACGGCGAAGCGGAGGTCGTGCGCGACGTGCAAACAAACGAGTTCGTCGCACGCGCTCGTGACGAGCTCGTGCGCATCAGCTGCCGCCACCGGCACGGCGACGATGATTTTTTCCGGCTTGCGCAGCTGCACGGAAGCAATCGCCGCGAGCATGGTGCAGCCTGTCGCGAGTCCGTCGTCGACGATGACGACCTCCCTGCCCTTGAGCCGCGGGAATTTTCTTCCGTACAGGTTCTCCCGCCGCTCTATTTCCTTGCGGACACCGGCTTCTATGCGGCGCAACTCCCCGCCGCCGACACCGAGATGGCTTTTCGCTGCTTCGTCGTAGAGCGGCTTCCCCTCGCGTGTCATGGCGCCGAACGCGGCTTCCGGCGACGACGGCAGCGCTATCTTGCGCACAATGAGTACGCCGAGCATGCAGCGCAGCTTCTCCGCAACCGGTTTTGCGACAACAACGCCGCCGCGCGGTATGCCGAGGACAACAGCATTCCGCGCGACGATGTTCCGGGCAAGCAGCCCCCCTGCTTCGATGCGATTCCTGAATCTCATGCACCTATTTTGCAGCCTGAGCTAAAATTCTCTTCGTTATCTTGAAGTGGAGCTTTGCGACAAAGCCCAGTGACTCAGTGCCGTGCGTCTGCACCATCTGCCGTGCCGCGTCCTCGACGTGGGTGGCACCCTTCGGCAGCACCATGCCGACTTCCCTGCCGAGCATCCGGAGCGTTGCCAGGAATTCCTGGCGGGCGAGGATAGATGCCGCGGCAACCGCGGTATCCTGCTCGGCATGTATCCTTTGCAGCAGCTGTACTTTTTTTCCTTTCTCGAAAAGCGCGTCCTTCACCAGTTTCTCGTCGCCGAACTTGTCGGTGATGACAACATCGCACTCCACATGGTCGAGCACGTTTTCTATGGCGCGCGAATGGCCCCATGCAAGAAGGCGGTTGAGCGACTTGAATTTCGCGTACAGCATGTTGTACTTTTCGGGCGATATCCGCACGATGTCGTGCATGCAGAGCTTCCTGATTTTTGCAGCGAGTCCCTTGACTGCGGCATCAGAAAGCATCTTCGAGTCCTTGACGCCGAGCGCCTTCAGTCTCGATTCCGTCTGGTCGTCGACGTAGACCGCTGCAACGACGAGATAGCCGAAGTAGTCCCCCTTCCCCGCCTCATCGACGCCGATGTGGGGCATAGTAATTTATAGTGCCGGAACGAATATTTAATGGAGTGGCAGGGAAAACCATGGTTTTCGGCAAAATCACCGGCTATGTGCAATTTCTCCTCAGCCCGCGGAGAAAAATCTACGGCCTGCGGAAAAGATACGACTGGATCCGCGAGCGCGCGGACAGGCAGCACAACAGGGAACGGCGCCTCGCTGCTCTCAAGCTTCTCGACCAGATTGAGCCGACGCTCGTGCTGCTCGAGGAGCAGCAGATATCGGGGTACGAGCGCAACCGGATGATTATATACGTGAAATCAGGCGTCGAGCAGGCGAAGGAGCTCATGAAGAGCGGCTACAAACCGCCCTATGCACAGCCTCCCGTGCAGCCGCAGCAGCGCAGAAGATGAGATGGAGCGCGTCGCAGTCCGGCGTTTTTGATTTTTTTGCAAAATACTTTTTCTCACTCATTCAGAAAAAATCTTTAAATGCAGCCTGTCGCTAATAATAGCAGGTTCCTTCCAGAACCGAGTACATCACATATATTCATGGTGTGTTCTGACATGATGAAACTGTCTATTTCCCGGTGCGCCGAATGCAGCAAGACGAGGCTCGTCGACCGGATCAAGGAACGCTGGGTCTGCTTCGCATGCAAGCAGAAGATAAGCCCCAGATCAAAAGTCGCCGCCTGATCAATTACGAATATTGTGCTGATTGCTTTTCAATCGCACAAATTGTCAGGTTTTGAGAATCTGACAATACCGTAATTCTCTCCACGGTTTACGAATCCCGTAAATCCCATTAATTTCCCACTGTTTTAAGAATATTTCCGCATAGTACATCTTGCATTTCTATGCGGTCAGTGGTAAAATACAACAGCGGATCAATGACGACGCTGCCCAGGCTTGAAAAGATAGGGACGTACCTGAGCGAGCACCGGGGACGCAAAGGAAGAGACGGGATTGCTGCGGTCGCTGTTGCTTTCGGCGATACAACGGATGACGTAGCGCATTCGCTCTACCTGCGCAAAGCTGCCAACGGCCCCAACTCCTTCAGAGCCGACCCTGAGTATTTGTTCCGCCGCTACGGGAATCTTGTGAGCGATTTGCATGACGAGCATCTGAACAAATTCATGGATGCAATCTATCGTTCCTGTTCCCCGTACTTCAGTGGTGAGGCTGACCATCTGCAGCAATGGCTGCTCGCTCTGCCTGACAGGGCAGCAGCTTACGTTCTCCACGCGTATCTTCGCCAGGCTGGCATCCAATCCACGCTTGCTGACGTTACTGACACCCTGTTTCCGGTAATCCTGCCGAAAAGGGGAACGGCAGACGAGGTCGACCTCGAAGAGTCGCGCAAAATTGCAGCAGCGTATGCATTGCATCTAAAAAACGGCATTCTCGTCGTCCCCGGCGGCGTTGGCGTATACGGCAGGGAGGTGCGGACGCTCGGCAGGGGAGGCGGCGATACCACCGCTGCTACCCTTGGCTATACGCTTGGCGCAGAAGACGTGACATTTGTATCGCGGAGTCCGCTGACAGCGGCGCCCCGGAGGTTCGTCGACGACGCACCGCCTGTTGATGAAATAGATCTGAAAGAAGCAGAGGTCGCCGGAGCATTTGGAGCAGGGCTGCAAACCGACAGGGCTGTCGAGCCGCTGGGAGCCTTCTTCGCTGCTAATCCCCACGGACGCGTGCGCATAACCGATGATGACATGAACCACGCGACCCGCATCAATCCTGATGCCACCCCGGTGACGGTAAGGTTTATCGTATCAACGGATATCGAGCGGTACGGCATGCGGGGCAATGTGGGAGCCGTTTTCGCCAGGCTGTGCGACACCCCTGCCGACTGGTTCGACCTCGGCGGAAGGAGCAGGTACCAGAACATCGGCGTCTCGCTGAGGGGGCGCGAGCTTGTCCGCGATGTGCTCGAAGCGGCTGTTCGCGCGGGCGAAATCATGGTGGCATACTCAGGCAACGAGGACGCGTATATTGCCGCAGCCGGATCGGGCATGCTGGGAGGAATGGACATCGAACGAAGGGCCAAAGCGGCATTAACTGATGTCGATATCTTCAAAACGCCCGATGCGAGCAGCATAGGCCGCAAGTCCGGGGTCATAGAAGTTGTCGTTGACAAGGCCGATGAGCCGAAGGTCGTGCAGGCGTGGTACCGTGAGCTTATTGAAAAACCGGCAGCTTAGTTTTCCTTCACCACCCTCGACACGTGCTGGTCCTTGGCAATCCGGATGACGCTGTCGACGAAGGTGTCTATCTTCGGCTCGTGCGATACGATAACAACCTGTTGCAGCCCCAGCTCCCGTATCACGTCCCGTATCCTGTCGAGCTGTTCCGGGCTGAAGCCGTCCGTCGGCTCGTCAAGGATGAGGACATCCTTTGTCTGTATCGTTTCTATCATCATGTTGATGACCTTGTTGAGCGCAAGCCGGTACGCAAGCGCGACCGCCGTCTTCTCCCCGCCTGAAAGGTTCGCGTAGTCGGTCTCGAAGCTGTTCTGCTCGATGACCGGCGAGAAGCTCTCGTCTATTTTCACGTCAAGATTTTCCTCGCCCATGATGACCGAAAACCAGTGCCTGAAGAACGCATCGAATTCCCTCTGGATGGCGAGCATGACGTGGCGCTCCATCACGTCCATGAGGGTTGCCAGATACTGGTCAAGCCAGTTGATGACATCGCCGAGCTGCGCGCCTTCCTCAGCCGCCTTCTGTTTTCCATCCATCTCAGCCGACAGTGCCTGCACGCGCTGCCCTGTATCTTCGATTTTCTGCTCTGCCTTCGCCATCGCCCGTTCCAGCGCAAGCTTCTCAAGCGTCAGCTGGTGGGCAGCTTTCTCGATATCGGCATACTGCGCTTCAAGCAGCGCGCTGCGCCCGGCTCCAGGAACAAGAAGGGCGAGGTCCCTGCTCAGGACAGCTATTTCGCTGTCCAGCGCTGCGCGCTCTGCTTCAGCCTTCTCTTTCCTGCCGCGCATGTCGGCATGCAGCTGTTCGTGATGCGCCTTTTTCTCGCTGTCGAACATGAACTTCCGTATCGCTTCCTGTTCTTTCCTCAGGTTGAGCAGCTGCTCCTCAATCGAGGCAAGCTGCGCGTCAAGTTGCTCCATGAGTGCGCGCTTGCTGTCCACGCTCCTCGAGAACAGCTGCATGTCGTCCACCTTCCTGCCACAGACCGAGCACATGCCTTCATTGAGAATCGACTCATGGTTCTTCGCGTCTGCACGGACGATAGCGCGGTGCTGCATAACATCATCACGCTCCTTCTCCGTGCGCCGTATTTCATTATGTATGGTACGCTCGTCCCGCCGGGGCTGCTCGAGCAATGCGTACCGGCCCATCTCGCGCGCAGCGGAAGCCAGCTTTGCTTCAAGGACGTCACGTTCGTCATCAATGCCGCGCAGCCGCACCCTTCGCGTCTTGATTTCGGTCTCCTTCTGTACGACCTGCTGCTTCAGCTTCTGCGTTTCTGCAATAGCTTCCCTGAGCCCTGCGAGACCTGCGCGGCTGGCCTCGATCTGCCCGTTAAGCTTCTGGATTCCTTCCGCTGTGCGTGCCTGCTCCTCCTTCAGCGTTACCAGCAGCAACTCCTTCTCCTCCTTTTCCCTCACCGTGGCATCGATATCCTTTGCCAGCGCGTCCTTCTCGCGCTTGCGGCTGCGCAGTTCTGCCAGAAGCAGGCGGGAATTCTCCCTGATAATTCGGTATTTGTCGATGCCGAACAGCTTTCTCAGAACGTCCATGCGGAGTTCCTGGTCGAACAATATGTATTTCATCTGCTCCTGCGGCGTGTACACCGTGTACCGGAACAGCGGGATGTTCTTCCTGAGCGCTGCTTTCGGGTAGCCGAACAGTTGCAGTATGCGGGCTTTCATCTCGGTCGGCATGAGTTCCTCGAATACACCGCCGACTTCTATGCCGCCTGCGTGCTGGCCAATACCGCCGGTGTTCCTCCGCAGCGTGCGCGTGATGACGATGCGCTTCCCATCCAGCTCGAATTCCAGTTCCACCGAGCCGGCATTCTTTCCGTGCCGGAGCAGCTCGGAGCCGGCAATCTCGCCTTTCTGCAGGCCGAAGAACGCGAAATCAATGGCAAGGAGGATGGTCGACTTCCCCGACCCGATGTCTCCCGAGAGCAGCACCGAGCCTAACGGAAAGACTATTGTCTCGTCAACGTAGGAACGGATGTTCTTCAGCTTGAGGGACTTGAGAATCACAACAACTGCCTCTAATCCATGCCGAGCGCGCGGCGGGCGTTGCCGAGGATGCGCTCTTCATATGTCTGGCTGTACTCCCCTTCCTGCTTCTCATCGTTGAGGGCTTCCATAAGCCTCGTGGTCGCCGCACCTTCATCCGTGAACGGCGAGCGGATTTTTCCCACATGCTCGCGGATAATCATTTTTTCCAGCTCCTCGATTGACGCGGTATGGCGCACCTGTATCTGCTCGAGCTCTTTGGTCGTCATCTGCGACGTGCTCCTCTTGACAGCAAAGGCACCCTTCATGTACGCCGCTGCGCACAGCGAGCGGAAGTCGATGCCAGACGGCCTGCCGTCGAGGACCCCGCGGACACGCAGGAGCACGATGGAACCCTGCATCGACGCGGCAGCGATGCGGCCGTGGATTTCCGCTTCAACCGCTTTCGGCGTTTTATTGTCAACTGCCACGTCGATGAGCAGCACGTTGTGGAGCTTGACCGTTCTTCGCGTTGCGTGCAGCGCGCTGCGCTGCTCGACGATGAAAAAGCCGGGATCGTACTTCTCGATTTCGGCGAACTCTGTTGGGAAGAGCGCGCCGGGGAACACAATTTTGCCAAAGCCCGGCTCGTCCTTCTCGAAGACGTGATGCACGTGGCCTGCAGCGTAATAATCGAAGCCTCTCGGCAGCAGCGACAGCGGCAACGCCGGCATTTCCCTGAGATGCTCGGGCTTGTACTCGGCGATTGCCGAGTGGAACATGAATATCTTGAAGCCGTTCTCCTGCTCGACGCTCCGGTCAAGCTGCTCGAAGTAGCGCGACTCGAGCGCTCCTGCCCTGCCGACGACGCCGCACAGCTTCGCGCCGGTCTTCGTGTCCTCGGTCACCTGCAGCCTGAGCTTGCCGTTTGCTTCCGAGCCTTTCGCCACGTTGACGACAAGCCCGGCGTCCTCGAGCACGTTGATGAACGTCTTGCCGGTCGGCGAGAAATCGTGGGAGCCGGGGATGACGTACACCGCTACGCCGGCTTCCCTGCACTGCCTGAACTTCACCGCAGCCCTGCGCAATACATCAACTGACGGCAGCGATGTGTCGAACAAATCTCCGGCAATGAGGATGAAATCCACCGGCTCGGCAAGGCATATGTCCATCGATTTCTCGAACGTCTGCAGCGCCAGCTCGTGCATCTCGGGATGCGAGCTCCACGAGCCCAGATGCACGTCGGAGAAGTGGGCGAACTTCATGAGACTAAGACGCCGGGAAACTTCTTAATGGTTATAGGTGAAATATAGTGAACCAAGTAAATAATCAGGTATTATATCTTGGTTCACTTATAGCGGACAACAAAAGTAATATGTCGGTATTCTTTTGTTGTTCCACTATAACACGTCCTCGGAGGCGGGCGGCACTGCCGACGGGTTAAAAAGCACTTTTCACTTTTCGATGCCCGGCTAACCCTTATATGTCCACCACGGACTATTATACAAACTAGTGATAGCATGAAAGTTCTGACACAGAAACAAAAAATACTGATGCTCGTACTGGACGAGATGCATAGAAGCGGGATTCGATCAAAAACGTATATGATGAAAACTCTTTTTTTGCTGAAAGAAGAGGGCAACCTCGACGGTACGATAAAATTCTATTCGTTTTATCCATACAAGTACGGACCTTTTTCATCGGTTTCCTACGATGACCTGAACAGACTCCAAAAGGCGGGGTTCGTAGATGATGCATTAAAGATTACTTCACTGGGAAGACTGAAAATCAAACCAGACAAAGAAATGCAGTCTAAGGCAAGAAATATCATAACAGGGTTTGCGACTGAAAGCAAAATAAGGGCATATGTATACGAAAAGTACCCCCAATACACAGTAAAAAGCGAACTTTCAAAGCCGGAAATAGAAAAAATGCCACCGGCTATTTTTACGATAGGCTATGAAGGCATGGATATAGACAGCTTCCTGAATGCTCTCATAGAAAACCAGATAGAAGTTGTTATAGATATACGATTCAACCCTTTCAGCATGCGGTTCGACTTTATTCAGAACAGACTTAGAACCAAACTAGGAAATGTTGGAATAGAGTACGTTCACATAAAAGACCTGGGCATAGAGGGCAGCCTGAGAAAGGACCTCGACTCCCCCGAGGACTACAAGAAATTGTTTTCCGATTACAGAAGAAGAATACGCGAACATAACAATAATGAACTCGAGGCAGTAATAAAATCTGGTAAAGAAAAAAGGATAGCACTGCTTTGTTTCGAAAGCGAGAAAGAAAGATGCCATCGGCAAATAGTAGCGGATGAGATAGAAAACCACGGAACAAAGGTAGTGCATTTATGACAACGGAACGGATCCTCATTCTGGTACGGGCAATGCCCGAGGAAAGCAAAAAATACGGGCATACCGTTTGCGTCGCTGGTCTTACGGACAACAATGAATGGAGGAGGCTGTATCCATTTGAGTTCCGGTACGGAAAGATATCGGTTCCGTTCAAGAAAAAAGACCTTATAGAAGCCGAGATCGCCGCCAGCGACAAGGACAAGCGGAAGGAAAGCAGGAAGATTTCAAGCTACAGGAATCTTAATTTACCCCAAACTGAAAGCGATATATCGAAGAGATTGGAGACACTACACTGCCATATATCTGATATGGAAGAACACGGGGACAGTATATGCGTCATAAAGCCACAGCTCGAAGGTATCGAGATTGCAGTGAATGACACCAGATTATATGACGATCAGAAGTACTTCTCACTCATAACCGGAAGTCTTGAGACGAGGGAAAAAGTCAAGATGCCGATAGAAGTCCGTTACCTATTCAGGTGCGGAGGCGAATGCTGCGCTGAAAAGCCGCATAAAATCATAGCCATAGACTGGGAAATAAACGAGCTTGCGCGGAATCTTCTCAGGAGGCATTCCGACAAGCGTGCTGTCGAACGGAAGATGAAAGACAAGCTGTTCGACTGGATGAAATCAAGAAACCTCTATTTCATCATGGGCACCCATTTCAAATTCAGGACCCCCATGATCATCGGCATATTCTACCCAAAAAAATAAGACAACCTGCTACTTCTGCACCTCGTTACAATCCGGACATCTCAGGAGGCGGTAGCGGGCTTTGAAGAAGGTCTTGGTATGGAACACTTGGGCTGATAGCGTCCTACATGACCGCGTACTGGAATCCCTGGCGTGAGGCGTACCTTACGTTTGTATTCGTCTGCACCGCCTTCTTCTCCCACGATCCTCTTCTCGCCCTCACCGCAGACGGCGTCACCATGACAAACACCATCGGGCATTATGCGGGGTGGTTGATGGGGTGGGCAGTTGGGGCGATTGAGAAAAAGACGGCTAATTGAGTTCATTGCGTTCGTCTTGCATAAATTTATTACTTTTTCTATGTAAATCTACTTTATGAGTTCTCAGGAAATTGAAAAAGCTAGAGACTGGGCAACAGAACAAAAACTTAAAAGACTCGGGAAGCAAAAAGAAGTGCGAATAAGAGAAGAGAAAGAGAAGATCAAGATATCATTAGAAACCTGGCTAAAAAGTACTAATCTCAAGTCAACACAAAAACAGCGAAATAATGTCGTAGAGCTTGCTTTTCATATAAATGAATATAGAATCATGTCGTTGGAAAATATAGAAAAATCATATGATGGAAAACTAAAAGAAGCAGAAGATGATAGAGATACAAAATTAAGAGCCCTCAAAGATAGCCAAGAGAAAATAACGTCATTTATAGCGAAAAGCGGTATACCAGAGGCATTTTTTATTGAACTAGAAAATGTAGATATAAAAGATTATAAAGGTTGTCTAGAAGATGTCCTACTCGAAAACGGTTCTGAAACGTTCATATCCGATAACGAAAAAGCGATAGAATTAGCAATGGAGAGGTCAAAATTGAAACCAAAGCATGAAATAGAATCAGAATTCAATGGGCAAAAAGATAGCCTGGGCAAGGAAAAAGTGAATAGAATAAAGGCATACAATGACATCAAAGAGGAAATCAGTGAATTAACTATTTTTTCAGATTTCATCAACAAATATTTGGCTAAAAACAGTTCCACATAGAGCTAATAGCTATTTCTGCACCACATCGCACTCTGGGCACCTGAGGAACTTGTACCGGGCCTTGAACCCGCACTTCTGGCAGGTCAGGAGGTCGCGGGTTGGCGGACTTTTTTCAATATTTGCCTGTCCTTCCATTCGCTCCTTCATACTCATGGTATTGGCGCGCTTGCGTTGATTCCAGTTGAATGCTTTTTGTGAGACACCCATAAAAATCTACCTATATCAAAGCCTAAATTTCCAAGTCTTTTAATGCTTGCGCTATTTTATTCTCCAATTCCAATATCTTCTTTTTTATTACTTCAGGCTTTTCGTATTTTACTTCTTCGTACTCAATTTCTCTGTATTTTGAAATACTAAGGTCCCAGCTATTATCTTGGATTTCTTTTATCGGCACAAAGAAGTGCTTTTTCCTGCGGTCTGTGTTAGGCTCTTCTTTCCGCTTGCCGAACCTTTCCAATATGTCCGGTATATCGTTTTTCACAGTTTCAACTCTCTTATCGTCTAGGCTGTATCCGTCGTTTTCCATGTCATAAAACCACACCTTTTCGGTCGGCTCTCCTTTGGTGAAGAACAATACGACTGTAGAGACTCCTGCATAAGGCCTGAAAATACCAGACGGCATCGATACGACTGCATCCAGCCTGCACTTTTTCAGAACCATCTCCCTTATTGCCCTGTGCGCCTTTGAATTCCCGAACAGAACGCCGTCCGGCACGATAACGGCGCATCTACCGTGCGGCGCCATTACATGGAACATAAGCTCAAGAAAGAGCAATTCTGTCTTGGTTGTTTTTATCCTGAACCTGTCGCTTATCTCAGCTTCGTTTATGCTTCCCTTAAACGGCGGATTAGCGAGGACCAGGTCGTAGGCATTCTCAGGTATTTTATCATCTGCCAGTCTTGACAAAGAGTTCAGGCGTTCTATCCTCGGCTTCTTCAGCCCGTGCATCATCAGGTTCATCAGGACTATCTTCGTCATCGTATCATCGATATCGAACCCGTTGATAGATTTCTCGTCCAGTATTTTCTTCTGGACCTCTGTCAGTGTGCTTATATTGTCTTTCTTGTTCTTACTGAGTATATACTCGTAGGCGTTTACGAGGAATCCACCTGTACCGGCAGCAGGGTCAAGTATCATATCGCCGTATCTTGGCTTTGCCAATTCCACCATCATTTTAATTATGTGCCTAGGCGTCCTGAACTGGCCGTTCTTGCCGGAAATCTGCAGCTCGCTCAAAAGATATTCGTATATGTCTCCCTGCGTATCCCTGTTCCTTTCCTTTATGTGCATGTCCTCGATTATCTTAACGGCCTCAATCAGCAGAGAAGCCGTAGGCATGGAGAAGTTTGCGTTCTTCATATACTCTTTATAGAAAGAGTCGCCGTCTCCAAGGTTTCTCATGAACGGAAAGACCTTTTCCCTCACGTGGTCAAGGATTTCCTCTGCGGGCATGTCCCGCCAGTTGCTCCATTTGCATTCCTCGTGGCCATGAAAAATTGACTTGTATTTGACTCCGGAGAAGTCTGCTTCCTGCTGCCTTTTGGTATCCTCATCCTCAAGTCGCTTCATGAAAATCAGGTACGACATCTGCGTGATGGCTTCAATCGGGTTAACCAAGCCACCGCTCCAGAACCTGTCCCAAAGTTTCCGTATCTGAGATTCGAGTTGTTTGTCGAGCATATCAATCGCTTTTCTCATTACTTTTAGAAACAATTTTTGTGCTATTTCTTTTTTCTATGAGTTTTATGAAATTTTCTCCTATTTCTATCATGTCATCGTAAGTCAATATTTCTATGTCATGGAGATACGAATTAAGAGACTTCAATGCTCTTCTATTTATTTTTTCAGTCCTTCCTATTACAATTAGACCTTTTGGCTTATGTATTGATTTGCCTTTTTCCCATAAAATGTTCGTTTTATCTATTTCGTATGTTTCCAAATAACCAATTATTTGTGATACCGCATTTTTCAAATCGAAAGACATACTGTATTTTCTAGAAATGTCATTTTCTGGGATTTCCTCCTCTTCGCCAACGAACAATTTACACGTAGGCAATTTTAGTTCTATAACATCAAAATACGTATCATACCGCTGGAGTAAAAAATCTATTCGGTCTCCTTTTCTAGTAATTTCCTCTTTTGTTTCTTCTATGTAAATTGGTCCAAATATCCACGGATGGTCATATAACCAATTCTGGATTTTCTTTTCCTTAGATTTTTGTTTTAAGAGACTTTTTAATTCTCTTATATCTTTTTTGAAATCATCTAGACTTATCAAAAGTTTTTGCTGTCGTAATTGACCAACTTGCTGAAGAAGTTTCTCTATTATTTCTTTTTGATGAGCTATTTGCTTTTTTGATTTATCTTTAACATCTTTTAGAGCTTCATTAGACTTAATCATTTTTTCTATCTCTTCATCTGATAGCTCAGTAACCCATCCCAATTCCTCGGCACCTTTTTCTAACATAGTTTTAATAAGAAATAGTGATTTCTGGGATGGAATAGTGAACCAATTTTTGTATCGTTTTAATCGTAATACGAATTCTCCGTCTTTTTTTCGTTTCCCTAGGACAAGATGAATCCATCCAAACTCTGGATCACTGACTTTTATAATTTTTACAATCTCGTGTCTATCTGACCATTTATTTGCTTGTTCTGGTTCATCCATTTAGACCACTAATTCCCCTTTGAACGTTTTCTGCATAAGCGCATTGAATAAATTTTCAAGATGCTCTCTTGACTTCATTTGCTGCTCTTTCAACTGCTCAACTTCTTTGACTATTGAGGCGAATTTATTTTGGATCTCAATTGGAGGCATAAAGGTTACTAATTTTTTAATTTGCCCTTGGAATAGATTGGCTTGTGAAGACTGGTTAATTAAACTCAATATTTGTTTTTGTATGTACATGGAGCTAATACTATATTCTAAGTAAATAGGGTTTATTATTTCACTATTCGGACGTATTAATGCAACACTTCTTACCATTTGAAACTTAAACGAGTTTTTTACTCTTGTAACTCTTCCGACCGAACCAGAACATGAAACTAATATATCACCTATTTGTGGAATAATTCTTTTTGAAATTCTATCGTATTCTTTATTATCTATAAAATCAACATCATCTAATCGTATTTCGTGATCGTGAATATTCCTAGCTGACAATAGATAAATCCCTGAAGTAGTTCTTTGAGGAGTTGAATGTTCGCCATCAGTTATTTTAAGAGAGATTTTATCAAATGTTTTCATGGGCATTTTTCCATCATTCTTCAAAGGATCTCCAAACATCTCCATAAAAACAGCTTTCAAAAATTCCTTCGTCAGTTCATCAGCTTCTTTCCGCCATTGTTTTGCCTGCTCGGCTTTTTCCAATACTGAAACAATTTTTTCTTGTATTGAAACAGGAGGAAGAATAATTTTTATTGATTCAAAATCTTTTTTTGTAATATGCTTCATTGTTGATCCATGTGTATTCTTTTTCATTTCAGCAATTTTAGTTTTAACTAAATAGAACAAGAATTTTCTATTAACAATATTGCTTTTTTCTACAACCTTAAAAATATGCTGATTGAGCCAGCCATATTCTTTGTTCCAAATAAACGCATCTAAAGTAGCAGACCACGAAATTAACAAATCTCCTTTTTTCACTAAATATTTTTTAGCAAAACTTTTGGTCGTATAATTAGGATTTTCAATATTTCCTGTCAAATCTTGAATTCGGATTATTATTTTACCCGTCCGCTCCCATTCTGTGGGTTTAAAGGCTCTACCATTGATAAATTCGGCAATTTCGCCTAGTTTTAGACCTTTCCACCCTTCAGGAAGCTTATTTTGTGCCATCTTTTTGCCTCCGTTCCTGGATTTCTCTGACCCTGGCAGGTGCGACGAAGACGACTCCCATGAATTGCTCGGCCAGCTCGAGAATTTCCTTGGCTTCTTGGTCGCTGACATCTATGTCATTGGGATGGGCACCATCATTGCCGACAAGCCTGACCGTATGGGCAAGGTCTTTCATATCTTCTGTTATGGTTTTCTTGTCGGCAAGCTCGGCTATTTGATCATATAACTCTTTCTTTGTTGCTCCTTTTTCCTTGCAAGCCCTCTGGAGCGAGCGCCTGGACATCACTGCCGAGGCATTGAAAGCGCCAACGCTAAAGCACAGCTTAGCTTCTTCTAGTTCCTTCTTAATCAATGATGGGATTTTTTCGTTTACTGGGGAAGGGAGAGGATATGGATAAATTTTATGGCTGATTAGGTGGCGATCTTCTTGGCTACCGTTTATTAAAACGCAATTCTTGCATGATGTACATACTCCAATAACCCACACTCCCTTTTCGTTGCGAAAATGCGCTTCAAGATAATTAGTAAGACTTCCTCCACCGCTGGTCGCCCCTGTCCAGGAAAAATTAACATGAACCTTACAGTAAGGACAAATAGCATCAATATGATTAACCATTGTCATCTCAGCAGCCTCCTTGGAACTGGCACGCTCTTTCTGCTCTTGCATTGGAGGAGCTCGTCGCGCTCGTGGAGCTTTGCCTTTATCCTGTTGTGCAGGTCGCGCAGAAAGTCGGCAGGCACGTCTTCGAGGATAGTCTTCTCGTCGCCTGCGTCAGATATTATTTTCCAGGAAAAGTTGTCTGCCTTTGGGTTGTATTCCATGGTGTTCCGGCCAAAGACGTGCGAGACAGAGCCGGATTCGGCGTATTCGTTCGCCAGCTCGCGCAACTTGCTGTTTATCGTCCTATCGTGTAGGGTGCATTTGCTCGCGAACCTTACAAATTCTTCGTTCGGCAGCTTGACCCGGAGGACCTTGTTTTCCTGCTTTCGTACCGGATTTTCCAATACCATAACCAGAATTAGAAGGCAAACTTTATAAAGAAATATGTCCTACCTTTGTCCTACCTTATTTTTATCTTCTCGGCTGCCTCGATAATCTTCTGGAGCTGTTCCCTGCTGAACTTCTCCAGAGGCCGCTCATCCGCCAGTGGATAGGACGTGAAATCTTTTCTTTCAAGGTGCTTGTTTATGGCGAAGAAAGACGCAAGCATCCGAAGGAAGCGTATCTGCTCCACGTTATAGTCCTTGTTTTTTTCCATGATCAGAGTTTCGAATTCCTGTTTGATTGTGTACTCGGGGTCAGGCAGGTCCTTGAGGTCAAGTATGTTTCGCAGAAAAAGAATAAAATCCTGATTTTTCTGTACGTTCTCTATTGTCCATGCAGAATTCAGCTTCGCCAACTCCTGCGATATCACGCGCAGTTCCTGCCACGTCACGCCATCCCGTACCATTTTTCGAACGAGTTCGCTCTTCTTGAACTCCTCGAATCTTTTGTCTTCCTTGAACTGCATCTTGAAATCTTCTACCTTTATAACAAAGTCCGGTGCGTGCACTCTCACGATCTTTTTTCTCTCTTTTTCGTAGTATACCATCAGCGGAGCGATGTTTCTGATAAGAAAGTCGACATCGTCAAAAGTTAGGTCCTGCCAGAACTTTTCCTGAAGGATTTGTTTGATCTCACCGGATTTCTTCTTCACCGCCTCAATATCAGATTCCCAGATGCTTATTACCCTCTCCTCGATAAAATCCCGAACGTTATCTATGCCCTCTTTGTCGTCTTCCTTAACGTACCTGAACAGGTCAACGCAGTTGGATATGAATGTCTGGACCTTTCCGTCGCCAAAGTCGGAAAACTTGAGCAGTGGCACTATCTCCTTCTTTATCTCGTCTACGTGGCTTTTGATATCATAGGGCTTGGAAACAATTTTCTTGATGATGGGTATCTTGTCTCTGACTATAAAGGACTTCTTGTCTATGTTATCAATTCTTTCCACAATATGATTTTCGACAATGTCCTTCTCCTTTGGTGAAAGGTCTTTTTTCAGGAGTTCTATCTGCTTCCTTAGTATTTTTTCCCTGATGTCTTCTCTTGATTTTGTATCGTCGCTTACTTCTAACCGATGCTCTAAAACATTTGAAAAGTCGCCGAATTTGAAATCGAGAATCCTGAAATCTCGCTTGTCAGGAACGCCGTCGTAGACGGGCAGCCTGGACATGTGCCTGCACGCTGATATACTCCTTGTTCCTCTCCCTACCATCTGCCAGAATCTTATACGGGACAGTACTGGCGTTACAAAGACAAGGTTGCAGACTTCCGGTATATCCACGCCGGTATCAAGGACACCCACAGATATAGCAACCTTTGGTGACTCATCCTTCATGAATCTTTCCACGGCATCCATGTACCTGTCGAACTCGGAGACAATGACCTCTGTCTCGTTGCAGAGGTTAGGATACATCTCGTCGAAGCGCTTTTTCAGCGCCTTCGCATGCTCTACATTTACGCAGAAAAAAATAGTTTTGCATGGCTTTTCGTCCTCTGTTTTGTGGCAGCGGTTCATGAATTCTGATACGATCAATTCGTTTGTTCTCTTGTCAGTAAAATACCTTGCGAATCTCTTCCCCGGAACTTTGAATACCTCTGGATCTTCGTCTTGTTTTATGAGTTCTGTTCTGAGTTCCTTGTCTAGATCCATTCCGCTAATACCGAGCTTCAGCACCTTGGTTTCAATGATCTGGGCGTCATACGGAACCAAAACGCCGTCCTTGACCGCTTCGTCATACGTGTATTCGACGGTGGGCTTCCCTCTTTCGCAACCAAACAGGTCATACGTATCTCTTCCTTCGCTCTTGGAAGGCGTTGCGGTTAAGCCTATTTTTAGGACATCAAAATACTTCATAACAAGATTTTGTTTGTCATAATAAGATCGATGAGCCTCATCATATATTATTAAATCAAAGAAACCCGGACTGAAAGACTGAAAAAGCCGTTCACCATTTCTTTGTTTGGCCATGAGAGTCTGGACGGTTGAAACGTAAAATCTCTTGTCTTTGCTGAATGCTTGCTCGTTCATAAGACACGAAGGTGTCGAGGAAAAATATTTCTGAAACCCGTTGTAAAAGGCCAGTCTACCAAGAGAAATCCTGTCGACAACGAACAAGACGTTTTGAACATACCGTGCTTTCAAAAGCGCATGAATTATTCCCATCGCTACCCGTGTTTTTCCCGTCCCGGTTGCCATGGAGATTAAAGCAGATCTATTCCCAGAGCTGAAGTTATTAAGAATTTGTTTAATTATTTCGATACTCTTGGATCTGTCAACTATCTCCGTATTTACTTCGATATTAGACAGGTCAGCTCTATTTTTTGACAGACTGAATTTCTTTTGGAGATCTTCTTGCGAGAATGGCCCAGAAATTTCTCTCATTGGGTAGTCTTTCTCTTTTATATACCACTTTTTCCCGTTTGTTAGAAATATAGGAACTGCATGGCCTATCTGGCTTTCGATATCTTTTTGGTACGTAGTAGCTTGTATAATGCCTTTATCTGGATCAAGAGAAAACTTTTTTGCCTCTATAATAGCTATTGGTGATTGGTGTTCGTCTGTTAATACAAAATCTATAAACCTACCGTCTTTATACCCTGTTTTTAGGAAAACGTATTTTTTTGTCTTAAAGTTGGTCGCTTTAGAATTGACTTCTTTCTTGACGTATTGTTCTTTCCACCCCAACTCTTCAAGGCGTGAGTCTATGTATTGTTCCCTTGTTTGTTTTTCTGACAAATCTACCATAGTATTCATCCTATAGAAAAAGAGTGTTTTTATATCTGGTACCTCAGCTCCCATCCCCGCAAACGCCAGCTTCCGCCTGTGCGTGCCGAGCCCCTCGAACTTCGGTATCTTCACGGGACGGCGAACCTCGTGAAGTAGCCTTATTTTGGCGGGTACCATTAAAAATGCTTTGAAAACCGCCATTGCCTTTTGGTTCATTCCTTCTCAATCAGACTTCTGCAAGGAATTTGTAGTTCTTCTTCATTGTGCTCAACAGGAAGTCCACTATCATGATGTAGTCTCCATCGTTGGCTTTTCTGACGGCCTTGAGGTAATTGTTCCTTGATTTCACGTATATGTTTATCTCAGGATAGCCGTTTTTTTTGAGTATATAATTCATGAGCAATCGCGAAACCCTGCCGTTGCCGTCTGTAAACGGGTGTATGGACACAAATTTCATTGAAAATAGCGCTGCAAGCTCCGTCGGATACATTCTTTTGCTTGATTTGTACCACCGTATCAGGGCTTTCATCAGTGTTGGGACATTGGAATGGCGTGGAAATTGCACGTCAGAACCCATTATGAATACAGGAACGGTCCTGTATGTGCCGCGTCTTTCGTCTATATTTTTTAGCAGTATCGAGTGCAGCTTCAGAATAAGGTGTTCGTTTATATCGCCCTTGTACAAGAGAAGGAACTCCAGTGCCTCTTTATGATTCCTTGCTTCGTTAACCTCCCTGAGCAGTGTGTTTTTAGGTATGATATTTTCGTATATGATCATAGACGTTTCACGAGGTCCCAGGGAACTGCCCTCGATTGCGTTGGAGTTATAGGTAAGTTCTGTGAAAAACCACTCGTTAAAATTTTCGACGCCAGATTTTCCGGCCTTCTTAAGGTACGCGTCAAACCTCAGTTTTATCTGATCTATCGCTTCCTTCTGTTCTTCCGACAGGTAAGAATTTCCCATGAGGCTTTTTGCAAAGGACTCCTCTTCTTCTTTTATTTTTTCCTTTGGCACATCGCCCTCGCCTATATATTTCCTTATCTTTTTCCATTGTTTGCCTGCCCTTATAGTATGGACTAAGTAATTGTATCTTTTTTTCTTCCGTTCCTTGACTTCCAGGTACACCATAACCTTATTATACGGGCACAAATATTTAAAGCTTTTTAAATGTGGACGTACAAATGAGCGGTGTAGAAAAAAGTTTACCCCATTCCGCTGAACCTTATCTTTTCCTGCGGCTTTTCCTGTTTCCTGAAGAGCGGTATCTTGACCGGCACGGCGAACCTCGTGAAGTTGCTCGTGATGATGGCCTCGCCGACGTCAAGGGAGGCGATGTTCCGGTCGTCCCTGCTCAGGTCCTGCGCCGCGCTCTCGATAACCGCGTTGCGCTCGGACGCGAGCTCGGTGCCCAGGATAATCTTCGTGTTGAGGTTGGCAAGAATCTCTTTCGGAATCAGGCCGGGCAGCTGCGTGATCGCGAGCAGGCCGACGTTGAACTTCCTGCCCTCGCGCGCGATGGTGGCGAAAATATTTCCTTTTTCAAGCGCGTCCTTGTTGAGCACGCGCGGCGCCTCCTCGAGCACGACGGAAATGATGGGCTTTTTTTCGAGCGTGCCGTCGATTTTGCACTTCTTGTAGCGGCTGAATGCCTCCTTGGCAATCATCGAGCTGGCGATGACCTCGAGCTCGCCGGAGATGAGCGAGGTGTTGATGATGACGCTTGTTCCGGATTCGAGCTCGCGGCAGATGTCAGCTAACGTCGTTTTCCCCGACGTTTCGCTGAAGATGCCCTCGCATTGCAGCGCGCCGTTGACGGCGCGGATGCCGAGCAGGACGTTGAACTTCCGCTGGACAGCAGCGAGCGTGCCGGGGTGGATGCCGAACCTGTCCGCTTCATTCTTCGTGCTCAGCACCAGTTCCCGTATCCACGAGTCGCCATGCTCTTTGTAATAAGCACTCAGCGCCTGCTGCTGCGCGTCGGTGAACGACGACAAATCCTCGAGGTGCTGCGGCTTGAGCGCGTCCAGACTAAAGACCAATGAGCATCCTCCTAGCTTCGGCTTGACCGAGTACGAAACGCACTGCGGCAGCGCCGACGTGTATTCATCATGCGGGTCGAAGATGAGCAGGGAACAATAGCCGCCCTGCGTGATTGAGGAGGCGAGCACCTTGACGAGGTTCGATTTTCCACGGCCGGTCGTCGCCGCGACGAGCACGTGGTGCGTCAGTACTTTCCGCCCGTCGAGCGTGACGTCGACGCCAAGTTCTTTCGAGCCTGAGCGCACCGTACCGACGTACAATGGGTTCGCCGGCTTCGCAAGGAACGCGAGGTCCTGCGGCGTCACCTGGCGGATGTGCGAGAAGAACTTCGGCAGCACCTTCGGGATGCGCTCCCGGCCGTTGGCGACGAGGACGAGCGGCTTCAGCCGCGCGATGGTGTAGTTCGCCATCGCCTCGTCGTAGAGCGGCGCGCGCTCGTAGCCCTCGAGCGCCATGCCCGATATCAGCTCCCTGGATAATTCACCGATCTGGCTGCCGTACGCAAGATCGAACGCCTCGAGTATAATATATCCGTTCGTCGTGTCCGCGACGAGCAGGTCGCCTATCTCTATTTCCTCCCCGGACTTCTGGCGGACGACGACCTCGGCGAAGTCTCCGCGCACCACCTGGCCGACAATACTGAGTTCGTTCATGACTATCCCCGTGCAAGCCTTTTCCGTACTGCTCCGCTTCTCAGCTCCCTTAGCGCATCTGCGGCTATCCATCGCGCGCTCTTCGGATCCGATTTCCGCATCTTCTCTGCGGTTTCGATTGCTGCCGCATGCAGCCGGGCGTTGCGCTTGCCAATCTGGCGCAGCGCCCAGTTCACTGCTTTCCTGACAAAATTCCTTCCGTCTCCTGACTCTCTTTTTATTATACCAAGAAACCTCAAAAACTTCCGGTCATCCGCTTTTTTGTCGTGCACCGCAAGGCATGCCATGAGCGCAAAGCCCGCCCTCCTGACGAATTCCTCCTTCCTGCTGCTCCATGCAGCAGCCTTCTCGTACGCGAATGCGGTTTTGTCGAAAAGGTTGCCGCAGCACTGGTCGCAGACATCCCATGAATCGAAGCCCCTTACCCAGAGCTCCATCTGCCCGCCGGTAACCACGGCAGCATCATCAACCATCGACGCCAGTATCCGCGCCTCGTGGATGCCCGATGCCCACAGCTCCTGGGCGAGCGTGTGGTCTTTGCCTATTTCCTTTGCGAGCTTCCGTATTTTTGGTACTGATACGCCAAGCATACTATTGGGGTTTATCCCGAACCGCTTCATGCCTTCGGCTGCTGCCGGGTCTGCCAAAGACCTGAGATGCCCGAGGATTTCTTCTGATTCTGACATAGTATGACTCTGCGTTCACGCCGCTAGCGCTGCAAGTATTTCTGCAGGGCTGTGCACCACCACGTCAGCACCCTTCAGCTGCTCAAGCGAATGATAACCGTACGACACCGCAATCACTTTTGCCACGCCCGCCCTTCTTCCGGCAAGGATGTCATCGAACGTATCGCCGACAAGGCACGTTTCCGTTGGCCTGACGCCGAGCTTGTTCATGCACATCGTAACCGATGTCGGGTCAGGCTTCAGCTTCCCTTCGTGGCCGTCAACAATCTCGTGGATGAAGGCGAGTATCTTCTCGTTCCTGAGCTTCGTTTCGATGATTGAGCGCAGGTTGTTGGTGACGATCCCTATTCTGCACCGCGTATGCAGCTCTGCAAGCACCTTTTCCATGCCGCGGAAAACCTGCACCTCATGCTGCAGCAGCGCGATGTCATGATAAAACATGCGGGCTGATTCCTCGATCTGCTCCTCAGTCATGCCGAGGCTCCGGTACGTCGCCTTCCAGTCCATGGATACCCTTCTGAAGTCATCGAGCGCGTATTCTTTCCTGCCGAAGTGGCGCATGATTTTGTTGTTGAGCGCATGCACGACACTGAACGAGTCCGCAATGACGCCGTCGTAATCGAAGATGACTGCTTTCATTTTCTTCACTAGCTCACCAGCCTGTTGAGCAGCTCGTGCGGGTCGTCCCTGCCTGCGAAGACCGAGCGGTAATAATTTTTCTCGTGGCTGGTCACGCGGGCGTAGTTGTCCGCTGCAATGAGCCCGAATGGGTATCCGAGGAATCGCCGGTCGTTGCTGTTCCCGGCGATGAGCGCGAGCGCGCGCTCCGCGCCTCCGGCCTGCTCCCTGAGCACGTCGATGCGGAACGCGTGCTGGCCACGGCCGTGCAGCTTCGCTGCGAAGAGTGCCGCCCGATGATTCGGGCTTCCGCTATCCGCGATGGGATGATACGCCCACGGTTTATGCTCGTGCAAAGCGCTGCCGCGCCTGTACAGAACGCCGAGCAGGTCCTTGCCCGTCGACGTGAAGAGCTTCGTTGTTTTGGAAAGCGCAGCGACGGTGACCTGCTTTTCCTGCGCCGCGCGGTACAGGCGCTCGGCAGCAGCGCTCTCGCCAGTGATGCCTGCCTGCAGCGTGCCGTCGCGGACGAGCACGTCGCCTGCTTCGCCTTCACGCTCAACGATATGCGCAGCGAACAGCCACTCGGCGAACCTGCGGGCGATGCCCGGTATCACCGCAAGGTCGGCGCTGAACACGCCCTCGCGGATGGTAGGGTCGGCAGGACTGAGAGCCAGCTGCGGCAGCACACCAGCCGGCACATCGACCGGCACATAGCTCGCCGCATAGAGCAGCGTATCGTGATGGCGCACGGGCTGCGCGATGCAGAAGAACTCGGCGCGCCGGAACTTCTTTTCCGCCTGCCCGTTCACGCACGAGTAGGCGAACAAACGGATAAGGCTCACCATGCGGCTGCCCGATACGGCAAGCTCGGCGTTGCCGCCGTCAACGAACCAAAGCTTGCCGTCGCTTCGCGGCACCAGCTCCTGAAAATGCGCATCGTCGAGCGGGAACGGTTCGTAACCGGCGTCGTGGAAGAACGGGTCGCCGTCCTCACCGTCGCCGCCGGCGAGCGACGCAGCAACATCGCGCAGGAGCGCCTTCATGGGCATACTATGCCAGGAATGTATTAAACATTTAACTTGTTCCACGTGAGTATACCGGTGCAGGACCATGCCGCTTCCATTGCTCATGTCATGCGGACGCTCAGAAAGCAGCCGTGGGCGCGGCCCGCGCTCACGAACATAGCCGAGCGGTCGCGCGACACGTTCAAAGTCCTGATTTCGTGCATCATCAGCCTGCGCACGAAGGATGCGGTCACCGCTGCAGCGTCCGGGCGGCTGTACGCACTGGCAGAGACGCCTGAGCAGATGATGCGGCTGAAGGCAGCGCAGATAGCGCGCGCCATCTATCCTGCAGGCTTCTACAGGACCAAGGCGAAGCGCATCAAAGAAATTGCAAAACGCATCGTCGAAGAGCACGGCGGGCGCGTGCCTGAAGACTTCGAAACGCTGCTGTCGTTCAAGGGCGTCGGCAGGAAGACGGCGAACATCGTCATGGTGTACGGCTTCGGCAGGGAAGGGCTGCCGATCGACGTTCATTGCCATCGCGTGCCTAACCGGTTGGGGTGGGTGCAAACAAAAACACCGGAACAGACAGAGGAAGAGCTGAGAAAGATTCTGCCGAAACAATACTGGATGGATTTCAATAATTTATTCGTGCAATTTGGCCAGAACGTCTGCAGGCCGGTCAGGCCGAAGTGCGGCGAATGCCCGGTCAGCACGCACTGCGCGTACTACCGCGAAACGTATCGCAGCAAACAAGCAGCATGATTGTAGCTTGTTTTACACTAACTTCTCAATATATACGTTCAAACCTTTATATACCAGTTCGACATAATATATATGTTAGTTCTGTAATGCGTTTGTAATTGAGGCGATAGCGTGGTAAGGAAAAAGAAAGCCAAATACAAAAAGACCCATCTCGAAGCCTGGAAATGCAGTGACTGCACCTTTGAATGGTGCTACCGGACTGCCCGATGCCCCATCTGCAGTGCCGTCGGCCAGATAAAAATCATCTGATTCTTCTGTTTTGTTTTTTATTTTTCTCTCTGTTTATTGCGTCATGCACTATAGTAGATGACATTAATTTTCATACAAGATAATGTCATCTGCATATCCCTAGAAAGCATAGCTTTCTGGGATGCCAGAAAACTCTTGTTTTCTGTGCATAGCAGTGACATCCTAATATGTCTGAATACTTATGTCACATGCTATATACTAAACTGCGAAACTTATATGACGCAGATTCGCAGTTTGTATACAGATAACTGCTCATAATATGTCATGCAAATTATGCAGTTATCTATACATTGGATGTTAAAAACTTTTCCTTAATGTAAAATAGCA
This sequence comes from Candidatus Aenigmatarchaeota archaeon, assembly GCA_016193585.1. Classification (GTDB taxonomy): domain Archaea; phylum Aenigmatarchaeota; class Aenigmatarchaeia; order GW2011-AR5; family GW2011-AR5; genus JACPRW01. Next base: position 145,889 of record JACPRW010000006.1, read on the forward strand.
TGAATTACCAGAAGAGAATACTGGACAAAGTAGATAGCCTGACAGCCGGGCGACCGGAATTAAGTCCTGTAGGGGATGCATTCCGGGACTATTTTGCATCCAATGCGAGCGGCTTTGTATTTGGTGCCACACTTTCTGCAGTCATGAGAACTGGTGGGATTGGGGTGGAAGACCCCCTCTACAGAGAGCTTTTTGCTGCAGCTGAAGAAGCGGACGTGTATTCTGGAGAAAATCTCAGGACACCGCAGGAATTTGCATTGATATAGATAATTGCGCAGCTTATGTCGTATTATAGCAATACAAGGAAATAAACACGATATGACTTCCTTGTTTGCTATATGTGAAGCAAATGTATAATATCGGTATTATTTATTTGCTTCACTATAACGCGCAATTTTCTATTTTTTGGTGCACCGGAAAACCTTGTTTTCCGCGTGTAGCGGACAACAAAAGTATTATGTCGGTATTCTTTTGTTGGTCCACTATAACCAGTGCAATTCACCATACAAACCGGGAGGCGAGGTGCAGAAGGAATTGGCCCGTCACAGGAACCGCATAGAATCTATGCACTGGTCAAGGGAGCTTCTCTGGAAGACGTGCACGAGGCAAGAGCAAGAATCAAACTCACTGCTTATGGACATTACTTTGGCTTAGATGGTGGTCTGGTAAGAATTTCCATGGAGCCGCTGGATGCAGCTGGCAGAACTGTTCGCGACCCCGTTCCTCTCCACGAAGACGGAACGCCTATGGACCCTTCAGACTATACCTATGCAGGCAACTTTCCTTTCAGAAGAAACCGGCCTGAAACTCGTTGAACGGATTCGTCTCGACTATCGTTGCGTGATATGTTTTCGTCAAGTCTTGGCATCGCTCCTCGTACCACGTCTCGCCGAACCTGAACCTCCCGTAGAGCAGCAGTGCAGCTAAGCCGTTGTCGACGATATTCCGACAGTCATTTTCTATCAATGCAGTGAGTTGCTTCCTGTCGATGGGCAGGCGCATGAAACGCCGGTTTTCATAGCGTGCGGCAGCGGTTTCATACCCCTCATACAATTGGCGCGCAGTCCATGATGACTCGACAATGAACGGCACGGCTGGAACCCATGAACCGGGGATGCTCGTGCCCCTCACCGCACCGATACAATACATGGCTTTCTTCACGTCACTTTCGAGCTGAAATCCCATTTCAGTGTATGCCAGTCTCTCCAATGCCTGGAATGGAGTTTCCATCTTTTGCTGAGCAGCATCGTACACCGGATGACCAGCCGGAAACGGTAGTATCTTTCCTTCGAGGTGGATGCGCCCCCGGACACCGAGTGCCAGGTAACCATCAGAACTTTCAACAATACCCAGTGGCGCAATGGGTGCCAGCAGCCTGAGAAACCTGCTTCGTTCCTTGCCGGGAAGCGACGCCACCATGCCGGGGCGTAGCACGCCTGCAATCGTTGCCCAGTCAGTCATGTTTTCTTCCCAGTACACGCTGTCTTCATCAGGGCGAAACACGCAAAGATTCGCCACAAGCTCGTTGGGATTATAGGAAGGAGATCTTCTTCTTTCCCGTTCTGCCCGGTACGCGTGCGCAAAAGTCAGCGGCGCATCGACGGAGTACACGGGAAACGGCACGGTAATTTCCCTTTTTGTACCATCTTCAATGATATCGACAGTTGCCGGTCCATCAACCGGCAGCGTGACGGTGTGTTTCTGCCGATAATTGATGCGTCCCTTCGGCATGCCGTGCGGAAAGTAAGCGAAAATTTCCAGCTGATGCATGGAAGAGTCTATATGTACAACAAATTTAAGCTTTCTACACGTATCATTGCGTAACCCGGCTGGAAAAACTGGGACGCGCTTTGTCTGCATTCGCGTTTGCCAGCCTCAGAGCAGTACAGGTGATGGAGCACATGGCAAATTTCAAATTCGTCGTCAGCAGCGGCAGCAAGAGCTGGCAGATTGAGAAAGACCAGAAAGAATGCCCGGTCATGGGGAAAAAAATAGGCGACACGTTCCCTGGCGATTTTCTCGGCCTGCCGGGATATGAGCTGCTCATCTCCGGCGGAAGCGACAAGGACGGCTTCCCCATGCGGACCGACTTTGACGGCCCCGTAAGGAAAAGAATCGTCGTCACCGAAGGAAAGGGCTTCAGGACCGATGTCAAGGGGCTCCGCAGGAGGAAAACGCTGCGCGGCAACACCATCGGACAGGACACCGTGCAGGTGAACTGCACCGTTTCGAAAACCGGCGAAAAGCCGCTCGAAGAGATTTTGGGAAAGAAGGAAAGCAAAAAAGAAGGCGAAGCTGAGGGGAAGACAGAAACGCCGAAAGAAGAAAAAGTGGAAAGCAAACATGAGTCTGTATAATTATAGTGAACCCAGTAAATAATCAGGATATGTTATGACTGGGTTCACCTATAGTTCACAAGGAAATAATATCCAGAATCTTTCCTTGTAGAACTATAAAATGTAAATAGGAAAACTGGTGTCATTGAGGGGGCACGGAAGCAAAGCATATATAGTGAACCAAGTAAACAATCAGGTATTATATCTTGGTTCACTTACACCCAAAAAGCAAAGCTTTTTGGTGCACCGGAAAACCTTGTTTTCCGCGTGTAGCGGACAACAAAAGTAATATGTTGGTATTCTTTTGTTGGTCCACTATAAAAAGGGGGTTTCACAGATGAACGATACCTACGCGCAATTCATTGAATTTCTTGATACGCATAAGGCACACTATAAGCTGATTGACCATCCTTCAGAGGGACGGACTGAAATAGTCAGCCCGATGCGCGGCAACAACGTTTCACAAGCGGCAAAGTGTATTGTTATGATGGTGAAGATTGGAAAGAAGGCGACGAAATATGTCCTGGGTGTTGTGCCTGGCGATGCAATGATAGATTTAAGCGCTATTAAAGAATTGTTCAACGGTACGTACATCTCTTTTGCTACTCCGGAAATAGCAGAAAGACTGGCAGGCAGTGTTTCTGGTACTATTCTTCCATTTTCCTTTAATCCTGAGATGGAGTTACTTGTTGACCCATCACTGTTGAAAAACGATGAAATTTACTTCAACGCAGCTCGCTTGGACCGTTCAATGGCTTTGAAAACGAGTGATTATGTAACCTTAGCCAAGCCACGTCTTGAACGCATAGCAAAATATTCCGAGCCAAACCCAAATAAAATTTCTGCTGATAACCGAATATGATGGGTTCCTATGAGGTGGTACCTTTCCCAGAAGCAAAGCCCTCCGTTCTTATACCGGAAATCAACGTCGGTACTGTTGGCCATGTCGACCACGGAAAAACCTCGCTCGTTCAGGCGCTCACGGGGAAATGGACCGACACGCACAGCGAAGAACTCAAGCGCGGCATCACCATCAGGCTCGGCTACGCAGACGCTATTTTCTACCAGTGCAAGCAGTGCAAGCTGTACGGCGTGAGCAGGAAATGCGTCTCCTGTTTCAGCGAATGCGCCGAGAAGCGGGCTGTTTCCTTCATCGATGCGCCCGGACATGAAACGCTCATGGCGACCGTCCTGAGCGGCGCGTCGCTCATGGATGGCGCGCTCCTCGTCATCGCGGCAAACGAAAAATGCCCCCAGCCGCAGACAGCGGAGCACCTCAAGGCGCTCGACGTCGTCGGGATACGGAACATCATCATCGTGCAGAACAAGGTGGACATTGTTTCGAAGGAGCGCGCAATCGAAAGCCACAATGAAATCAAGGCATTCGTGAAAGGCACCGTTGCCGAAAAAGCCCCTGTCGTACCTGCCAGCGCAATACACAACGTCAACATCGACGCGCTCATCGAGGCGATAGAAGCGATAATCCCCACGCCGAAGCGGGACGAGACGAAGGAGCCGCGATTCTTCGCGGCGCGCAGCTTCGACGTCAACAGGCCGGGAACAGCGATCAGGGAACTGAAGGGCGGCGTCGTCGGCGGTTCCCTCGTGTCGGGCGTGCTCAAGGTGAAGGACACGATAGAAATAAAGCCTGGCGTCAAGGTAAACGACGCCTGGAAGCCGCTGGAAACGACCATTGCCGGGATTATACAATCAGGGGTGCATATTGACACCGCGCGGCCCGGGGGGCTTGTTGCGCTGCAGACCGAGCTTGACCCCAGCCTCACGAAAAGCGACAGCCTCTCAGGGAACATCATCGGCATCAAGGGAAAGCTCCCGGAAACGAAAAGCGAGCTGAAATTCAAGGTGGAGCTGTTCGATCACGTCGTCGGCATCGAGGGGAAGCAGAAGGTCGACCCTGTAAAGACAGGTGACGTGCTCATGATAACCGTTGCCATCGCCAAAACGGTTGCCATCGTGCAATCCGCAGCAAAAGGCGTGTGCCAAGCGAAGCTCAAGCTGCCGGTGTGCGCCGAGAAGAGCGATAAAATCTCCATTTCGCGCCAAGTCGGCGGCAGGTGGCACCTCATCGGCTACGGCATTATACTGTAGCATTGCTCTTTCTCGGCAAGAACTATCCAATCCACAGCAGCGCTACCATGACGCCGACGCCGAGCAGGAATGCCAGCAACTGGAGAACAGAATGCACCGGGCTTGACTGCTTGTGCAGTTCCGGTATCAGGTCGGAGCCGGCGATGTAGATAAAGCCGCCTACGGCAAATGGTATGAGCATCATCGTCACGTTTTCGACATAGGAACTCAGGTACAGCGAAACGCCGACGCCGAGCACCGCGGTGAGCGCCGTAAGGAAGTTGAAGAGCAATGCCTTGCCGCGCGAGAATCCGCCGTGCAGGAGCACGCCGAAATCGCCTATCTCCTGCGGGATTTCATGAAGGATGACCGCAATGGTCGTGGCGATGCCGACCGGTATGCTGACAAGATAGCTCGCGCCAATAATGAGGCCATCGATGAAATTGTGCACCGCATCGCCGACCAGCACCATGACGGAAAACGGGTGAGCCTGCTGCTTCGAATGGGGAAGATGGTAATGGTGCCACTGGACGAGCTTCTCGAGGGAGAAAAACACGACGATGCCAGCGAGGACGTACAGCGACACGTACAAGCTGAAGCCCGATTGCTCGACGACTTCAGGCAACAGGTGGATGAACGCATCGCCGAAGAGCGCACCTGCCGCAAAGCTCACCAGATAGAGCAGGATGTTCTTGAGCACTTTCGGCTTTATCGACAGCGTGATGACGCCGACAAGCGAAACGAGACTTACCAGAAGGACGCTCGAGAAGGCGTAGAGAATCGTGTCTGCCATGCTATTCCTTAGATTTTAATAAATTTAAGCTTTAGTTTTAATAAAACTGCATCGGCATCATCTGGAAATTTAATAAGGTGGTCACATGAAAATCGTCAGCATCTCGATGAGCGACGAGGCATTCGGCGAAATGGAGAAGCTGCAGCAGGAGCTTGCGTTCAGCAACCGCTCCGAAGTTTTACGCAGGGGCGTCCGCCTCATGCGGGAAGAATTGGAATCAATGGAAAAATTGCAGGGGCATCTTGATTGTATCCTTGTCGTCATGCACACGAAGGCTGAGGCTGCCCTGTCGAAAATAATCCACCGTAACAACAGCCTTGTCAAGACGCACATCCACAACAACCTCTGCAACGACAAGTGCCTGGAAATTTTCGTCATGCATGGCGCATCAGAAAAGCTCAGAAACCTGTACAACGAGCTGAAAAGAACCAAGCGCATAGACTACGTGAAGCTCATTATCCCATGACGAGCGGACAAGCTTAAGAAGTCTTTCAAGATAGGGTATTGGACTCGTATGGGCTTACTTGCACGGCTCAAGCAGCTTTTCAGACGAAAGCAGCCAGAAGTTTCTCCTGAACCCGCTTCTTCAGACCTTCACGCGTCTCCCGAACCAGCCGTGCAGCTTTCTGAAACGCCGGTGGCAAAGAAGCCTGCCCTCCTGAAGGATGAGCGCGAGCAGAAAAGCTGCGCCAAGTGCAGCGCACCGAACGATATATTCGTGCACAAATGCTGGCTCTGCAAGGAAGAAATATGAATGCTGCGTCAAGGAAAGAAGCGGCTCAGTATGGGCTTTTAGTTAACAGTTAACAACTAATAGTAGGTTCACTTAATAACCAAACTTTTCATCTGAACCTGCTATACGGTATGTTCTGGATAAAATGTTCACTAATCAACAGAACATACTATAATACGGCTCCTTAGAAACCCTATAAATAGGATGGGATCCCATACCCCAACTGAGTGATCAGGGATGGGGTACACCAATGAACGTTAGTTCGTCAAGGCTAATAAAGTTTACCAAGCAGAAGTACTGGAATTCCCTGTTCGACAGGAAAGCTTATCATCAGAGAGGCAAAAGCGAGTGCGTGAACTCGGTGATAAAGAGAAAGTACAAGGATTTCCTGAGTTCTCATGAATGGAAGAATCAGCACAAAGAAGCTGCGCTTCTTTGTGTGGTGTACAATGTTGACAGGGATGTAAAGAAAATGACAGCTTTTCTCATAGGATTTCTAAGGAGCTTATAATACTTAAGTTTTTGCTCGAAAAGAACACACATGAATGCACTGTTTATCATGGCTCTCGTACTATTCGCATTCGCAACAGGGTTCTTTATTGCTACCTTGCCGCAATCCGCAGATTCGACTTTAGCAATAATTTTATTCTTTGCAATAGGAGGCCTTACTTTGGCTTCATTCTGGATGCCTCAACTAAGAATTGTGAGTTTCGCACTCGTAGCTATAACGTTTGCGTATGGATGGGTCAGCACTGGCAACAACTGGTTCTTGGTAGGTGCACTAGGCATGGCAATACCTGCAGTTGTCTTCGCTACGAGGCTTTAAACGAAATTGAATGCAACATGGGATTAAGTGCCCAACAGCCGCACATTAGTTCCTTGTCACACCTGTTTCTATCGCCGCTTTCCTCACCGCTTCAGAAACGCTTTTCACCACCGCCTTGTCGAGCGCATTGGGAATTATATGTTCTTTTGACGGGCTGTTTACACAGTTCGCCAGCGCATAGGCAGCCGCGAGCTTCATCTCGCTGCTGATGCGGACGGCTCGTGCATCCAGCGCGCCGCGGAAGACGCCGGGGAACGCGAGCACGTTGTTGATCTGGTTGGGGTAGTCGCTCCTTCCGGTGCCGACAATGTAGGCGCCTGCGGCAAGCGCGTCGTCAGGCATGATTTCAGGCACCGGGTTTGCCATGGCAAGGACGATAGCTTTGTCGTTCATCGTCGCGACCATCTCCCTGCTCAGAACGTTCGCCCTTGACACGCCAATGACCGCGTCCGCACCCTGAAGCGCGTCGGCGAGTGTTCCTTTCCTTTGCTCGCGGTTGGTGAAGCGGGCCGTTTCCTCCTTGTATTTGTTGAGGTCAGGCCTGCCCTGATAGATGATGCCTTTGCTGTCGCATTCGATGATTTCCCTGACCGACGTGCATATGTTCCGGTCGATGCCGAGACAGAGCAGCAGCCTTGTCGTCGCGGTGCCGGCAGCGCCTGCGCCGCTGATGACAACACGCAAATCCTCGAGTTGCTTGCCAGCAACCTTCGCGGCATTGATGAGGGCGGCGAGCACGACGATGGCGGTGCCGTGCTGGTCATCATGGAATACCGGTATGCCTATGCCCTGAAGCTGCTCCTCAATGAGGAAGCACCGGGGCGCCGCGATATCCTCGAGGTTGATGCCGCCGAACACCGGGGCGATATTTTTCACGATGCGTACAATCTCTTCCGCATCCTGCGTCGCCAGACAGAGAGGGAACGCGTCGATGTCGGCAAATTCCTTGAATAATATTGCCTTGCCTTCCATGACCGGCAGCGCCGCCTCGGGGCCTATGTTGCCCAGGCCGAGCACTGCAGAGCCGTCAGAAACAACAGCGACGCTGTTCGCTTTCATCGTGTAACGGTACACGTTGCGCTTGTCGCTCGCTATCTCCTTGCACACTTCGGCAACGCCGGGCGTGTAGGCGAGCGTCAGGTCGTGGGATGACTCGATCTTCACTTTTGAACTGACTTCAAGCTTCCCTTTGTTCTTTTCATGCATCTCAAGGGCTTCTTTTTTGAGATCGATACTTTTCACCTGAACCTGCTATAGTGTATGTTCTGCATAAAATGTTCACTAACCAACAGAACATACTATTACTACGCCCAGTCCGTCTTGACGGTTGGCTTTCCTTCGAGCTTCTGCAGGTAATTGTACGCGCTCAGCCCGGCAATCGCCCCCTGGCCTGCGGAGATAATTGTCTGCTTGTACGGGACGTTGGTCACGTCGCCGCAGGCGAACAAGCCCGGTGTTCTTGTTTCACACTGTTCATTGATGAGGATTTCATTGCTCTTGTTGAGCTCGACGAGGTGCTTCACAAAGTCGGTCTGTGTTATGTAGCCGATTTCGACGAAGACGCCATTCACTGGTAACTCTCTTTTTTCTTTTGTAGTCACGTCTTCTATAACCATTGCCTTGACAAATTTATCCCCCCTGACTTCGACGGGAACGGCATTGAGCACCATCTCGACGTTGTGCGCCGCCTTTATCTTGTCGACGGTTACCGGATCGCCGCGGAACTCGTTCCTGCGGTGGATGAGGTATACCTTGGCGCAGAACTTGCTGCCGAGCTCCGCCGCCTCGAGCGCCGAATTGCCGCCGCCGATGATGGCGACGGTTTTCTTGTTGAAGAGCGGCATGTCGCAGGTCGCGCACGTCGAAACGCCGCGTCCGAGGAAATGCTCCTCTCCCGGAATCCCGAGGCTCCGCGGCACCTTGCCGTACGCGAGGATGACCGCCTTCGCCTTGTATGCCTCGCCGTTCGCCAGCGTCGCCGTGAAGCCGGTGCCGCGCTTTTCGAGCTTCGCCACCTTCCCGAAGACGAACTCGGTGCCGAAATTCTTCGACTGCTCGTCGAACAGCTGCATGAGCTTCGGCCCGGAAAGGTCGAGGTAGCCGGGATAGTTCTCGATATGCTCGGTCAGGTTCGTCTGCCCGCCCATGTTGATAGAAACAACGAGCGTGCTGAGCTTCTTCCTCCTTGTGTAGATGGATGCGGTGAGCCCTGCCGCGCCGCCGCCGATGATGATGACGTCGTACGTGTCCATTGACAGGATATTATGCATGAAATATTTATAAACGGCAACCACGCCCCTACATGCCCGAACGAAGCATTTTAATATGTATCTGACAAAGGGTGCTGAACTATGACAGCTGATATCTGGCTGCCACGCGCGAGGAGCGCACGAGGCTACCTGTACGACAGCATGGACACCATACGATCCTCTCAAACCAATGCGCTCTTCCCCTCTGCCCCAGTGGCTCTGAAGGGTCATTACCGCTGGGCTTCGTCTTACGGCAAATATGTAGGGCTCGTCACCAACGGCCCTTTTATGAACGAATGGATTGATTTCGCAGCTGCGTGTCTGGAGGGCTGGCATGCAGCGCCTTCCCGGTATGAAACATTCACTGAAAAAAGCACTATCAGTACACCGCTCGGCAGCCTTGCAGTTTACCGGACAGCGCAGCCGGTAACTGGCCAGCATTACGGAGAACTATTCGGGATCACGGACGGAGGCGGCGTTTTAGGCCGCATTACCCCGGAAGGAGTGCATGAAAAGGTGATTATGGTGAGCGCCGACAGGGTTGCTGCATTGAAGGAGCTAAAAATCCGGGCAGCAGAAGATCCTTTTATGGGACGTCTGCTGTCTGTCTACGGAACGCCCTATGACACGGCGAGCGTCATCACCCTGCGGGGCTCTCTTGAGGAGTTCAGAAGCACTGTCGGAGACGTCATACCGCGGAGCCTTGACAAGGATCTCGCACCAGAGAACTGGGTTGAGCGCATGCTTTTGTGGCTCGGCGATGCGTACGGAGAATCAACAGCACGCATCGGCCCGTATTTCGCCCCGTGTATGACAAAGATTCAAAACAGGCGAGTATATCAGTATCCTGACAAGACATTTAACGGCCTTCCCATGGACAAGAAGAACGGCACACGGGCAGCTGAACTTGTCCTCGGCGTTCCCATCCTTGGTAATCATGTGTACACTTCTGACCGCCTCGAATCGCCCCCTGAACGGGTGATGCGGGAGGGCGACGTGATGAGCGTCGACGTGACGGGAAATGACGACTTTGCATATGACGCAGCAACGAGAACGCTCATCGTCGGCAGGTTCGACCAGTTCACCGAGGCGCTCGCGGCGTAGCTGTTGTTATGCAGAACATGGAAAGGGCAGCGAATTATCTTTGCCTGATTCTTTTTGAAATTATCCCAAGAATCTCTTTGCCACAGGTGTCCCAGAATTCTATTACTTCTTTTGCCTGCGATACAGAAACCCTGAAACCTCTGTAATTTGCATCATTCCTTATTTTTTTGAACCTGTACAAGTGATTGAGTTTTATTTTGTTCTTTATATCTAGTTCTTTCAGAATTTCCAAGCTTATCTCATGATTGAGCGGCTCATATCCTTCAATCCACCAGCAGGCGTCCCCGAGTTGTCTTACCGATTCGTATAGTTCCCTGAATACAACAGTCGCGCTGTCGTCATTCAATCGTATGCCTTTCGAGACTTTGGCATTTGTTACAGCAGAATTTATTATGGATAGTATTCTTTCAACGTCAAGCTGTCGTACTCTCAGTTGCTTTTCGGCAACAAGATTGTCTATTATCTCTTTTCTCATTTACCTACCACCAGAAAACCGTACAGAACGATGCCGTTTGCAATATTGTTGAACACATTTATGTCGACAACCTTCCTGCTGAATAGGTGTATCTGTATTTTTCTTTTTATTTTCTTTTCAAACTGCTCTGTGTTATCGAGTCCAGCTATATGCGATAAGGTAAGCACTTTATATTCGTCCACCTCATCTGTCTCAACTGCTATGTCTACATCGGAACTGGATATGTCCTCACCTCTTCTGAAACTACCAAAAAGGACGATAGACTTTGGGTTTCTATAGCGATCAGCAAGAAATTCAATTATGCCGCTATGATACATAGCATCCAAATTGCGCACTATTTTGAATTTTACAAAATTCCAGTTTTTTTGATTTGCTTTTATCCTCCAGATTTTAGTTAGCTTAGTGATTTCAACGAAATCATTTTTCTGTAGGATATCTAGAATTTTTCCAATATTTGCCTTGGCGACTTCCGCCTCTTTTGCCAAATCGCTAAGGCTGAATTCCTTTTCGGGAAAATCACATAGTGTGCCAAGTATTCTCAATATACCGGTTTCAAAATATAACTTTTGATATATTTTATTACCGTCTGGTTTCTTCATATAACATATGTTATATAACGAAACCTTTTAAACCTTTTGTTAATCGAGCGGCCAATGAGAATTAACATTAACAGGTGTCTACTTCTTCAGCGCCTTCTCGATGGCAGGGCGGTTGAAGCCGACAATGATGGTGCCGTTGATGTCGATGACAGGGACGCCCATCTGGCCGCTCTTCTCTATCATCTCCTCGGCTGCTTTCTCGTCGCTCTCGACGTTGACCTCGGTGTACGCGACACTGTTCTTCTTGAAGTATTCCTTCGCCATGACGCAGTACGGGCAGTGCGTGGTCGTGTAGATTTTTACTGACATAGTAGTATCACCTGCGGGTTGCTTTTTATTCTTTTCATTAGTATCCTTTTCACACGTATTTAAATTCATAGGATGTCCTATAAATGGAAGGTGGTATCGTGGGAAAAACTTCCGCTTTGCTATTGCTTCTAACAGTCCTTGCCCTTTCGGTGCCCGCATTCGCCGACGTCGCGGTATCGTCGGTCACCGCGACGCCGCAGCCGGTGGAACCGGGCAACGACCTGACGCTCACCGTCGAATTCACGAACACGGAGAACGTGTTCCTCAACAACTCGAAAGCGTCCATCGACCTCAGGCACCCGTTCACGCTCAAGACGTCGAGCGAAAACTTCGAGCAGGGTTTCCCGCTGTGCGCGTACTGCACGAGGAAGAACGTCTACTTCATCAGCGTCGCCTCCCGCACGGCATCGGGCATCTACCCCATCTTCATCCGCATGAGCAGCGCAGGGGACAGCTACACGCAGCGCAACATCTCCATCGAGGTGAAAGGGAAGCCCGAGCTGTTCTTCACTGCGCAGGCTGGAGAAAACGTCGTTCCGGGGAGGCAGTTTTCCGTTTCCCTCAACCTCAGCAACATCGGCACCGGAGACGCGCAGCAGGTGAAAGTCGCGCTCAAGTCATCCGACTTCATAGCGCTCGGCAACTCGGTGCAGACGCTTGAGCGACTGGGCATGAATGCCTCTGCTGTTGCCGGGTTTGACATCGCGCCTTCCGAAAGCCTCAAGGCAGGACCGTACAACATACCGTTCGAGATCTCCTACCGGGACGGCGCGGGGCGACCGTACAACACGACGCAGAATCTCGGTATACAGATTGTCAACGAAGGCATACTCGGCGTGCAGAACATCAAGGTAAGCTCGGCGACCGGCGGGCCGCCGCAGTCCAACGAGCCGTTTACGGTCATAGCGCGCATCGAGAACGTGGGAAGCGGCGATGCAACGTCGATAGCCGTGCTTCTCTCGTGCAGTTTCAACGGCGGCCAGAAGGCATTTCTCGGGCGCCTGAAGAAGGACGAGGATGCCCCCGCTGTTTTCACGCTCGCCACCGACAAGGCAGGAACCCATACCTGCCGCCTGCAGGCAGACTATGCCGATGACCTCGGGAACAAGACCCTCGAGGAGGAATTTGATGTCGCTGTCCACAGCACCTCGTCGCCGCTTCTCCCTGCCGTTGCCGTCCTGGGCGCCGCAGGACTTGTTGCCTATTACCTGAGACGGAGAAAGCGGTTGTAAACTGCCAGCGGTCCTCGTATGGCGTTCACCAACATCAGGCTTATCTCGTTCCTGGCATTCAAGGACATTATAAGGGACAAAAAGATAGCACTGCTGGTCATTTTCCTCCTTGCATTCTCGTACCTGAACATCACCTTCTTTTCCTCGTTCATCAATGGCCTGGGAAACACCTTCCAGGAGGAGGTCATCGATACCGGAACCTCGCATATCCTCATCAGCGTTCCTTCGGATTCGGGGAAACTGTACCTCGACTCCATCACGAAGATACAGAAGAAGATAGAAGCGAACCCCCGTGTTCTTGCGACGACATCCCACATCACGGTTCCGCTGAAGATTTCGTTCGGCGACAAGAGCATCTCGGTCAACGCCATAGCGGTGGACCCCTCGGAAGAACCGGACGTCACGACGATTCCGGATAAGGTCATTGACGGGACATTCCTCAGCTCGAACAGCGACATCGTCCTTGGCAGGCTCATCGCAGGCGAGCGCCTTGAGGACACCATCGGCAGGCAGCGGTTCGGCCAGCTCATCACCGGCCTCGACGTCCGCGTCGGCGAGGTGGTGACGGTCACCTACCCGAACGGCGTGGTGAAGCAGTACAAAGTCGGCGGCATCGTGAGCAGCGAGGGGTTCGCGGTCGTTTCCCAGGGCGTCTATTTCTCGCGCGAGGAAGCGGAGCAGGTGCTCAGCCTCAGCGACCAGGCGTCGAACATTCTTGTCCGCCTCGACGACCGGTATGCTGCGGACAGCGTTAAGCAGTTCATCCTTGAGCAGGGGATAGCGAGCGCGGACGTCAAGACATGGAGCGAGGCATCGAGCTTCGTCGGCGCCATCAACGCAACGTTCGGAGTCGTCATCCTCGCGACCACGCTTGTCGGCATCGTCATCGTGCTATCGACCATCGGCATCGTCATCTTCATCAACACCTCGCGGAAACGGCGCATCATCGGCGTCCTCAAGGCAATCGGCATGAGCAGCAGGCAGATCATGGCGCTCTTCCTCTTCCAGTCCTTCATCTTTGGTGTCCTCGGGACGCTCATGGGAATCGGCATGACCTACGGCATCACCGGCTATCTGGAAGCAAACCCCATACGCCTGCCCGTCGGCAACCTGAGGCCGGTGCTCACCGGCGACATGGTCGTATCCACCGCGCTCATCCTTCTCATTGCCTCGCTCGCGGCAGGGTACATCCCGGCGCGCCTGGCGGCGAAGCATAAAATCATCGACGTCATCAAGGTGGTTGACTAGTGCAGGCATTCATCAGGACACGCAACGTGCGGAAAACGTACCGTTCGGGAACCGTCGAGGTCAACGCGCTCAATGGCGTTACTGCCGACATCAAGAAGGGCGAGTTCGTCGCCATCATGGGACCTTCCGGCTCTGGCAAGTCGACGCTGCTCCATGTCATCGGGACGCTTGACCAGCCTACCAGCGGGACAATCACCATCAAAGGCGTCGACGTGCTGAAGCTCAGCGACGACGGGAAAACGTCCTTCAGGCTCAAGGAAATGGGATTTGTGTTCCAGTTCTATTCGCTTCTTCCCGAGCTGACCGCGGCGGAGAACGTATTCGTCCCCCAGATGCTCATCGGCAAAAGCGGCGGCGAAATGACCGCCAACTGCACCGAGATCCTCACCTCTCTTGGCCTCAGGGAACGGATGCACAACTACCCGTTGCAGCTGTCGGGCGGGGAGCAGCAGCGCATTGCGATAGCCCGCGCGCTGGTCAACAAGCCGGAACTTCTTTTAGCCGACGAACCAACAGCCTCACTGGATTCCAAATCGGCGCAGAACGTCCTGCACGCTTTCAAGGAACTCAACGAAACGCTGGGGCAGACGATTGTCATGGTAACGCACGACGAGCATCTCGGCAGGATGGCCGACCGCGGCATCTGGCTGAGGGACGGCATGATTGAGAAGGAAAAAACATTCTAATAGTAAAGAACATTGATTTTGGAACATTTTACAATGTTCTTTCCATATAGCAGATTGTGGTTAAAAGTTCCATTATTATTACAATCTGCTATAATAGTATGTTCAGTTTATTTTGGAACATTTTATCTTGAATGCCTTGAAAATTGCTGCCTTCAGGCAGCAGATGCAACAAGGCATTCGGGATGCCATGCTCCACGGAAACCACCGACTGCAGTCGGTGGTATAGAGGAGCATATCATGCAGAACATACCGTATAGCAGGTTCGAATGAAAAGTTCCAGTAGTATTCGAACCTACTATAAGCATCGTCTGGCAAGCTATTTACGTATCAGAGGTTATGACCTATCATGCACAAGAGAAAGACCAGCGCCATACTCATGCTCATGTTCGCCGTTGTCATAATCGCATTTCTCGTGTATCTCTTTATTTCCCAGCTAGGCATCAGACCTGCGGTCAAGCAGGATGATGCGCTGGTGAATCTTCCAGAAGGTTTCCGGATGACGGTCTTTGCCTCAGGACTCGGAGGAAGCCCCGTATCAACGCCTGGCCCGAATCCCGGGCCGCGCATGATGCTACTCAGAGGCGGTGTCGTGTACGTCACGATACCGAGCCAGGGGAAAGTCGTCGCGCTGCCCGACCGGAATAGCGACTTTGCATCTGACGAAACGGTCCCCTTCATCGACAATCTCGGGAATCCGCACGGCATCGATTTCTACGACGGCTGGTTCTACATAGCGGAAGAGGAGCGGGTCATCCGCGTGCAGGATCGCGACAGCGACCTGCGCGCCGACAAGGAAACGCTTCAGGTGCTCATCGGCAACATCAGCACCGGCAGGCTGCCGCACGGCGGGCATTTCACCAGAACAATCAAAGTTCATAACGGCAGCCTTTTCATAAGTACCGGCTCGTCGTGCAATGTGTGCTACGAAGAGGACGAGCGGCGTGCTGCCATCATGCGATGCAATCCTGACGGAAGCAACTGCAGCGTATTTGCAAGGGGCCTGCGAAACGCGGTCGGCATCGTGTTCCATCCGATAACAGGAGCGCTGTACGCCACCGAAAACGGCAGGGACCTGCTTGGCGACAACGTGCCGCCCGATGAGCTGAATGTTATAGAAGAAGGCGGGAACTACGGGTGGCCTGAATGCTACGGCAAAAACATTCTCGATACTGATTTCCACAAGGACGACCATGTCCACATACGCGCGCATTGCACCGAACCGTTCGAGCAGCCGAGCCTTGTCGACTTCCAGGCCCATTCGGCGCCGCTGGGACTGACGTTCTACTACGGCAACCAGTTTCCCGACGACTATCGGGGAGACCTGTTTGTCGCGTTCCACGGCTCGTGGAACCGCGGCCAGCCGACGGGCTACAAGATCGTGCGCGTCGACAGGGACACGCTGCGCGTCCACGACTTTGCCACCGGCTGGCTGCAGGGAGCGAACGTGCTCGGCAGGCCCGTCGACATCATCGCCGCAGCAGACGGCTCGCTCCTCGTGAGCGACGACAATGCAGGGAAGATATACCGGATTTACTACGGGGGATGATGATGGCTGCAATAGAACTTGTCAATCTCACCAAAAAATTCAACGGCTTCGCTGCGGTTGATGGCATTACGCTGACGATACAGGAAGGCGAGCTGTTCGGGCTGCTCGGGCCAAACGGCGCCGGCAAGACAACCACCATCAGCATGCTCGCGACGATGCTCAAGCCTACCACGGGCAGCGCCACCGTGAATGGCGTCAGCATTGCACAGGAAGATGCTGTCAGAAAATCAATCGGCATCGTTTTCCAGGATCCGAGCCTTGATGATGAGCTGACCGGCGAAGAGAATCTTGATTTTCACGGCCGGCTCTACCACATGCCAAAGACAGTGCGCGAGCAGCGAATGCAGGAAGTTCTGAGGCTTGTCGAACTCGAAGACAAGGCACGCCAGCAGGTGAAAACCTATTCAGGCGGCATGAAGCGCCGCCTGGAGATAGCCCGCGGTCTCATGCACCGCCCCAAAATCCTGTTCCTCGACGAGCCAACGCTTGGCATGGACCCGCAAACGCGCAGGAGTATCTGGGAGTACACACAAAAATTAAACAAGCAGGAAAAAGTCACTATAGTTTTAACAACCCACTACATGGAAGAGGCCGACTACCTGTGCGGAAGAATCGCGATTATCGATAAGGGTAAAATAATAGCCCTCGACACGCCAGCGAACCTGAAAAACAGCATGGGTGGCGACATCGTGATGCTGGAAACACCGGATGCGGAAAAACTGAAGGGCGTTCTGACGCCTGCATGGATTAAGGGCATGAAGCTGCTCGACGGCACGCTCAGCGTAACCGTAAGCAACGGCGAAACAGCCGTGCCGAAAATACTTGACATTGCACGCCTCCATGGCATCGCGATACGTGCTGTCAGCCTCAAGAAGCCGAACCTCGAGGATGTCTTCATCCACTACACGGGCAGGACCATTCGAGAGGAAGAGGCATCAGCAGTGGACACGATGCGGCTCCGCATGAAAATGGGGTGGAGAAGATGATTGCCGACGTGTACGCGATATGGCTTCGGGAGATGCTCCGCATGGTGCGTGCGCGCTCGCGCATCATCGGCGGGCTCGCCATGCCGTTCTTCTGGTTCGTCTTCATCGGCGCGGGCATCGGCTCGGCATTCAGCACGCCGGGCATGGATTACACCGCATTCCTTGCTCCCGGCATTTTGGGCATGGTAACGCTCTTCACCTCGATTTTCTCCGGTGTTTCGGTCATGTGGGACCGGCAGTTCGGCTTCCTCAAGGAAATACTTGTCGCGCCCGTATCGAGGACGAGTATCGTCATCGGGAAGACGCTTGGCGGCGCGACGACCGCAGTCATAAATGGCGTGATAATGCTCGCGATTTCAGTTGCATTGGGAGCGGTGCAGCCGGGCTACGGGATTCTTGTTGCCGTGCCGCTCATGTTCCTCATAGCGGTCTGCTTCGTTTCACTGGGCCTCGCTATCGCCTCGCGGATGAAGAGCATGGAAGGGTTCCAGCTCATCATGTCGTTCCTCGTCATGCCGATATTCTTCCTATCCGGCGCACTATTTCCGCTCCAGAGTGCACCGACATGGATGAAACTGCTGTCGTACGCCGACCCGCTCACCTACGGCGTTGACGGGCTGCGGAACGCCCTTCTCGGCAGTGGCATGTTCCCGATGTGGCTCGACGTCTCTGTCCTTGCGGGCTTCACCGTTGCGCTCATCCTTGCAGGCGCGTACCTCTTCAGAAAGAGCATTGAGTAAAAATTGTCTCTTTTAGTGGACAAATGTAAATATTTAAAGTTTACATTTGTATATAATTATATGCAATTCAGAGACTACGCTGAAAATCTATTCGGATCAAAGGTAAAAGTCAAAATATTGCGCCATATATTGCTACAAGAAGAACCCGAAATTATTACGAGTGAAAGGGAATTAGCAAAGCTGGTAGGTGTTTCGCATAGTGCTGTTAATAAGACTCTAAAAGATTTCTATGAGTTAAACTTTGTAACGCCATTGCGTGTTGGTAATGTTACAGTGTGGAAGATGAACAAAGAAAATTTTGCATACCCTCTCATCCTTGCTTGGATCGTATTCTCACCAACGGATAGGTTGAAAAACGAAGTAAAGGAATCTTTAGAAAAGGTAACATCAATAAAGAAAGTTGTTATCTATGGTTCTATTGTCACAGGCAGCGAACTTCCCAACAGTGATATAGATCTATTTATTTTAGTTGATAAAGAAGGCCATAAAAAAGATATCTTGCCCAAATTGTCTGATTTGACAAATAGATGTATAGGCTTATTCGGTAACAAGATTTCTCCGAACATCTTTACTGAAAAAGATGTGAAATCCAAGAGAAATGAAAAATTTTTAGAAAATGTATCGAAGGGTATAGTGGTGTTCGAGCGGTGAAAACAAGATCCGTTGACCGTTTTCGTTCAAAAGACTATCTAAAACGGGCAGAGGAATGCAAAAGCGCCATGAACAGGGCTTTCGAAGCAGGTGACTGGAATGCGTGTGTGATTAACGCTGTACATTGCGCCATTTCTTCTGCTGATGCATTTTGCATATTCAAGAAAGGTCTCAGAAATGCAGGTGACAGTCACCGGGACTCTATAGCTCTGTTCTTGAGCATAGACCCGAACACCGAAGAACTGAAAAAGACTGTAACTCACCTTTCACGCCTGCTTGATATAAAAACCGACGCCGAGTATGGAGAGCGACTGGCAAGCAGTGAAAATGCCGAGCAAGCGAAAAAGCATGCCGAACGGTTATTTGATTTCGTTGCAACTCGACTTCGTACTCTATAATTTCCTCATCAACCATAACAATATCGCCTTCTGCATGTGCAGGCGGTTTTCAGCCTGCTGAAAGACGATGCTCTGCCTGCTTTCGAAGACGTCCTCGGTGACCTCGTTGCCGCGCTTTGCCGGCAGGCAGTGCATGAACACCGCGTCTTTTTTCGCCAGGCTCATGGTCTTTTTGTTCACCTGGTACGGCAGAAATAGCTTCATGCGCTTGTGCGACTCGTGCTCGGGTATGCGGTAGCTCATCCAGCTGTCCGTATACACGACGTCGGCTCCCTGAGCCGCCTCTGATGCATCTTGGGTAACGTCCATTAAAGAGCCCGACTTTTCGGCAAGCCTCTTCGCATCTCTGGTAACAGCAGGCTGCGGCTCGAACGCCTCCCCTTTCGGGCAGGCGACGACGATGTCCATGCCGAGAATCGCGGCTGCGTACATAAGCGAGTGCGTCGTATTGTTGTTGCCGTCGCCGAGGTAGGCGAGCTTTATCTTGAGCGACTGCTTCTTTTCGTATATCGTAAGCATGTCTGCAAGGATTTGGCATGGGTGCTCAAGATTTGTCATGCCATTGATGACAGGGACAGAAGCGTAGTCTGCCAGTTCCAGCAGCTGCTCGTGGCTGAAGACGCGCACCATGATAGCGTCGCAGTAGCCTGATATCGTCCGCGCAAGGTCGCCTATTGTTTCCTCCTTGCCGATGGTCGACTCCTTGATGTGGTAGAAGATTGCGTGGCCACCAAGCTGCGTCATCCCTGCTTCAAACGAGACACGCGTCCGCAGCGAAAACGTCTCGAACAGCATGAAGAGCGTCTTGTCCTCAAGAGCACGATTGTATTTCTGTGGATTTCTCTTTATCGCTTCTGCATGCTTGAGCAGCTGCAGTATCCCCTTCTTGCCAAGATCCTTTACTGACATCAGATGCTGTGCCATAGTTCATTTCACCTTCCTTGTGAATTTTTTTATTGCACGCTCGAGCGCATTGCCAACCGGACTGAGCGCATAATCAACTTCCGCGATAGGCTTGTTGATCCTGATGAGGTGTGCCAAGTCAACCGGCGTGCCGTCAATAACGGTGTCGCATACTGCCCTGTTTATTGTCTGCTCCAGTTCTCGTACCTGCTTCGCGCTGTACCCCATGGCGGGCAATATTTTAGAAAGGTGCGGATAGGCTTTGTACACTGTTCGTATCGAGCCAACCGCGTGCTTCGATGCGTCGACGATGGCCTTTGCCCTGTAGCGCTGCGCCGCAACGAAACCTGCACCGAATTTCATGCCGCCGTGGGTAAGCGTCGGCCCGTCCTCGACGATAAGCACGCGCTTGCCGCGAATGAGCGCCGGCTTGCTGACGATGAGGTCTGATCGTGCCTTTATTATTGCTGCCCTTGGATTTACTGCTTTCGCATTTTTCATGACAGTTTGTATATCTTCTTTCTTCGCCGTATCGATCTTGTTGACGATAAAGATGTCTGCGGCGCGGAAATTCACTTCTCCCGGATGGTACTTCAACTCATGCCCTGCGCGGTGGGGATCGAGCACGACAATCTGCAGGTCGCTTTTGAAGAATGGGAAATCATTGTTGCCGCCGTCCCATACGATAATGTCGCATTCCTTTTCTGCCTGTCTCAGTATCTTTTCATAGCCGACTCCGGCGTACACGACAATTCCTTTCCTGATATGCGGCTCGTACTCCTCGCGCTCCTCAACGGTGCACTTGTTCTTCTTCAGGTCATCGTACGTCGCGAAACGCTGCACTTCCTGCTTCCGCAGGTCGCCATAGGGCATCGGGTGGCGCACGACAAGGGGCTTGAGCCCTTGTGTGAGCAACAAATCGACAACGTATCGTGTCGTCGGGCTCTTGCCTGCACCGGTGCGCACGGCGCAGATGCTGATGACAGGCTTCTTCGATTGCAGCTGTGTGTCGCGGGGACCGAGCAGCGCGAAGTTCGCGCCGTGCGCCAATGCAATGGATGCCTTGTGCATGACGTCCTCGTGCGTGATGTCGCTGTACGAGAAAAAGACATAATCGATGTTGAACTGTTTGATGAGCTTTGGCATGTCTGATTCAGGGTAGACGGGAATTCCTTTCGGGTACAGCCTGCCCGCCAGCTCCTTCGGATATTTCCTGCCAGCGATATCGGGGATTTGCGCTGCGGTGAACGCCTTCACGTCGTACAAGGGGTTGCCGCGGAAGTAGACGCTGAAGTTGTGGAAATCCCTTCCCGCCGCTCCCATGATGATGACATTGATGCGCTTCATAAGGAATTATTAGATACGGCGTAATAAAAGCGTTTTACTTTACCATCGTCGTCCCCGCCTTTCCGCGGAGCGCTTTCTCTGCCGAGGCGAAATCCGTGATGACCGCTTTCCTGCCGCCGTGCGCCACGAAATCAGCCGCCGCCTCGACCTTCGGCAGCATGCTCCCCTCGGCGAAGTGGCCTTCGTGTATATAGTGCCGTGCCTGCGATACGGTCATGCACCTGATTGCTTTCTGGTTCTTCGTTCCGTAATCCAGATACGTGCATGGCACGTCGGTCACTATAAGCAGCATATCTGCCCTGACATCCCGTGCAAGCACCGCAGACGCGCGGTCCTTGTCGATGACGGCATCAATACCAGTCAGAGCCTTTCCCTTCCTGTGCACAGGGATGCCGCCGCCTCCAGCGGCGATGACGAGTATTCCCATCTTGACAAGCTTCCGTATCGCTTCCGCTTCCAGTATCTCCAGCGGCTTCGGCGATGGCACAACCCTTCGGTAGCCGCCGTTGATTTTTGTCATGGAAAATCCTTTTCTTGCCAGAGCATCCGCATGCTGCTTGCCGTAGTACGGGCCGATGGGTTTTGTAGGGTTCTGAAAGGCAGGGTCGTTTTTACCAACAAGAACCTGCGTGAGCATGCTGGCGATACGCTTCTTCAGCTTTCGTCTGGCAAGCTCATTGAGGAGCGACTGCTCCAGAATGTAGCCGATTTCACCCTCGCTTTCGGCGACGGCGACGTGCAGCGGCACCGGATACGCCCTGCCGAGCGCCGCCTCGACCTGGAGCATAATATTCCCCACCTGCGGGCCGTTGCCGTGCGTGATGACGAGCTGATGCTTCTTCGCGAGCTGCGCAAGCACTGCTGCAGCCTTCCGCGCGTTGGCGAATTGCGTCTCTACCGAGAGCTTCTGCCCCCTCTGCAGGAGCGCGTTACCGCCGAGCGCAGCGACGATGAGCATAGTACTATTGTGCTTCCCCGCTTTATAAAATGAAAGACCAGAAAGAGCAGTTTCCTGTATCAGCTTAGCGTCTCTTGCGCCTTTTGTTTTCCTTCCGCAGGAACACGAAATAAACACCCGTTCCCAAGAAGAGGACCCATCCGATAACGCCGAGCACGAGAACCGTATCAAAACCATTGTAATACGCCGGATAGGCATTGCCCATCATCCGCATCATCATTGGCATCATCATGCCGCTGCCCATGCTTCCCATCATCCCCTCGCCCGTGCAGCCGAGCCAGTTGGAGCCCAAGGTCGTATGCATCTGCCGCAGGCTCATTGAGCCTTCGCCACCCATCATGGCATCCATCTGCTCGTGCAGCTCGTGGTCGCCAGCCATCCGCTCCATCACGGCGTCGCCGAGCGCTTCCATCTCCGGCTGCGTGATTTTGCTGCAGTCGAGCTGCTCCGCTGACGATACGCCCTGCTGTGCCATCATCGAACGTACCATGTCGTCAGGAGTCATCATTTCCGTGTGACCATGGGCTGCCGCGACAAGCACAGCAATAAGCAGAAAGCAAAGCATCTGCTGTTTCATAGATTGTTGTATGCTTCCGACACCTTTTAAAGGTGCGGCAGCAAAATATATAGTATGCACGCGAAGCTCATCCTTGGCATTATCGCTGTGCTGCTCGTCGCCGGCTGCACGCAGCAGGGCGGCTATGAGACAACTACCACACAACCGTCAGCTACGACCACAACAAGCGGCGGACAAACCACCAGCACGACCGCAGCGCAGCAGCCCGGCGTCAAGGAGTTCCGTGTCACGGTGAGCCATACGTTCTACAGTCCTTCGAGCTTCATCGTAACCAAGGGCGACACCGTGCGCCTCCTTGCGGTTGCAGCGCCCGGAACGTCATCGCACAACCACGGCATCGCCATCGACGAATACGCTATTAACCAGCCAGTGACCGTAGAGGATGCCAGTAATCCGGTGACGATAGAGTTCGTCGCTGACAAAGCCGGCAGCTTCAGAATCTACTGCAAGCCGTGCTGGGACGGGCCGTTCGGCAGGAACCACCCGGACATCCAGGCGACACTCGTGGTGCAGTGACGTTTTCTTTCAGCTTTAATACTTTTCTTCAATCCTTCTCGCATGCAAAATGGGCAATCAAAAACAATGGAAGACTTCTGGCTGGAGATGGGATGGTTCAAAGAGGTATACGACAGAACAACAGACGGGCGCGACAGAAAGCTTACCCAAGGAGAATGGCAGGATGAGTGCGTAAGAGCAGATGCCATCAGGTTTCTTGTGGAGAACGTGTTGGGAAAGGACCCGAAAGATGTTACTGAGGAAGACTTTCTGAGTAACAAGCTCGGCGGGCTTTTACGTTCATATCACTGGGGAAGCCCTCACGCTGCATTGAGAAGCGCCGGTTACGAGGTAGAACCCTGGGAAATGCCTGTTAAGCCAAGAAGGTTTTATGAGACGCCGGAAAACAGGAAAGCTGCAACACGCTGGCTTGTTCACAAAACAGGGAAACCCCCAACAACTGTTACAGCTGCTGATTTTTATGCCAACAGGCTGGGAGGACTTCTGTCTTGTCATTACGGAAACAGCCCTTATGATGCTCTGAGAGAAGCAGGATACGAAATGGAGTTATGGGAAATGGAAGGAACACCTAAAGGCTTTTTCGGCATCAGGGAAAACAGAATAAGAGCCACACAATGGCTTGCCGGAAAGATAGGTAAGGAACCACAAGAGCTTACGCAGCAGGATTTTTTTGCCGCTGGCTTGAAGCATCTCATCAGTGGCTATCATAACGGAAGCCCTTATGAGGCGTTACATGAAGCCGGGCTTGTGGATAAGGGAAAGGAGGCATACATGAGAAACCCTAACCATGGAAAGAATCCTGCAAAGAGGGCGGAATGCTTTATTTAGTCCCTGCTAATTAGGTATATGCTTAACAGCTTCAGGGATGTTTACAACCAGATGCTGCTGTTTCTTTCGGCGCTCGCTGCACTAGGTGTCTACACGTTCGGAATGCCTGCACTGCTCAATGTCGCTGCCGCTGTTTCCATCGCAGCCTTGCTTGACGCAGGCGTCAACTACTACAAATTCAAAAAACTTGAGCTGCCGAAGAGCGGCGTCATTTCGGGTTTCTTTGTGGCACTGATACTGCCGTTCAATCCGCTGTATGCAGCTGCTGGAGCTGCTATTGCCATCGCATCCAAGCATATCATACGATTCAACAAAAGGCACGTCTTCAACCCTGCGGCGTTCGGCATCACCGCCGCGATGCTGCTGTTTTCCGCTGCGGCATCGTGGTGGGTGGCGACGACATGGCTGCTCGTGCCGTTGGGGTTGCTCATTGTTTACAGCATACGGAGATGGAGAACTGCGGCAGCGTTCCTTGGCGCGTATGCGCTGCTCAGCATTGGATTAAGTATTGTAAGGTTTGGTCTATTTCCTGATGCGTTTCGTGTGCTTGACCTCACGCTGCTCTTCTTTGCGCTGTTCATGGTCATCGAGCCGCGCACGACGCCGCACCGGACGAAGGCGATGCTCGCCTTCGGCGCACTCGTGGCGCTTGCGTCAGTTGGCCTCAGGGAGCTTGGCGCGCCGACGGACAGCCTGCTTGCCGCGATGCTCCTGGGGAACCTCTTCACGAGTACGCTCAATAAAAAACTGGGATGATGCCAATGGCTGCAATCAGCATCTGCACGCGATGCAACGAGCTGTACCTTCCCGGCACCGAACGATGCGACTGCGGCGCCGCGCTTGTCGCCACCTGCACCATCTGCAGCAAGCGCATGGACAACTGCCGCTGCGGGAACATTATCAGATGATATGGGATACGACGCGCGTGTACAGCGAAGCGACACGTGCGGGGTATTACGACTCGCGAAGCGAGGGGTATTATGGAGCTGTTTGTCTACGGCGGATTCGCGGCCGCGCTCGAACAAATCACCGGCAAAAAGCACGCCATGAAAAGGGCGCTGCTTCCGGGTTACCGGCACATCGAGGATAGGCACACCGTCGTGAAATGGAAGGACGGCTCGGTCGCCGGCAAGCTTGTCACCGACATCACGCAGGACGATATCATAAAGCTCGATGCGCTCAATCCTGAGAACACGCGGACCGTCGAGCGAGTGCACGCAGGAAAGAAGCTGTATCAGGCATTCGTCTACGTGAACTCGGACTATTCGCTCAAAGAGCTGGAGCGTTCAGGCCATGCAACGGTACCCCGGTCACCAGCAGCACTGCAAACAAAAGCGGCTGGTGCAAGCCGTATATAAGCAGCGAATGCCTGCCGACGAGGCAGAGCACGCGGGCAGCGCCGGGCATTTTGCCAATGACGAAGCTCCTTTTGCCGCGCGGATAGTGGACGTTCCCGAGGTGTATGCCCATGAGGAACAGGCCGAACCACGGCAGCAGAGGGAAATAGTCGAACGTGTAGAAGTTGTGCGGCGCCAAGCCGAGCCACAATAACCACGGCATATCAACGGAAACGGAGCCGAGATATGCGCCTGTCATCATCAAGAGTGCGCCGAGCACGAGATTCAGCCTTCCGAGCTTCACGAACAGGGAGCCGGCAGCGACCGCGACTCCCATGAAATGGAGTATGCCGAACACCACGGTTCCCTGAGGCACGAACAGCCATGTCGCCAGCGTGACCAACAAACCGAACGAAAAGAGCATGGCGCCACGCGAAAGGAATTTCTGCAACCGCTTCCTCTTCGGCGTCCGGTGGCAGCTTATGGCAAGGGAAACGCCCGCGACGGCAATGAACGTGCCGGCGATGAGGCGGGGGAAGAGCCACCAGTAGAACCACCCGCCACCGGCATCGTACACGCCAAAGTAGCGCAGCGTGAACGACCAGTTGAACAGGAGCATGAGCATCACGGCAACGCCCCGCGCCGCATCCAGCTCCCAGAAGCGTGCCATATGCTACAACTGGCGGGCATCATTTTAATAGTGGCAGCAGAAGGCGTCCATCTTCCGCTTGGCTGACAACAAGTATCTTTCTGTCTTTTGCTGCCGCACCACGAACGCGTCGGTCCTGCGCTCTTCCTCGCCTGCGTCATGGTGGAACCTCGCGAGCAGCGACAGCGGCGAGAGCCGGAGCAGCGCGTGCGACAGCTTCAGCGCCGACGACCGGCGCTGCAGATGGGCAAGCTCGTGGAGGAGGACCGCCTCGATTTCCTTCCTGTTCATGACATCGAGCAAGCCTACGGACAGGAATATCGCCGAGCGGAAGCTGCGGAACGAGAATGCGAGCGGCTTTGCCCGGTCGATGGCGTACAGCTTCAGCTTTTTTATCTTCATCCTCCGTGCGTGCCGGTGCACGAAACGGAGCAGTTCCTTGTCGCTTATTTCCATCCGCTTGTGGGAAACGATGTAAAACGACGGGATGACGACGAAGCCAGCGATGGTTGCAAGGGCCAGCGTTGACGGCAACGCATAGCCAATAAGGGCGTAGGTGTTGTCCTGGCACGGCATGCACATGCTGCCGCAGGCGAGATTGGTCGTGAACAGCACGGCAGGAAACGAAAGGAAGAAGAGGTGGCTGTAGATAATCCCTATTTTCAGTTTTGTCGACAGTTCGTATTTCTTCAGCGCATACAATGTAAGCACAGCGAAAGCCAGCGATAGAATCGAGAGCGCCAGCCGTTCGCCGCCGATCAGGTCAACGATGTTGGTTATGCATCCGACGAGCATCATACCCCACCTTCGGTGCGACAAGGACTTTTATCAAAGTCCTTGTGCACGCAAAGACCAGTGGTCTTTGCCGTGTCGTGCTCAAAGAACCTTCGGTTCTTTGGCACCCTGAAGAGCTTCGCTCTTCACGGCATCCCATACTACAGCCAACTATTTTTTGCCCCTGAACCTCTCGTTGAAATACGCCACGGCGGTTTTGCCGAACGTGTCGATGAGTTTGTCGACCGTGCGCTCGATGACGGTGTTCTCGAACTCTTCCTTCGACGTCTTGGCAGCATAGATGTAATGATAACCGCCTCTTCCCGGCTCTGCACGCCGCTCGACGACGCCCTTCGCATGGAGCCTGTCGAGCATCACCGCAACGCTTGTCAGGGCTACCGCTCGCCGCGGCTTAAGGTCAGCATAAATATCGCGCACACGGGCGCTTTCTTTTTTCCAGAGAAGTTCGAGCACTTCCGTTTCAAGCGGGCTCAAAACGCCGAGGCCGCGCTTGTTGAGCCGTATCCTGCTCACGTGCATGTTTTATTTTTAACTTTGATTCTACTTAAGCTTTACAACAAATGAAGAGGTTTCCATGCCTGTTTCTGCTGCATGTTGCTTCTATAATTTAACCTACTATCAACATTTATATTCCGCTCCGACCAATTAGTAGCGGTGATCGTATGGGAGGTATGGGAGGCACGTGCATGACCGTTTCGGGTCTCCTGGTCCTGGGAGCGGGCGCAACGCTGCTTGCGTTCGGTATGGGATCGGTTGCCGGAAACACCGCACATCTGGTTGCAGGAGCGCTGTTTGCCCTCGTCGGCCTTGGCGAGATTATGCACGGCATGGGCATGTGCCCGATGCACAAAGGAAAGCGCTGAACAGACCACATTTTTCTGGCGTTCTGCTGCTGTTGTTCGCCCCGGCCGAAACGGCCGGGGTATCTTTAAATATACCCCTCTCCAACTATTCAAGATTTACAATATATGTAAAGGTAATTACATGAAAGCTCTGCCGGTGCTTGTTGGCCTGCTCATACTCGCGAGCGGCTGCATCTCGTCGCAGGGCATACCGACGACGAAGCAGGGCGTGCAGGTGCGCCAGAACCCGATTTTCGGCCCGCAACCGGGCGAGCAAGCCCCTGCGTTCACGGTTACCACAACCGATGCCAGAACCATTTCGCTGGACAGCCTGACACAGTACAAGAAGCCGGTGGTGCTGTACTTCTTCGCCACCTGGTGCTCAACGTGCATCGAGGACCTCAAGCAGGCAAAGCAGGTGTATCCGGCGTATGCCAACAGGATTGAATTTATCGCTGCCGACCTCGACCTTGAGGAGAACAAGGAGGTCATCGACGCATTCGTGAAGCGCTACGGCTTCGAGGGCTTCAGGAATTTTGCGCTGCCGCAGGAGCAACTTCTTGTTGATTACCGGATAACGCAGACATCAACCAAATATCTGATAAACAGAGACGGCATTGTGGTGTTCAGCCATTCGGGTGCTACCAACACCGAAGGCTGGAAAAGAATATTTGAGAGTTTGCTGCAGTGAACATTCGAAGTAAAAGTAAAGAACATTGATTTTGGAACATTGTACAATGTTCTTTCCATATAGCAGATTACAGCTAAAAGTTCCATTATTATTACAATCTGCTATAAAACTGAAGCATCAATGATTTGTATGGTCGATGTAATTATCCTCTTCCTGGCTTTCACCGCAGGAGCCATAGCGTTTTTCAGCGTCTGCGGCGCCGTTGTCATGCCTGCGTACCTGACGCATTACTTCGGAAAAGAAGCGAAGGATGAAAGGATGAAGAAGAGCATCACCCGTGGTATCACCGCCGGGCTGCTGGTGACGCTCGGCTTTCTCACGGTATTCGGCATTTCGGGAGCTGTCATAACCTATTTCGGGAGAGGTCTCATTGCATACATTCCGTGGATAAGCATTCTTCTCGGGGCTGCGCTCATTGTATTCGGTGCTCTGACACTTGCCGGAAGGACTGTCATGCTTGCCATACCGCACAAAAAACTCGCAGTTTCCAATACCATTTCATTCTACAACTTCGGCATCGTCTACGGCATCGCTTCGCTCGGCTGCACGCTGCCCATTTTTGTTTCCATACTCTCGATAGCCCTTGCCGCTGACGCGACGACAGGATTTCTTAGTTTCATTTTCTACTCCCTTGGCATGGGAATTGTCATGCTTGTGGTGAGCGTTGCCGCGGCTGCATCGAAGGGGCTGCTGGCAAAACGAATAACCTCGCTCACGCCGCTGATGAAGAAGCTCAGCGGCGTCTTTATCATCGTCGTCGGCATATACCTCATCTATACGCAGATAAAGACAGGACTCATCGTGCTTGGCTGAAACTATGGACAGTAACATGGTGACCATGATGGCTCTTGTAGTTATTCTTGTATCAGGTTGCGTATCGCAGCCGGCTGGGCAAACAAAAGCGTATTCACCTTCACTTAATCCTGCTGAAGTTGTAGAACTGTACTTCGCCTCATGGGATTCGAAAGATTATGAAATGATGTACGCAACCATCTCAGACGGCTTCAAGCGCATCGAGCCGACGGCGCAGACGCCGGAAGCCTTCAGCGCTCAGATGGCGAAGTTTTACGAATCTGCAAAAAGTGTGCAATTAGTCAGTGACACAGAAACCATTAATGACGGCGCAACTGCAAGCATTGACTACACGATAGAAATAGAAAAGACCGATGGCATGAAAACGCCGTTCAGCGGCACCTACACGCTCAAGTACCGGAGCACTGACGCAAGCCCGGGGTGGAAGCTCATCCATCCGTACGGGAAGAATGTTGATATTTCGTAGGCGATTGGATGAAAAGAAAGCATAAATCTAAGCATCAATTAAAAATTCGATCGATACTGATCGGCAGTTTGGCGGCTTTGACAATCCTGCTCGCCTTCGGTTTCATTACAGCGCTTATACCTAATGCATTGTTTATAAGAATGACACCCGTTTACTTCTACGATTATGTATTTCTTTCCCTAACATCCATTCTGTCAGGCGCGTACATGGGATTATGGTATTATGCAAAAAGAACGCAGGCGAAATGCAATTACGCCGCGGCTGGCGGTGCTGTTGGCGGTTTATTCTCTTTCGGCTGCGCAATCTGTAATAAAATACTAATACTTCTTTTGGGTGTGACGGGAGTGGTAACATATTTTATGCCTTTGCAGCCGGTACTTGGCGTAATTAGCTTGATTCTCCTGTCATATGCCGTTTATAAGCAATCTAAAAATAGGTGAATCTATGGGAGAATACATTGAGATACGATCAACGCACGTGCTTCTTGCCATAGCAGGCATAGCATTACTCGTAGCAGGATATGCACTAATTTCCTCACTCTCCACGCTGTCATTGCAGCAAAAATCTGACAAGGAAGCTGCAACAATGCCGCCAAAAATATCGAGAATGGATCTGTCGCCCTTCGACAGAGCGTTAGCAAGGCAGATTATGGACAAAAATGGCGACGGCAAGTGCGATGCATGCGGCATGCCTGTCGATATGTGCATCGACAGCGGACAGCTACAGTGCAACATGGACCCGTCATCAACCATTGGCCTCCTCGGCTCGCAGCACATCCATGCAGACTGGAAAATATACATAAATGGCAAGGCATTAGACGATAAATTTTTTGACTCTATATCCATGGACATGTCTAATACAAACAATGGCATATCAAGCAGCTTCATACATGTTGACAAAGGAGCGCCTTCTCCAGAAAAGACCGGAGATTTAATACATATGCACGCGACTGGCGTGCCTTTGTGGATATTCTTCAAAAGCGTTGGTATGGATTTCAGCAAGGATTGCGTAACGCTGCCAGACGGACAAAAGTTCTGCAGCGACAACAAAAACGTTTTGAAGTTCTACGTAAATGGCAAACCGAACAACGAGTGGGAAAACTATGTATTCAGCGATTTGGACAAGGTTCTGATTTCATACGGGGATGAAACTGATTTAACCATTCAACTGAATTCAATTACAGACTTTGCGAAAAATCATTGAGGGGGTACATATGGCTAGCAAGCGCTACGAACTGATAATCTTAGGCCAAGGCTCTGCTGCATTTGCTGCTGCAATAAAGGCAAATGATTTGAGGATAAAAACAGCGATGATAGGCGGCAACGCAACGCCCGGCACCGTCATTGGCGGCACCTGCGTGAATGTTGGCTGTATGCCAAGCAAGAGGCTCATTACTGTTGCGAATGCTTTCTACCATGCCAAAGGTAACTCTTTTGAAGGAGTGTCGTATGGCGAAGGAAAGCTGGATTTCAAGCAGGTCATCGAGCAGAAGAACAAGCTTGTCGGAAAATTCAGGAAAGAGAAGTACGCTGATGTCGCAGAGAGCCTTGAGCATGTTACATACATAGAAGGCAAAGGCAGATTTGCTTCTAAAAATGCTGTTGAAGTAAATGGGCAGAAAATAGAGTGTGAGAAATTCCTGGTAGCTGTAGGCGCAAAGTCGTATGTAATTCCAGTGAAAGGCCTGGACAGCATAGATTATTTGACAAATGAAGAAGCGTTGGATCTCAAAGAGCTGCCAGAATCATTATGTGTAATAGGCGGCCGCGCTCTTGGCTTGGAGTTCGCGCAGATGTATTCGCATTTCGGCACAAAGGTTACGATCCTTCAGAGGAGCGGCAGAATAATACCAGAAGAAGAGCCTGAGATTTCTGATTTGTTAAGGCGATATCTGGAAGATGAAGGCATTGAAATTTACACAGGCATGAGCATTAACAGCATACGGAAATCAGGAAGCAAGAAAGTTGTCAATTTCTCTATTAAAGGGAAAGTAAAAGAGATAGAGGTTGGCCACATTTTATTTGCGACAGGCAGAAAGCCAAATACAGACGACATGAATTTAGAAAAGGCTGGGGTGAAGCTGGACGAGAAGGGCTTTGTTAAAGTTAATTCAGAAATGCGGACTTCTGCTCCACACATATGGGCAGCTGGTGATGTTATAGGCGAACCTATGCTGGAAACAATCGCAGCTAAAGAAGGTGCTGTTGCTGTTGAGAATGCATTTACAAAGAACAAGAAAAAAATTAATTTCAAGGAAGTACCACGTGCTGTTTTCACGCACCCAGAAGTGGCAAGTGTTGGATTAACAGATGCACAAGCTGTCAGCCGAGCCATAAAGTGCAAATGTGGAATTCTTCCATTAGAACTTGTGCCAAAAGCCCATATTATCGGAGATACCAGAGGACTGGTAAAAATTGTTATCAATAGAAAAACAAAGCAGATTTTAGGTGTGCATATTCTAGCACCCAATGCCGCAGATTTGATTCATGAAGGTACACTAGCTGTAAAATTCAAATTCACCGTTGATGATATCATCGACACCGTTCACGTATTCCCAACATTATCAGAGTCGATTAAACTGGCGGCGCAATCCTTCTATAAAGATGTTAGTAAACTAAGCTGCTGTACTGAGTGATATAGTGAACCAAGTAAATAATCAGATATTATATCTTGGTTCACTTATAGCGGACAACAAAAGTAATATGTCGGTATTCTTTTGTTGGTCCACTATAAAAGTGAAATATCATTGAAAGATGATTTCACATGCCGCATAAAATAGAGATTTTCACGGGAAACTGCGTGCTGTGCGAAGATTTCCTGAATGCGCTTGTAATAGGGAAATGCGCAGGCTGCGAATTAGCAGAGCACCGCCTCAGCAGCACAGAAGGCTTACGCAGAGCAGAAGCATATGGCATAAAGGTTGTCCCAACGGTGGTGATTGACGGCGTTATCAGAATCGAGGGCAAGCCAGATTTCCCGTTTATCTGCAGCGACGACTTTTATGAATCCCTTAAGAAGAATTATCATGTGTAGCGTATGAGCAAGAAACTCACAGGGACAGTGAAATGCCCGGAATGCGGGCACCAGCAGAAGATGGAAATTCCTGTAGCTGTATGCATGCAGTTCTACCGATGCGAGGGCTGCAAGAAGCTCATCAAAGGCACCGCCAAATGCATCTTCTGCTCATATGCAGACAAGAAATGCCCCAGCGGGTGCCTGTGATGACGAAAAAGAAACGGGGCAAAAAAACGTACAAAGAACGATTTGTCGGGATTTTCAGCGGCATCTCCGGAAGCCTGAGCTTTCTCGGCGGCTGGCAGGTCTGCCACAACCTCTGTCTTGGCATCATAGCAGCCTTGGCGCTCATCGGCATAACATTTGTAGGCATGCCGTTATTGTTTTTAACGCAGTATGCGGTATTTTTCTGGTCTCTTGCAGCGCTGCTGCTCATACCAACGCTGTTCATGTACTGGAAGAACCGAACATGCATGTCTGAAAAGCTTGTTCTGTTCAATGCAGGGATCGTAACCGCAAGCGTGCCTTTTTTTCAGGCGTACCAGATTGTATTCTGGATTGTGGGCGGATTGCTAGTACTTACAAGCGTTTTCCTTTACCTCAGAGATAGGCTTAAATAGGAGCGAATACAAAAATAAAAATACTGAGAAGCCTTTCAACATTTGTAATGGTTTGGTGGTCGCGTGCCGAGAAAAGAAGACGGAAAGAAAAATGTATCGCATGAACACGATCCTGCTCATGAACATCATGAAAATCACGCGACACCGCACGAAACGCACCACGAACCGGTGCACAAGGAAAGCTCGTTCATCAGGGACATCCACCTCATGCTTCTCGTGCTGTCCGTCGCCCTGCTGCTCGGCGTGCAGTTCATGACCGCGACGGCGATGGCATCAGCGTCAACAGGCGGCACGTACACCATCGGCTCGCTCAACCTCGAGTACGGCGCGAAAAAGACGCTCAAGCCCATGCCGCTTGCCGCCGGCGAGCAGCCGGCCATGCAGGGTTACCGGACGAAAGTCAAGTCCATGCCGACCATCAGCGAACTGCAGATGGCGGCACCAACCGGCGATGCGGCGCAGGACCTGCTCAACAACGTCGTGCCATCGGGAACTCCGTGGTACAGTGCAGAAGCGGGGGACGTCACGTTTGACGACCCTATAAGAGCGCAAAATACCTGGAAAAAATACCGGGCGCTGCAGCTTTCGCCTGATGCGGAAAAACGGTGGGGGACCATCGTCAACTCGTTCACCTGCGACTACTGCTGCGGCTCGCCGCAGAGCCCGACCATCATCACCCAATGCGGGTGCGCCCATTCGCTCGCTGCGCAGGGAATGGCGAAATGGTTCCTCAGCAACTACGGGGACCAGTATACGGACGAGGAGATTTACGGCGAGATGGCACGGTGGTACGCACTGTGGTATCCGGGCCCTACCATTAAGCGAATCATCCTCGAAAGCCAGAACTAGCAATTCTGCATAAACAACATGGAGGTTGTTCGATGAAAGTGAAAAAAGACACGGTGCTTACGGCACTGCTGGCAGTGCTCGTCCTGGTATCGGCAGTCCAGGCGGTGCAACTCATGTCGCTCAGCACGGCACTTGCCAACGGCGGCGTCGCGCCGAAGGCGGTTTCCAAGCCGGTAACCAGCGCCTCGGGAGGCTCGAGCCAGGGTTCAATCCCGCAAAGCCTGCAGGACCTGCCTGACATGGTCGGCGGATGCTGAGTTTTTTGTTTTGTTTACTTTTTAATCATGAGGAACTACAATCGTTTGCATGGTTTTCACGATGAACAGGAAATTCTCCAGCGAAAACGTGTTCATAATCCTCGTCGCGCTCGTTGTCGCCATCTCCGTCATCAACGTTGCCATCCTCTTTTCGACGAACGCATTTCTGGGGAATCTCATCAAAGCGCAGGAGGAGGAAGCACGGGCGGCGCGGCTTGAGGCCATCTCCATCGTCGATTCTTCGTGCGCTGATTGCTACGCCATCGCGACGATGACGAACCTGCTCAGGAAAGAAAACGTCAACATCACTAGCGAGAGAATGGTCGAATTCTCATCTGCGGAGGGACGGCAGCTGGTGCAGCAGCACGCCATACCGAGAATCCCGGCGCTGGTGCTCAAGGGAGAGGCGAACAAAACAGGGGCGCAGGGCTTTGTCGCCAGCTACGGCGCATACAGGGGCAACGATACCGCGGTCGTCACCAACTACGACCCTCCGTACTATGACGTCGGGCAGCAGCGCGTTGTTGGCAGGATAACGGCGACGCATGTCACCGACCCGTCATGCCCTAACTGCACGTCGCTTGCGCCGCTCATCGACGCGCTCAGGGAGGCGAAGGTCGCCATTGCCGAAGAGAAGTCGGTTGCGTACAGCTCTCCGGAGGGACAGCAATTAATTGCAAAATTCGCCATACAGCATGTGCCGGCTGTCATCATTTCGAAGGACATCACCGCATACCAAGCCTACAAAAACCTGCCGCAGCAGCTCAATGCAACAGAAAAAGAAGGGTTTTATGCCCTTCATGCGACCAGGCCGCCGTACCGCAGCATGAGCGAAAACCGCATACTCGGCATGATATCGCTCACCACCATCAGCGACCATGGCTGTCGCGAGTGCAGCAACGTGACGCTCGCCTTCACGCTCAGGCAACTCGGAGCATTTGTCTCAAGCGAGAAAACGGTTGATTACAACTCGACCGAGGGGAAGGCACTTGCCTCTCTCTACGGCATCACGACGCTTCCTTCGATGCTCGTTTCGAACGACGTCGACGATTATGCTAACCTGAAGACGTACTGGGCAACCGTCAACAAGACGCTCGTCAATGGCACGTATGCTGTTCCTTCTGACCGGCCGCCGTACGTGGACCTGCAGAGCGGCGCGGTCAAAGGGCTCGTCACGGTGATCTACCTTTCCGACGCCCCGTGCACCAGCTGCTATCCTGTAACCAATCATCGTTTTCCCCTCAGTTCGTTTAGCGTTTATATCATGAATGAAACAATGCTCGACGTGAGCTCATCGGAAGGGAAGGCACTCATCGCCGCGTACAACATCACCAGGGTTCCGACCATTTTGCTTTCGCCTGACGTGGACGCGTACCGCCAGCTACAAGCTGTCTGGATAGACCCGGCAAGCGCTGTTGGCACCATTGCACCAGACGGCTGGTACGTGTTCACCGCAACGCAGCTCATGGGAACGTACAAGGACCTTGCGACAGGACAGGTAGTGACTGCCCATGGGTAAGTGATTCACCATGAAGTGCGAGCAGTGCGGCAAGGAATTCGATACAGAACAAGGCTTGGAGCAGCACAAGCGCGACAAGCATGGCGAAACGAGCCACGACATCAAGGAGATGAAAAAGAAAGCGAAGGAAGAGTGGAAGGAAATCGAACGGAAAAAGGCGCACGGCGCGAAGCGTCAGAAGAACATGCTCCTCATCGCAGGCGGCGCTGCACTCGTTCTTGCTCTGGGATTCATCGTATTCATGTACAAGCCTGCCGGTGCGCCGCCTTCCACGTCGTACAACCTGACCGGCATACCGGCGCATTTCGTGCACTGGCACGCGGACGTTGACATGGTCATCTGCGGCGAGGAGAAGCAGCTGCCGTACGGCCCTGCAGGAAGCATGCTCGGCACGTCGCGGCTCCACACGCACGACCGGGCATCCAACATTGCGAGCATGGCGTCAAGCGACGGCAACGGCGTCATCCACACCGAGGGCAATATAATCACGGCTCCTTCAGAGCACACGCTCGGCAGATTTATGAAAATCCTGGGCGTAAAATTCTCGGAAACTGAAATCATGGACAAGAAGAACGGCGACCTGTGCGGCGATGCTGCAGGCAGCGTCAAGGTGTTCCTCAACGACGCCCCCCTCACAGACGCCGTCAACTATCTGCCGCGCGACAAGGACGTCATCAGGATAGAATTCTCGGCAGGCAATGCGACATCAACGTAAGAAACCATGGCACGGTTATTTTTGCCGCCCATTCTTCTGCCACACACATTCAGATTTTTTTCTCTATATGTAATGCCCAACTAATGCGGTACCTTTCCAGTTTCACTTTTTCACCTGATGCTCGAATATGTCGCCGAACGACCTGCAGAAATAAGCGCACGCGTACTTGATGGTTTTCCTGCCCTCTGCTGTCAGCGAATAGACGATGATTTTCCCCCGCTTCTTGCCCCTAATAAGGCCTTTCGCCTTCAGGTCCTTGAGCGCAGGGTATATGGTGCCTGCTTTCGGCTTCTCGCCTCGCCGCTTCCTTATCTCCTCGGCTATCGCCTCGCCGTGCATCTCCTGCTGGGAGAGCAGCCACAGGATGTGGAAGGAGAGCATGCCGCGCATGTCGCACTCTATCCGGCCTTTCATATGAACCATTATAACCGACCAACTTTCTATTCATGATAGTATACAAGCTGGTCACCTATAGTTAACCAAGGTATGGTATCCTGATTCTTTACTTGGTTACCTATAACTATAGGACATCCTATGTATTTAAATACGTGTGCCTCCTATATATAGGATATCCTATACATCATTCCCCAAATGAATATGTGAAGGATAATCGAGGTGATAGCAATGTACGGATACTGCGGAAGGCAATACCTTACCAAGCAGGAAAAGATAGAAGATCTCAGGGAATACAAGGAAGCCCTTGAGAACGAAGCGAAAGGCGTTGCAGAGAGAATAAAGGAACTTGAGAAAGAAAAATAGGTGATAGCGATGGAATACGAACTGTGCATGGCAGAAGCCGACTTCTACGACGAGATGGAGAGCAGGCTCATGCAGATGACGCTCTGGGCGCACAAGGCAGTGCTCTTCGAGAAAATAAAGCAGAAGATAGAGCAGCAGGAAGGCGGGAAGCTCGACACGATAGCCGAGCTGCTCGTCGAAGCCTCGAGGAACAGGCTGGAATCCGAGCGCGCGCTGGAGAAAAGCAGGGATACGTTCAAGGAAAAACTGAAGGAGACTTTTGAAGAGTAAATCTTTTTACCTCTTTTATAATCATTATTCAAAGGACGATACGATGAGGGCAGCACAAATCAACAAGTACGGCAGCAAAGAAGTTGTCGAAATTGACAAAAACGCGACAAAGCCCGCCCTTTCTGCCGGTCATGCCATCATCGAGGCGCGCGCAGCCGGCGTCAACCCGGTCGACTGGAAAATCCGCGAGGGGTACCTGCAGCAGATGATGCCGCTGAAGTTCCCCGCAACCCTTGGAGGGGATTTTTCAGGAGTTGTAGCCGACATCGGAGCGGGAGTTTCAGGCTTCAAGAAAGGTGATGAGGTATACGGGCTGGCAAGCGTCCTGGCCGGCGGCTCGGGGTCGTTTGCCGACTATATCTCAGCTGACGCGGCGCTGATTGCCCACAAGCCGAAGAACGCCAGCCATACCGAGGCAGCCGCATTGCCGCTCGCAGGGATAAGCGCATGGGATGTACTCGTCAACAAGATGGAACTGTCCAAAGGGCAGAAGATTCTCATTCACGGCGGTGCGGGCGGCATCGGATCGATCGCCATACAGCTTGCCAAGCACGCGGGAGCATACGTGGCGACAACGGTCAGCGCCGACGACAGGCAGTACGTTACGGGACTCGGCGCAGACGAAGTCATCGACTACAAAAGCGAGTCATTCGAAGGCCTGCTGCACGGCTATGACGCAGTCTTTGATACGGTAGGCGGCGAGGTGTACAAGAAATCGTTCAGCGTGCTCAAGAAAGGCGGCATCATCGTTTCCATGCTGGAGCAGCCCGACGAGGAGCTGACGAAGAAATACGGCGTGCGCGCTATGGCGGAAGCCACGGGCTATGCCATAAACACCCACAACCTGTCCGCGCTGGCTGCGCTGGTGGACCGCGGCGTCATCAAAGTGCACGTTGACAGGGTATTTCTTCTGGAGCATGCAGCAGAAGCCCTCGCGCACCAGCAAAGCGGGCATCCCCGAGGCAAGATTGTCCTCGAAGTGAAGCGATAGAAGAACGGCATGAGGTGATTATGTGGACCTACCATGGGGCGACGAGCGGTCGCTGAAATTCATAACGAACGTCGGCCTCATCACGAGCGACGGGCCGCACGGACCCAACGTCATGGCGGCCGAATGGACGCATCACGTTTCGTACAAGCCGGGCTATATAGCGGTGTGCATCGGGTCCGGGAAGGCGACACTAGAGAACATCACGAAAACAAAAAAATTCGGCGTCAACATCACCGCGACTGGTCAGTCGGTCATGGCACATGTTGCGGGAAACTACTCAGGGAAAAAGACCGATAAAATCGGCGCGCTCAAGGAACTTGGCTTCACGTTCTACAATGGAGAGAAAACGGGGCTGCATATGGTTCAGGGTGCGGCGCTCAATGCGGAATGCAAGGTTATAAAAATGACAACCGTTGGCGACCACGTCATGGTCATCGGCGAAGTGCTGAGCGCTTCTGCCACGGACAAAGAACCGGTGGCATACCACAAGGGCATGTATTGGAACATGGAAACGCCTACCGCAAAACCATCTGAAGCAGAGCGCGACCACATGCATAAGATTGTCGCCAAGCATCTGAAGAAATAGCCATCTTTTTATTTCTCATCGTTCAGTATAACGCCATGGAAGCCGAAGCGAAGCTGCAGCAGTACATGGCGGCGCATACCATGCCCGGGACTTTCGTGCGGTTCGCAGCATCGTGCCATACCGCCGAGGAGGCGGCGCGCGCCGCAGGGACGACCATCGACGAGATCGTCAAGAACGTCTGCCTCATTGGAGGCGGCTGGCTCATTGTCGCCATCGTCATGGGCAGGGACCGCGCGAGCACGACGCGGATTGCAGAGCTGCTCGGCATCGAGCGTCCGCGACCTGCGGCAGCGGAAGAGATTCTTATGAAAACGGGCTATCCGGCAGGCGGCGTACCGTCCTTCGGCTACGAGGCGACGTTCCTCATCGACGCGAACGTCATGGAGCGCCCCCTCGTCTACACGAGCGGCGGCTCGGACCGCTCGCTCGTCCGCATCGCGCCGGCTGATTTGCAGAAGGCGAATGGCGCTGCCGTCGCCCGCATCCGGAAGTAATCTATGCGATGCAGAATTCCTTGTTCCCGAAACGTACTCTTTTCATAATTTCTTCAACCGCTTCATGCATAACAGCTGTTTCATCCGGTAAACACTGCACTGGCTCCCGCATCTCGTCGATACGCCATGCCAGTTCCCTGCACTTTTGTATTTCTGCTTCCGGCTCTTCGTTCAGCTCCATTTCGTACACCCTGAGGAATAGCAGCTCGGCGAGCCTCTTGTTCATGGAAAGCGGCGAATCCGGAACAAACCGTTTGATGCGGTAATCCAACCCGTGCGTTTCGCACAGGCCCTTTACCGTCCTTCCCAATGATGCCCATGAATTGTCCTGCGGGGAAAACCTTCCCTGATACAGCGTTTTGTACCTGTCAACAAAATTTTTATTGTACCGTTCCAGCGATTTGTAGAAGGATTCAGCCTGCGCATCGCTCAGCGCCAGACCACCTGCCACCACGAACCGTCCTCCGCTCTCTTTCGTCTTCCTTATGACTGCTTCAAGATTCTCCCTGCTGTCCGTGATGAACGGCAGCACCGGCATGAGCGCGGTGCCTGTGTGTATGCCGGCTTCACTGCACTTTTTCATCGCAAGAAACCTGCTTTCAACTGATGATGCAAACGGCTCAAAGAATTCCCGGTAGCCCGCAGACTGGTGCGAGCCGATGCTGAACACCACGCACGCCCATGACCGCCTGCTTATTTCCCTGATGACATCAATGTCCCTGACAACGAGCGGCGATTTTGCTATGATGATGACGGGAAATTCATGCGTGCGGCAGACCTCGAGCATTTTTCTCGATAGCATGAACGTGCTTTCAACAGGCTGATAGTCGCCCACGCCGATGACGTCGCGCTCCACGTCCTGCAACTCCTTATCAAGAACCAGATGCGCATTCGTTTTAACGCGCAGGTACTGGGAGAACGTGTCATCCATGCCTACGGTGCGCTCATTCCCCACGTTAAGCCCGTACCCGTCCTGGCGCAGGAAGCAGTAGGCGCAGGCGTACTGGCAGCCGAGGTACGGGCTCGCCGAATACTTTGCCCAGAACCAGCCATCCTGATGCGCAAAGGTGTTGAGAACCTTATCGACGGTGATTTCCTCTACAACAATCGTTCGGGAGGCTGGCATAAAGCAATTAATGCTTGCGGGATTAAATAGCAACATGCACGGCATTGCAGCAGAAAAAGTCCCTGACGGCAAGCTGCTGCGCGTGAAAGTGGACTACAGCGACCTCATCGAGCGCGTGCAGCTGACCGGCGATTTCTTTGTGCACCCCGAGGACGACGTGCTGCGCATCGAGGAAGCGATAGCCGGCATGCGCGCCGACGAGGATGAGGAAACGATTACGGATGTCGTCAGGACTATTGTCACCGAAAACCGCATAGAGCTTATCGGCATCAGTCCCGAGGCTATAGCGCGGAACGTCAGGAGGGCAATCGAAAGTAGATAGAATGGGATACCTTGAAGAGCAAAGCTCTTCGAGGTCCCGAAGAAGTTTTAACTTCTTCGAGGACGACTCACGAAGTGAGGGGCATTATGAAATGGAGGATTATCGAACTGGAGCAGCGGAACGCGTTCATGCACATGGCGCTCGACGAGGCGGTAAGCGAGGCGGTTGCAGGCGGCGCGAACCCGACCATCAGGTTCTACACATGGAACCCGGGCGCGGTGAGCATCGGCTGTTTCCAGTCGCTGCACGACGAGGTTGATGTCGAGGCGTGCACGAACAGGGGCATCGACGTCGTGCGGCGAAGGACCGGCGGCGGCGCGGTGTACCATGACATGAACGGTGAAATCACCTACAGCGTCATCGCGTCCGAGGCATTACTGCCGAAAGGCATCACCGAATCGTACCTCGCCATATGCGGCTGGGTCATCGCCGGCCTTTCGCACCTCGGGTTGTCCGCCCGGTTCAAGCCCATCAACGACATACTCGTCGGCGACCGGAAGATTTCCGGCAATGCGCAGACGCGGCGGAACGGCGTCGTGCTCCAGCACGGCACCATACTGTACGACCTCGACGTGCACACGATGTTCTCGCTGCTCAAGGTAAGCAAGGAGAAAATATCGGACAAGATGATCACCGATGTCAGGCAGCGGGTAACCCGCGTGCTTGACCACACGAATGTTTCGCCGCAGGAAGTGTACGAGGCGCTCCTCGTCGGCTTCACTGCCGACAAGGAGCATGAGTTCGGCGCGTACACCAGTGAGGAACTCAGGCGGGCCGAGGAACTTGCCGCGACGCGCTATGCCACGAAGGAATGGAACGAGATGCGGTAACGTGCACTCCGCCTCTCGTTTAGTAGGTTCCAAAGACGCAATTCCCCAGCAGCCGCATGTGTACGAACAAACACCAGAATTCAAGAATTAGTAGCCCCTACCTCTGCTGAAGGCTTTTACAACCCAAACAATAGAATTTTCTACAAAATATTCAAATCTATAGTCTCCAACGCGAAGTCCGTAAAGCGTATTGAGCCGTCCTTTCAGTTTCTTTACATCTGTTCCTGATCTCGATTCATATGGATTATCTTTATAGTGAACCCACAAAGGAATCCGGACATGAATTTGTGGGTTCACCTATAGCTCACAAGGAAATAATACAAGGTGGATTCCATGAATCCACCTGTACAGGAGAATCTTCGATTCTCCTCGTATCTTGGTTGTTTCCTTGTAGAGCTATAAGTGTATTTAGCGCTGCTCTGCACAGGTCTCTTTCATGGTCTTGCAAAGAATCAAGAAATTTGAGAATTTTTGGGTGCAATCTAACTTCGTATACCATGCTTCCTATTATATTCATCTAAAGAGATAAACTTATCTCTATCTCTTTCAAGGATTCCATGCAGGTTTTCAATATAGCTTTCTGCAACCATCTCCAGAACTTCCTTAATTTCTTCTATCTCCTCATGCATTTTAGTTATTTCCTGCTCCACTTTTGTTGGCATGATATTAATGATTTGCTGATAGATTTATAGCATTCGTCACTGCTCCTCCACGAGCAGCATGTCGGGGTCTTCGAGGTACATCTTCAGGTCGTTCACGAACCGTGCCGCCTCGGCGCCGTCGACGACGCGATGGTCGAACGAGAGCGACAACGGCATCATTTTCCGCAGCTGGATTTCGCCCTCGCGGGAAACGACCTTGTCCTGTATCTTCCCTGTCGCGAGTATCGCGACCTCCGGCCAGTTGATGATGGGCGTTGCGTGGATGCCGCCGTACACGCCGACATTCGTGATGGTGAACGTGCCACCCTTCAGGTCAGCGAGGTCAATCGTCCGCTTCGCCGCCCTTTCCGCAAGCTCGCCTATTTCCTTTGCAATCGCGAGGATGCTCTTCTGGTCGGCTCCCTTGATGACCGGAACAAGAAGCCCGTCGGGCGTGTCGACGGCGACGCCGATGTTGTAGTACTTCTTGAGCACGATTTCCTGCGTGTCGTCGTCCAGCGACGCGCTGAGGTACGGATGTTTCCTGAGCGCGGCGATGACCGCCTTGACCACAAACGGCAGGTACGTCAGATGAATGCCCTGCGACGCCGCAAAATCCTTTTCCCGTTCCTTATGCCTGTGGAGCGATGTCACGTCAGCCTCGTCCATGTGCGTCACGTGCGGTGCGGTAGAAACTGCATGCACCATGTTTTTTGCGATAGCTTTCCGCACCCCCCTGAGGGAAATCCGTTCGATATACCCGTACATGTCGTACTTGCGCGTGACGGTGGCAGTGAGCTGCGTTTCCGTTGCTTCTCCTTTTTCTCCGGCGTGCTTCCGTACATCCTCATCGGTTACACGCCCCTGCGGTCCTGAGCCGGTTACGCTGCTCATAGTGACGCCGAGCTGCTTTGCCAGTACCCGGACCGCAGGCGTTGCGAGTATTTCTTTTTGTTGCTTCGCTTCCGCAGCCTCTTCGCGCCTCGGAAGGACGGTCTCTGTCCGCGGAAGCTCGCCAACCACGGAAACGGACGCTTCGTTTGCTGTTTCTATCGTCACGAGCGTCTCGCCAACCTTGACCGTTTCTCCCTGCTTGTGGTGGATTTTCAGAATGCTGCCGGCATAGGGCGACGGAATTTCGACGACTGCCTTGTCCGTCTCGATTTCGCAGAGCACGTCGTGCTCCTTTACCGCATCCCCTTCCCTGACCTTCCACGACACGATTTCTCCCTCGGCAATGCCCTCGCCGACGTCGGGAAACCTGAACTCGATGGTCACGGGATTCATCTCGGTATCGATTCACACCGGCTGTTGAAGCAGCGCATGCCTGCCGTTTCCACGCACGAATAGATGCAGTTCGAGGTGTATTCGTTCACCAGCGCTGTTACTTTTGCCGCCTCATTTTTGTTGACTAGTATGTGGCATCCAAACGGGCACTTGCTTCCGATATCCACGCAGTCCGCTTCGGCCGCGCAGTAGTTGCTGCGGTTTATCTGCTCCTGCACGTATGCCGCGCTCACGCCGGAGCCGGCGACGATGATGACCGATATGGCGAGGAGCAGCGCGACGATTAGGAATGCGAGCAGGTACTCAAGGTTCATGAACGTGGTCCAGCGTATCATACCGGTCAAAACGACATCGTGGTTTCTATTGCCCTGTTTATTCTTTGTGCATCGGGAAGATAAAACTGTTCCAGCCTGTACAAAGGCATGACTGTATCGTAGCCTGTCACCCGCGCAATCGGCGCCTCCAGGCTGAGAAGGGCCTTCTCCTCAATGACTGCTGCAAGCTCGGCGCCGAAACCGCACGTCCGGGGAGCTTCATGCACCACGACAAC
This sequence comes from Candidatus Aenigmatarchaeota archaeon, assembly GCA_016193585.1. GTDB lineage: Archaea > Aenigmatarchaeota > Aenigmatarchaeia > GW2011-AR5 > GW2011-AR5 > JACPRW01. Next base: position 190,441 of record JACPRW010000006.1, read on the forward strand.
CCTGCCCGTTTTCTTTGCCGAGCGCACGACAGTTTCGGTATCAAGCGGCGACAGCGTCCGCAGGTCGATGACCTCTGCCGCATACCTGCCCCTGACCGCGTCGGCAGCCTGCAGGGCTGCGTGGAGCATCGAGCCGTAGGCAATGAGCGTTATGTCGCTGCCCTCCTTCACCACGCGCGCCTCGCCCAAAGGGCTTGTGTACGAATCCTCGGGCACATCCTCCTTGACCGAGCGGTATATTCGTTTCGGTTCCATGAAGACGACAGGATCAGGGTCGCGTATCGCGCTGACGAGCAGCCCCTTCGCATCGTAAGGCGTCGCTGGTATCACGACCTTCAAGCCGGGTGTATGCACGAAATACGCTTCGGGCGAATCAGAATGATGCTCAGGCGCATGGATGCCGCCTGAGTACGGGAACCGGACAACCAAAGGGCAGGTAAATCTTCCCCTCGAACGTGTGCGGATTCGTGCAGCATGATTGACAAGCTGGTCAAGCGCCGGATAAGAAAAGCCGTCGAACTGCAGCTCAGCGACAGGGCGGAAACCGGAGGCTGCAAGGCCGATGCTCACGCCGGCGATTGCGCCCTCTGCAAGCGGCGTGTCGATGACGCGCTTTTCCCCGAACTTCTGCCACAGACCATCGGTGACGCGGAACACGCCGCCATTTCTGCCAACATCCTCGCCTAGAATGAGCACGCGCTCGTCGCTCTGCATCTCCTGCTGCAGCGCATTGTTGAGTGCCTGCACGACTGTCATAATCATATAATCACTTCCTCGATGATTCCATTTGTTCCTTCAGCTGCGGCGTAAGCGCGGCATACGTGTAGGTGAACATGTCGTCAGGTTTCGGTTTCGGCATCTGCTCGTACGCTTCGACCGCCGCAGCGACCTGCGCCTGCAGCATTTGGAGAAGCTTCGCCTCCTCTTCTGACGTCATCATGCCTTTGTCCCGCAGGTATTTCCTCAGCCTGTCGACCGGGTCCTTTGCTTTCCATGCGTCGACCTCCTCCTTGCTCCGGTAGCGGCCCGAGTCATCGGCGGTCGTATGGTGCTCGATGCGGTACGTGACGCACTCGATGAGCGTCGGCCCCCCGCCATTGCGTGTCTTGTCAAGCGCGTAACGGGTCGCGCGATAGACTCCAAGCACATCGTTGCCGTCAACCTGCACACCCTCAAAGCCGTAGGCGATCGCTTTTTGCGCAATAGTTTGTGCAGCAGTCTGCCTTTTGAGCGGCAGGGAAATGGCATACTGATTGTTCTGGCACATGAACACGACCGGCAACTTGAACACGCCCGCGAAATTGAGCGCCTCGTGAAAATCGCCCTTTGAGGTCGCGCCGTCGCCAAAGTAGGCAATAACCGCGCTGTTTTCTCCCCTGAGCTTCATGCCCCATGCAAAACCAACCGCATGCGGGATCTGTGTGCTCACGGGAATGGAAACAGTAAAGACGTTCACGCCCTCGGGTATTTTGTTGCCGCGCTCGTCGCCGCCCCAGTACGCAAGAATAAGTTCCATCGGCAGACCGCGCGCTATGTAGACGCCGTGCTCCCTGAACGACGGGAATGCCCAGTCGTCCTTCTGCATCGCATATGCCGAGCCTACCTGCGCCGCTTCCTGGCCGCGGATTGACGCGTACGTCCCTATCCTTCCTTCGCGCTGGAGCTTCAGGGCTGTTTCATCGAACAGCCGGGCACGGAACATCAGTTCGTACATCCGCTTAAGGTCTTCGGCGCCCAACTGTGGAAGGAGCTTCTCATCGCACCTTCCGTTCTCGTCAAGCACCTGCAGGTAATTGACCGGGAAGCTGCCGCGTTGCCTGTACACCATATTGGTAATATAGCGAAGGACTCTATTTATTGTTTCACTGAAGACGAGCTTTTTTGACCAGCGCCCTCGTGAACAGCTCTGCGGCGCGATACGACGAGCGGACGAACGGGCCCGAAGCGCAGTAGAGGAAGCCCATTGCTTCGGCTCGCTGCCCGAAAAAGGAGAACTTGTCCGGATGCACGTACTCCTGCACCGGCAGGTGCATAGCGCCCGGCCGCAGGTACTGGCCGAACGTAAGGATGTCAACGTCAGTTGCCCGCAGGTCTTGCATTGCTTCAATAACTTCCTTGTCCTGCTCGCCGAAGCCGAGCATTAACGAGGACTTGGTATAGGTAGCTGGGCTTGTTTCCTTGACATACCTGAGCACCCCGAGCGACTGGTCGTACCCTGCCCTCGGGTCGCGCACGTTCTGCTGCAGCCGCTTGACGGTCTCGATGTTGTGAGCAATCACGTCAGGCTTCGCATTGATGACGACATCAACCAGCTCCTGCTGGCCCCGGAAGTCGGGGATGAGGACTTCCACGACAATGCTGCTGTCAGCTTCCTTGACTGCCCTGATGCACTGCGCAAAATGCGATGCCCCCTGGTCCGGCAGGTCGTCCCGGTCTACGGACGTGATGACGATGTAGTCAAGCTTCAGTTCGGCGACCGCTCTGGCGAGATTCGCGGGCTCGCTCGGGTCCGGCGGGGGCGGCTTGTAAAAGGTTTTCACCGCGCAGAACTTGCAACCACGGGTGCACGTGTCGCCGAGCACCATGAAGGTTGCGGTGCCGCCGGACCAGCACTCGGCCATGTTCGGGCAGTGCGCCTCCTCGCAGACGGTGTGAAGGCTGTATTTTCTAGCTATGCCCTTGATTTCAGGAAATTTTTCAGTAGGCGGAAGTATCTTGAGCCACGACGGCTTGCCGCGCGAGGCGAGCATAATAGGCTTATTCACGGTGCACCATAAAAAGATTGTTGAACGGCATATCACTCGGAGCCCCACTGAAAAGATACGTTTATAAAAACAATAAGAGCTTTATTGGCATGAGTCGTACATTCAATATCAAAATAAGCGATGAAGTTATTGAAAAAGTCCCAGATTTATTCGTGAAGATGAAAGTTGTGGAGAATGTCACTGTGGGAAATACTTCGCAAAAACTTCAAAATCGAAAGGCACGAATTCTCGAAAATTGGAAAGATAAAAATCAAAATGACTTGGGCTCTAATCCCGAAATAATGGCATACCGTAACTTACAAAAAAAGTTCGGTGCCGATCCTAAACAAATGCTCCCTGCTGTAGAAGGCATGTTAGTTAGAGGCGTATTCAAAGAAAAGTTTCCTACAATAAATTCTGCTGTTGATGCTGCAAATATCACTTCTATCGAATGTTTGATTCCTATTGGACTCTTTGATTTTGATAGCATCGAGGGCGGTATTGAACTAGCTATTTCCCATCACGGGGATGAGTTTATACCTCTTGGAAAGACTAGCGCTGAAAAGCTGAAACCAAACACGCCTATTCTAAGGGATTCCAAGAAGATTTTCTCAGCAGTTGGTTCTAGAGATTCGAAAGACACGATGATAACTCCCAACTCACGAAATTTATTATTATTTAGCTGGGGAACAAATGAAATTTCTGAAGAAAAAGTTAGTGAAGCCCTTGATAAATGTGCTGCGTTGATTCAATCAAAATAATGGGCGGCGGGGCTCCTGCTCCATACGCCTCGAACTTCGTTCTCGGTCGTTGAACAGTGGTTATGAGGAAAATCTGCACTTCGTTTGATTTTCCCAAATTTCTGCTGCGCTGGAACTTCTCATAATCGCATTTGAAGGTATGGTGAATTGCACTGGTTATGTCCTGATATTATTTGCAATTCACCTATAGAAAATTGCGCGTTAATACGACATAAGCTGCGCAATTATCTATATCAAGATGACGTTTGCTTAGCTTCTCGATACGGAGTGCATCAATAGGGACTTTTCCTTCGATCATAAGTATCTATTGCTGTAACCGTAATAAATATACTACATTTTCATTTTTTTCGACATTGTATACTGAAACTCAATGACCAATGTATTTCCTTGCAGATTCCATTGCCTCTGAAAATGGAGTTTCAAATCCCACGTTACGTTAACAGAGCCCGGGCGCTCAAGAGTGAAAAGTTATTTGGCTCGGCAAGAACTCCTTGAGAAAGAGTTTTGATAATCAACGCTTCCGTGTGCCGTACCTGTACAACAGGACTGATACAGCGCCAAAGAGCACGAAGATAAGCAGGTGCAGGCTTTTGTCCAGCGTTACCCCCAGGCCGGGAAAGCTCACGTCAATGCCAAGGAGCACCATGAGCACGTGCCATATCCCGATGAGCCCGAAGCCCCCGGAGAACCACAGCGCGACTGTCCTGTCTTTTTTCATTCATTTCCCCAGCGCCCACTTCTTGAGATTCTCGTCACACCTGCTATTTTCGTCGAGAACCTGAAGATAACTCACGGAGAATTTTTCTGCTGACTTGATTGTCATAGTTATTATAGAGAAAATAATATTTATAGCAACTAGCTTTGTTTAAAAATACACATTGGCATCCTTTCTGATGCTGGTCTGGCGGTGAGCATCACAAATGCAGATGCTTAAGAGGAAAAGAAAAGACGGTAGTTGAAAGTGTTCTTGGCGTGCCTTCGTCTGTTGGTATGGTAAGTTTCGGCTCGCCTTTCGTGAAAAACGGGATAATCGCAAATTCACATGGCGCAATTGTGTCGGACAAATGCACCTGAATCGAGACTGGTTATATCAGCGAGTGTGGGGATTTAGAGGTTTATTGTCCCATCTTTGTTCCCTCAATGCCTTAATCTCAAACAACCCACGAACTTGATTTGATAGCCCGACATAAAGAACGTGACGGAAGCTGTCATGCGAATCCGTATCCACCTGCAGGCGCCCATCGTCCGCATCGACATCGAAGCACTCCTCGCCGAAATCGAGAGGCCAGTAGCTCCCGCGCCCGACAGCAACGTCATAGTGACCTGATGTGCTGTCTCTGTCGGGCGTTACGTCAAACTCAAAGTGAGTAGTAGGCCTGTGGGGCCAATACACGTTTTCTGTTACTCGTGGAATGCCGAATACCACATCCCATTCAGCAACTAATCTTCCATTGCCTTCTGGAACGAGAATTTCTCCGACTTCCTGGTCTCCAATAAGAACTATGCGCGGCCAATATTTTCTACCCTGGCCGTCTGTCTCATAAGCACCAGCTTTTCTTCCATTAGGCACGCGAAGTCCCGTTTCTGTCCACTGCCACATGTATATTTTATCAGGGCCTCTTGCGAAAAGGTCGTCAAAAGCCTTGGCTTTTCTTGGGTCCTTGCCACCACGCTCTAGAGCAAGCTGGATAGCAAGCTCCTCGCCTGCTGTGGACATCCTTAGTTGTTAACCGACAGCCCATACTGAGCCAGTCCTTTGTTTGGCTCTGAATACTTCTAGCGGAGTCATATACTTAAGGCTGCTGTGTGGCGTGTTGTTGTACTGCTTCTCGAACTGCTGTAGCAGTTCGTTCATGTGGT
>JACPRW010000007.1 GCA_016193585.1 Candidatus Aenigmatarchaeota archaeon
CTTGACCACATGAACGAACTGCTACAGCAGTTCGAGAAGCAGTACAACAACACGCCACACAGCAGCCTTAAGTATATGACTCCGCTAGAAGTATTCAGAGCCAAACAAAGGACTGGCTCAGTATGGGCTGTCGGTTAACACGTAGCCTCAGCGAATACCGCCGGTCTGTGACCGGCGGATATATTTATATATACTTATGTCACATAGCGCGGATTTTATAAAAGCAAAGACGCTTTACTATAAGGAGCGCTACGAACCGTCCGAAGTAAAAATTAATCTTAACAGAGATCCTGCGACAAATGAATTGTTAGGAAAGGCACATATTGTATTTGAAAAGGATGGTAAGAAAGAAGAAATTATTTCTTCAGAGGATGATTTTTTTGTACTCGCATCTTCATTGCAAACTACAGTCAGGAACGGCATAAAGAAACTTGTTGAGATTAAGAATACAAACAAGTATTACGAAAATGTCGAGTTCCTCTTACCAAAGTCTAACAATGAAATTCAAATTGCCATAAAAGAAATAACAGAAGGTAAATTTCAGGTGTCGAAAGATTTTATTTTAAAGAAAGCTATATACGATGTTTTGGACGGAAACTTCTCGGGACAGAATGCAACAACCATTATAAAAAATTACAATTATGTTTTGGCAAATGAAATACTGCTGCTCAATTCTTTGAATCAGTTTCTGGAATTGTTCAAGAGAAACAACCCTAGAAGTGTACAAAGATTTACTGACTTCATGGATACCACATGGAAATTATTTCAGAGTACGTTATTTCAGCAACCGCCTCTGGAGGCAGCTAGGATATACAGGCAATATTCTAATCTAGATTTAGACGGAATAGCAACCGCATTGCGCCGGCAGGAGCTGTCATGGCGTGCCAAATGGAACGCATTGTCGGACGGAGGTAAAAGACCAATAGACGGGCAGATTGCAGCTAAGCAAATGGTCGATGATTACGCAGATATGTTTGAAATTTCCAAGAAAATATTGAGAGGTTTAGCCCGTCTGAATGCCCATTATAGTGGAAATGAAATTAATATGGAATCGTTCGAAGACATAGATAAGGAGCTTAAATCGAGCGGTTATAATAAGCTAGTCGCTTCTGTAGACAGGGCACTGAGAAATGCGGGCAGTCACTGGGAAGTCGATTACGAAGAAAAGGGCTTTGTCAAAATAATTGATACCAGAGGTAAAAAACCCAAGTTAATAAAATCTATCTCGTATAACGATCTGATGGATAAAACCAGAACACTGAGAGACCTTACCTTTGGACTATTTTTTGGGCTTACATTCGCAGAGAGTTTGTTGATATTCAGGGCACTTGATTCGCCTGATTTGAAATTTACCCTTATTGAAAACTATTCAAATTAACAGTTTGATTATAGAAATCTATTTATCTAAGGACGTACAATTACTAGCAAGATAGTCATTGGTGTGGTTTTATGCTCGGAAACATGCTTATTTCTGCTGAAAACGCTAGTTCTGGGGCTGTTTTAAGGGGAACCAAACGAGTAAGCAAACACAGCTGCGAGCCCACAACTATAGTTTTCCTCTGGTATCTTCAATTATCGTTTCGTATATAAACCATGCCTGGCACGTTGGACAGGCTGATTCGTATTCTTTACACTTTGTGCCAAATAATTTTTCAGTTCGCTCTTCGAGCCAGCATTCGTGAAACGCTTCTTCAAAACATTTATCGCATTCCCAGTACTCGACTTCTTTTTGTTTTCCTGTCCATTTAACAACATCCGCTCTAATCTTTCCAATTCTCACGTTTCCAACTTTTTTGTATTTACCGGGCTTTAATGGAAGCTTGAATTTTCCAAAATAATGACCGCCAACATATTTTCTGCCATGCAATGTCACATTTATTTTTGCGCCACAAATAAGACAGTTTCTTTTCATGTTGTTCACTACTTCTTTCTGTAGCCAAATTTTTTGTCGTATGTTTTATGGTCGATAATGTCAAGAATAAATGCTATGATCTCTATCTCCCCTTCGGCTGTCAATGTATAGAGCATTCTCCAGAAGTTTGGAAGCTCTACCCTAAAGAGGTTTGTCACACCGTACTTTATCTTGTACTCTTCGGGTATCAGTTTCTTCTGGATACCGTCTCCATAGTGCGGATTCGCTTTTATCAGTTCTATTTTCTGGTTGATAGCATTGAGTATCATCCGTTCCAATTTTGACGTCGGTGCTTGGGCGTTTATGTACTTGTAGATTTCTTCTGCTTCTGGCGAGAGCTTGACGCGTATTTGCTTTATATTTCTACGCCACGCTCAATCGCTTTTTTCAGTTTTGGGCTTGGATTGTAAACCCATGTTATTCCTTTCATGGTCACCAGAATCTTGTTGCTCGCTTCCAGGTATTCTAAAATGATTTTCAGTGTATTGTGATTTACTTGCTTGGGTAGTTTTCTCTTCAGTTCCGCGATTGTTATCACGCTTTCGTCCATATTTTTCAGCGCATCCTCTACCATAAGCACTGTATTGAGCGTTGGCGCATGTTCTATACGCCGATGTTTTAGTAACATATTCATCACTTTTTATTATTAATCAATACATTATTGATATAAGTATATAAGTGTATTGTTTAGCCTTTACAGAACCAAACCGCTAGCTAGGCACAGCTACGAATCCGACAAGGACAACATACTGCAAAAGCAGATTTATAGTCGCCCAAAGAAATAAGCGGCATGTGATTTATTTGAACTCCTCATAGTGAAACAGAATGATGTCATGATTGTTTTCTTGTTTCGCTATAAAAGCGCCAGTTTTTAATACCGTCGCGTGCAAGACTACAGATGCTTCCGAAGGGTTTCGACGGGCTGGTGAAGCTGGCGATGAAGGAGCGGCCGCCGAAGGCGCAGTCGATTGAGGCGCTGTGGGACGCGTTCCTTGATGTGCTGTTCATGGGCGGCAGGCGGTCGGAAGGCGACATCCGTCTGCTCGTCAACATGCTCAGGGGCAGGAAGCTGCTCGACCTGCAGCTGTTGCTGAAAACGCCCGGCGAGGACTGGCGCGAGGCAGTAGAAGCGCTGGTGAACGAGCGTCTGCAGCGCATTCAGGACGAGGAAACCAGGGCGATGCTCCGCTCGTTCAAGGCGGAGATCTTCAGGATTACCGCGTCGGTCAAGGGCAGCGCGCGCTTCTTCAGGTCGCTGCCGCCCGCTGTATTTGAGCAGCTCGATGACAAGGAGCAGACGCAGCAATTCATTGAATCGCTCGTCAGCAACGAGGACGTGCCGAACGTGCGGTATACGAAGGTCATCCTCTGGCTGCATGCAATCGGCTATGCAGAGGATTTCTGCCCGCCGAGCTGGCAGGTGAAGAAGTTTGTCAATGAAGTCGGGCCGTACTACCAGTTCTACGAGGATGACAAGTATTTCATGGAAAAGGCGCAGGATGCCGCCGCCGACGTGAGGAAACGCGTCAAGGGCGCGACTGCCCGCGACGTCTCGGTTGCCATCTACTGCTACATGACGCTCAAGACCGCGCTGCCGCCGCGCTCAGCATCAAAGAAAAAATGCACGCCGGCAGCGGTTGTCGCGTTCCTCAGGAAGAGGAAGCTTTCGATAAAAATTCTTTCAGAACAGCTCGCTGACGAGGAGCAGCGGGATGCGTTGCTGGGGGATTTCGTCAAGCATGTCATGAAGTAGCTCACGGATTCTTAAGAAAATGATAAGTGACATAATTCGAGCTCGTCCAGAAAGTCCTCATCAAGCAATCTAATTTTTGTCTTGTACAGTCCTTCCAAACGTTTCCGGTCTTGAAAGATACCTTTTCTATCGTTTGTCACGAATACATCGCCTCCACTAAGAAGATGGTAGGCGAATATTTCGCTGTCATTTTGCCGCTTTTCTGCGCGGCACAGAAATTTTTCAGGGCTATTGGAGATGAGCGCTAAAGCCATCCGAGTGTTATCAGGTGGCAAGAAATTTCTTATGATATCGGGGACAGTCTTTTCCATCTCATTTTCATCCAAGCCATCAATAACGCTAATTTTATCTATCATCCTAACGACTTTTCTGTACTCCGGATTGTTTTTTATCTTGAATGCCTTGAAAACTGCCGCCTTCAGGCAGCAGATGCACCACAAGGCATTCGGGATGCCATGCTCCACGGAAACCACCGACTTCAGTCGGTGGTATAGAGGAGCATATCATTTTTGATCCAGGAGCAACAACTTCGTTTAGTGTTTGCGGTGCTATCTGCAGAAGTATGTTTTTCTTGCCTGACAAACGTATGAGCCTTTCGAGGAGTTCTTCATTTTTCTGGTCAAAGCAAGACGAATCAAGTGTTATTTTCATTATCAGAAGCTACTTGGTGACTTTCTTCCCTTCCAATACCCCGCAAATGTCCCGGAAAACCTTGCCGATGTCCTGGTCGCCATTCACCGTGGCGTACAGTCGCTTGCGCTTGTAGTAGTCGATGAGCGGCTTCGTTTCCGCGTGGTAAATCTCGATGCGCCTCTTGATTTTCTTCGGGTCGTCGTCTGCGCGCATCGCGAGCGGCTCCCTGCACGTGTCGCACGTGCCGCTCTGCTTCGGGACCCGATCGAGCCCGTACACGGTGCCGCAGCGGGCGCAGTTGCGGCGCGCCGAAAGGCGCTTGAGTACGGTTTCGTCTTCGACGTGGATATGGATGACGTGGTCGATGGGCGCTATGTTCTGGAGCTCGTCTGCCTGCTGCTCGGTGCGCGGGAAGCCGTCAAGGATGAAGCCCTTGGTACAGTCGGGCTTTGCGAGCCGCTCCCTGACGACGCGGACGGTGACATCGTCAGGAACGAACGCCCCTGATTCGATGAGCGATTTCACCTTCCTCCCCAGTTCCGTGTGTTCCTTTGCTATCGAGCGGAACATCTCGCCGGTCGATATGTGGGCGATGCCGTATTTCTTCTGGAGCAGCTTCGCCTGCGTTCCCTTGCCGCTGCCGGGGTGGCCGAGAAGAACGATGTTCATTTTCAAAAAACCTCATCTGCTACTGTTGTATAGATAATTGCGCAGCTTATGTCGTATTAACGCGCAATTTTCTATAGGTGAATTGCAAATAATATCAGGACATAACCAGTGCAATTCACCATATATGGAGCTGTTTTTGAATTGAGATGCTCAAAGATATCAGCTTTAGCCTCCTTCACAAGGCATCTCATGGATGTATCACGCTGATGAGCTGCTCGAGGGCTTTCTGGAACTCGCGGAGCGTCCCTTCGTTCTCGACGGTGTAATCAGCCTGCTGCACGATCTCGGGAATGTCGTACCGGTCGTTGATTTCCCGGTGCTCGAACTCCTCCCGCGTGAGCGGCCGCACTTTCCTGCTGTCAAGCCTTTTGAACCTCGTTTCCCCGTCAGCTTCCAGCGCTATCAGGACGAAATCGCTGCCGAACTTCTTTTTGAAATAGGCTATTTCGGGAAACGAGTGGATGCCCGCCACGACGACGACGTCAGCATCGATTTTTTCGACCTCCTGCGAGGTGAGCATGGCGATGGCGTCCTTGCCGTACTGCCGCCGCAGGTCGGTGCGGATCTGCTGCTCGACGAATTCGTTCAGTTCCCTGATCCCGCGCTTCGCTGGCTCTATCCTGGTCACGACGTCGCCCATATTGAATACAGGAAAGCCGTGCGATTTGAACAGATGGAGCGCCTCGGTCTTGCCGGAGCCCGGCATGCCGACGATGCCGATGATTTTTTTCATGCCTATTTCAGTTTTAAAAGTACGGATTTAAACCTAACAGAAACCCAATAAGCTTAATAAGAAGGCGTGGTGCGCATGGCGAGTTTCGATGTCGTCGGGAGCAGGGAGAAGGCTGTAGCCATCGTGGAGGTTCCTGCCGCAGCAAGGCGCAAGGCAAAGGGCATCGCGGCTGAAATCATGCGGAAGCACAAGAATGTCCGTTCTGTCCTGCTCAAGTCATCGCCGAGAAAAGGCGTGTACAGGACAAGAAAGCTGAAGCTGGTAGCCGGCGGGAAGAACACCGAGGTCCTGCACATCGAGCACGGCATGCGCTTCCTCCTCGACCCGAAGAAGGTGTATTTCTCGCCGCGCGAGGCGACTGAGCGCCAGCGGGTAGCGGCGATGGTGCAGGAGGGGGAATTTGTCATGGTGTTTTTTGCCGGCGTCGGCCCCTTGGCCATAGCGGCAGCGAAAATGGCGAAGGCGCAGCGCGTGATAGGCATCGAGCTCAATCCTGATGCAGTCCGCTATTTCAGGAAGAACGTGAAGCTGAACAAGGTAACCAATGTGGAAGTAGTAAAGGGCGACGTGAAGGAAAAGGCACGGCGCTTCTACGGCATGTGCGACCGCGTCGTCATGCCGCTGCCCGAGAAGGCAGCTGCGTATCTTGAGGATGCGATCCGCTGCGTGCGGCCTTCGGGCGTTGTTCATCTGTACTGTTTCTCGAAGGACGAGGATATCGGGCGCGTGAAAGATACGGTTAAAAGTATTGCCGCGCAATTGAAGAGAAAGGTGCGCTTCGGAGAGGTGCAGCACGTGCTGCCGTATGCGCCGCGCGTGTGGAAATGCAGAGTCGATTTCACGGTGCACGAGAAGGCGGCGCGGAAAATATAGTTTGTCTGGCTTCCTTAAAAGGTTTGGATTCTGCGCCTGCATTTAAAAAAGGAAGAATCTAATACACGGCTAGCTGATAGTCACAAGCATTTAAAGATTAAACGAGTAGGAAAAAGTATTCCAATAGAATGGGATACATGTAGAAGCAATGCTTCTGCTGTACAGGTGGAACAGCGTTCCACCATGTACCTTGAAGAGTTGAGCTCTTCGAGGTCTCGGAAAGCAGTGCTTTCCGAAGGCGACACCAGTGGTGGGGTATTTGTGAAGATAACGCTGAGCGCAATCAAGGCCGACATCGGCGGCGTCGGTGGGCATACGAAGCCAAGCGACGAGCTCGTCGATACGGTGAGAAAGATTGTTTCTGAAAGCAAGCTTCCTACTGATAGCTACGTTGGCTACACCGGCGATGACATTCATATTCTCATGAGCCATGACAAGGGCATCGGCAGTTCCGAAATCCACAAGCTCGCATTCGATGCCTTTATGGAAGGCACAGAGGTCGCAAAAAGCCAGGGACTGTATGGCGCAGGCCAGGATTTGCTCAAAACATCATTTTCCGGGAACGTGAAAGGGATGGGGCCCGGCGTTGCGGAAATGCAGTTTGAGGAGCGGCCGAACGAGGCGTTCGTTCTCCTTACTGCGGACAAGACCGAGCCGGGAGCATTTAACTTCCCGTTCTACCGCGTGTTCTGCGAGCCTTCTGCGAATACAGGCCTTCTGCTTAATCCAACACTTTCCAAGGGTGTCACCTTCCGCATCATGGACGTCATGGACGGCACAATAGCAGAACTCCGCACACCGGAAGACATATTCATGATAGCCGCAGTGCTGATGTACCCGGGAAGGTACGTCGTCGAGTCCGTATGGACAAAAGACAATGAGCCGGTGCTCGCAGCAACGACAGACCGCCTGCATAACATCGCAGGCACGTACGTAGGAAAGGACGACCCGGCTGCACTCGTACGGCTGCAGAAGAATTTCCCCGCAACAGAGGAATTCTGCTCGGTTTTCAAAGTGGCGCATTATGTGGCCGGCAATACACGGGGAAGCCACCATGTGCCGCTCATGCCGGTGAAGCGCAATTCGCCGGCCAGCACAAACTTCTGCATACCTCTCGTGAGCTGCTCGCTCTTCAGCATGCACAACGGCATGTTTACCGGCCCGTTCGATGCCTTCGAAACCCCGGACTGGGATTACTATAGGAAGAGGGCCACAAAGAAAGCCGACTTCATGCGCGAACAGGGCTTTGTGCATCCCGCCACGCTCATACCCGAGGAACTCGAGTACAACAAAGGATACCAGGCAATCATGGACCAGGTCAGGCAGCGTTTCAGGTAGGTCCTCCTACAGGCGCGCGCGACAGGGTAGTGTGTATGGTGAACCTCAGCGAACTCGCTACGCTCAACGATATCGATGAGAAGCAGATACGCGGCCAGTCCGTGCTTCTGAGGACATCCTTCGACGCGTTCGACGAGCAGGGGCAGATCAAGGACGGCCTGCGCATCGAGACAGCTGAAGGTACTATCCGGATGCTCAAGCAGAAAGGCGCGCGGCGGATTATTATCATGACGTACGCGGGAAGGCCTGAGAAGGCGCCTGCAAAGGAGCCGAAACTTGGCGATAACGCGCGCTATGTTGGCGTGCTCTATGACAAGCGGTTCAGCCTCCGGCCGACAGCTGATTACCTGCATGGCCTTCTTAGGGAAAAAGTCCATTTCATTGCCGCAATTGACGATGATGGCGAATTCTACGAAGATGCAGGCAGTTACATCAGCCACGCGGCAGAATACATCGAAAAGAAGGCGCGGAACGGCGACGTCGTGCTTCTGGACAACCTGCGCTTCTGGGAAGGGGAGAATAACGGTGACAAGGAAGTCGGGAAGGAATTCGCCCGGCTCATCGCTTCGCTTGGCACCGTGTACGTGCAGGACGGCTTTGCGCAGGCGCACCGCGTGAACAACGCAACCGTGGGAGAGATAACGAGGCACGTGAAAATCAAAATACTTGGTCTGCAGTTCAAGAAGGAAATCGAGTACCTCAGGAGCATTTTCGACAACCTCCTCGAGCGTGACCGGAAGCCGTTCATATTCATCATCGGCGGAAAAAAGATAGAAACCAAGCCTGGAATCGTTTCAAAAATAGAGGTAGCAAGCAAGCTCATGGATAACATGCAGCCCAAGGACAGCATTTTCGTTGGTGGCGCCATGGCATATCCATTTCTCATCGCGCACGAGTACCTCGAATACGTGAAGCAGGGAAAGGACGCGCTGGTGGCGCACGCCCGTGGCAAGCAAATCAAGGGCATCGTCGGCGATTCGTACCTCGAATGGGAGCAGGTGCACGACCAAGTAATGGTAGCGGGGTCGATGCTGTTGAAGGCTGAATCGAAGCGCATCGAGGTACAGCTGCCCGTCGACCACGGCGTATTCGCCATCGGCGCAAAAAAGCCCGAAGTGTTCTATGTCGACAAGATTTCCGAGGGCATGGTTGCCGGCGACATAGGACCAAAGACCGTGGAATTGTGGAGCCGCAGCCTGAAAGGCGCGCATACCATCCTGCTTGCAGGGCCGGTCGGATGGTACGAGAATGAGCTTTTCTCTGCGGGCAGCCTCGGCATCGTCGAGGCGACAGCGGCGGAAACGCAGCAGAACGGCACTGTTTCTATCGCAGCCGGCGGCGACACCGCGGAAATGGTGAGGAGCTTCGGTTACGGCTACAAGCTTTCCCTCGTGTCGATAGGTGGAGGCGCGACGCTCGAGTTCCTGCTGCACGGCGGCCTGCCATCACTCGAGCTGCTCGACAGAAAGGAGACGGCGGAAAAGACGGTGGTCATGTGAACATATGCGTGAACGGTTACGGGACGATTGGCAAACGGGTTGCAGAAGCGTTAAGCGCACACCCGAAGCTCAGGCTGGTCGGCGCTTCGAAGTACACGCCTGACCAGGACGCGCGCCTTGCAAACATAAAAGGCATCCGGCTTTTCGTGCCCTCGGAGTCAATAAAGAATTTTGAGTCAAAGGGCATTGCCGTGTCCGGCAGCGTCGACGACATGATAGCGCAGGCAGACCTGGTCATTGACGCCTCGTCAGACGGCAAAGGACTAGCGAACAAGAACGGCGTATATCTTCCTCGCAGCAAACCGGCATTGTTTCAGGGAGGCGAAAGCGAGGATATCGCCGAAATGAGCTTCAACGCACGGAGCAATTTCGACGCCGCGAAAGGAAAGCGCTATGTTCGCGTCGTGAGCTGCAACACGACGGCGTACTGCCGCCTCCTCAAGCCGCTTGCCGAGCATTACACCATAAAGCATGTCGACGCATTTCTCATACGCCGCGGCGCGGACCCGAATGACGCAAAGGGTTCGGCGCTCAACGCGGTCGAGTGGAAGGCGAAAAGCCACCACGCGCATGACGTGCAGACGGTGATACCGGCTATTTCTATAGCAAGCACCGCCTTCAAAGTGCCCCACACCATTGCGCACATCAACTCGATGAGCATACAGTTCGATGAGGTGCCAAGCAAGGATGCTATTGCAGAACTGTTCAGCAAGGAATCGCGTGTCGCAATGCTCAACAGCGCGACGACGAGCGCCCAGATAATGGAGGCAGCGCGCGACATCGGCGTGAAGCGGTACGATACCTACGCGGTGTCGCTGCTCATGAACACGCTGCAGGTCAACGGCAACAGCGCATTCATGTCATTCTTCGTGCCACAGGAATCCATTGTCGTGCCCGAAAACGTCGATGCGGTATGCGCGCACTTCGGCATGGGAAAACAGGAATCTATGAAGATAACTGACGACCTTCTTGGCATCGGCAGAATCAAGAAGGAACTTGAGGCCGTTTTCGCGTAGCGCCATGACTGGCGACGGCGGTGGAAATGTTCTCGTTACCGAAATTTGACAGCGAGGTGGCAGCCCTTTTTTTCATCACCTTCATTGTCGGCTCGAGCGTCAGCATGCTCGCGCCCCTGCTGCCTGAAATCAAGCAGGAGTTCGGCCTCTCCTACACCGCCGCCGCGCTCGTCTTTTCCTCGTACGGCATCGCTCGTCTCTTCCTGTCGCTGCCTGCAGGCTATGTATACAACCGCGTGAACAGGAAATTATTGCTCGCTTCCGGGCTCCTCCTCATGCTTGCGAGCTCCCTCATGGCATTCCGCGCATCGTCGTTCGCCGAATTCATCGCCTCCCAGGTCGTCATGGGAGCAGGGTTCTCGTTCTGCGTCACAACGGTCATCATATCGCTGTCGGGGCTTTCGACGAAATCGAACCGGGGGAAGGTCATGGGTTCGAACACCTTCGCCCGCTCCGCCGCCGCGACCGTCGCTCCTGCCGCAGCCGGTTTCATCACTCTCTCGTTAGGCTGGCGGGCCGTGTACCTCTTCTATGTAATCGCCCTCGGCGCAGCACTCGTGGTCATGCACCGTTACGCGAAACGGCAGATAACCGCAAGGGAAGAGCGCGAGCACGGCGGTAAAGGAGGGAATACCGGCATGCTGCTCGTGTTGTTCGTGGTAACCTTTCTCGCCACGTTTTCGACTGCCGGCTTCAAGAGCAACGTTGTTCCGCTCTACGGCAGCGATGTGCTGCGGCTTGATACCGCGACCATCAGCATGGTGCTGTCGCTTATGGCGTTCATGCACCTCGTGACGAGCCCGATAGCCGCATGGTATTCCGACAAGTACGGGAGGAGAATCTTTCTTCTCATCGGCCTTGCCGCGACGGCGCTCGGTTCGTTTGCACTGCTGTTCGCGGCAGATGTCGCGCTGCTCATCGCCGCCGCCGCGCTGCTCGGCGTCGGCACCATGATATTCGTGACGCCGCCCATTATCATGGGTGACATAACGCCGCACCGCCAGGCCGGCAGGAACTACGGCATCCTCCGCTTCACGCAGGACCTCGGCTTCGTTGTCGGCCCGGTGCTGCTCGGTTATACGGTCGACACCTACGGTTTCGGCGCTGCGGCGCTTCTGACAGGTTTCCTGTCGCTTTTTGTCTTCGTGCTTGCGTATGTCGTCGTGAAGGAGCCGGAAACGCACGCGAAGCTCAACTGGAAGCGCATTCTGCAGATAGAGGCGGAGGACTAGAGCCGCACGCTCACTTCCATGCCGTCGAAGCCGAAATCGTGGAACTCGCTTCTGTACATGCCTGAATTCCGGACGTGGGCAAGGTAGTCTTTCATTTCGGCTGCAAAGATTTTCGCATTATCCGCAACGATAACAGTAGCAGGGTGCATCTTCACCTCGCACAGCAGGAGGTAGTCGAGGTATGCTGATTTGGCCGCGTCGATGAAGATGAAATCAAATTTTTCTTTCAGATTTGGCATTGTTTCTGTTGCATCGCCTACGAGCACTTCTATTCTGTCAGCCAGGCCTGCCCGCCCTATATTTCGTTCAGCTTCTTTGGCATGCTGCGCGCTCTGTTCAATGGTCGTGATGCGCGCTGTGCTGTTGGCAGCCATAAGAATTGCGGAATAGCCGACGAGCGTGCCGATTTCAAGGATGCGCTTTGGCTTGTGCTTCCGGAGCAGGCGTATGAGCAGGCTCCCCTTTGCCTTGCCGACAATCGGCAGGAATTCGCTCTCAGCCCTGATTTCTATCTCTTTCAAAACCTTTCCTGCGTGCATGCTACATGCTTGATGGAAAGCATTTTTAAGATTGCCACGATGAGGTAGAGCATATGAGACGCATCATCATGCACGTTGATTTTGACTCCTTTTACGCCTCGCTGGAGGAGCAGCGGAAGCCTGAACTTGCGGGGAAGCCGGTTGTCGTCTGCATGTTCTCCGGCCGTTCGCGTGATTCGGGGGCAGTGGCAACGGCGAATTACCGCGCACGGCAGCAGGGCATCGAGGCGGGCATGCCGATAGCTGCGGCGAAAAAGCTCGCGCCGGATGCGGCGTTCCTGCCTGCTGACCTTGACTACTATCGTGCCGCATCAGACCGCATCATGCAGTCGCTCGAAGCCGACGCCGACAGCTTCGAGCAGCGAAGCATCGACGAGGCATACCTCGACGTCAGCCAGCGGTGCAGTGACTTTGACGCGGCATACATGCTGGCAACGTCCATCAGGAGCCGCGTCAGGGAAAGCGAGGGCATCACCTGCAGCGTCGGCATAGCGCCGAACAAGCTCATTGCGAAGATGGCGTCCCGCTTCAAAAAGCCCGATGGTCTTACGGTGGTGAAGCCGGAAGAAGTTGTGGCGTTTATTGAGCCGATGCCGGTGGGCAAAACACACGGCATAGGCCCTAAAACAGAGCAGGTGCTGCACGAACTCGGCATACAAACGATAGGAGAACTTGCGTCATGTGATATGCACAGGCTTGAGGCAGTTTTCGGAGATAATAAAGCCCGTTTCCTCCATGATGCCTCCCGGGGAATCGATGCATCTCCCGTGCGTCAGGAGGAGCGGCAGCAGGTTTCCCGGATCGTGACGCTCAGGGAGGACACGAACAGCCTCGACGTCCTGTATCCGCAGATTGACATGCTTGCCGGTCTTGTGCACAGCAAACTGCGCGGCCAGCGTTTCAGGACAGTATCGATTCTGGTGATCACGCCGCAGCAGTCTCTGGTGACGAGGAACCGGACGCTCGCAGCTTACGAATCCGATGCTCACGCCATCTCGGTGAATGCACGGAAGCTGCTGGAGGAATTCGTCGCAGCAAATCCGGCGACAGCACTGCGTCGCCTCGGCGTGCGGGTTGCTAATTTAGAAGAAGCAGCGGAATCGGGGCAGAAGACGCTGGCGAGTTATGGAATTTAAATAAGCCCCTGCACAATGGTACCTATGGTTTCTGGCAGAAGCGCCGCCCTTTTCGTCATCTCCACGCTTATCGGCCTGGTGCTGCCGCTGGCAATTCTCGCGGTTGCGCTGCAGCCGGCGTTTTCAGCTGATTTCTACAAGGACGGGTTTGAGAAATACAACGCGTACAGCCGCCTGCGCACAGAGATCGTCAAAGAGGACCCGCGCCTCGCGCCTTTCGTGACCGAACAGTCCCTGCGAGAGGCTTTTGTCGACCTGTTCGACAGGGCGTTTGCCTATATCCGTGCGGAGACAAACAACCTGTCGACAGAGTCCAAAGGTTCGCCGGTCCAGCTGTCCGAAATGAAGCCCACGCTTGATCAGGGACGGGAGGCGTACCGGGTGTACAACTCAGGACTGCTGCTCATCGGCGTCGTAGCTCTGCTCCTGCTCGTGCTGATGGTCGCGCTCACAAGGAAGTCAAAGAAAACGATGACGAAATGGGTTGGCATGACGCTCCTGTTCGCCGGCATCGGCGGCATCATCGCGGTATTCATCGTGCAGGCCGAGGTGCAGCAGCTCCTGCAGCCTTCCGAGCCGAATAGCGTAGACAGCATACTTGCCGATGTCTCGATATCGATAGCGAAGGACCTGATTGCCGTCTCGATGAGTGCGCTCATGGTCTATTCCGTCATTTTCACCGCCGTCGGGGCTGCGCTGGCGCTCTATTCGTGGAAGCTTGCGGCAGCGCCGGAAGAAAAAACGCCTGACGACGGCAGGCGGAAGAAACCCGCTTCCGGCAAGCAGCTTCAGAAGTGAGTCACCCATTTTTACACGAATCAATCAATTATCGTTGCCTCTATGTCAAGCACCACGTGATACGTATGCGGTGCAACTGACTTCACTTTCTTTCTGGCTTTTACGCTGAACCGGGCTTTTTCCCCGAATGCTTTGGCAATATCCTTGAGAGGTTTTTTCCACAATTCGTGCGTTGCGTACGTGTTGTGGAAGTGAATGGTGCCCCGCTGCTTGAGCAGGCGTAGCGCATGCGGCAGAAACGTTTCTGTGCCGGGGAAGTAGCCCATGAGAATCCTGTCGGCTTTTCCTGCAAGCGTGCCGGCAAGGGTCCTGTTGTCGCCAAGCAACGGTTCAATGGTCGCTGCCTTGTTGAGCGCTATATTCTGGGCGAGATAGCGGTATGCAAGCGGATTCTTTTCTATGGCGTGAATTTTTGCCGCTCTGGTATACCGGGCAATGCCAAGGGAAAAGTAGCCGATGCCGGCGAACATATCGATGATAACTTCATTATCGCGAACTTTGCTGATGAGGCGCTGCCTTTCGTAGTGGTTGCCTTTCGAGAACATGATGCGCGACGCGTCAAGCCTGTAGAGGATGCCGTGCTCCTTGTGCGCCGTCTCGAAGCCGTTTCCCGCGAGTTTCCTGACGGACGGCGTGCGGAATTCGTCGCCGATACCTGCTAGCTCGCCAACGGTCTTCACGTAGGGGAACATTTCAAGAAGGGCGGATGCCACCTTCTGTTTTTCCTTCACGCCTTGCAGCTTGAGCATTTTCAGAAGAAGGACGTCGCCAACAATCTGGTAGCTCGAGGGCAGCAATTCCTCGGAAATCCCCGTTTCCCCCGCGAGACGTGACGTGAACGACATGGCTGACGTAACAAGGTATTGTTTAAAAGTTTATAGGCAGATGTGGTACTATGTCGCTGCTGAAGATAATCAACAACGGGCAGCATCGCGAGAAAGAAGGCAGCTGCGCCGAAGGCTGCAACGCCATACCTGACGGATTCATTGACGTGCCGCCTGAAATAAGCAGGCGCATTGACGAACGGCTCGATTTCATGCGCGAAAAGACGACGCGCATGGGCTACCGCTTTGTCGGCAGGCACTCGGCCGTGAAAGTATGCAGCTGGACGAAAGAAAGCATCAGGGGTAAAAACTACTGCTACAAGAAGAAATTCTACGGCATCGAGAGCAGCCAGTGCGTCCAGATGACTCCGGCGATGTTCTTTTGCACATTCAACTGCAAGCACTGCTGGAGGAATTTCGCGTACCTCCTGCCGCGCATGCACGAGCAATGGGACGACCCGCTCGACGTGCTCAACGGCTGTATCGAGGCGCAGCGCGAAGTGCTGCAGGGTTTTTGGGGAAGCGAAACAGCCGACAAGCGCAAGCTCAGTGAGGCGATGGATCCGAAACATGTTGCCATCTCATTGTCAGGCGAGCCGACGCTGTACCCCTACCTGCCTGAATTTGTTGACGAAATCACGGGACGAAATATGACGGCATTCCTCGTGAGCAACGGCACGGTCCCTGCGATGATACGCACGCTCGTCGGCCACCAGCCAACAAACCTCTACATTTCATTCTACGGAACGACACCCGAAATGTACGCTGATGCGACCATCCCCATGATACAGGACTTCTGGCCGAAGGTGATGGAATCGCTGTCATTGTTCAAAGAGTTCGAATGCAACACGGTGATGCGGCTCACGCTCAGCAAAGGCTTGAACTTCACCGACCCGAAAGGCTACGCCGCATTTGCCGAGAAATTCGAGCCAAAATTCGTCGAAGTCAAAGCCTTCATGGCAGTAGGGGGCTCGCGTCGCGTCATGAAATACGAGGATATGCCGCTCCATAACGAGATACAGGAGTTCGCTGCAGCAATAGAGCGCTATTCGTCGTACCGCATTATTGACGAGAAACCTGACAGCAGGGTGGTGCTGTTGACGAGGGAAGGCAGCCCGCGGTTCATGGGGATTGAGTAAAATTATCCGGTTTCTCCTGTTTTGTAAAGCTCCCCGGCAGCCGGCGTGAACGTATGGTCAGCTTGCCCTATGCGCGCTTTTTTGCCGGTTTTCGTCTCTTCCAGCATGCGATGAAGATTTCCGTCCGGCATAGAATTCGCTGTATGCCATGCGCCAATTTGTTTAAGCTCTTTTTCGGGAACGGGTCTCGATGACCTTTTTCCCCTTTTCCTGCGGCACAATCCTGAGCTTCGCGCCCCTGAACCGTTTGCTGAGCTCCTTTCCCTTGTGATACTCATGAAGGAATACGGCGAGCGCAGCGACCTCGCTGTGCGGCTGGCTCGTCACCGAAACGTTGAAATCGGCGAGCTGGTAGATTTCAGGCGGTACCTTCTCGCTGCCGACCACCACGAGCAGCTTTTTCCTCTTTCTAATTATTCGCATCGCCTTCTGGACCGGCGTGCCGTACATCGTCAGATGGACGACCGTGAAGCCTTTTTTCTTGTGCGCGAGCAAGGATTTTTTCCACTGCCCCTCGTAGTGTACGTCGAAAGGGCCGCCCCACCGCTCGGCGACGCCGCCGATGCTTTCCATGAGCTTTGCGTCATGCTCGCCCGAGAAAATTATCCGGCGCGCGCCGAATGCACGGGCAACGAGGCCGCAGTGCGTGCTGAGGCGCTCGTCCCGTTCGTAGCGGTGGCCGATGCGCAGTATAATGATCATGAAAATAATAATTCGACAGACTATAAAAGCTGCACTTTTTTAGTCACTCTTCGACGGATTTTTACATTTGAAAAACACGCTTCTACGCTAATGAAGACTTTATACGACATTACTATCACCATACGTATCTTATCTTCAGATTAATTTATTGACAAAAAATACGAGCTTGTCAGAAGGGTTGAATTTGTCTTTAAACTAATGTAGATCTATCCAATAATATGCCTACTATAACTAGGGGTCCACATCGTACAATTAAGGCATTTTTAATTGTGTTTCTCCTTTATCGTCTTGGAAAAAGGTTTGCACAAAGAGATCTTTCTTCGATTGTAAGGAAAAAATGGAATTTGAGAAACAATAGATCTATAAAACGTCATCTAGGAGATTTGGTCAACAAACGATTCCTTCTAGTCAACCAAGAAACAGAACAATATTGGCTTCCAAAGAAAATTCTGACGGTAGATTATGCACGACAACTTTTACATTATTTTGAAGAAACCAGAACAAATAATCCAGAACCTTTCAGAGGATTGATACCTGGAAAGCCAAACGCATATTTTAACTGGGATGGACCACTTGACGGAACATCCGCAGATCAGTATGGACTTATTCGGGATGCTCTCTGGAACAATTTCCCCCAATCTATAAGAGACAAAATACGAAAGCAACGACTTA
Source organism: Candidatus Aenigmatarchaeota archaeon (assembly GCA_016193585.1). Taxonomy (GTDB): domain Archaea; phylum Aenigmatarchaeota; class Aenigmatarchaeia; order GW2011-AR5; family GW2011-AR5; genus JACPRW01. The sequence continues at coordinate 17,469 of JACPRW010000007.1, forward strand.
CGGAATTTGAAAGGATAGAAGAAAAGTTTAATAAAGAAAGAGAAATCGCTACTGCAATCTGGCTTATTCAAGAAAGCATAATAAGATCACACGCTAGAAATTCCCCTATCCCTAAATTGACAAAAAAAGATCTATGTCAAAATTACCAGTTACTTGAGATGCTAAAGAAGAGAAAAATGATACGTCGAGATCTTAAGCCCCTCGTTGAATATTTACTTCTTGAATTAAGAATAATGATTACCAAAAAATATTGGCCTTAGAAGAGATATATGCCGTCGCTTATCCCATTCTATTTCAGGAATTCCTTGTACATCTTCTCGACGTTCTTCCTGCAGACGTAGTCGTGCTGGCGGAAGCCGCCTTTCATGCGTTCCGGTATGTGCATGAGCTCGTGGATGACGGTTTTCGCCTGCTCGTCCGGCGGGAGCCTGTCGAACTGCTCGGCGATTACCTCTATGGCGTAATGCGCCTTGACGCCGAGCGCAAGCTGCATGACTCGGGGAAGCGCGTGGCATCGGGCGAGCGTCCGGCGCGCTTTCGAGCCGGTGCTTCTGATGCAGGCGATGCGCGTCATGTCGTGCCTGAGCTGCAGCTTCTGTGCGATGCCGCGAACGCGCAATTCCAATGCCTCGTCCCGTTCGTACCGTATCATGGGCATGACCTGCTAGAGTGCGAGCAGTTGCTCAGCCTTCAGGCTCGCAAGGCTTTCCACGACCATAAGCGCCTTGGGGAATTCCTGCCCTTTCATGTATTTGTTGGGGGCGACAATGCACCTGAGACCTGCTGCCTGCGCAGCCTGGAAGCCCGCAAGCGAGTCCTCGACAGCGATGCAGCTGGCCGCCTTCAGGCCGAGCTTTTTCAGCACAAGGAGATAGACGTCCGGAGCAGGCTTTATTTCCCTGACTTCGTCGCCTGTTGCCAGCGCGTCGAACGCGCTGCCGAGCTTGAGGAATTTGAGCGTCATGAGCACCGAAGGCCTCACGGAGTTCGTTGCAAGCCCGAGCTTCGCCTTCCCGCGCAGCCCGGCGATGAGTTGCTGCGCGCCCTTCGCCGGCCTCACACCCGCTAGGAGCTTCATGTAGCGCTCCCGCTTCTTCCTTACCAGCGCGTCGTTGCTGTCGAGGCGGCCGAACGTCTGTAAAATATACTCGGCTGTTTTTTCCCCTCCCTTGCCGACCACGCGCACGAAGTTGTCCAAGGTGAAGTCCACGCGGTATTCCCTGAGCGTCTCTTTCCACGCGCGGTAGTGCAGCGGCTCGGTGTCCGCGATGGTGCCGTCCAGGTCGAAAATAACTCCGTGTACGATATGCTCCACCTTGCTGTACATAGCCCCAGCAGGACTTTCGGCTCGCTGCGCGTGTTCAGCAGAGCGTTCGAACCTGCGTCCGAAGCTTTCTTCAGGGGTTGCCGGAGGCATCGGAACTCGCTGGGGTTCCGATTCCAAAGGCTTCTATGCTTGGCCACTACACCATGGGGCTAATTGCTTATAGTGAAACCAGTAAATAATCTGGATATATTACAACTGGTTTCACGTATAGCTCACAAGGAAATAATATCATGTTTGTCCCCTTGTAGAGCTATAAAAGAATAAGTTACAAGGTTTAAATAATGCTCGACCCTTTCAGGGACTTTCTGGAAAAAAACAGCATCTGGCACGAGTTTCTGGAGAAGGAGGATACGCGCAGCGTGGCGAAGGCATCGAACGCGAGCGGCATCGACTCTGGAAGCATCGTCAAGAGCCTCGTCTTCCTGGCAGACGGCGAGCGGTGCCTGATACTATTACAAGGCAGCAGAACGGTGGACAGGAAAAAGGTAAGGAAATTGCTCCGTGCAGAAAACATCGCGCTCGCATCCCCCGGACAGGTGCTCGAGGCGACCGGCTACGAGGTGGGCGCGGTGCCGCCGGTTGGTCATGCGACAAAGTTACGGTGTATTCTCGACACACGGGCAGCGCGCCTGCATGACGCTTGGGCAGGCGGCGGCACAAAGACGAGGCTCGTGCGCCTGCACATGCAGGATATCGTCAGGCTCACGGGACCGCGGATTGCTGACGTGAGCGAGGAAGCTAGTCATTGAGCATCCGCAGCACGCATATGCCCTGCGCTGCCCTGAGAAGAACCTTCAGTTTATGGTACCTGATTTCTGCATCCTTTTTTCTTTTGGCTGAGGTTATGTCAGCGACGAGTCTTTCGGTCAGGGCTTTTATCTGCTCTGCGTGGGGCTTTTCTCCTTTGAGGTCGCATTCGAGCGCGAATTTTTTCGCGATGAGAAGGTTGTAGACGCATTCCTCGAAATGCCTGCAGCGTAAATCCTCGGATGACTTGAGAAGGTAGGTGTACAGCCTCAGGTAGAATATTGTCCTCTTCTCAGCCTTTCGTCTGGCAACCAGCAGGTCTGCAAGCGTTTCCAGCCCGGCAAGTCCTTTCAGCGAGATGATGTTTTTAAATTTCATACAACCACTTCCCAAGGTTTCCTGAGAGTATGTCTCCAAGGTCGCGCATCGTGATGTTCAGCATGCTCGATACATGAACAAGGGACTCAAGTGCATATTCGCAGCTTACGTACGGCTCGTCGGAGCCGAAGACGATGCTTTTTCTGTTTACCTTGTCGATGAGCGTGTAAAGGTCGAATATGCTGATGGCGGACAGTTCAAAGAGCACGTATTTCGAATTCGCCAGCTTTTCTATTGTTTTGTTGACATCGATGAACGCCGCGTGCCCGAGCATGAGCTTGAGTTTCGGGTGCTCTTTCACCAGCTTTTCAAGATCGCCGGATATCTCGTTCAGCCCGTGCCCCGTGTGCACGAGGACCGGAAGGCTATGCTGTTCCGCTGCGGCGTATATTTCCATCGCTTCCGGCGACGCTATACCGAATTGTTGCGATATGGGGTGCAGCTTTATTCCCATGAATCCCTGGAGAATGCGCCTGCCGAACTCGCGCTTCCAGTTTCCGTGCGGGTTGAGCCTGAAGAAGGGCACTATACGCGTCGGATGAGCCTTAAAAGCCCGGTATACGGCACTGTTCGGTTTCGTGAAGTCGTGGTCGCGCGGGTCGTTCAGAGGGAACGTGACGAATTTCTGTACGCGGCACTTGTCCATGTCCTTAAGCAGGCTTGCCAGCGAGAACCGCGTGCCGTCTTTGTCGGTTCCGATATGCGTGTGCGCATCCCATACGTCGAACTGGTCGAAAACCCACGTGGCCAGCTCGAATCTTTTCCCACCGACAAAATACGTCGACCATGAGGACATTGGTATCAGTTCTCCAGGACCGATTGTATGCTGCCCAGCAGCCTTCTGCACAGTTCATCGTACACAGGTTTCATCCCCTCAAATTCATAGTAGGAGACAAGCGTGACATGGGCATTCAGTTCAGCAATCCACGGTACCTGGTGCCGGTCCAGGAGGAAATCAATCGAGTAGAGTCTGGGTTTGCAGGCGGCAAATCGTTTGTCGACCTCACTGCATATCTTCCGCACGCGATACGGAAGGCGGGGGATGCGCACCGCGCTTCCTCCTCGGGATATGTTGCTGATGAATCCGTGGCGGGGGACACGCAGGTAAAAATCGGCGACCCTCCCATCAAGCATGACGACGCGCAGGTCGTGCACGCCGTGATACATTCCCCGCATGCCAGCAGAAGTGTCGATAAATTCCTGCGCTAGAGCGCCGCGAGGCAGGCTCCTGAGTCGTTCTTTGCTCACCACGCGTACTCCTCTTCCGCCGAAGCCGAAGCGGGGTTTCACCACAACGGTAGGGCTTCGTATGGCGCGGAGATCGCGGTAACGGAGGCAGGTGGCTGGCATGAAGCGGGAGAACAGGGCATGCGTGCGGCGCTTGTCGGTGCAGGCGCCCTCGATGAAGGGGTGGTTCACGAGCGGCAATGTTCTGTTCAGCGAATTGCGCAGCCTTCTCATGAACGTGCGATGGGCGTCCGAAAAGCTGAGGCAGCGGTCGAAGATAAAATCAACAGGGACGCTTCTTTCGACGCGTTCAGTGAGCAGGTTCCATGAAAGGGCAAGCTTGTTGCCCGCATACCAGCCGGGCTTTGCAACAGCCACCTTGAAGCCGCGTTCAGCAGCTATTTCAGAGAATTTCCTGTACGCTGCAAGGCTGTAGGGTGCGCTGAACGGGCGCTTCAGGAAAATGCCGTCCACATCGTTGTAGAGAATGCCAATGGTTGTCATGTTCTCGCCTCATTCATCGAGGCGGGCGATGAGCCTCCTCGTCCGTTCTACATCCTCGCGCGTGCCTTCTGCAATCCTGAGCGCAAGCTCCGCGGCAGCGTGCTGCGGAATCTGGTCATGGTAGCCCATCCGCTTCGCCCGTGCAAGTATTTCGTCCGAGACGGTGCGCTTTTTCTGCACCATGCCGTTGAGCAGGGAGGCGAATTTTTTGTGGTCTTTCGGCAGCGTTTTTCGTGCGAGCGCAATAAACCGCGAGCAGTACCGCTGTATGAGAGGGCTGTCCATGCCGTACAGTACTGATTCGAGCTGCAGCACGTTGCTGACGTAGCTGTACGGGGGTATCAGTATTCTGCTTCCGGCACGTTTGAAAGGTTCCTGTATCGCGAGGTCGCTGTCGACGACATGCAGGTAGTTCTCATGCACGTCCTTGAGGACGTATTTCATGAGCGCGGCAAGCGATGCGGCGATTTCGAACCTGTTCATGTCCATGCCGCGCATCTCGAACGTGCCGAGAGGGTTTATCTTGACCGGAGACCAGTTAGTTTCGAGAACGGAACCGTAGAGCGCGAGCGCCCGCATGTTCACCTCAAGCTTCTTGACGAGCAGCGACCATTCGTTGAAGCGGTCCTCGATGAGGTGCATGACGTCGAGGAGCGTGTGCGTGTAGCGCGGCAGTCCGCCGAATTCCTGAAAGCCGGTATAGAGGCCCTCGACGCCGAAGATGCGGCTGCCGCGGTAGAACATCACGCGCGCGTCTTTCCCGTATCTCTGTCCCTGATAATACGGCGAGGACTGGGCGAGCGCAGTGAACGCCGGGTCGAGCGCGATGAGCAGATTATGGCCGCCGACCATCGATTGGCTGAGCTTCGAGTTCAGGGACACCTTGAGGTGCCTGCTCAGGGAATCAAAGACGCCCCGCGGCAGGGTATAGTGGCAGTGCAAGCCGGCGCATCTGCCGGCTATCATAAACCGCTCCCTGCCGAATATCTTCTCCTTGATGCCGTACGCAGCTCCCCTCCGCATCGAGGGCGTGAAACTGCCGGGGTACGTGCCGCAGCAGTAGAGCGAATAGCCTTCTTTCTCCATGACGTCGAGCAGCTGTTCTGTCCTGTCGAGCATGTCGTGCATGGTGCCCGTAGCAACGCGCGAGGGGATGGCAGCTATCTCAAGCATGTTCTTCGCGCACTCCTTCTTGGCATGGCTGCCGGTTTTCCTGAGCATCTCGTCGGCAACGTGCGCGATGCGGCCTTTGTTGTCGAGAAGCAGAAATTCGGCCTCGAGTCCGACGAGGTGGTGTTTGAGGGTTTTTTTCTGCACCCCGAACGCAGCGTGGAGGCTATCCGCAACGTCCTTGAGGAACGGCGTTTTTTTAGCCTTCATAAACAAACTACCGCTCGATTGCTTTTAAGGTTCCTCTGTTCCTGCTTATTGTAGGAATCAAAAATCTCTGGAATCATTCCGGGACACCACGCTTAAATAACGTGCTGTGCATGAGTTCGGTGATACTATGAGGCGAGTTGGTAGACCCACAGTGCAGCGCAGCTGATTCTTGCGGCAGCCTCAGCCATTCACCGAGGAAAGCAGGAAGGAAGCCGAAGCTTCTCGGAAAAGAGAAAGACGTGCTCTACTTTTACAGCTTAGGCCTTTCCGTGAGGATGATTGCCTCCGAACTCTGCGTTTCCCGTTCCTCGGTTCATAGGTTTCTGCAGAAATTCAAGCGCAAGGAGGTGAACAAATGAGAAGTTACAGGGAACCGGGAAGGGTATTCTTTGGGGAGTCTGCTGCCGCCGAAAGAAACCGTTTGCTGTCATGCCTCAGGGGAGCACGGCTTCCAGAGCATGATATCAGTGCAATAGCTCTGGCATACCCTGTCGAGGAAGAGCATGTGCCTCTCTATAATAGGTGGAGAGTGCCAGCGCATGAGGAACTGTCGGTTGCAGCAGGAAGAAGCGAAGGTGATTACCATCCCGATATCCTTAACGGCATACTTTTGTACGAAGGCTGAAAGGCATTTTGTTTTTCTTTTACTTTTTTATAGCAATACAAGGAAATAAACACGATATGAGGAGAATCGAAGATTCTCCTGTACAGGTGGATTCATGGAATCCACCTTGTATTACTTCCTTGTTTGCTATCTGTGAAGAACCGAGGTTCTTCGAGATCCCAGAGAGCTCGGCTTTCCGGGGATAGGTGAAGCAAATGTATAATATCGGTATTATTTATTTGCTTCACTATAAAGATAGACATGCAAGAGGAAAAGAGGAATACCAATGAAGATTTTACAGCTCCACGCAGACTGGGTCGAGTACGAGCCGGTCAAGAAGGAAATTGCGCAGGCAGAGGCCGTTGAGCAGAAGCCATACCGCTACGAGAACATACTCGTGGTGCTCGCTGCTGTCGAGAGGGGCGACAGCGAAGAGCTCGGTGTTCATGCGATAGACGAAATACGGGAATTCATGAAATCACTCGGGGCCAGCAGGCTGCTCGTCTACCCGTACGCCCACCTGAGCAGGGAGCTCGCAAAGCCCGCCGAAGCGCTGTTCGTCATCAAGCGCATGGAAGAGCATGCAAGGAAACTCACGCTTGACGTTCATCGCGCGCCGTTCGGCTGGACGAAACGGTTTGCCATTTCAGTGAAGGGGCACCCGCTTGCCGAGCAGTCAAAATCATTTACTCAGGAAGATCTGAAGGGAGGGAAGGAAAAGAAGCCCGCGAAGAAAGTGCAGAAAGCACCGAAGAAGGAGGAGCACAAGGAGCTTTCGCCGAACGACCACCGCATCGTCGGAAAGAAACTGGACCTGTTCAGCTTCCAGGAGGAAGCGCCAGGCATGGTGTTCTATCACCCGAAGGGGCTTACGGTACGGAATGCGCTCATCGATTTCTGGAGGCAGGAGCACGGGAAGGCAGGATACCTCGAAGTCTCCACGCCGGGCGTGATGAACAAAAGCCTGTGGGAGACGTCGGGCCACTGGGAGCATTACAAGAACAACATGTTTTTCACCACCATCGAGGACATGGATTTCGCCATGAAGCCGATGAACTGTCCCGGTGCTATTCTTGTCTTCAGGAGCGGGACGCGGAGCTATCGCGACCTGCCGCTGCGGCTGGCAGAACTGGGAACCGTCCACCGCAATGAGCTTTCGGGCGTTCTTTCCGGATTGTTCAGGATGCGCATCTTCACGCAGGACGATGCGCACCTATTCGTAACGTCTGACGGACTCGAGGACGAGCTGCTCAATGTCGTGAACCTTGTCGACCGCTTCTACAAGGTGTTCGGCTTCGACTATCACGTCGAGCTTTCGACGCGGCCTGAGAATTCAATGGGTTCTAATGAACTGTGGGAAAAAGCCGAATCAGCGCTCAAGCATGCGCTTGAGTCGAAGAAGATGAAATTCAAGGTCAACGAGGGCGACGGCGCGTTCTACGGCCCGAAAATCGATTTCCACATCAAGGACTCGCTGGGCCGCACGTGGCAGTGCGCGACCGTGCAGGTCGACTTCATGATGCCGGAGCGCTTCTCGCTCAGCTACACCGGCAGCGACGACAAGCAGCACCGGCCGGTCATCATCCACCGCGTCATCTACGGCAGCCTGGAGCGTTTTCTGGGGATTCTCGTCGAGCACTACGCGGGCGCGTTCCCGCTCTGGCTTTCGCCTCATCAGGTAGCAGTGCTCTCCATGACCGAGCGGAACGTTGAGTACGCGAAAAAAATTCAGGCGGCGCTCGAGCAGGCAGGATTCCGCGTTGCAAGCGACTACGGGCCGCACACGATAGAATACAAGGTGCGCGAAGCTGAAGTGGCGAGAACTCCTTACATACTCGTCTGCGGCGACAAGGAGGAAAAAAATAATACCATCGCTGTGAGAAAGCGCGGCATGAAAGGCGTCGAGTTCGGCGTGAAGCCCGACGACTTCGTCCGTCAGGCAGCCGCCGGTGTCACCGAGAAGAAGATCTGGTAGTTCTGTTCTGCGGGAAGAGCATGACAAAAAAGCACGCCGAGTGGTTATTCGAGTTTGTTGCCGGTCAGTTGCGAACGTAAGCCCCCGATCTCCGTTTTTCCCAGCGTGGTTGTAGACTGCGTATTTAAGTTTCGTAGGATACTATACTTTATGAAACTAGCTGCCTTTCTTTTGCTGCTTGCAGTTATGGCAAGCGGGTGCACAACGGTAGGGCAGGTCACTGATTGCGTCCCCCGATTCGAGGAATGCAAGTACGCATGCGGGGAAGGAGTCTTCGCCGGCACCTGCAAGGAAAAGTGCACATGGGAATACGACCAGTGCAAGAGCGAAAAGGAAGCGAGCGCGAACGAGCAGCGGTAATTCCCTGTCAGAAGGCATGTTGCTGCAGGGTTAGATAGCCGGCGGTTTTCCACGATCACTACAGCAGCACTTCCTGCGGCAGTGAGCGCAGGTTGTAGTGCGACGCCATGCTGAAGCCGTATGCTCCTGCATTGTGCACTGCAAGTATGTCTCCTTCTTCTGGCTTCGGCATCACCCGCTTCGCGGCAAAGACATCGCCTGTTTCGCACAGGTTGCCTGCTACCGTTACTACTGTGTCCGCCTTCTCGCCAGCCTTTGTGCAGTTGATTATCTCATGGTGCGCGTCATAGAGCACCGGCCTGATAAGGTGGTTGAACCCGCTGTTGACACCGGCGATAACGTCGCCGTACCGTTCTTTCACGTCGACCACTTCCATAAGAAGCAGGCCGGAATCAGCAACGAGATAGCGGCCGGGTTCAAAGCACAGGGCTTCGCATTCGATGCCCGATGCTGCAACTTTCCTGCACGTTTCTTCCGCATAACGTTCGAGAGGAAATTCGGGATGGTTTTCCATATAGCGAACTCCCGGTCCCCCGCCAAAGCTGACGAACTCAAGCTCGCAGCCCATCGCAGTTAATTGTTTCGCCTTTTCCAGAACCACATCAACCGTTTGCAGGAATTCATTCACCTCTTCATCAGTGCGCCAGTTGGATCCTATATGCTCGTGCAGGCCCACGACCCTGAAGCCATAGTCGCGTGCAAGCTGTGCCGCCGTGATGACTCCGCTTTCAGGAATCGAGAATTTTATCGGCAGTCCATGAGACTCCCTGCCTGCTGTCATGGTTTTCCAGTGGCCGCTCGCGCCCGTTATGCCGGGGTCCATGCGCAGTGATAGTTCTGTTCCTGCAGGAGCGATGTTCCTGAGTCGTCTAACTTGCGACAGTGAATCGACGTTGATTCGTATACCCAACTCAACAAGCTGCTTCATGTCGTTGTTGCTCACGCTCGTGCCGGTAAAGAGTATCTTGTCCTTGGGAAACCCTGCTTCGAGCGCTTTTCGCGCCTCCTCAGGCGAGACTGCATCGATCCACGCCCCCTCGCGCCGCAGCAGCCGCAAAATCCCTTCGTTGGAATTCGCTTTCATCGCATAGTGTATCCTCACCTTTTTCTGTGCGTACTTTTCTATTGTTTCGGAGAACCTCCTGTACACATCCGCAATTCGTTTTTCATTGTACACATACAGGGGGGTTCCAAAGTGGCGCGCAGTTTCAGCTGCAGGGGCGTTCGCTATGTGCAGCTCGCCGTTCTTCACTTCGAGGTGATTCGGTATTTCCCACCACATAGTTATCGCCCGTAAAATTCAGATTTCACGCTGACATGCCTTCCTGATCGGTTGGTGAGCAAAGTGCCCAGAGCAGGCTCTATCGCTCGTGCATACGGGGTATCCGGGCCGAACCTGGTTCTATGAGCTCTGGTTCCCGCATTATAGGCTGCAACATAAAAGACGCGAGTACCTTCCTGTCTCTGAACTCTGTCGAGCGTTATGGCTATTTCAGACAGGCTGCAACCCATGATATCGTCCGGTCTCAAGTAAACAGAATTTCCACCAAACTCGAGGTTATGGCAATCCGGTTGGTTGTCGGCCCATTCCAGTGCTGCCCGAACGGAATTATCGCTGTACGGTGACGTGCCGCCGAGCATTACAAGTTCGTTCAAATCATGGTCAAGTCTTTCCCTCTCCGCAGGTCTGCAAGGCAGCATATGCACGTCGTATTCTGAGGTGATTGCAACGGTTATGGGAGACGCGGTTCCAGCGACTCTCCTCTCCCCGAAACCCTCCAGTGCCATTGTGGTATCCCTGAGTGGCGTTTGGCTGAGATAGCCTAGTGCTTGTTCGCCGAAGGTAAAGAAAGCTCGCTGCGCATCTTGCCGAAACGCTTCTCCCGGCAGCAAAACCCTTTTTACCAGTTCTTCTCTTGTCCAGTCGCCACTGTCGCTCTTAAACCCAGACCATGGGACACGCCGGGGGCCATAAAATCTGTACATATGCAGCGGCCACGGGAAATCGACAAGCATTTCAACCGCGACATGCGCGCCTTCCTGCGCCATGCGGGCGTAGGGTTCCACATGGTCATAACAAAAATCAGAACGAAACCGATTCATGGTCGCGTCTACGCTACCGGTGCTCATATCCTCTCCATGTATGGTAATCGGGAATATGCTCAGAAAAACCGCGCTGCCGTCTTGTAATGGTTGTGATGTGCTTAAAGTCATATAATCACCGTAACAAACTATCCAAATTAATTTCGCCTGTAAAGATGTACTCCGCCGGGCCGGTCATATGAATAGAGTCATCTGGTTTAATGTCAATGCCGAGAGTGCCTCCCGTTAATTTCACACGTACCGTATTGTTCGTCTTTTTTCCCTTGAAGGCTGCGAATGTCGCAGCGCTTGCGCCGGTACCGCAGGCGAGTGTCGGGCCGGCGCCGCGCTCCCATACATGCACGATTATCACGTCTTTGCTTTTGACGTATACAAATTCAACATTTGTCCTTCGCGGAAATTCGCCATGGTTCTCTATCACTGAGCCATACCTTTTTGCATTTTCTTTTGCTTCTTTCTCGGTTTCCGTAAATATGACGAAATGCGGGTTGCCGACAGATACCTTGACGCCGGACACGTGCGTGCCATCGATGCCCAGGACCGCTTTTCCGAGGATTTTCCCCGTTCCCATATCCACCGTTACCGTATCATCCTTGTTGATACGCGGCCTGACTATCCGTCCTCCCCTGCTGCCGCCGACTTCTATGTCCGCTTCACGCCCGATCAGCTTTTTGTCATAAAGGTACCGTGCAAACATCCGTATGCCGTTGCCGCACATCTCTGCCTCGCTGCCGTCAGGGTTGATGACGCGCATCCAGTACTTCGCACGCTTTCCTTTGTTGACGACGAGGATGCCGTCAGAGCCGATGCCGAAGCTCTTGTCAGAGAGCGCGTGCGCGAGTTTCGCATAGTGCCGCTCAAGCTTCCTGTCGACATCCTCGAAGAGAACATAGCTGTTGCCGATGCCGTGCATCTTGGTTATGGGAAGTTTCATGACGAAGGATTGGCACAAGAACTTTTAAAGGTTAGGCAAAGCGCCTGAATCGAATCGTATGGCAGCTCATCGAAACCATTACGGAGAAAGTACACGGCAATTGCAGCGGCGCGCGGCAGCGCATTTAAGAAAATTGCTGCTGAGTACTGTAAGCACAGTATGTCAGGCTTGGTAGTTGTCAAATTCGGCGGCAGCGTTTTAACAGGTGCCGATTCCTTCAGGGCTGCCGCGGGGTACGCTGCTGCCAGAAATGCTGTTTCTCTTGTTTCAGGAATGAACGGCCTTACCAATGCATTCATGGACATGTACGACCAGCAGGTTTATGGCATCGAGTGGCTTACAGATGTGTACCGAAGAGTTGTCAGCAAACTCCCCCACGAATTGAAGCAAGCGGTGCTGAAGGAAATAGCAGAAGAGCTGAACCCGTTGCCTGTATACCAAAAGATAGGCGCACGGGATGCCTTTGTCGGGTCACCTGAAGGGCATGCCGCGATTTTATTAAAGTATCACCTCAAAGCACAGGGAGTGGTTGCAGCACATCTGACAGGTCCGGACGCCGGATTCTTTTTCGACAGGCACGGGCTGGTAGACATGGACACGAGCAGGGAATTTCTTGCAAATAACGTAGGTGCGATAGTGAAGTGTGGACAGATGGCTGTTGTTGGCGGATACCTTGGAATAGGTGGGGATCACTACTACAGGGTGGGCGCACGGAATATAAACGACGCATGTGCTACGGCGCTTGCCGGTGCATTAGGTGCGGGTGAGGTTCACATCATCAAAGATGTTCCGGGCGTTTATCGCGTTCCACCAGAATTCGGTGATTACGGCCTATTGGGACGGCTCAGCTACAATGAGGCGCGGAAAATGTCATCGAGAGGTTCTCCTATTGTCCATCCAACTGGAGTAAGAATGGCACAGGATGGGGGCATACCGGTCATTGTTAAATCGATGGATAGCAGGGGAACAACAATAGCCGGTGAGACCCAGACAACACCGGAAAACCCCGTTGCTGCACTGGTGCCTGAACGAACATGCATGGTAACAGTGCGCGATGACATAATGGATACGCCAGAAGGCATGGAATACCCTGTTCTTATTCATCAATTCGAAAACAAAAATGGGGCTGACATGGGAATAGCCGCATCCGATGTGGGAGGATTTTCTTACACAGTAACGCTTGGCGATAGAAAAAAAGCCAATGGCAACGGTGCCCTGGTAAGGGCTCATACCGAAGAATTAAGAGACTATCTGAATGCTCATGGTTACAGGCCTGTTGTAGAAGGCGAAGAAATAGGCATGATTACCGTGGTAGGCGACAGCATGCAAAGGAGACCGGGTACATTGTCATACGTGTCAGGAGTGCTGGGCAGAAAGGGCATATCCGTGCTTTCTGCTGTGCAAAGCAACGAACGACATGCTCCGCCAAGCATCACCATGGCAGTCGATGCCGACAAACTGGAAGCAACGACAAGGGCTCTGGCAGAAGAACTATTTGCATGAGGTGAAAAAATGGCAATAGGCATTGGTCTTTTGGGCGTAGGGAATATTGGAACAGGCGTTGCAGAATACCTGCAGCGACACGGCGAGTCTCTGGGAGTGTATTTAAAAGGTGCTGCCGTCGCGGACCCAAAAAAACCAAGAGGGGTTGCTCTCCCGTATGTGACTGGGGATGCGTACAGTATACTGAAGGATCCGGACGTGCAGATAGTGGTTGAGCTCATCGGCGGGGAGGAACCTGCATTACAGTACGTTATGGAGGCGGTGCATAGGGGAAAAGACGTTGTAACTGCAAACAAGCGTATCATGGCAAAATACGGGTCACAGATATTCGCCGCAGCACAAAAAAATCGTGTTGATATCGGTTTTGAAGCATCAGTTGGCGGCGGCATACCTATAATTCAAACGCTGAGAGAACAACTGGCGGCAAACAAAATCCGTGCGATACAGGGGATAGTTAACGGGACAACAAACTACATGCTGACCAGAATGCGCGGAGGCATGCGGAATGAAGATGCGCTGCGAATAGCTCAGGAAAAGGGATTTGCCGAGGCTGATCCGACATCGGACGTCAGCGGCGAGGATGCAAAGTACAAACTGGCTTTGCTTTCATCAGTTGCGTGGAATGCATGGGTTGACCCGGAAAAAATACCGTGCGAAGGCATAACCGGCATCACCCCGGGGGATTTTGATTATGCAGCAGAAGTCGGCAGCACGATAAAATTGCTTGCGACCGCCAAAAAACATGACGGCATCGCTGAGGTGCGGGTAAATCCCGCGCTCATAAGAGAATCGCACCCGCTCGCCGGCGTGAATGAGGAGTTCAATGCAATCTATGTCGAAGGCGATCTGTGCGGGCCGCAAATGTACTGGGGTAGAGGTGCGGGTAGGCATCCTACAACAAGCGCAGTCATCTCGGATATACGGCGCATTGCCCGCAACCTCGAAAGAGGCACGCACGATGGTGTGCCTTCCCTTGGAGAACACGTACAACTGCTGGAAGAGCATCAAAGCCGGGGATACATAAGACCGGATTTGGTTGACGAGCCCGGTTCTGCAGCTGCTGTATTCGGGATCTTATCTCGGCACGGCATAAATGTAAAAGATTCTGTACAGAGGAGCCGGTTCGGGTATGACGTTAACGGCAGGCGCATAGTGCCGGATATCATAACAATCGACCCTGTCAGCGATAGCACTATTCAGAAAGTGCTCAGCGAACTGGAAGCATGCGAGAGGGTGCATGGAAAGCCGTTCTATATGCGTATAGAAGATTAGGCATCGTTGCTTCAGCAGTGCATGGCTTTTATTCAAGAAAAATGCTCCCGTATCAGCTCCGCAGCCTGCTTCGTATCATCCAGTGATGGCACGAGCGCGAACCGCGCATAGGCATCGGCATACGCGGTATCGGTGAGCGCAAGCATCTTTCCGGGCGTGACATTGATGCCAACCTTGTTCTTTGCATCAAGCTGCAGCAGTTTCTTCGCAAAGCCCATCGAATCGCCGACTTTCACCCATAGGTAAAACGCAGCTTCTGCCCAGTATTTCATGCCTGCCGCCTTGAGCGCGGCTGTCATGACATCCCTGCGCTTATTGTACATCTGCCTCATCGATTCCACGTGCTGCTCATCCTTCCATGCAGCTATCGCTGCCTCCTGTATCGCATTCGCCACGCCTGAATCAATCTGCGTCCGCAGGGTGCGGTAATGCCTGATGATGTCGGCGCCTCCGGCAGCAAACCCTATCCTGAGCCCTGTTGCATTGCTCCGTTTCGAGAGGGAATGGAAGATAACAAGGTTGCTCCAGTCGTCAGAAAATTCAAGGAGCGAGTGCGGCTTTTCATGTAGGTACATTTCCGTGTACGCCTCGTCGGACGCCATGATAACGTTGTGCTTCTGGGCGAGCTCTATGAGCTCCTCGAACAGTTTCTTTTTTGCAACGACAGTTGTCGGATTGTGCGGTGAGTTTATCCACATAAGCTGTATGTTTTTGTTAGCCTCAAGGAGCTGCTCTATTTCATGTACATCCGGAAGGAAATTGTTCTCTTCCCTCAGGTCGTAATAGACAGGAATGCCGCCTGCAAATACCGTTCCTGCCTTGTACGGCGGATAGCCTATCGAGGGCATGAGCACCGCATCGCCGGGGTTGATGAACGCAAACGGAAAGTGGAAGATTGCCTCCTTTGCCCCTGCGGTTGCGGTTATCTGCGTTTCGGGGTCGACACTGACCTGAAACCGCCGCTCAAGCCATTCAGATGCTGCTGTACGGAACTCTTTCATTCCAATGTAAGAAGGATAGCCTGAGCGCGCATGCTTCTCGGCTCCCTGCTGCAGCCCCTTGATCGCGCCTTCGTACAAAGGATCAGTGGGGTCGCCGACGCCGAAGTCTATGATTCTGAACCCTTTCTGTGCTGCTGCTTCTTTCGCTTTGTCAACCTCTGCAAACGCATACGTCGAGAAGCGCTTCAGCCGTTCGCTTGACTCGATCATCGAGATACCCTCATGCCCTGCATGTGTCGCTTCGCTCTATCCATGCATCGCATCCCATTTTACACGTTCAGTCTAAATATCCTTCGGCTTTCAGCAGCTCAGCGGTCAGCACTGCACCGCCCGCCGCGCCGCGGAGCGTGTTGTGGCTCAGCGCTGCGAATTTGTAGTGAAAGAGGTTGTCCTCGCGCAGCCTGCCGATAGTGATTGCCATGCCGTTGCCCTCATCACGGTGCAGCCGTGTTTGCGGATGGTGCGCTTCAGTCAAGTACCTGAGAAATGGAACCGGGGCAGACGGCAGCTTGAGTTCCTGTGGCCTGCCGGCAAAGCCCTTCCACGAATCAAGTATCTGGTCAGCAGTCGGCTTCGTGGAGAACGATACGGACGTCGCAGCCAGATGGCCGTCGCTGACCGGCACGCGGATGCAGTGGGCAGAAATGCGCGGTCCTGCTGCATTGACAATCCTGTTGCCGTCGATGCATCCCCATATCTTGAGCGGTTCCTGCTCGCTTTTCTCTTCTTCGCCGCTGATGAAGGGAATCACATTGTCAGCCATTTCCGGCCATGTCGCAAACGTCTTTCCTGCGCCTGAGATGGCTTGATAGGTGCAAACAGAAACGTCTGTCGGGCCGAAATCGGCTAATGCATGCAGCGGCGGCACGTATGATTGAATGGAGCAGTTCGGCTTGACAACCACAAAACCGCGTTTTGTACCGAGTCGTTTTCTCTGCGACGGAATGATGCCAAGGTGCTCTGGATTGACTTCCGGAATAATCATGGGCACGTCAGGCGTCCACCGGTGCGCCGAAGCGGTTGACACGACCGGAATTTCTTTCTGGGCGTATGCATCTTCGAGCGCACGCAGCGCATGCGCGTCCATGTCGAGCGATGAAAAGACACATGCGACTTCTCGAGCGACGGCATCGACGTTCATGACATTCCTTACCGTAAGGCCAGCAACATGCTGCGGGATACTGCCTCTCGTCCACCTCCCTGCAACAGCTTCACGGTACGTTTTCCCTGCAGATTTTTCTGACGCAGCGACTGCAGCCACTTCAAACCACGGGTGGTTTTCAAGAAGATGCACAAACCGCTGGCCGACCATGCCGGTCGCGCCGAGTATGCCGACAGGGATTTTATTCATCTATTCACCAAATAACGTTTCGTGCAGTATTCTTACGGCATCGTTCGCGTCTTCTTCCTTTACAACTATTGTTTCATTTATTTTCCATGCCCCCGCGGATATCATCTCGACATCTATGTTTTTATCCTCGAAAGAGGTGTATATTCTTCCGGGTATTACCGGTGCATTTCCGGGAAGCACCCCTATGACAGATACAGTTGCACGGTTGTTCTTTACCTCTACAGCAGCCAGTTTCCTTAATTCTTCAACAAGTTTCGTTGTATCGTATTTCCCGTCTATGGTCAGGGAAATGCTTACTTCAGATGTGGATATAAAATCCACAGATATTGCCATCTCATCAAAGATCTTGAATATTTTGTGCAGAAACCCGTGAAAAAGAAACATTTCCGGGGAATGTATGACGATTATCTTTATGTTTCTTTTGCAGGCGATTGACGTTATGCCTGATTTTTTGTTGACATGAGCGAGCACAGTAGTACCTTTATGCGTTGGGTTGTACGTATTCAGTATCCTTACCGGTATGTTTTTCTTTATCGCAGGCAGAATCGTTTTTGGATGCAGAACCTTTGCCCCCAGAAAGGCAAGTTCAGAAGCTTCCTTGTAGGATACCACGTCAACAGTTCTCGCATTCTTCACTATCTTCGGGTCTGCAGTCAGTATCCCGTCCACATCAGTCCATATCTGTATCTCTTCTGCATCTAAAGCAGAACCGATTATCGAAGCCGTGTAGTCGCTTCCTCCCCTCCCGACTGTGGTGATGTAGCCGTTTTTATCCTTGGCTAGAAAGCCCGTTACTACAGGAATGTGCACTTCCGGGATGCGCAAAAATTTCTGCAAATTCGTTTCTGTCTCGGGAAGGACTTCGGCATTGCCAAAATTGGAGTCTGTAACAAAGCCGATGTCGTATGAATTGTACGCCCTGGCGTCCAAGCCCTCTTTGGTCATGTATTCAGCGATTATTTTTGCTGCTATGCGCTCGCCAAAAGACATCACCGTATCCAGGGTTCTTGGTGTAAGCTCCTTCAAGGGCGATATATCCCTCATCAGAATTTCCAGTTCTTCAAGCTCGCGCCATATGACTGATGTACCGATGCCAAGGCCTTCGATAACTTCGAAATGCCTTCTTTTGAGACCTTCAAGGGCAGGGTTGCCGTTAACCGCACTATTTGCCGCGCTTATCAATGAATCAGTGACGCCGCTGAAAGCAGAAACAACAACTACCGGCTTCCTGTTAATCTGGGACCTGACAATTTCTACAATATCTTTTATTCTCTCCGCATTGCCGACAGAAGTGCCGCCGAATTTCATGACAATCATACGAAGAACCCATGATTTCCTTGTGGAAGCATAAGAACCAGTTACGTGAAAAAGTCGCCCATAAAATCCTGCATGGTGTAAAATCCCCGCTTGTTGCGTATCCACTGTGCAGCGAGCAGAGCTCCCAGTGCAAACCCTGCCCTGCTCCGGGCGGTGTGCGTCAGTTCTATGGTGTCGGCTTCGCTGTCAAATCCGACGACATGCGTTCCGGGTATGTACCCTGCCCGGAAGCTTGCTATGTGCAGTTCCTCGGGGAGTATGCGCCTGTCGAGCCGGTCAAAGACAGGTTTTTTCTTCCGTTCGATGTTTTTGATGAGGAGGTCGCCGAGCGCCTTTGCCGTTCCTGACGGGGAGTCTATTTTTTTGTTGTGATGGCCTTCGTACACGAATGCATCATAATCGCTGACCTTGTCAAAGAGCTGCGCCGCCTTTTCGGTGATGGTAAAGAAGAGGTTCACCCCAAGGGAAAAATTAGGGCTGTAGATGCACCCTATGTTGTGTTCCTGCACGGTTTTTTTTACCTCCTCAAGAGAATCGTACCATCCTGTTGTGCCAACAACCATATTTTTTCCGATGTCCGCTGCGCTGCGTACATGGTCGGCAACAGCATCAGGTACAGAGAAGTCTATCGCAACATCAGCGTGAGCGAGCGCGTCTGCGCTTACCGTGGTATGAGTTGCTGCTTGGGCTGTTGGGTCTATGATAGCGCTTACGGTCATGCCCCTTTCCTTGGCAAGGCGCGCCAGCTCATGTCCCATCTTCCCGTAACCGATAAGGGCTATATTCATGAGAACCACGGCAACACAACGAGGCTCACGCAATGGTAAGTTCCTGGTACTGCCTGAGTACCGCTTTTAATTTTTCAGCATTCTGCGGCTGCAGCTCGCACAGCGGCAGCCTGCAGCCTCCGGCAGGCATGCCGGCAAAGTTCATGGCGGCCTTGATGGGCATGGGATTTGTCTCTATGAACGCGGTCTTGAAGATGGGCATCAGTTTGTAATGAAGTTTTCTCGCGCTTTCGAAATCGCCTTTCAGTGCATGCGAAACCATATCCGAAACCATCCGCGGAAACAGGTTGCTGACGACTGAAATCACGCCTCTCCCCCCTGCTGCTATCAGGGGAAGCGTCATGTTGTCGTCCCCGCTCAGCACGATGAAATCTTTTGGCAGTTGCGCGATGACGTCCATCATCTGGCTGATGCTTCCCGAAGCTTCCTTGACAGCACGCACGTTGGTTAATCCGCTCATCCTGAGGAGCGTTGGTGTCTCTATGTTGACTCCTGTCCTTCCCTGAATATTATAAACAATGACGGGCATGGCAACAGCATCGTTGACTGCCTTGAAGTGCCGGTAGAGGCCTTCCTGCGTCGGCTTGTTGTAATAAGGCGAGACGATGAGCACGGCGTCTGCGCCCAGATCCTTCGCCTGTCTGGCATATTTTATCGTCTTTTCCGTGGAGTTTGTTCCTGCGCCGACAATCACGGCAGCCTTGCCGTTCGCTTCGTCAACAACCGCAGAAACAATCTTTTCCCGCTCATCGTCGGTTATCGTGGGCGACTCGCCGGTCGTGCCCAACGGCACAAGCCCGGAAACGCCGTTTGCTATCTGGAACCGAACGTTCTCGCGAAGGCCGGCATAATCCACACCGAGCGCCGTGTCAAACGGCGTTACCAACGCGGTGATGCAACCTTCAATGCGCACTCAAACACCCAATATATTCTTGCAAGGTAATTATTTAAAGTTTATTATTCGTAATTAATTTACGATATTCGAAAATATGTGCAGTGATGCTTTTGGACGGGTGACGCGTATGGACGACATTGATACGAAGCTGCTGGGCATGTTGAAAAAGGATTCGAGGAGGAGTTTTGTCACGATGGCAGAGCAGCTCGGCGTAACCGAAGGGACGGTGCGCAACAGGGTCAAGGAGATGATGCAAGCCGGCGAGATTAAAAGATTCACCATAAAAACCAAGGCAGGCATGGAGGCGCTTGTCTTTGTCAAGGCGCAGCGTACAAACCTCAGGGGCATTGTGCAGGAGTTGGAAAAAATAGCCGACGATCTCTATGAAATTTCAGGCGATTATGATATTGTGGTGCGTATAGAAGCTGATTCTTTGAAAGGCCTGAACGAAAAAGTTGACTCCATACGGGAAATAAAGGGCATCGCCGCAACGAGCACCGCGGTAAAACTCGCCCAGAAATAGCAGGGCTATTAAAGTTTTGCTCCTCAGGTAGATTGATGGTTCTCGGCCAGTTCGACGGGCTCGCCGCTGCCATCCTGGCGTTCATCAAGGCGCATGGCGCGCTTGCGGTGTTCATCGGCGTGCTGCTTGAGGAAATCATCATCCCGATACCGTCCTTTGCCATCCTCATGAGCGCCGGATTTTTCATCGTCCCTGCCGGCGCGCCGCTCGCCGAAGCGCTGCAGATAATATTACTCGTCATCGTCATACCCGCTTCCATCGGCGCGACCATCGGCGCGTTCTTCCCTTATGCGATAGGCTACTACGGCGGCAGGCGCATCATCACCAAAATTGAGCGTTTCGTCGATTTCTCGTGGAGGGATGTCGAGAAGGCAGGCGACAGGCTGGAAAAGGAAAGGAACATGTGGATAGGCCTGGTTGTTGCGCGGGCAATCATCATCGTCCCCATGTCGGTCGTTTCCGTTGCCGCGGGCACGCTGCGGCTCTCGTGGCGGCATTTTGCAATCACCACGTTCATCGGCTCGGTGCCGCGGGCGTTCCTGCTCGCATTCCTGGGCTGGAAGTTCGGCGCCACCTATACGACATTCCTCGAAGGGTTCGGCCTTGTAGAGCAGCTCATGGTTCTGGCAATACTTTCTGCCGGAGGCTACCTGATGTACCGCCATCTCAAGCGGCGTGTTGTCGGATAGGGTTTCTAGCGCACTTCGATTCCGTTGCTGCAAGCTTTTTATACCTTCCGGTGATGGTAAAAACAGAAAGGGCTGAAGCAGAATGGCTTGCGACACGTCGCCGTGGCAGCCTCAATGAAAACATGAAAGGTGTAGGACATTATGAAATGCGCGCAGTGTGCAAAAAACGAAGCTGACAAGAAAACCGGGCTGTGCATAGACTGCACGTTCGAGAGCGGATACTGAACGTTCCCCATGAGGCCGACGCAATGACTACAAAGGCACCACCATGGATTCATGTTCCGGCACTGATGGACGGAAGCAACGTAGTTGTCCCTCAGTTCTGGCTGGGCGAAGATGTTGAATACAGACGAGATGGAAGGTGTGCGCTTTCTCCGGCTGGATACAATTCTCGGATGCAATTGCCTACACTGGCAGAATTACGGTATGCTTATTGTGGCAGGAATCCTGACGGATCTTTTGTTTCTCCTGATTACAAGCAGAGCGTTCGTTCTATGCGTGGCCGTGGCGAATGGACATCTACATTCCTGCGCGATGGAAGAGAAGCAATAGAAAATCCTGAAAATTTTGTTTGCAGGAACGGCATTTGGGTAGTCGAAGGCGGAAAAGTGAGTCCTGTAGAGCTGCCGCCTGACGGCTGGACGCTTGAATACGACAAGCCTACCGGCTTCCCAAGCAGAACATCACAGGAGAGAAGAAACGCTGAGGGAGTCTTCGGCAATGATGCTTCATACTTTTACAGAAATACGAGAGGTGTAAGGGCCGTGTTGCGGAACTTCGGCCTCAACGACAGCGGGCCGTTCTACGTCAACGCGAGCTACGGGCCTGCTGACGGGGATTCGTACGTCGGTGCGCGTTCGTGCCGAAGAGAGCCAGACACACGAAATGCGTCAGTCGACGTTGGGCAATCCATGGAGCGCCGTGCGTTACCTGTGTACGCAATGGGTCAGGCAGAATACGATGCACTGCTACAGCTGGCTCAGGGAAACCCTCAGTTAGAAGAAATTCTCTCCCGGATCAGAAGACAGGCATAAACATACAGCCAAGCGGGCGCCCGCTGTGCTGCTAGGCCGGGGCTTTTTCACGGAGCAACCGCGCCAGCGTCGTCTGGAATTCCTTGTCCTCTTCCGCGAACGAGCCTCTCAGGATGCGCAGGTCGTGCTCTTTCTTTTTTCTCAGGGTGATGAACTGCAGTATTTTGCTGTGGAGCTTTTCCATTTCGGTGTCAATGAGGTCTATCTCCCGTTCAAGCCTCGCTATTTCACGGTGCATTTCCTCTTCGAGTGGCATAAGAATCGCTCTCGCCAGAATACATATACCAATAAACGTATGGAGACGAAGGGTTTTAAGGTTTCATTGTAGGTTTTTTTCCATGTAAAAACCGTTCAAGGTGTAGCCGAGCTTTCGGTAATATTCCCGTGCGCCGACGCCGCTCGTCACGGTTATTTTTTCCTTCCCGTGTTCGCGCGCGATGCGCTCGGCTTCTTCCATAAGCCGCTTTCCCAAACCCATGTGCTGGTAGCCGCCATGTGTGCTGATGGGCACCATCCGGCCGTACACATGAAGCTCGCGTATTTTTGCCGTATCGCTGGCGTCTATCCTGAGGCGGAGGAATGCAACAAGCACGTTGCCGGTGAAGCTCAGGAAGATTTCCTTCCCGCCTGAAGCTTCATATTCGATTGAGGTGAGCTGTACGTTAGCAGCTTGCTGCGTGCCGACTTCCCTGCAGCGTATGCACAGGCAGCGCAGCCCGAGCTTGTCCATTTTCTCATGCGCGAGCTGTCGGATATTTGTCGTCTTCGCACCGCTCTCGACCGCTTTTTCCGATATGTCGCGCGAGACGCGCTTTATCCTGACGTAGCGCGGCACGTTTTTCTTCAGTTCGATGAGCAGGTCTATCGCCTGTTCCGAGGTGAGCGGCGCGTACCTCCCCTGTTTCCACAGATTATAGAGTTCTGTGCCCGGAATAACAAGGACCGGATATATCTTGAGTTCATCAGGCCGGTATGCAGCGTTGTCGAACAGTTCCTTGAACATCGCGATTTCTTTTTCAGTATCAATCGCTCCGTGCAAGCCCGTGAGTCCCGGCATCCAGTGAGCGGTCACCTTGAGCCCTGCGTCTTTAAGCAGTTTGAATGCACGCATGTTTTCTGCAGCAGTATGGCCACGCTTCGTAATCTTCAGGAGTTCTTCGTCTGTCGACTGCACGCCGATTTCAACGCGCGTTGCGCCATAGCCGAGCATTTCCTTGATATGATAATCCCTGCAATAATCAGCGCGCGTTTCTATGGTGAGGCCGATGACGCGGCTGGCTGCAGTTTCGTTGGCGCGTTGGGCTTCTTCCATCGCTGATGCCTCTTTTCCGTTGAATGCCTCATAGCAGCGCTTGATGAACGCATCGCGCTTCTCCTTCCGCCACGCCATGAAGGTGCCTCCCATGACGATGAGCTCGCACTTGTCGGTCGCATGGCCGATTGCGTGCAATTGCCTGAGCCTGTTGGTGATCTGGAGATAAGGGTCATAGTTATTGCGGATTGCACGGAGCGTCGTCGGCTCGACGCCGATGTAGCTTTTCGGCGCATTGCTGCCTTGAGGACAATAGACGCATTCAAAAGGACATGAGTACGGCTTGCCGCCCACGAGCAGATTGTCGAGCCACATGACCGCGATGTTGGCGACGCCGGAAAGCGTCCGCACCGGCTTGGTCCTGAGGAACTGCACAAGCCCGTCGTTTTTGTCGAGCCGGGATATGAGATCGGCATTCCTGATGACGTCGCCGATGCCGTATTTCTTGGCGACGTGTATTTTTTCCCGTTCAAACATTTCATGGCTGGTTATTTTCCCGTTCCTGAGTTTTGCAATAAGCTCGTCTGCTGCGGCATTTTTGTTGTCGGCGAGTAGCATGTCTATAGTTTCTCAGATATGATTAAAAATGAAGGAGATGGCGCATCAGATGTTCCACGGGTTGAGATGGGTGACACGCATTCCTTCATTCCGCAGGGCTGTTATCAAGCCGTAGCCGTCATCTGCGTGGTATGCCCCGATTCTCAGCACCGGTCTCTGCGGGCCGTAGTCGCGGACTGTTCGTATGCGCTCTACCCAAATAGTTTCTCGCTCCCTTTGCAATGCTTCGTATTCCTCTGGCGTCAGCGGTTCGCCTCTCCTGTGCAATTGTTCAAAATACGGATTTTTGTCATCGAGGTAGCATAGGGGGATTCCTGAAGCGCGGCGTCGCGCATACGCAGCAGCAGGGTCTCTTGAAGGATTTCTCGCCCCTACTTGTTCGTTGCTGCCTTCGAGAAAAAAACCGTCAGGCTCAAGTAGTGTGTACAAGTGGAATTCCAGATACATGATTTTTTTTCTTGCGCGCAAAATCCTCTTTGCCGCTCTCTGCAGGGAATCGTACCACACATGATAATTAACAGCCAATGAAATACTGCTTGCTGCGTACAGTGCAGTTCGTGCCAGTGCAGAAGAGTGAATTTCTCCAATAACATACAATTGCCCTCCTGATAATGCGAGTTCACGCATACTGTCCGGATGGCTGACTAACTGCCTCAGTGATTTGGTGTATTCACGCGCCTGAAGCTGAACCTTCATTACCATTATGATATCGTCTGCTTCCATGTCATCCCCACAGTACCATGTTTCAAAATGCCAATGGGTACTCAAGATAGGCGGCAACCCTCTCAATACCCCTCAAGAGGCGGCATCTGCGAATGCAATATGCGTATATATTTTATTTCTCATGGTACAATTACACCTTTCCGATCAGTATGGAAAAAAGGATTTATAGTGAAACAAGAAAATAATATCGGCATATTGCTTCTTGTTTCACATACATGGTAAAGCAAAGCTTTACCTGTACAGGTGAAACGTTGTTTCACCATGTATAGCAAACAAGGAAGTAATACAAGGTGGATTCCATGAATCCACCTGTACAGGAGAATCTTCGATTCTCCTCGTATCGTGTTTATTTCCTTGTA
>JACPRW010000008.1 GCA_016193585.1 Candidatus Aenigmatarchaeota archaeon
CACCTTGTATTACTTCCTTGTTTGCTATATGTGAAGCAAATGTATAATATCGGTATTATTTATTTGCTTCACTATAACGCGCAATTTTCTATAGGTGAATTGCAAATAATATCAGGACATAACCAGTGCAATTCACCATATTTAAGATTAGCCGGCATATAAGGCATGATACCTGTGGATGGCGCATCAGACCGTTTCCTTGCCGAAGCCAACCAGCGCTACGAAACGCTTTCTGGACTGGTGCAACGCTATCCTGCGGCATGATCATCCGATCACCTTGAGTTCACCATGGCGCATCGCTTCGTCCACAAGCTTTCGTATGCTCAGCTTCCTCTCCATTCTGGCAACTTCTTTTTTGTCCGCTTTCGTCGCCGGGTGCTTTGCCGTCATGTAGGTGCAGCAGTCGCTGTATGGCATGATGGACGTTTCGTAGGTGCCGATGTGCTTTGCCAGCGCTGTTATTTCCTCCTTGTTCATGCCGGCAAGCGGGGCGAACACAGGATGCTCCGATGCGCTGTAGATGACATTGAGGTTCTCGAGCGTCTGCGACGCGACCTGGCCGACGCTGTCGCCGGTGACAAAGCCCTTCGCTTTCTCTTTTTCAAGGATGCACGCAGCTATCCTGAGCATGAACCTGCGGTAGATGAGGAAGCGGTAGCGCGGTTCAATTTTTTCTATGATTTTTTCCTGGAGCTTTTTGAAGGGCACAACATAGAGCTTCGACTTCCCTTGATAGAGCGCCAACTCCTCGACGAGTTTCGGTATCTTCTCGTCAAGGAGGAGATCATAGTTGTGGAAATGGACGAAAACCATCTTGCAGCCGCGTTTCATCATCAGGAATGAAGAAACCGGCGAGTCGATGCCGCCGGACATCAGAGAAACGAGCGTGCCGCTGCTGCCAACCGGCAGGCCGCCGATGCCGGGAATTTTTTCCGTGTAGGCAAACGCTTCTTTGCTTCCGATTTCGATGAATACCGTCATCTGCGGGTTTTCCAGGTCAACCGACATGCCTGTTTTCTCTTTGACGTGGGCACCGATGAGCTCGTTGACCTGCCGCGATGTGTAGGGGAACCGCTTGTCCGAGCGCGAGGCGGTGATGCGGAAGCTCTTTGCTCTGGACCGCCGTGCAAGCATGAGCGACGTTCTCTTGATGCCGGCAAGCGTGAGCCGGGCTTCAACAGCAAAGGAAAAGTGCGCTATGCCGGGAGTGCATGCCAGCGCCTCTTGTATTTTCCCTGCCGCGGAGCTTTTATCCAGGATGACGATGATGCTGCCGAACCGTCGTTCTATTTTTTCCTTGACAGCTCGCCTGATGTTGTTGACAAGTACCTTCTCAAAATAGCCCCTGTTCTTTCCCTTGAGACCGATTTCAGCGTAGTGCACGATAACGTGGGTGAACATGAGATACCTTCCCTCACAAGGTTTAAAAGTATTGTTGGAAAGTAAAAGAAGTGCATATGAATGGACGGTATCGCATAAGCAAGAGCCACAGGGATGCTGCCACAAGGTGCAGAGAAAAAGTCACTGAACTGGTGAACGGCGGTCACGAGGGCTACGTGCCATTGTTCCTGCCGCCGACGCCGCCCTACCCTGCGCTGAACGGCGATAACCCCCCGTGGACGTTCGGCACCGGCAAGAGAGGCGCCACGATTGATTACCACGTTCATAATGGCGTGCTCTACCGCGAATACGTGGCAGGCGGCATTGGAGAAAGCTGGGATGGCGGCTTTTCAACAACCCGCCGCAAACGGATAAAGATATCACCGAAACAGGTGCCGTTTAAGCAGTACTTTCCAATCCAGCTGGAGCAGATTGAGGCGCGCCTGGATGAGGTACTTGCCCGGGCAAGAAAGAAGCACGAGCAACTCACCAATGCTGCCTAGACATCCACGAAAACGTCATCGCTCCTGACTTCAACCTTGTACGTCTGTATCTTGATGCTCGGCATGATGACGTTGATGCCGCTCGCAACGTTGAACCGCCAGCCGTGCCACGGACAGGTAATGACCTCGTTATCAAGAACTCCCTCACCGAGCGGCCCGCCGCGGTGGGCGCACGTATTCGTCGTCGCGTAGAATTTCCCGTTCACCCGGTAGAGCGCAATGGGCGTGCCGTTCGCGTCGACGACCTTCGCTTCGCCGTCTTTGAGGTCATGAATGGTTGCGACTTTGATGAATGTCATGATAACACAGAGTAATTGTACAAAGGCTTTAAAAATAGGTCTTATAGCAGATTGTAATAATAATGGAACTTTATATCACAATCTGCTATAGGGAAAGAACATTGTAAAATGTTCCAAAATCAATGTTCTTTACTATTATAGTAGGTTCACGTAATAACCAAACTTTTCGCCTGAACCTGCTATACGGTATGTTCAGTACAAAATGTTCCAAAATCAACTGAACATACTATTACGTTCTTCGCTTTTTTCCTGGGGTCCGTGACGCTGGCAACGTACTGCCCAACGCGTCGCTTTCCTCCATAAAACTCTTGATTGATTGGCCGACATCAGAACCAAAAGGGAGCATCGTGCTCCTCATCACTCCCTCGCGCTGATTGTGGTACCTGACACACACCTCCCCACCGTACTGCGGGGGTTCCGTGAATAAAACGTATCGTTCGATGATTACCGTACCCTGCTCGCCAGTGAGAGAGGCTACGTATCGCAAGCCGTCGCCATAGTCGCCTGCAGGCTTAGACCCGAGTACATCGCACTTCATGCCAATGCCGGCTAAGTGCTCAATTACAGCCGCCACATCGGCATACGCTTGCCGGGCAGGTTCGGGCACGTTGACGCGTATGCGCGGGACATAGATACCGAATTGTCCTGCATACCACCTGAGTTCTTCTCTGAAAAATGCTTCCGGGGATGCGACTTTCATGCAGAACCCTCTCCTTCGTGTAGTAATTATAGCATGTGACAGAACTATTCAGACGAAGTTCTGTCCTTGCTATAAGGAGATGACATGAGGAACTGTACGAAAACTAATGTCATCGACTATATTCATGCTGCAGGCGGCTGGCTGGCAAGCCGCTCCAGCACTCTCAGCGCAAACACCTGATACGCATCGAAATCAGCTCTCGTCATTTCCCGTACTGGCTTTCCAGGAATCTGCTGGATATATGGCAGCCTTCTGTACTCGGCCGTTGGCCTGAGTATTGTAGACGAAGGATAGAGCAGCGTCACCACCTCAGAGCGCTGCGGACCAATGGTAACTTTGATAGGGATGGGATACGGCCATTTCTGCTCGACCTCATCAAATGGGGGCTTGGCCATCGCCTTTATGGAACGCGGAAACATGCTTCGTGAAAAAGTGATATCGGTCTCCACGTGCACCCGTGCAGGATTGTACCATGCGGGCACGTCAGCCAGTTCAAGCGGCACTTCAGGAACTCTGTATAAGAACGAAGGGTAGTATCCTCTTCGCCGTGTTCCCACTCCCTCAAATTCCCCATAATCAGCGACAATCCCGTGGTAGAGCCCGTATAAATCCTCAACTTCTTCTGGAGTCAGCAGCGCATCAGCAACTGCCGGTGCCTCCGGCTGTCTGAAAAGCCACAGCCCCAGATTCCTGAAGAACTGCACCATGTGCATCAGGATGACTGCAATCTTTAAATGTGCTCGTTTAGAGACTCTCTGAGTCGTGCTGTTATTTCTCTGAACTGTTCAGCAAGCTGCTCGTGCTCAAGGGCAGGGGGCACGCCTCTGTCGCCAAGCTCGCTGATGCGCTTGTCAAGCACGATGCTGCCGAGGAACGGCATGCCTGCTGCCTCGGCCAGCTGTTTGCCGCCTCCTGAACCGAATGCTCCGCCTGCCATGTTTTCGATGATGCCGAGAACCGGCGCGCCGAGCCGCTGCGCCATGGCTATCGATTTGTGTGTGTCCTGCAGCGCTGCTGCCTGCGGCGTCGTCACTGCAACAATGCCGCTTAGCCCGAGCTGCATGACCGTGAGGGGGATATCGCCTGTTCCAGGTGGCATATCGATGACAAGATAATTCGTGCCGCCAAGCTCTGCTGCCGCGAGCATCTGCATGAGCGCGTGGTGCTTGAGGGGTCCGCGCATGATTGCCAGCGAATCGGCGTCCATGAGAAAAGCAGCAGACAGTATACCCATGCCGTATTTTTCTGCCGGCAGCAGCGTCCGTTGCTCCGACACAGACAGCCGCTGCTCAATGCCGAGCATCCTGCCGACATCCGGGCAGTCGATATCCGCATCCAGCAGTGTCACGCGGTGGCGTTGCGCAAGCGTTGCGGCAAGGTTTATAGCCACGGTTGTCTTGCCAACGCCGCCTTTGCCGGAGTGAACGCCGATTTTGCACGGAATGGAAGAAAGCTTCTCCCTGACCCGCTCCTCGCGCTCAAGCATCTGCTGGAACGGGTTTTTGACAAGCATACTGACGTATGGAAGACGAATTATTAAAACTGCATTGGAGAAACCGGCCTATACGGTCACGACGCTGCCGACAGGCTTCCTGTCGCCGTAGCCTTCCTGAAGGCGGTGCCAGAATCGTATCTCCCTCTCTCCGTATTTCCAGCACAGGAACACGAGCTCGCCGTCAATCTCGTGGTAAAAATCAACGAGGCCGACCGAGAGGTCCTTCACCACGCCGCCGAACTGGCGTATGTCCTCAATCCGCTGCTGCAGCCGTTCAAGCAGTTCGTTTCGCTCGCGCAGCTTTTCATTGTACATCTTGTTGTCAGGATTGCCGGCCTCATGCACAGCTTCGTTCCAGATGTCGAAGAGCTCCTTGATGCCATTCGTCACGTGCTTTATGCTGTCGTGAATCTCCATAATCTCCTTGACAATGGTTGTCAGCGGCGGCAGGGCAGCATTTGCTTCCTCGACAGAAAAGATGTGCGGCTTCATAAATACCCCGCCTTCGGCGTCGTATCCCATATTATACTGTCACTTTATCTGATGCCCAGCACTTCCCGCGACATGCTGTACATGACGACGCTGCCGAACGACGCGTATGCCAGGACGCGGAAGAGGTAATCGATTTTCCCCGGCGACCTGTTGACAAGACCGAGCATCTTCTTGCCGACGATGCGCTTGGGCCAGATGTAGTTCTCGTCCATGTAGTGCATGACCTGGTCGTAGGAAAGCTGCAGCCGCGCGACCGCGTAGTCCATAATCACCTTGAGCGGCGCATACTCGGTCACGAGCGTTGTCCTGCCCTTGTTGATTGCCTTGAGCACGTCCTCGGTGTCGTGCGCCTGCACGCGCACCATGCCGTAGCCGAGCATGTCGATGGTATGCGCGTCGCTGCCTGCGGTCATCGGCATGCGGTGCTTCTCCGCGAATGCGCGCGCCTTGTCGTTGCCGATGCGCTCGGCATTGAGCGGGTTGAAAACCTCGACAGCATCGCAGTTCCGCGCAAGGTAGCGCACGCCTTCCTTCTTGATGTCAAAAGGGTGCGCGGCAATCGCGATGCCGCCCTGCTCGCGGATGCGGTCAACGGTTTCCCAGACCGTCAGCCCCGGCGGCACCGTCTCCTGGATGCCGATGGCGAGGACATGCCCGTTGGCGCTCGAGACCTCCTCGCCCGGTATGATCATGATGCCTTTCTTCGCGGCAAAGCGCTTCGCCCTGGGCAGGCCTGCCATGGTGTCGTGGTCCGCGAGCGTTATCGCGTTCAGGCCGAGCTGGTGCGCGCGGGCGATCATCTGCTCGGGCGAGTGGATGCCGTCAAAGTGCACCTTCCCCCGTTTCGAGTAGTACGAGTGCGCGTGGAGCTCAACGAGCATATGCTTCCCGTTATACATTCCCCGCCGGTCTTTTTAAGATTGCTGAACAGGGGACAAAAGACGGCGCAGCTTAGCCAGGAACAAACATCGCTCCTGCGCCCAGTATGCGCGGCAGCGTCTGCTTCGTGCTCGCGAGGAGGCACTGCTGCTCGGCATACCATGCGGCAGGCTGGTCTAACGACAGTGTCAGCAGCGGATCGGCGCTTTCAATACGGCAGGCGATGACCTGCAGGCCGACCGAGAGAAGTAGCTGCCCGCCTGTGGTTGGCGTTTCGCGGCTGAATCTGCTTTTGGTGAACATGACGCTCGCGTGCTGTGCGACGTGCGCATTCGCGCACAGCACGTAGCCGCGCTTCAGGTCGCTGGCGTCGACGCCTTTCAGGCTGAGCCCCACGCGCATGCCGGCGTGCGCGGCGTCAACGTCCTTGTCCTGCGACTGAATGCCCTTCACGACTGCCTGTGCGCCGAGCGGCTGCACCGCAAGCGTATCGTGCTTCTTCACTGTCCCGCTGCGCACGACGCCCAGCACGACCGTTCCGACGCTTTTTACGCTGAAGGAATTGTCAATCGGTATCCACACGCTTCCTTCGGTCGCAGCAGCAGGGACCGACGTAAGCTGCTCGCGAAGCTCGCGCTCGTCGCGCACCCACGTATAGCGCTCAAGCGTTGTTCCCTTGATGAGCTGCCTGAGCTGTTCGTTCTGCGAGAGGATGAAGCCGCGACCAAAGCCGAACGCGTCCAGTGCGACTAGCTGCTCGGCGAGTTCGCGCGTTACGGCATCAGCCGCGACGACAGGAACGTCAATCAGCTGGACGACCTGAAGCAATGGCTTGATTTCAGGAGAATTCGGCGAGGCGAACGTCCAGATGCGCTCCGAATCGGCGTGGTGCGTGAGCAGGATGTCGTTCGTCGTCCCCTGCTTGCCCATCTTTTTGGCGAGTGCGGCGTCGCCGAACACGCCGATGGTGAGGTGCTGCACGGCAGATTCCTGCAACAGAACATTCATAAAGCAGTGTGCATGGGCCCGCGCGATGACAGGCCGGCTCGCGAATGCGCCCAGGAAGACCAGCTAATACACAGTCCCCAAAAAAGCTTTATGAGTTACAATGCTAAAAAATCAGAAGCTTGGAGGTAAATTGCCCGAAAGTATTAACAGAATTGATAAAGGAATTTAGTGGACAGCCTACTAGATGCTTTCAGATACGTATTCTTATTGTGCTCAAAATTCTCCGCGACACTGGGTTGACTCGCGAGGAGTTCGTAGAACTTGTGAAAAATTCCTAAAGATGCCGTCCTACTTGTACAAGGAGAACATTCGTTCTCCGGTACAGTAGGTTGCTTTTGCAACCTACTTGTACTCCCGCCACACGTGCCTGCACTTCGTGCACCTGAAGAACTGCGTCGGCGGCTCGTCCGCGCTCCGCGTCTGCTGGAGCCACCAGTGCGCCTTCGGGTTGTCGCACTTTTCGCATGCCTTGTCGGTTACCGGCAGTATCGTCTCGTCCTTCTCGAGGACGACGATGCCCTTCGGCGCTTTCTTCTCCTCGACGATGCGCAGCCCATGGATGTTCTTTTGTATCTCGTAGCCGCATGACCTGCACTTGAGGAACGTGTTCTTCCTGCGCTTCTCCGGAATCATTATGGAGCCGCATTTCTTGCAGAACTCGATAGCCGCTTTCTTCTCTTTCGGAGCCGGCTTTTCTTTTGCTGGTTGCGCTGCTTTCGACCTTCGATTTCTCTGCTGCACTGTTTTTTTTGGCATCGATACTCACCGCCGCAAACGTCGCGTTGCGGAAGAAGTTACCGCTAGTATTGTGCACAGAGGTATATATAGGCGTGGTGGGATATACCAAAAAAGCAATTTGAATTGCAGAGGCATTTTTCAGGGAAGAAAAGCGCGGGCACATGGAGCGTGTGGTCCCATGCGCCGCGAAAAGACGGGGTGTGAACAGTATCAGCCTGCGGCTTTTGTCCTGTCTGTCCGCATTTTCTTGACGAAGCCCGACGCTGCGAGGTCCTTCTCCAGCCGCTTGGGCGCCTTGCAGCGGGTGACATCGATGACCGCCTCCCATGCAACCAGGCTGCCGCGCTTGAGCGTCCTGCTTTCGCTCATGAGGATGTCGCACTGGTGCCGCGAAAAAACGTCGACTATCTTGGCGAGCGATCCCGGCTTGTCGCTGATGACAAGCGAGATGCGCGATGTGCCCTCGAGAAACGGCATGACCTTGAATTCCTTCTTTTCGTTGCTGGAGAGGACGAGCTGCGCCCCTTCCCTGAGTCCCAGATAATCCCGTATGTGGTAGGGCACCGTAATCCTTCCTTTCGAATCTATCTTGACGACGTTCGCGTTTTTCATGCAGCTCCCCCCTGGGGAAAACCGCGCTTGTCCCGCGCCAGCTCGGCACCGGGCACAGGCATGTCGCCTGCCTTGAGCGGCACGAGGACGATTTCCTTCTGCTCGTTCATGTCGATGACGAGCTCGTCGCCTATGTCGAGACCGAACAGGTTGCGCAGATGGAACGGTATTGAAATCCTTCCCTTCGAATCCATCGTCGTCACGTTGATTTTCACACGACCGCCTCATGCGCCTTCAGGTATGACACCGCCCCGCACCAGCCGCACTCGAGCTCGAGGAATCTACCTAATGCAACCCTGACGTCCATCGGGAAGCCGCAGCAATAGGGGATGCGCATCACAGAGAACGTAAGCCGGCGGGATGATATAAAAAGCTCCTAAAACGCTTGTTATAATATTTTGCAAAAAGTGGGAAAAATAGGGGAAATTTGTGGGTAAAATTATACAATATTTGTTGTAATACTATAAAACCATTCATAGCCTTTTTATAGGTTTGCTTTGTATACTATACAAAGGGATAGCTGAACAGGTGCTTCTTTCATGAAAACATTGTTCGTTGAGCACAGCGGCGACAGGCAGAAAATATACCGCAGCCTGCTCATCGAGCCGAAAAAACTCAATATTCTCAGCAGCGATCTTGCAATCAGGATTGTCGCCGAGCTCGGCAGCCAGCAGCAGTGCGCCATGGACCTTGCGCGGGCGCTCAAGCAGCACGAGCAGAAAATCTATTATCACCTGCGCAACCTCGAGAAGGCCGGCATCGTCAGGCAGGTCGGCACGGAAAACCGCTACGGCATGACCGCGAAGATTTACGACGTGGTGTCGCCGGTCGTCGCGGCGAAGCTGTACGAGGGCGGACACACCATTGAAAACCCGCGACCTATCAAAGACCATGACGTTGAGGAATTTCTGAGGCCGTTTATTATCGATGGGAAACTGAACGCGCTGACGATTTTTGGCTATCCCTACTCGCATGGAAAATACGACGCGGCAGCGAAGGGGGATGCGCACGCGTTTGACTTAGCCCTGCTTCTGGGGAGCTTTCTCAGGGAAGTAAACTTTCCTAATTACATGTACGACGTGGATGCGCGGGAAGGCGACGTAAAAAACAATCTGATACTCATCGGCAATACCAAGTCGAATACGATTATCGACAAAATGAACGGGGGCTTTCAGATAGCATTTGACGAGGAAGGCAATGTCATATCGAAGAAGTCCGGGAAAACGTACAAGGACCCGAGTGTGGGCGTGGTAATCAAGTGCGCCAATCCCTTCAGCAAGAATAAAAAGATTTTGCTTTTATATGGGATACGGACACGCGGCATACGGACGGCGATAATGGCGATTACCAACAAGCTTAATGAGCTGGTAAAAGGCGCTGAAGACGACGGGAGCCTCGTGCGGATTGTCGAGGGCCTTGACCGGGACGGCGACAAGGTCATAGACCATGTCGAGATTTTGGAATAGTGAGTTGTATGTATACACCATCGGCTGTTTCCCGGATTGCACAGGCGACTCTTTGGCCCTTGTACCGTTCTCTCGTCAACACCCATTACGGCAGGAGGGTGGTAATCGAAGAACTAGCGAGGGAGTCCAGAGACGGCGATGAGTTCAGGCAGCTGCTCAGGAAATACGGCGGAGAGGAGGTCGCGCGGCAGTTCCTTGAAGTACAGGGACCGCAGCCAGAAAGCTGGTCCCTGAAACTCGAACGAACACCGTACCAGATAGCCGAGCAAATAGACAATGAAAGGCGTGGCCATCCGGTCCTGTGGGCTCCCATCCAGACAGGTGGCGAAACAGAAGGGGCGGACATTGCAAAGTATCTCAGAGCACTTGGTGTACCATATCAGAAAATTTCCGTCACCAGAGACCGAAAAAAAGGGAAAATTTATCCACATGGACGCGAACTGGTAGAACGGATAGATCAGGTACGCTACGCCAACGATGCGGACCGGCTA
Organism: Candidatus Aenigmatarchaeota archaeon; assembly: GCA_016193585.1. Taxonomy (GTDB): domain Archaea; phylum Aenigmatarchaeota; class Aenigmatarchaeia; order GW2011-AR5; family GW2011-AR5; genus JACPRW01. The sequence continues at coordinate 10,064 of JACPRW010000008.1, forward strand.
CTCATCGTGTGCTGGGACGACGTGCTGTCCACCGGTGCTGACGTTTCCATGGAATTAGACGAGCTCTCCAAGCTGCCTCACGGAAGGGTGCTTGGCATTCGGGTAGGAGCAGTCCTCGATCGTGTCGGCGGTGCTGATTCTGGCTATGCCGCTCTACGAACAACGAAGCCCGTTTTTGTTGGCAAGGAAGAAATGCTTGCACTTTACAGGTCATCCGGATCGGTAGGAGAATTCCGTGATCGTGTTGCTACCTTGAGGGATTTGTATCTGGCCCCTGAGGAGGTAGTGGTGGATAGGGCAATCGCCGTTGAAGAGCGGGTAATGAGGGACTTGATCGGGCTATTGAAGGCAAGAAATTGTAGTGGATGATAGTATGGGCATCAACCAGGGACAGGCAATAAATCGGATAACTGAGGAGACGAGCCTCGATGCATTGTACGGATTTGTGCCGCGCGGTAGTAAAGTAACCATATTCAGAACTGAAGAAGCAAGCACGTACGCAAATATACTTGCTTCTCTGCTAGGGATCCGCGGCAGAGGCATCGAGCAGTATCCTCTGAATAGGGAACATGCCCCTCAAGTTAGGCAACGGGCAACTGGTGCTGACCGGGTACTCGTCGTGTACGAAACTGGTGGCAACGGCTCGTATCCTCTGACAAATGCACTGGATATTTTCAGAAGGGCTGCCGAAAAAGGGACGATACTGGAGGGCAACGTGGGCGTCATAGTTGTGGAGGCGGAACCGTTTGCCATCGTGCCCCTCGCAAAAGCCATAGAGGAACACCCCTATCAACGGAGACGAAGGCACTGATATGCCCCCGCGGCGAGCGGTTCTTTCTGTTGACCACGATACTTTCCTCGTTCCCGAGCGGCCCAACCTCGGCGTGTATGGTGAGATGGGAAGACGATATGGCATAGAAGTGCCGTACACGACGCTTGCACCATACACCGGCTCAGGTGCTCTGCCGAGGCGCCGCCTTGTGGAGGAACTCGGCTTTCCTATTTCGACAGAAGAACTGAGAAGAATAGGAATTTCTGAAGACTACCACGACCTCGTTGCCGTCGGCAGCGCTGTTATAGATATACTGTATACGCCTGATGGAACGTTCAGGAAAACAGGCGGCGCTGCGAGCACCACTGCCATCAGGCTCGGCTCGTGGGGTTACCGGACAGGATTCATCGGAAGAATCGGCAATGACGGAGTCGGAAAATTGCTTCTTGAGGAATTTGCGGCGCATCGCGTCGATACCAGCCGGTTGCGGGTAGACGCGTACCCAACCGATAGCATCGATGTACGCGTCACGCCGGCAGAAAGCCACATCCAATACACACAGAAGCGCAGGCAGATACGCTGGTCAGCAAACGATGCGCACTACACAGGATGTGCTGCAGCAGTGTACGTACGGGCAGGAAGCTCACTGTTTATGCCAGTCGCGCAAACTGCAAAGGACTCCAGCACACGACTGTTCGTTTCGCTCAACGGCCTGGGGCACGATGCCGAAGACCTCCGCCTCCTTGGCGCGGCGCGCATGGATGCGGTATTCGGCAATGAAAAGGAGTTCAGCAGCATCGAACGCATTGCAGGCGACATCCTTGGCAATGGTGCCATGATTGTGGTGACCAGAGGAAACAAAGGATGTACCATAATGAGGGATGTATCAGAAAGATCATATCCTGCGTATCGCGTCAGGTGCCTCGACCCAACAGGCGCAGGGGACGCGTTCGCTGCCGGTTTCATCCACGGTTACCTGCAGCAATGGAGCATTGATGAGGCGGCACCGTTCGCCAATGCCTGCGGCGCGCTTGCAACGACGCAGTATGGCGCGCGGAGCGTGCTCCCGACAGTTGACGAAGTGCGCGCCTTCATGTCGTCACGAAGGAATGAATAAATAGACTGCGCCGCACATCTATAGCATGAAGGTGGCATATGCGCTCCTGGTGCTGTCGATAGCGCTCATGCCGCTGCTCTATGTTGCGTTCGGGCTGAAGCTGCTGGTCATTTATGCGCTCATCTGGACGGACAAGCTTCTTATCGGGCTCGTGAAACCGCTGCGGCTTGTTGGTGTAGACCTGTCGACGTTTGCGGCTGTGCTTGCCGGCATGGCATATGGCCCCCTTGCTGCCTTTGTGTTCGTGCTCATTGTCTACACCTTTCTGTGGTCGCTGCGCTACCTCCTGGTGCCGATACTGCTGCCTGACTGGCCGCTCTTTGTCCCCGACCGCTACGGCGTCGTCTACGCATCCGCAGGCATCATCGCCGGATTCATGGCGGCGTCTTCGTTCAGCATGATTATGATTACCGCGGTGGCAGCGAAAATCCTGATTCACGGGACGGCTGAACTGCTTCTGGGGAAGCCTGTCCGCGTGATACAGTTTATCGGTACCATCGTGTTTCACGCTCTTGTCATAATTCCCTTCGGCATGGCACTCGTATAATTTTAAATGCCTTCTGGAAAAATATTCCATATGCTCTCGAAAAAGGATGAAAGAATCCTGTCATTGCTTAAAAAGAACGCAAAATTATCCAGCAAGCAAATCAGCGGGCAGACCGGCATCCCCGTCACGACGGTGCACAACCGCATCAAGAAGCTGGAGAGGGACGGAGTGATACGCGGGTACCGCGCCATCGTGGCGCGGGAGAAGACGGGAAAAAACGTCCATGCGTTCGTGCACATCGAGCTCGGCATGAAGCGCGAGCAGGCCGTGGTCAAGACCCTCGAGCAGATGCCGGAGGTCGAGGCGTGGTACATTCTTACCGGCGAGACCGACATCCTCCTGAAAGTATCCGTCGCGGACGTCCACGAGCTCAACGACCTCGTGCTCAACAAGCTCAAGACAGTCAAAAGCATCAAGAAAACCCAGACGTCGCTTGTGCTGAAAGGCTCTGACTGAAGCGAAAACGAAATGGCGTTATTTCTTTTGGTACCGAGTATAGAGGCAGGTAGTTCACGAAAATTCCGAACATTTAAGACTGTTGGTGAAAATTAAGCTTTCTGCGGCAACTTGACCATACTACCTTCCATGCTTTCTTTTGGCATTCTCTCATAGTAAGTTCAGTTGATAATCAGACTTTTTCTGAACTTGCTATGAAGGAGATTTGGTAGATATGAAGTTCACTAATGTACCGAATCGACTATCAGAAGCGTTGAGAATTTCAATTGACAGTATCTTGCCGTCTTTCGTGTAATCGATTATCACGCCTTTGTCTATTTCTTTACTTACTTCGTACTTGCCCTTCTGGAATTCGATATCCATTGAATCTGTTTCTGGGTCGTATACAATTTCCATATGCATCACCTATACCTCTCTAGCTCTGAATGATATGCTCCTATATACCACCGACTGATTCATGGAGAGCAGAGCTCTCCTGAATTTCATAGAAACTTCTGGTTTCTGATGAAAAGTCGGTGGTTTCCATGGAGCATGGCATCTGCAACTGCGGAAAGTGGAAGCTTTCCGCAGTTGAGATCTCAAAGAGCTCTGCTCTTTGAAGATCCCGAATGCCTTGTGTTTTATCTGCTGTCTAAGGGCAGCAGTTTTCAAGGCATTCAAGATAATACGATGTTATAACCTTTAGAAAAGCTGTTAAAAAACTTCTTAGACGATCGGCGACCTACTCCCCTATTCGTCACGCAACCAGCGCCTGCACGCGCGACGCGAAGCGCGACCGTTCCTGCTGCAGCGATGACTGCTCCTTCTGCAGCCACTTCTCCACCTTGTCGATGCCGAGGTTTCCCGGAGCGCCGAGGTGCTTCCGCGTCCTGATGGTCCTGTCCGGGTTGCTTTTTTCGAGCGCGATGAAATTGTATTCGACTTCCTTGTACGCGTCCCTGAACGGTACCCCGCGGCTGACGAGCTCGAACGCCTTGTCGGCGGCGAAAATTTCCGGCGTGAACGATTTCATGAGCTTTTCCTTGTTGACTTTCAGGTCTTTCATGAGCATCGTAGCCATCTGCAGGCATGACTTCGTTGTTTCGAGCCCTTTGATGAGCGGCTCCTTCGTCTCCTGGAAATCGCGGTTATAGCCCGACGGCAGGTCCTTGATGATGCCGATAGTCTGGTGGTAGTACGCGAACACCTTGTTGCTGCGGGCGCGGATGAGCTCGAGTATGTCGGGATTCCGCTTTTTCGGCATGATGCTCGAGCCGGTGCAGTATTCCTCCGGTATCTCGAAGAAGCCGAACTCGTCCGTCGAGAAGAGTATGACGTCGTTCGCCATCTTGGTGAGGTCGAGCATGACCTGGGAGAGCGCGCCGAGAACGACCGACTCTATTTTGCCGCGGCTGTTCTGGACGTACAGCACGTTGTTCTGCACCTTGCCGAAGCCGAGCAGGCTGGCAGTCATCTGACGATCAATCGCGACGGGAACGCCGTAGCCGGCGGCGCTGCCGAGCGGGCACTGGTCATTGAGCGCATACGCTGCCTTGAGCAGATCGAGGTCGTCGAGCAGCGATTCGGCATAGGCTAATGCCCACAAGGCGACCGAGGACGGCATCGCCTTCTGCAGGTGCGTGTAGCCGGGCATCGGTATGTCAGATTTCCGGGAGAAAGCGATGAGCGCTGCGCATAACGAGAGTAACTCTTCCTCCACTTCGAGCATCCTGTCTTTCGTGTAGAGCCGCGTATCAAGAATAATCTGGTCGTTGCGGGAGCGCGCGGTGTGTATTTTCTTGCCGATTTCGCCGAGCTCGCGCGTGAGATGCAGCTCAACCTTCGTGTGGACGTCTTCGTCGTCAACCGAGAGTTTGAATTTTTTTTCCGCGTTCAGCTTGAGTATGTGCTTCATCGATTTCCTGAGCTTGTCGAGCTCGTCCTTCGTGAGGACACCGATTTTCTGGAGCATGGTCGCGTGCGCGATGCTGCCGATGACGTCGTAGTGCACGAGATGCTGGTCGAGCAGGACGTCGTCGCCCGCGGTGAATTCGCTGACCTCTTTCCTGAGCTTTCCGCTGAAGTCTTCTTCCCAGAGTTTCATGGCAATCACGCAGGCAACTGAGGAAAAGCGCACCGGCTTGCAGTCTGCTTACAATGTTCACCGTACAAGATTTATAAAGGTTTTGCTACCAGGCGAGGAAAAGCCAGTACACGGCGACATTGATGATGGTGAGCGGAATGCCTATCTTTGCAAATTCAAGGAACGATATGGTTGTCCCCTGCTTCTCCGCCCTCTGGATGATAATCACGTTGCTCGCGGCGCCGAGAATGAGCGCATTGCCGGCAATGGTGCTGCCGGCGGCGAGCGCCATGAGCGACGCAGTGGACGCATGGAGATGGCCGAGCAGCGGAAGGTAGAGCGCGACAAGCGGCACGTTGGAGAGCACCTGACTGAGCAGCACGCTGACGATGAAAATCGCATGCACTGACGTTATGTCGTAGCCGTTTATGAACGACTGGAAGAAGCCCGTCTCCCAGACGCTTGCCATGAGGACGAACATGGACGCGAAAAAGACGAGCGTCTGCCAGTCTATGGAGCGCACGATTTCGATGCGCCGCGGGCTCAGCGCCACGACGGGAAGCGCTGCAATGAGCGCGATGTACGTCAGCCGGAAATCAGCGGATACGCCGGCGAAAAGGAGCGCTATCTTGGCGGCAACGAGAAGCAGCACGAGCAGGAGGGATACCTTTGCGAGCTGTGCGAGCGCGTGGTCTTTGATGGGCTCGGCTGCATGGTTGAGCCTGCGCCGATGAAAATGGCTGCGATAAAATATTTTGAGCACGGCAAATGCCAGCAACAGGTTTATTATGGTGGGGATGAAAAGGTAGCTGAAAAATGTCGCGAAAGGGTTGTGCATGTTTCCCTGCGTGGCAATGAGCAGATTCTGCGGATTGCCGATGGGGCTCATGACGCTCCCTATGGTAACGGCGAAGGCGAGCGCAAGGAGCAGGACAACCGGCGGCATGTCGTTCTTCCGTGCGAGCAGGAGGACAACCGGCGTGCCGATGATGGCGAGCATGTCGTTGAGCAGGAATGCCGACGCGATGCCCATGACGAAAAGGATAAAGAGCACGAGCATGTCAGCGGTGCGCGCCCGCCTGAAGAACGTGTACGCGAGGTGCGAAAGGTAGCCGCTTTCTTCCATAGCCCGCCCGACGATGAACATGCCAGAGAGGAACAGGAGCACGTCGAAATTGACCGCCGCGAGCGCATGGGGCAGCGTTATCTGGCCGGCGAGCAGGACGGCAAGCGCTCCGCCAAGCATCACCTGCCACATCGGGAGCCTGAAGCCTCCTATGTTCCGGAAGGCTGTGAGGACGAAGACGGCAAACAGCACGGCAACAGGAAGGAACACTGCATTCACCGGTTTCCGTTAGACGGAAGCCGGAAAACAACCGTTTGCTCCCTGCATCCGCGCTTGTAAAGGGGGCAGCGTATGCAGTCACGCTGCAGCTTTTCCAGAGGGCGATATGCAGCAGGCTCAAAACCGTTCGACTCGAAAACACCGAGCGCTTCCTTGTTCACCAGCGCATAGAGCACCTCGTGGCCTGCTTCTGCTGCACGCTGTTTCCCGTATTCGAGCAGCGCCCTGCCAACGCCTCTTTCACGATATTCCCTTGCAACAACAAAGGACCGCAGTTCCGCGATGCCGTTGTAGTCCAGCACCGACGCGCAGCCTGCCAGTGAACCATCGTCATCCGCGACAAAAAAGCGCCCATCGTCGGCAATGCTACGAATTTCTTCTGTATCAACGGGTATCAGGTACCCTGAGCCGTCTTCCCTGAACGTGTGCGCGTCTATCAGTTCATGGATGCGCTCGGCATCACCGTGTGCGGCAGGCCTGACAACAAGTTTCATTGATTGACACCGTGCAATGCTAGGAGCTGGCGAGCTGCCGGTAGAGATCGAGATACGCATCAGTCATTGCTGCAGCGCTGAAATGCCGCACAACACGCTCCCTGCAGGCAGACGGCCGTATCCTGTGGATGTACTGCACTGCCTTTCCCATCTCGCCAGCTGTTTCAACGATGTACCCCGTCCTTCCGTCATCGATGACTTCAGGAACAGACCCCCTGTTGTAGGCGATAACCGGCGTCCCTGAAGCCATCGCTTCTACCATAACGAGTCCGAACGGCTCTTCCCATGCTATTGGCATGAGAAATGCCTTTGCGTGGGCGTACAGCGGCCTCTTCTGTGCATCATTCACTGGGCCTGCGTACACGATCCGGGCATTCTGGCTGGGTACGAGAGAACGGTAAGCATGGAACTTGTCGACTTCTGGAGAAATATCGTGCGTCAGATGAGGGCGTACCCGCTCATCGAAATAGTCTTTATTTCCTACATTTCCTGCTATGATGACATCCAGACCTGCTCTTTCCCCGATATCAAGCGCAACGTGCTGCCCCTTGTGCGGCGCGATGCCGCCAAGAATGAGCAGGTAATCTGCTTTTGTACCCGAAAATTCGAAGCTGTCGGGGTCTATGCCGTTATAGACGACATGCCCGACATGGTAACCGGCACGCTCGTACGTTCTTCTCTGGCTTTCGCTAATTGCTACCATGCGCGCGCCAAGCTGCGCCACAGACGGAAATGTGCGCGGATCCCAGAACCCCCCCTCGCAGTCGCTGTGCAGCGTCAGCAGGGAAGGCCGTTTAATCAGTCCCATGAACGGCAACAGGTAATCGTCGTGCACATGGACTACATCAACAGCTTCGTTGCTCGCATAACCAAGCGATTTGTGAACATGCCAGAGCAATGAATATGAATCGCCAAACGCAAGACCTTCGCCTTTGTCCAGTACGCCTGTAATGCCCATTTCATGCGAAAGCGTAGGAAGCAGTGTCCCCGACGTCGCCGATGTTGCTGGCCCTGCAACATACGAGTCAATGCCGCGCTCAGTGAGGCCGCGGTCGAGCAGGTACACAATGCGCTCGGTGCCGCCGTAGGCGAGGTCTTTTTTCACCGGCAGGAACGGGGTTGATATCTGGAGCGCTTTCATAAAGAACCGCCTGTCAGCTCATCCTGCGCATCGGCTTGGGGATTGTTGCCGCCGCATCGAGTATTGAAGGCCAGGCGGCCATCGTGCCATTAATGACATCGAGCTCATGCCGTATCCGCGCATTCATTGCTGTATGGAATGCGTCCGCATCAAAGCCTGCATAGGCGTCGCGAAACTGCGAGGCAAAGGCAAGATATGCGCCGCGGTTTGTTTCGCCCTCCGCCGCACGCCGCACAGCAGCATCATAAAAATGCCTGGCGGCAGCCACAAGGCTGCGGGCTTCTTCGTTGCTCACCTCGCCGTTTTTCCCGAAACGGAGCGTTAATCCGTCTGCGTGCTCAAGGGTCTCACGGAGCACGCCCTTAAGGAAATTTGCGTGCGCCTCGTTGTGGAAATCTTTGGGTATGGATTCCCTACTGTACGGATCCCGGTAGTGGCTCTGGATTGCATCAACATGCACAGTGGCGACATCAGCATGCTGCCGTGACCACAAACGGTAGGCGTAATCCTCGCAGCGGAGCTTTGTCGGAAGAAAAGGCGGCAGGCCACCGGTGTTGTCGTAGCCGGAAACGCCGCAATCGATGCGCCAGTTGTTCTGGGAAACGAATGGGCGATGCGCCTTCTGCACATACTTTATGCTCATGTCATTGACCGCGAGCATCTCAGGCCCTCCTGGTCTGAGAAATTCCTCTGCATAGTCATGGGCATCAACGTCGTATGAGCCTGTCCTGAATGTCTGTGCAATTTTAATGCGTGCATTCGGATTCACGTGCCCGTCAACAAGGGAAAGCGCGTTGCTCCTCCCTTCGCAAATGGAGCCAACGGTTGTATTGGTATAGAGGTCGGTCATATCGTCCCGCACGGCGGCGGCAACAGGTACGCCGGACCCTGTGAATGCGGAAACAGGTTTTCCAAGGAACTGGAGGAATGCGCCGGCGATATCCTGTTCTTCTTTCCGGTATGTGGGGCTGTTCACATGAACAAACACGCCCTTTGCAACCTCGGGATAGTGCAGACCTTCTGGCGTGTTGTGCAGCAGCGCATGAGGGCGCATATCATCGTCAACGCTGATACACATGCCGCCGAGCGTGTAGGCAACTGTGAAATTCCTGTTGCCGCCATAGCTCGGCTTGAAGGTTTCACCTAACGCCCGCGCTGGCACGTCTGCGCCGAGAGTGCCGGCCATGCGGTCGAGGAATGCGGCTTTTTCTTCAGGTCCGGCGTAGAAAACGCCTCCTGGATTGGATATGTAACGAAGCTGGCCCGCGCTCTGCTGCGAGCGCTGGTGCCCGGAATCGTCAAAAACGATGATAGGGACCTCGTGCCCGTAACGGGCGAAATTGTGCGCGTATGCAGAAACAACCCTGCTCGCATGCTCTATGCGGTAGGTCGGTATAACCAGTGCAACATCATTCATACAGGAATCACCTGCCATTGATGCTAAAGATGCTGGTGAGCACATCCTTCTTGACTGCCGGCATCTCCTGGGAAACAGCTATTCGACAATCACCAGTGAACACGATGAACAATAGGCGTGATCCCCCTTATGTATAAAGGTGTGCAGCCTGCATCCCGGGCAGTATGCCGTCTGGGAGAGGTGGGACACTTTAAGGAGTTTCATGCGTGTCTCTCATGCAAACAAGCGCATCACGCAGGCCTTCCGTATGCGTTTTTTTCCGGCGTGCGCTGCGGCGCATAGTCCGGATAGCGGCGGTGGAGATCGGCAAGCATTGCCCGTGCCCATGGCTGGCGCTCTTCCTGGGCGATTGCCGCGCCCTTATACACGCCGCTGTTCATCGCCTCGAAAATGCACGACCTTTCAGCAGTGTATGCGCGGCGCCTGCAATGCCGGAATGCATTCCCACGCATAAGTGAGTCGATTCTCATGAGACCAACCCCGATGCCATCCGTGCACTAGAGCGGAAGTCCATTGCTGATGAACGGCCGGTAAGCGTCGAAGGAAATTGCCGCCCTGTAGCCGTGCTCGCTGGCGAGTTCCCTGATGTCATCAGCATACCTGCGGATTCGCTGCGCATTTTCCGGGGTGCCGAGGCTGCCAAGCTGCCCGCTCACCAGATACGTTCTGCCAGCGCTCATGACGAGCTGGAAGTCCTCCCGTAGGTGCGATGGCACCTGCAACCCGTTGCGGCGATTACCGGTGAGTTCTGCTATTACATACACTGTTCTACCCCCTCCATTCTGTGGAATGTTCGCTCCCTTTCACAATGCTCCTCGCCATTTTCCTTCTCGTCTTCTCCACCGAAATAATCATGTCCTTGGCGGCCTGCATGATGCTTTCAGGCGAATGGGCGTAGTAGACGTACTTGAGGCGCTTGTCTTCCACAACTTTTTTGAAGACAAAATTTCTCTCGGTCAGGTCGTCAAGGTATGTCCGCAGCATCCGCTCGGACATGTGCGACGCCTTCTGGAGCTGTTTGATGGTCATCGGCTTCTTCATGAGTATCTCGAATATCTGGAGCTCGTGGCCTTTCATGCTGAAGAGCGTGAACAACGGGAGAATGGCAGCTGCAGGCGCGATTCGAACTGGCATACAGTTATTACATCCGGCAACTATTTAAATCTATGCAAAAATAGTGCAGACGTAAGAAAAAATAGAGCAATGATGCAGACGAGCAGGTGACCGTGCAGTAGAAAACCGAGAGCGCCCTGTGTTCGTTGGCCGGATGAACTGGTCATCGTATGCCGATGCTTTCGAGAGTTTCGACGACTTTTGACAAATCCCTTTTGTCGAATACGAGTATGGTGTCGGTATAGCAGCTGTACGTTTCCTCAATGTTTATCCCCCGCTCGGCGAGCGCGGAGCATACGTACGCCATGACGCCTATGGCATTTTCTATTTCTGGCGGGCTTATTATTTTCACCTCGAGCATGTTTTCCTTCTTCTTGATGCAGTCGATGTCAAGTGCGTAGTCCGTAAGCACCGTTACTGCGCTGCTGCCTTTCACCAGGTGAAGATACGCTGATTTCTGGATGTCGCGTATGGCATGCGGTCTGACGATGTAGACGTTCACTCCTGTCTTTATCTCCAGGCGGCTTCTCCTGAAGAGGTCTATCAATTCCTTCCCCGTGGATTTCAGCACGCGTATGTCCCTCTGGAATCTCCGCACAGCCACGATAACGGCGTCGAAATTCCTGATGCCCAGCTCTCTCTGTATCTCCCGCGAAACAGAGGAGAAGTTTATCACATCCTTCTTGAGCGCGTAGACTAGGTACGGCCGTTCCCTCAGCCACGCGTAGACGAGCTTAGCCACCGACCGCCCCGCCATATGTCCTGTATATGTCATAAAAGTATTTAAAATGTTCTATTCTAGACATAAGATATTTATACTGCGGCGGGGATAGATTGGGATTGCGGTGTAGGGTATGGCGCTCAGGAAAGTACTATACGTGAAGGAAAAAGAGGAGTATGAGGAAGGTAAAGGTTATCACAAGTACTGGGCAGGACCGTCCAACGAGCGGTACGGCGCGGAAGGATACCAGCATCTAGCGACGTTCATTTCCCAAAAGGTGTGGGTGCCGCTCCCGCCGCTGGGTGAAATTGCGCGGGAAGGCAACGAAGCGCTGTTTGCTGGACTGGAATCGTTGTTCCCAAGTTACGGGGATGTGGTTATAGAGTACCAAGGCACCTGGACTGGAAGTGGAAGGTTTGGCAATTTTCCCCCTCACTGGACTGTCTACGGGAAAAAGTGAATGGTGATGAAAGTATGAATCTCCTCTCGATAAACGATATTGAAGCGCACCAGTTCAAGGAAATACTCGAACTCGCGCACCACATAAAAGTGTATCCGGAGTACTGCACCAATGTGCTCAAAGGCAAGATGTTAGTCCTCTACTTCGAGAAGCCTTCGACGAGAACGAGGCTGAGCTTTGAGGCAGCCATGAAACAGCTCGGTGGCCATGCGCTCTTTTTCGACATCCCGAACTCGCATCTAGGAAAGGGGAAGGAAGATCTGAGGGATACTGCACAGGTTATAGCGCAGTATGCAGACATCATTGCGGCGAGAGTATACAAGAACGAAACGCTGGAGAAGATTGCGTCATATGTGGAGATACCGGTCATCAACGCGCTTTCGGACAAGGAGCATCCGTGCCAGGCGCTTGCCGACGTGCTCACCATACTCGAGCATAAGGGGAAGACAGCAAAAGTCGCCTATGTAGGCGACGGGAATAACGTGTGCAATTCGCTCGCGCTGGCATGCGCAAAGCTCGGCATATCTATAACGGTTTCCTGCCCACCGGGATACGAGCCCGCTGCCACAGTTTCGGTAGTGCGCGATCCGGCCGAGGCAGTGCAGGACGCGGATGTGGTGTACACCGACGTGTGGGTTTCCATGGGCAATGAGCATGAAGCAAAACAAAGGGAAAAGGATTTCATGCCCTACCAGGTCGATGCGGCGCTCATGGAACGCGCGAAACCGGGCGCCATCTTCATGCACTGCCTGCCGGCGGTGAAGGGGAGTGAAGTAAGCGCGGACGTTATAGAAGGCCCGCAATCTGTCGTGCTCCAGCAGGCAGCCAATCGTCTTCATGTGCAGAAGGCGCTGCTGCTCCTTTTGAACGAGACGGCGGGGAAAAGGGAGAGCGCATGCGCCCCTGCGCAGTTCGTTTCCACAGGCGAGTCGTATGACTGGTGAATGGTATGCTCCTGTATACCACCGGCTGAAGTCGGTGGTTTCTGTGGAGCATGGCATCCCGAATGCCTTGTTGCATCTGCTGCCTGAAGGCAGCAGTTTTCAAGGCATTCAAGATCACAAAGAGGCTTTCATACGGAAAGCGGGCGACGGCGACGTTACTGCAATCCATGAGCTTATACAACAGCACCGCTTCAAAGCTGACGGTTCAGGGCAGCTCATTCCGGTGAATAAAACGACGCTGTATGCGCTCGCAGAAGCAGGGAAATTGTTTGTCGCTGAACACGGCGGCGTAATAGGCTGCGGCTCGGTGATAAGCTACGACGGCATCGCCGAATTGCGGTCGGTTGTTGTCGCACCCGAGAACCAAAAAAGGGGGTATGGCAACGCTCTCATTGAATACGGAAAAAGGCTCGCGGCTGAACTCGGCTACAGCGAACTGTATGCGCTCGTGAATCCCGAAGCGCTGCCGGCGTTTCGGTCAAGCGGCTTCAGCGTTGTTTCGCCAAGGCCCCTGCAAAAGATAGAGCGCGACTGCGTGCAGTGCCCGCTCTACAAAAACGGATGCAGGGAAAAAACGCTCGTCTGCAGGCTGGAAGGGCGGTAATTTATAGTGGACCAACAAAAGAATACCGACATATTACTTTTGTTGTCCGCTATAAGTGAACCAAGATATAATACCTGATTATTTACTTGGTTCACTATAAATACATGATGAACGGAGTATTGGTGGATAGCATGACCGAAAAACTCGTCCTTGCGTACAGCGGCGGCCTCGATACGTCCGTGATTCTCCATTGGCTTAAGGAAAAAGGCTACGACGTCATCGCGTTCACGGCAGACCTTGGCCAGAAGGAGGATTTTGGCGCCATCAGGGAAAAGGCAAAAGCAGCAGGTGCTTCCAAGGTTTTTGTCGAGGACGTGCGCACGGAATTCGTGACCGATTATATTTTTCCTGCCATCCGCGCCAACGCCATGTACGAGGGGCGCTACCTGCTCGGCACGTCGCTCGCGCGGCCGCTCACGGCGAAGAAGCAGATTGAGATAGCGCTGCGCGAAGGCGCAACTGCAGTGGCGCACGGCGCCACCGGCAAGGGCAACGACCAGGTGCGGTTCGAGCTTGCGTACCACATCCTTGCGCCCGGCATCAAAATTATCGCGCCGTGGAAGGACGAGCAGTTCCTAAAAACGTTCCAGGGCAGGAGCGACGCCATCGACTACGCGCAGAAGCACGGCATCCCGGTCAAGGCGAAGAAGGACGAGCCGTGGAGCACCGACCCGAACCTCATGCATATCAGCTACGAAGCCGGCGAGCTCGAGGACCCGGCGCGGACGCCGAGGCCTCACATGTTCGAGCTGACCGTTTCGCCGCACGACGCGCCCGATACGGAGACGAAAATCGAGGTAACGTTTGAGCATGGCAACCCGGTGCGCGTCGAAAATCTGGACGACGGCACGGTGAAAACCGACCCGCTCGAGCTGTTCATTTATCTTAATGACGTTGGCGGAAAGAACGCCATCGGCAGGGAGGACATGGTCGAGAACCGCTTTGTCGGCATCAAGTCGCGCGGCGTCTACGAGACGCCTGCCGGCACCATTCTGCACAAAGCCCACCGCGACCTCGAGGGCATTACGATGGACCGGGAAGTGATGCGCCTCCGCGATTCGCTCATCCCCGAATTCGCGAAGCTCGTCTACAACGGCATGTGGTTCTCGCCGGAGATGGATGTCATGCGCGTCATGTTCGACAAGACGCAGGAGCACGTGTCGGGAAAAGTGAAACTGGCACTGTACAAGGGGAATGTCACCATCCACGGCCGCGAATCGCACGAGTCCTTGTACGACGCGGCCCAGTCAAGCATGGACGTCGCCGGCGGGTACAACCCGCTCGACGCGAAGGGCTTCATCCGCGTCAACGCCATACGGCTTGTCAACCACGCGCTCAGGAAGCAGAAGAAGAGGCAAGGGCAGTAGCAATCGATAGCATGTGAAACACGGACATATAACGCTTGCATACCACTGATTATCGTGAAGAAAGGTAGTATTGAGGACTGGCTTTTGGTACTTCTGTTTTTCAGTATCGTTACCAGTCTTATAACAAGTTCTATGAATAATCAGGCGCAAACAAACTCCTATTATCGACAGCCTGTATACGATGATTCTAGGACATTACTAACTTGTGATAAAGTAATTGAAGCGTGTTTGGCGGGCTGCAAAGATGCTTCCATGAAAAAGTACGGTTATGTAACTGAAGATACGTATACTGGTTGTATGCTATACTTTTGCGAAGAAGAAAGAGAGAAGTGTAAGTTTAATACGGTGGCTAAATGATTTCCCACACCCGTCACACGCCTACCGCATACAGCAGCAGCCGCGGGTAGCCGAGCAGCGGCATGGCAATCCAGACCTTGCCGAGTACCTGCTCCTTCGTGACGATAGCCCGGTCAGGAGCGGCGTTGTGGTCGCCCTTGAGCACGTAGCCCTCGTCGGTGATGCCGATGATGCGGTGCACGATGGTGATGCGCGCCTGCGGATGCTCGTAGATGACGATGTCACCGACAGCGGGGTTGTCGACGCCAGTGACGAGCAGCAGGTCACCCCGATATAATATAGGCTCCATCGAGTTGCTCACCACGGACACGATGGGCATCGGCGTGTCCAGAGCGAATGCAAGCCCGTGGTAGAAGAGCCACGCGACGAAGAAGTAGAAGGCTACTTCGAGCGCTTCCCGTACATAGTTGTTTTTGATAGACCTGAACATAACAGTCAATTTCATGTATGCGGCGCATACTTTAAATGTTGTTAGTCAGGGTGCGCCACAATCGCAGCCATGATATAGTGAACCAAGTAAATAATCATGTATTATAGCAGATTGTAATAATAATGGAACTTTTAGCTGCAATCTGCTATATGGAAAGAACATCATAAAATGTTCCAAAATCAATGTTCTTTACTATTATATCTTGGTTCACTTACACGCAAAAAGCAAAGCTTTTTGGTGCACCGGAAAACTTTGTTTTCCGCGTGTAGCGGACAACAAAAGTACTATGTCGGTATTCTTTTGTTGGTCCACTATATGCTCCTGTATACCACCGGCTCAAGTCGGTGGTTTCCGCGGGGCATGGCATTCAAGATTATGAAGAAGATGCAAGGGGCTCGTAGCCGAGCGCGCGCAGTTGGGCAAGCCGGTCAGGCCGCAACCAGAGACGCCCACTGGTAGGACGTCTCAGGAGGATTGGAAATGCTGACGATGCCGGCATCGTGTCTGCGACATAAACGCTTACGCCGAGACGTGCTACAACCGGTGAACGTGTTGCAAAATCCATCGTTCCGGTGAATTGCATTGTATACCAACGGCATTGTATGCCAGCGTTCACAAAGCTTAAATTTCCGCTTACGCCCCTCCCCTGCTTTCGCCGCTCATGCCCGACGCGACAAGGTGCGCAACGCGGAGCGGCTCCGGGACGGCGCTGCGGACGCAGGTGAGGCGCAGCAGCGCTTCGCACTCGGCGATGCCGATGCCCGATTTCTGGTAGAACAACTCCTTCTCTCCCAACAAGCAGCGGAATATCTTCCCTGCGCTTCGCACTGCAGCCGCCCTCGCGGGATAATCCCTGAACGAGTGCAGCGCTTCGTCGAATGTTCTTCTGTTTGGCATCTTCCGCTGCACGGCGATGACCGGAAGCTTGGTGGTACGGTGCAGCAGCCCGATGTCAGCGATGTTGAGCCCGCCGAAACTGATGCCGTCGAGCATGATGTACGAAAGCTGGTCGTAGTGCCGCGAACGGACGATGCACGCAGCTATCTTCGTCGTTGCATCCGTGCCGTCCTTCGTGATGCGCGTCGAGAGCATGCCGTCAATGACTGAACTGCCCCTGAAGACGACGCCGACGAGCCGCACGGTCTTCTGGCCGAAGCGGAACGCGCAGTCGTCCCATGCCACTATTCGGACTTCTGGCTTCATAATGAGTTCACGTTTACAGAAGCTGAAGAAATTCCTGTCTGGTAAGACCAGATTGCCTGATAATTTCCAGAAGTGTGCCTTTATCTACTTCCATGTGATTTGGAATAACTACTGCTTTCTTTTTCCCGTTGGAAAATTTAACAAGTACAATGTGGCTTCCTTTTTGTCTGGATTCAGAAAAACCGACCTTAGAAAGAGCCTTTACAACGTCATGCCCTGACAATACTGGAAGCTTTGGGATCTATAACCACCTCAAAACTCGCTATTATGGTGTCAGTTTTTCCAGTACCTTCGGGAACCCCCATTTCCTCTATGTAAAGTTCCACAGCTTCTTTGAGATTTTTCAGCGCCGCTTCCACCGTATAGCCCTGGCTGACAACGTCCAGTTCCGGGCACAAAGATACATATTGCTTTTCGCCCTTTTTGATTATTGCCGTGAAATCCATAGTTACTACTGCCCAAGGTTATTATTTAAAACTATCCCCATATTTCGGCTTTGTGTGAAAGAAATATTGGTACGCACTATGCAGATACGTTTATTGGCGACAGAAAGGCGTATGCGCGCGGCAGACTGGAAGCCGTGAGAGAACTCGCCGCAGAACAGCTGAGTGCCACCCAAGCCGCCCCAGCAATGTAAACTTTATATACTTGTTTAACAAGTAATGCACATGTCAAAGACAACCGTTACCGTCAGGGATGTTGACGAAGAAATATTCAGAAAATTCAGGGCATTGTCCGTGGAAGAAAAAGCTAAGCTTGGCGATGCACTCAGCGTGGCTATGAAGCACTGGTTAGAATATGCGGAAAATAAAAATGGCAGACCTGATCCTAAGAACCTTCTGAAAATAAAAGGGATTGTAACCACGAGGAAAAAGGTTAAATGGAGTGAAGAAATAGACGGGTTTCTTTACGGGTTGAAGAAATGATATTCCTTGATTCGAGCTTTTTGATATCGGTGGAAGTTGACACCGACCAGAATCATAAAAAGGCGTCCGTGATAACGGATGGGATTGCATCCGGAAAGTATGGTATGCCTGCTATTTCAGATTACATTTTCGATGAGGTTATCACGGTGACTTTTGGCAGAACGAAAGACTTGGAAAAAGCTGTGCTGGTTGGGGAGAAATTGAATGAGTCGGCAGAGATGATTAAAATTGAGGATTTGTATTTCAGGGAAGCTTGGGAGATCTTCAAAGACCAGAAAGATACCAGGCTGAGTTTTACCGACTGCACAACGCTGGCTCTGATGAGAGGCAGGGGAATAAAAACGATTGCCACGTTTGACGGGGATTTCAAGAAAGTAAAGGGAATTACTGTTGTTTGAGTCCGCTTAAGAACGCTCATGAAAGAGTACGCGCATGACCGAATGCAGATGCCGTATGGTATGTAGCCCATCTTGTCCAACAGTATAGACCTGACAGGATTTCTATCGGGACGCGACAATCGTTAGCCTGGTGACGACAGGAAGGTGTATCTGCGCGTCGAATTGGAAGCGGTAGAACACGTTGCAGAGCACGTCGGAATGAAGGCCTATTTGAACTCCTTCTCGACCTTCCTGCGCAGCTCCTCGATGTCGTCGACGATTTGAGCGGCAGCGTCGAGCAGCGCCTTCTTGGGGTTCTTGCTCCTCACCAGCAGCACAGGCTTGGTAAGGTACGGGTGCTCCACTTTGTACGATGACACGTCGACGCCGCTTTGTTTCCAGACATTCTCGTTGAGCAGGTTGACCAGCGTGAGGCTGCCGTCGACCTCGATTTTCAGCTTGTCTTTCTCGTTTTCAAGCACGGTGATTTTCATATCAGCGCCTCCAACATTCTGACTCTATCTGTTCTCTGTGAAATGAATTTTTGGCCCAGACAAATATATGGTGAATTGCACTGGTTATGTCCTGATATTATTTGCAATTCACCTATAGAAAATTGCGCGTTAATACGACATAAGCTGCGCAATTATCTATATCTTGGTCAGTGTTCCCGTGGATACCACAGCATAAGGTCCAGACATAACCAAAACAACCTCATTCCTTGTAGAGTACGTTCCTGTTTGCATTCCAAAAACCATGCATCACAAATATTCGATGTCCTCGGCATTGATGAGCGGCTTGGCGAAATGATCGTCCATGATGCGCGGGCACGCGGTGTTGACGAAGGCGTCGACCTTCAGCCCCTCAAGCTTGGCGCTCGTGACCTCATCCATAATAAGCACGTAAGCTTTTTTATCCTTTTCCTCGAGCTGCTGCCTGACGCGTTCTGCGGCGCCGAGCAGCTCGCGCTGGCCTTCCTTCGTGGAAACGATGATGCCGAACGTCTTCGCGTCTTTCGCCTTGTAGATAGCCGCAAACCGCCGCTTCTCGAAAAGCGCAGTGTCCAGCTTCTCGACGGCCTTCGTTTCCAGGTCGAACGTATAGACCGGCTTGCCGCGCATGCCGAGCGGATGGAATTTGCCCGAGCCGACGAACAGGAACGCATCCACATTGCTTTCAATCTTCTGGGCGGGCAGCGTATAGCAGCCGAGGATATTCCCTGCGAAAAAAGGCTTCTTGCCTGCCTTGACAAGAAGGTCGCGGACTTCGCTGAGGAGATCGGTGTGCTGCACCGTGGTCACGATGCCGATGTGTTCCTCGTGTATGGATGAAAAATCAGCTCCGTCGAGGGAGGCGCGCATGTTCCACGGAAAGTAGAGAACAGGGACAGCGGTGCCAAAGTCGCGGTAAAACTTCGAATGGCCGATGTGCACGAGCAGGTCGCACTGCATCGCCTGCGCCTCCTTGTCCGCGAGGTCGCAGGCGCCATAGGTGGCGTCGCACGAGATGACGGTGCTGATGCCTGACTGCCCGAGCAGCGACGCTAGGGCGATGACGCTCGTCCTGAGCCCCTCGGGAGCCTGCAGCAGCACGCGCCGCGCATTCCTCTGCCGCAGTTCTTCCAGAAGCGCATGGGCGTTGCGCTCGAAAGAAGTCTGGGGAACAGGAGCATGAGCCGTGCCTGCATTGGGTTGCATGGAAACACCTGAAGCATACCTGCCGCGAAACGCTTAAGAATCACGTCGAAGATGGGAATTGGAACAGAAGCTTGCCGCCCCGTCCATAGTTCCACCGGGCTTCCTTGACATCCTCTGAAGTGAACGTTCCCTTTCTCCCGTATACGAGCATCGGCTGCCGTGATGTCAACCGGGCTCCACGTGTATTGCATGGGCAGACAAGCAGTACGTCGTATGCACCATCGTGCGCATCGACCCATTCCTGAACAGAAGCGAGAGGCACAGATTCATGTCTTGTGCTCCTGTCAGCGTACCAGAACCCGCTGGCATCCGAGCGCCCATGAGCAGCCAGTACCCTGACCGTTCGCGCCGGGTTGCCTCGTCCCTGCACTACGCGAAGCATATCCGCCGCATCGAACCTGAGAAAATCCTCGGCATCAGATTCCGCTTCAGAAGCATGCCCGCGAAACTGCCCCTCCCTAATTGCCCTCATGTAGCCGGAGAGCACTTCCACAGATACGTCGATGACACCGCTTTGAGCGGCAGTTGTTTTCATATGGGGTAGTAGAATGTAATAGTAAAGAACATTGATTTTGGAACATTTTATGATGTTCTTTCCATATAGCAGATTGCAGCTAAAAGTTCCATTATTATTACAATCTGCTATAATCTATAAATATCTTCGGACTACCGGGAAGAAAACGTCAGCGCGCCTTGTAGCTGAAGCCGCCCTTTGGCTGCCGCTTGTAGTAGTATGCTGCGCCGACAATCGCGATGACAACCAGGCCGACAAAGCCGAGAATGAGCATGTCTGTGCCCCCGCTTGGGGCAGCACCCGGCGGCTGCTGACCCGGCACTGTTGTTGTGGTGGTGGTCGCCGCTCCTGCCTGAGGCACCGTGGTGGTTGTCGTGGCAGCTGATGGCTGCGAACCGGTGATGGCAAAGACCGACAGCCCCGGCGACTGCGCCGAATAGGATACGTGCGTGGTGTTGCTGCTGAGTTTCGTTGTCGTCAGTTTTCTCCACCCACTGCTCTCATAGCGGTTGAGCGCGACCGTCGATTCGTCAATGTTATTTGCCGTGAGCCACGCCTTTTCGACCTGGAAGTCTATGGTTGCCGAACTCACGTCACTGTCAGTAAAGTTGGTCTTGTCGACTTTCAGATAGTGGTATACCGTTTCTGAGGGGTTGGTCACTTCAGCGGGCTTGTCAGCCGGCTTCTCCACGATGATCTGGATGTTCTTGACCGCATTCACGACGGTTACGGATATTTTTTTGACATTCGTTTCCTCGATCTTTGTCACATTAACAAGCGCCGCCTTGCCTGCTGCAACGCTGGGAATGGTGATGGTTGCCTTGCCCTTGGTAATGGTCACCTTCGTTCCTGGCTGCACTTCGCCTGCAGCGCCGCCAGAAGTGGTGCCGCCAGTTGTCGCTGCCGCCGTGGTAGTGGTTGTCGTGCTCACCGTGACGCTCGTCGTGCCTGATGACGTGCCACCCGGCGTGCCGGAAACGGCAAGCGAGAACGCGCACGTGCCGGCAGACGACGGCGCGGTCACCGTCCAGCTTTGGGAGGAAGATGAAGAGCCTGCAATGGTGCCTATCGATCGCGTGGCGCTGGCAATGCTGCAGCTGCCTGAGGTGCTTGATAGCGTCGCGGCCACGGCAGTCGTGCCGCCTGCTGCTTCAGTGCCGCCGTTCTGGATGGTGGCGGAAACGGTGAACGACGCACTAGTTGCAACAGTTGTTGAAGATGGTGTTATGGAAACGACTGAAAGTTCAGCTGGAGACGTCACCGACACCTGCGTGCAGTCTGCGGTGCACGTCCCGCCCATGCTCACGCACACGTCCTGCGAGCCTGCGGTGTTCGGCGTGAGCGTAAAGGACACTGATTTCGATTCGCCTGCGCTGATGCTCGAGATGACCTGTGACGTCGTCTCGCCGGTGAACCAGCTGCCGAGCAGTGTCGCGGCCACGCTTGACTGGGTCTGCGACTGCTGGTTGGTCACGCTTACCTCAAGCGTTCCTGACGTGCCCCTTGTCATCGTGCTCGTGGTGAGCGAGCAGGTGTACTGCGACGACGAGCAGGCATTGTTGCATGCCGCAAAGGTCACCGGGACACTCAGCGCGAACAATGTAAGCGCGATTACAATGCCCAACAGTTTGTGGTTCATGGAAGGTCCTCTATACCGACTCAAAGCTGTACGTCGTCGACAGGGTGCTCATGAGCGTTGAAGCAGGAACGACGGTGATGGTGCCGGTCCAGTTGCCTGCCTGCGTCACGTTCATGGTCCAGTTGAGCATCACGATGCCCGACGTGCCGACAGCCGCATTGGTGTAGACAAGGCTTGTCAGGTTGTTGGCAATTGCCGATGAATTGGTCGCGTGCTGCGCCCTGGTTATGGTGACATTGGCACTCACGCTGCTGCTTGACGGATTGCTGAACGATAATGACAGGTTGATGTTGGTCTGGTTAGTTCTGTTGCCGCTTACAGAGCGAAGCCTCTGGCTGCCGCTCACATACACAATGGTCGAGTCATTTGCAGCGTGTATCGTCTTGCCCTCGATGCGAAGGTTCTTCTGCGAAACCGTGATATACCTGCCGCCGCCTGTTGACGCATTGCCATAGGTGATGATGTATTCAATCCACAGCTGCCCGGTCGGCCAGACAAAGCTTCCGGCAGGCGCGATGCTCACGTTGCCGTGGCCGGTTGAGTTCGTAATCGACGATACAAGCAACCAGTTCGATACGGTCGTGTTGACGTCCTGCCACGTGTTGTAGTTGCGCACCCTCCTGAGCGAAACGTTGGCGCCGCCGCGAGGAACGGTGCGGTCGAAATCGGTGAAGACGCGCAATTCAGATGAGATATTCCCATTCGGCGCTATATCAGCGAGACCATTGACGTTCGACACCCATGGGAAGACGACATATGCGTAGGTGCCAAACTGCGACTGGCTGCCTGAGCTCGTCCCACGAACATCAACCGTATAATACGCCGAACCCCACTGGCTGGTGTACCATGTGCTGTTAGCACCTGGCGGCGTCAGGTTGATGATTTCGTTCGAGCTTGCAAGGGTCCTGCCGATGGTGATGACAAAGCTCCTGCTGACGCAGGTGTAATCGCAATCATAGTAGGTGAACGTCGCGTTCGTGATGTTAACGCCAGACGTGCCGCTGACGTTAAGCATCATAGTTTCGTTGATATAATAATCCCTGTACGTGCCGTTGCTGCTGCCTGCAGGTTGCAGCATCGTGCCGCTGACGGCAAATGACGCTATCTTAATGCCGATGCCGACACTCGCCACTGCATTCTGCGTGTCGTTTGCCTGGACATTCATCCAGTACTGGCCCTGCGACAGGCCTGACGTGTTGAGCTGGAGCCTGAGGGTCGTTGCATTGAACGCGTAATTCAGCGTGGACACGTTGACGCTTGAGCAGCTGCTGCTTGTGCAGGAGCCCATCTGGGTGATCCGTGCATTGGAGAGCGTGACCGGGCTGCCGCTCGGGTTGTAGACGCTGAGCTGTATCGTCACATTTTCTCCTGCCGTATATTCGTACCGGTCGGTAAATGCCTGGATATAGAATGACACAACCTCAAAGGTGGCATCCGCGTATGCTGCATTGCCGCTCGCATCGGTGACCTTCAACTTGGCGCGATACTGCCCGGTCGGCAGGCCTGACCCGAGTGGCGTGAGGTTGGCATCCATGTTGCCCGCATTCGAAGGGTTGCCGGTCAGGCCAACATTCCTGTAGTGGGTGCCGTTGACGAGCAGCGTGCCGTTCTGCATGTTCTCCACACTGACGACTTCGACCGTCACCTGGCCATTGTAGTAGCCGCCGCCGCCCGGCGCGCCGACAAAGACCTTGAGCGTCACGTTGTTGTTCGGGTGGTTGCTCCATCGCTCGCTCCACGCCCACACATCGAAGAGGCGGACGTCGAACCATGAACGGACTTCCACGCTGCCGCCGCTTCTGATGCCGTTGATGTCAACGCGCGAGAGGTTAGTAGTAACTTCATACATGCCTTCCTGCCAGTTGCCTGACCTGGAAAGATTGATGCGGAGGCGGGCAGGACCCCCATTGAAATCAGTACTATTGTCTGCCACAACAGTGACGCCTGACACGGCGCTCTTCGTCCACGTGGCCTTGTCGTAGCGGTACACAACGACTTCAGCGCTACCGGTCGAGTTGCTCACGTTGATGCGCTGCGGCTGGTTGTTGACCCGTCCTTCCGCGTTGATGGTGACGTTTTCGCCTGACCCGTAGTTCCAGCGCTGCGCCCACGCGAACGCATCGAAGTCCTTGACATCGAACCAGATGTAGCTGCGCTTGATGTCCGAGGACTCATTAACCTTAATGACAGCCTGATAGAAGCCGTTCGACAGGCTCTGGTTGAGTACGATGGTCGCCGGCGTGCCGTATTGCTTTGCAGCAGCCCAACTGCTGCTGGAAACGGCCGCACCGGTCATGCTATTGGTGACGCTCTCGACCTGCCATTCGACAGAACCTGCATACTGCTGGTTACTTGACGGGTTCGTAGCAGAGCAGCTTACGTTGACCTGCATGCCTGACTGCAGCTGTCCCCACGCAAGCCGGTTGCAGCTCGCGAAGAACGTCTCGACGCTAAAGCCCCACTGGGCGTCTTCGGTACCCGAGGAAGTGTTGAATGAAGCAATGACCTGATAGTCTCCCGTTGACCAGCCGCCGCTTGTCGTTGGAACAAGCTTGAAGCTGCCGGTGCCCGGAATCACGATGTTGCCGGTGCCTTTGATGGTGCCGTCTGCGCTGGTAACATTATAATTGGTGATTTCAGCAAGCGCCGTTTGCGTGCCGCTCTGGAAGTTGTGCCGCACCACGCGGACACTCCTGAGCGTGGCGTTGAAGTAGCTGAATCCCTGGTTTGCATTGACCGTCAGCCCGGTTGACCCGCCAACACCGCCGCCACCTGTCGCGCTGAGATCCTGTATGTATTCGACTGACCAGTTGGTTGGGTTGCCGCCTCCAGTATCCCCGGGCCCGCGCATGCTCAGCTTGTACTGCGTGTTTGACGTCGTGTTCAGGCAATAGAAGCGGGCACCGGTTGCATTATAGGTGCCTGTTGCCGTTGTGTTAGTGGCACTTCTCCATCCGCTGAGCGGCATGAAGCCTGTCCCTGAGCAGCTGAATGAAAACGGATTGTATTCAGGAAGTACCTTTTCGCTGTCGGCACAGTCGCTCCACGACGCATTGATGCACCCCATGAACGCGATGCTTGCATTGGCAAGCGCCGACAGGTTGACCGCGCCTGTGGTCTGGTTTGCAATGGTTATGTTGATGTCTTTGACCATATCGCCATTGACATCATGGCCGATGCCGAGGTCAAAGGTCCGCAGCTCAAGTATTGACTGGGGACCGCCACCAGGTCCTCCCGGAGGCGGCCCGCCGCCCCCTCCGCCGCTCGAACCCTGCTGGCAGCTCGGGTCCCCTGCCGGACAGCCGCCGCCGAAACGCTGGCGCATCCATGACGGGTCAGAGGAAATAGTAACGTTGAAGGTAACGGTGTCAGTTTTTCCGTAGCGCCACTGGCCCGTGCTTAATTCAGCGAAGAAATTCCTCACCATAAAGAAGCCTTCCACTGAATCTGAGTGGGTACCGTTGGTGACGCTGAATACGGCAAGATACTGTCCGTTGCCCCAGCCACCGGTCGGCGGCGCAAGCGACATCAGCACCCCGCCGTCTGCAGCAGTCGTTCCCTGGGACACCGATCTGTCGTACGACAGCTCACCCGGCGGGAACTGGGCGAAACTGAGTATCTTGCTGAAGGTAACCGTGAGGTTTGCCGCGGGCCTGAAGTTAACGACATCGAACACATCGACCCTGAGCGATACGTTCTCGTTCGAACCGACGGTGAAATCATCCTGCAGTGTCGTCGGGTTGACCGGCCTGCCGAAGCCCTCGAACACCTTGGACATCATGAAGCCCTGGCCGGTGTCAATCTGGCCTGAAACGTTCACTTGCACCTGCACGATATAGAATCCTGATTTCCAGCCGGTTGACGGCGCCGGGATGACAACGCTGCCGGTCCCGCTCGTGGTTTCGAACGACCTGTTGGTGCCTTCTATCTTTTTCGGCGGGAAGATAAACTCGCCTGCATTGCCGCCATAGAAGACACCGAGAACGGTTATGTTCGCCCCCTGGCTGATGGTTTGCCAGATACCAGGTTCCCTGATGGTAACAGAAACATTGACCCCTGTTGTGGGACCGACATTCCACGAGCCGAAACTCTGGAAGCCGAATGAGGAGGCAGTATTGGTGGTATTCGCCTGCGCCAGCACGTCCATGAAGAAGCGCCGCACCTCGAAGAAGCCTTCCGCGTCATCGGTCTTGTTGTCGCTTGTTGACACGTTGACGAATGCGATGAAGAAGCCGCCGGTCCAGTTCTGGCCGTTGACGTTCGACTTCATGCTGAGCGCGCAGTTGCCTGCGCTGTTGGTGACGCAGTTGGTGAGCGTGATGGACGATGTCCAGTCCTCCTCGGTATTGACGTTGATGACCTTGGTAACCGTAACCTGCGCGCCCTGCACCGCCGAGCCGCCGCCAATGCCGAAGAGCCCGCCCTCGATATTCTGCGGCCCGCCGCCGAATGAGCCCTTGGTCATGAAGCCCCCGTCACCCTGCGACTCGCTTGCAGTCGTCACCGACACGTTCAACTGTACCGTGTCGTTCGGCCTGAAGAACCAGAAGAACCCTGGCCCGAATGACGGGCCTGATGCCCCGCCAGGACCGCCGCCGCCTCCTGCGCTCACCGGGCGTATCGACACGTCAAGCGACTTGACGAAGAACACGCCGCCGACGCTGGTCTCACCGAGGGGAGTACTTACTTTTGCACTAACAGAATAATCGCCGCCATTCTTTGGCGCGGTAAGATTGAGATACGTATAATTGCCGGACGTGTAGTTTGCCGGGGTGCCGAACAGCAATGTCTTGTCAGCACCAGACTTGTCGGTAATAGTGAAGCTGCTGATGGCGGTGACAGGCACGGTGCCGGACGAATTCTGGGCCGAGAATCGCAGGACGATTGACTTTCCTGCTATATAGTCCCGCACCGGCAGGCCGTCAGGGAATTTGTCGAGTGACACCATGGTGCCCTTTGCCCGCTGTATGGAGAAGTAACCGGTCGCCGAGCCGGAGCCAAATGAATCGTTGATAGAGAGTTTGAGCTTGTACGTGCCGGATGCGTATGCCGACGAGATGGTGAAATCGATGCGGTAGCGGCCGTCAGCAGCCACACGGTCGGTAATCGTCGGCGTGATGCCGGTGTCGACATTGGATGGGTCGAGTACCTTTGCGTTTGACGCCAGCGTGAGCGCCTTCCCGGCGATGTTGTCGCCGGTCGACGCGTTCTTCAGCTTGAGCCCGAGCGACACCGTCGAGCCGGGGTAAAATACCGTCTGTCCTTCCCATGGACCTATTTCAAGCAGGTAGGAGCGCACGTCGAAGCTGCCGAACAGCTCTTTAGTGATGTTTGAGCCCTGCGGCGTGATGGTGGCGACAACGCTGTACGCGCCCTCAAGGTCAGAATTAAACGTGTTTTCATAGACACCCGTTATCGACGTGCCGCCGGAATCAGCTGCCTGCGTCATCGGGCTGATGGTCGTCTTCGTGCCGTTCGGCGCGGTGATGACGAGCTGCCGCGTCGAGGCGGTGATGCCGTTCCCATTGGTGTTCTTGACCGATACCCTGACGGTGACATTGACATTCTTGCCAACAACGGTCGGCGAAACCTTCATGGACACGCTGAAACCGCCGACAAGAAGCGAAACGACTGCCTCGTAGTTGTTAAGCTCGAGAATATACTCGCCTTCAGTTTCGGGAACACCGAAGGTGATCGAACACGTGCCTGCGCTACCGGTCGTGCAGGACGACGGCGTACTGATGAGCGTGCCATTCTGGTAGCGGACCTTCGGCGATATGACGACGCCTGCCACTGCGTTGTTGTTTGCGTCAAGGGCGGTCGTGGTAAACGTGCCGTTGGCGCCCGGCGTGTAGGAAGGCTTGTCGAGGGCGACAAGGATGGTGGAATATGAAAGGACCTTGATGAAGTGCGAAACAACCGTGCCGGAAGCGTTTGCTTCGATGGTGTAGTTGCCTGTTGCAGTCAGCGAGAACGTGTAGTTGGCGCCGCCCGTGGCATTGGTGGTGAGCGTTGTGGTAGCGATGCCCGAGCCGGTGGAATTCTTGACGGTGAACGCGACGCTCTGGTTCGAAATCGCAGTGCTGTTTTCCAGTGTTGACACAGTGACGTAGATGCTTTCGTTAACGGTATAGGTATACTTGTTGGTCGTCTCAAAGACATCAAGCGCGAAGGATACGCTTGCGTTAAGCAGGAAAAGTGCAGCAACGGTAATGAAGAGCGTCTTGTTCATTCAACCACGCAGCTAACTAGATTTATGCCCGAATGCGGTATATAAAGTTTTTAGAAGGAGAAAAATTCATACGAAGTATGCATCGTCACTGCGCAGATACGGGTAAAAAAAGTTTTTCGTGAACCGTCAGAAAAAGAAGGGATTTCACGGGCTGCGAAGACAGCGTAAAGCTGGGTGGGAGAGTCGAACTCCCTTATCCGGCTCTCTGCATAAGGGCAAGAACCTAAGGTTCTCGCCCTTATCAACCCCACACTCCTAGGTATATAGCGGACCAACAAAAGAATACCGACATATTACTTTTGTTGTCCGCTACACGCGGAAAACAACGTTTTCCGGTGCACCAAAAAGCTTTGCTTTTTGCGTGTAAGTGAACCAAGATATAATACCTGATTATTTACTTGGTTCACTATATGTCCTGATATTATTTGCAATTCACCTATAGAAAATTGCGCGTTATAGTGAAGCAAATAAATAATACCGATATTATACATTTGCTTCACATATTCTGCCAACCCAGCTGCCGTACGTTTTAAGTGTTGTGCGGTTTATAATAAACCATCGGATTAATTTATATAAGGGGTGGTAGTGATGCAGGAGAACGTCAAGGAGCTCCTTGAGGAAGTGAAGAACCTTTCTGAACTCATGCTCGACCTCGCGCATTCGTCGGTATTTTTCGAGAGCAAGGAAATAGCCAAGGAAGTGCTGCTGCTCTACAGCAACCTCGAGGACATGGAGGAGCGCCTGTACCTGCACCTGTTTGCCGCGTCGCGGGGAAGGCCTGCCGAGCGCCTCATCAGCGTCATGGGGCTGCTCGAAAGCGAGAAGATGGTCGCCAACGCGGCGCGCAACATGAGCGAGATGGTGCTCGAAGGCACCGCGCTCCATCCCATTGTCAAGGAGGCGCTGCAGGGAAGCGACGAAAGCATCACCCGCGTCACCCTCAAAAGCAGGAGCATACTCATCGACAAGACGATAGGCGAGCTGAAGCTGCGGACCGAGACCGGCATCAACGTCATCGCCATCCGCCGGGGGAACAAATGGCTATTCAGCCCGGGAAAGCACACCCAGCTGCTGGAAAACGACATTCTCATTGGCACGGGCCCGAACGCGAGCTGCATCAAGATGGAGAAACTTGCCAAAGGGGGATTGCGAAAGGTATGAGGCATGAAGATGACCCCTCGCAGCGTTCACACTATACCGGGCAGCGCGCCGCGCGCACGTGAAAGCACCGCGCAGTGGCTCAGCCGCCAGAAGCGGGACATCAGGGAGAGCTCGTTCGCCCTTGTCCTGAGCATCCTGACCGGCATCGGCGCCGGCCTGGTGCTCGGCCATGCACAGGAGACCCTGCTGCTGTTGCCAGGACTGGTTATTCTCATACCGGCCGCAATGGGCATGCGCGGCAGCATCGGCGCGGCGCTCGGCTCGCGCATTGCGACGGGCCTGCACCTCGGCACCATCAGCACGTTTTCTGCAGCCAACAAGACCGTGCGCGCCAACGTGTACGCCGCGCTCATGCTCTCAATTCTTCTGTCTGTTTTTCTCGCGTTCCTTTCAAAATCACTTTCTGATGCGTTCGGGCTGGCGAGCATCAGCCTGTCGTCGTTCATCGTCATTTCGGTCATCGGCGGCACCATAGCGGGCCTCGTTCTCGTCGCGGTGACCTTCGCGACAGCCGTTGCGTCGTACCGGAGAGGCTGGGACCTTGACAACATACAGGCACCGCTCATCACCGCCGCCGGCGACCTGTTCACCATCCCCTCGCTGCTGTTCGCAGCGTACCTGACGCAGATGTACAGCTCCTCCGTCGACGAAGCGGCCCTGGCGATACTCGCTGGCTGCGGTCTGATGGTGGCGTACCTCATACTGAAAAAAGACATGCATCCGGATTCGTACCGCACCATCGTCGTGCAGTCGGTGCTCGTCCTGGCTGCTGCAGGAACCATAGACGCTGTTGCCGGCGGGCTGCTCGAGGGCCGGATACAAAACCTTGCGACAGTGCCCGTCCTTCTGGTGCTGCTGCCGGTGTTCCTCGAGGAAGGAGGGAACATAGGGAACACGCTCGCCTCGCGGCTGTCTACCAAGCTGCACCTCGGCACCATCAGCACGCGCATGAAGCTTACCGTCAGTCTGAAGCGGGAATTCATGCTGTCCTTCCTCCTCTCGCTGTTCATCTTTCCGCTTACCGGGCTGCTTGTCTATGCGGCGAGCGCCCTGGCAGGCGTCAATGGCATCGCCCCCGGCAAGCTCGTCCTCGTCACGGCAGTCTCAGGGTATGTCCTCACCGCCGTCATCATGGCAACGACGTACCTGATATCCGTCTGGTCGTACCGCTACAATTTCGACCCTGACAGCACGACGATTCCCATCGTGACGGCGCTCGCCGACATCCTCGGCGTGCTCGTGCTGCTGTCCGTCGCCTCGTCGTTCGGCATTTTCTGAGAGCTTCTGAAAACCTATTTATGCAGCCTGCGGCAACTACATCTATGGACAGGGATTTCCGGGAAATCCTGACCACCGAGCTCATATCGGTGACCGGCGGGCTGCTCGCCGGCGTCCTGCTCGCTTTTGCGACCAATCAGATAGAGCTCATACCGGGCGTCCTCATCCTCCTTCCCGGCTTTCTCGAGATGCGCGGCAACATTTCCGGCTCGCTGAGCGGCCGCCTCTCGTCAGGATTGTTTCTCGGTGCATTGAAGCCCGAAGTGAGGAATAACCGCGTGCTGCGCGGCAACATAGCGGCGGCACTACTGCTCGTTATACTGGTGAGCACGCTTCTCGGCATCGTCGCGTACGCGGCAACATACTATGTGTTCGGCATCGGCAGCCCGAAGATTATACTGATAGCATTCGCTGCCGGATTGCTGTCGAGCATCATTGAAATCCCGCTCACTATCATCACGACGTTCTGGCTGTTCAGGCACGGCCATGACCCGAACAACATCATGGGGCCGTATGTCACCACAACCGGAGATATCGTCAGTATCGCGTCGCTCTTGTTCGCCATGGTGATCGTATGAAAGGCAGCTTGAAACTTCTCATGAGAAGGATTGTCAAGCTCAGGAGGAAATACCACCACCCGCTCATTCACCGTGCGCACAAAAATCACCGCATCTCGAGGAAAACGCTCTTCTACATGAAGGAGTACGGCCCGCGCTCGAATGTGGCAGCGACTATTGTCAAAGAGAGCGTGAAGATTCTCATCCTCGCGTCTGTCCTGAGCTCGGTAGGCGGCATAAGCTTGCGGATGGTAAGGGCCGAGCTTCTCACGGTGCTGCCGCTGCTCATCCTGCTGCCGGCGCTCAATGACATGATTGGCGACTTCGGGACGATTATTTCATCGAAGTTCACGACGATGCTGTACACAGGAAAAGCCGGGGAACGCTGGTGGCAATCACCTGACGTCAGGAAGCTCCTGAAAACCATAGGGATTGTGGCGCTTATTTCCTCCGTATACATGGGCATGCTCGCCTACGGCATCGCGTACGTGAAGGGCTTCCCGTTCTCGGTGGCGCTGCTCGGAAAGGTTGTAGGCATCTCGCTGCTTGCAACAGGCGTGCTCGTCAGCATCATAGCCTTCATCTCCTTCACGCTCGGCATCTACGTGTACCAGCGCAATGAAGACCCGAACAATTTCCTCATCCCCATCGCGACCGCCGTTGCCGACGTGGGCAGCATGCTCGTGTTCGCCGCGCTCGTCATGTGGATGTTTTGATGCGGGGCGGCGAGTGAGCAAAATTAAAATGTATTGGTGCATACAGTAATGCTATGACAGAACACCCTAGAACAAGGTATACGCCAGAACAGCGGACTTATCTGGGAAAGTTGCATGCGGTGCTCGGGCGAACGTACGACCCTCAGAAATGTGCACTCAGCAGAGGCGAATTCGAGAGGGTCAGAAACAGTCTTGTGTTTCATGCATACGCAGATTGCATTAATGCGGGCATCGAGCCTGCTGCATCAAGGCTGATGGATGCGTACCTGCCGCAATGGAGGCGGCATGATTCGCAGCAACCGGTGCTGCTCCGCTCGCTCGACGCGCTGGTTGAACGCACCACGCCGGAAGCGATCGAAGCCGAAAGGAAAAAGCACGAAACGCTGGACAACCGGCGAAGGCAAAAGTACACGCTGGAAGATGCCGACCGTCTTCTCGCCGAGCTCGCCCGTGACCCGCTGCTCCGGCACACTGAAGAAACGCAGGCACGTGCGTGGAGAAAGGTTCCAGACGCAGAAATCGATAAAAACCCGGATTACCACGTGATTAATTTCGGGGGCAGATGGTACACCAGAGAGGGCGCAGGCATCTATTGCGGACCGGATGAGAAGCGCTACAAGCTTGTTGCGCTCGAGCACGATGGTAAAATCGTGAAAACCGAGATGACGCCGCTGCCGGAAACGGCACCAGTCACTGATGCTCCTTGACGATGTCGACCATGCCGCTCTTCATGTCGGCAAACGAGATGATGATTTCCTTTTCAGGGAACTCGCGGTGCAGGATGTCCTTCGCCGCCTCGAGGTCGTTGAAATGCGTGTCCAGCTCGCCCTCCCTGTCCGCGAAGGCCCCGGAGCCGCCGTAGGCGCCGCAGTCGCGGTGGTTCACGAGGACGATTTTGTCGACGCTGTGCAGCGTGACGGACAGCCGGATGTTTTCGAGCACCGGCGAATGGACGCCGTCGTCGACGATGCTCTTGACCCCGCCGGGGAACGAGATGATGTCCATGGTCTGTATTTTATACAGGCTCTTGACGACGTTCGACACCTTCTCCCAGAACCTGAAGTCGATGCACGTCACGAGCAGGGCGTCTGCATGAGACGACATACAAGGAGAATATGGCGAAGCCTTTAAAGCATTCCGCTGCCGGCGAAGGTTTAAAAGGGTTGTATGCGCCCGCTGGGATTCGAACCCAGGTCAACAGCTTGCTTAACCGCAGGAACCTGAGGTTCCATCAGTTGCTGCAAAGAAGCTTCGCTTCTTTGAGCTCTCAAAGAGCTCCGCTCTTTGATGATCAAGTTCTTCCTGATTCCTCCTATGGAATCGTATTACCTGCTGTGCGGTGTGGAAGGCTTCCCATCATGTGCATGACTGTGGTCCTACCACTAGACTACAGGCGCATGAACGTATGTTAGGTGGTGCAACCTTAAAAGAATTACAGCGCGCCTGCCAGCATTGCAATCCCGAACGCGATAAAGACGATGCCGGATACCGTCTTTATCGTCTTCAGGGGGACTTTCTGTGCGACGTGCTTCCCGATGTAGACCGCAGGGAACGTGAGCAGCGCCACTGCGGCAAGGGAGCCGAGGAACACGCCTGCAGGGTCGTGCATGCTTGCGGCGAGCACCATCACCGCGAGTTGCGTCTTGTCGCCAAGTTCAGAAAATGCGACCAGCGAGAAGGAGGCAATGAACGGGCCCTTCCCGCGCTTGACTGATACCTCCTTGCTGTCGTTGCTCATGATAATATACAGCCCCATCACTACAAACGCGCCTGCGGAAACCAGTTTCAGGTGCGCTAGCTGCACGAACTCGGCGACAACAGACGCGAAGATAACGGACAGGAAGAAAAGCAGCGCGAAGCCGCAGAGCGCGCCGAGGAATACGGCGGCGTGGTGCTTCCTGAACCGCGCGCCAAGCAGCATTGCAGCGAGCTGCGAGCGGTCGCCGAACTCGCTGAGCGCGACGAGCGCGAATGCAGGGACAAGTCCTTCGAGCATATGATTGTCTACGATGCGCATCGCTTTAAAGAAATCATAGTGTTATTTTCGGGTAATTGGTTCTCACCGTAATGGTGGCTGCTGAGGTGTTGCCTGCCCAGTATGCAACGTTGAGGTCGTGGACAGTGAGAAAGCCGTAGCCTTCCGTATTGTCCTTGGTTATCTTGACGATCATGGTGCCATTGTGCCCTGCGACGGTTATGTGGCCGAACGGATTGGGCCGCAGCGTATGGCCGGTTGCCGTCGTCACCGGAGTGACCGGCCTGTTGGGAAGTGCCATGACGCCTTGGGTATTGGTTGTTCCTGAAATCTCAGGGGTGTTGTCGATAATCTCCGTAAAAGCATCTTTCTGGTAGAACGCAATCTGCGCAGAGGCGATGATGCCTCCCGTAGCATTGAGTACCTGGACACTGGTGGCAAGAGGCGTGTCATAGAGGTATTCACCGAAGTACCCCCGTCGGTGGTTGTAATGCGCGTTCATGCCGCCTGCCGTATGGCTCTCGAAGTACGTGCCATCGCGGTACGGCGACGTGTCCCCGCCGCCCATGAGGCCGCCGTACGGGAACACAATTTGATCGAATCCATACGCCGGCAGGTTTGACGCAGGCACGACATTGCCGTTGCCGTCCTGCACCTGTACGCCCCTGTTGGGAGGATCGGTTGCAAGGTTCATCCTATACAAATCGATGATGCCGAGCTGGTGTGCCATCTCGTGAATGAGCCCCCAGTCTATCGTCGCAGCAAATATGCTCACGTAATTGAGCCATGCACCGCCCTGTCCGTTGGCGTTCGTGGCGTCGCCGTCGGCAAACTGCCACCTGCCGTCGATAAGAAACTGGTCAGGGTCGCTGTTCATCGGCGACGAGCCGCCGTCAAGATTCTCTGCAACGACAATCTTGTCGATGCGAAGCCTGTCCCGTACACCACCGGGCGCAGTTTGGTATCGCGCCTGTTCAAACCGCTCGTTCAGCTTCGCGACCTGTGCCTGTATCCAGTCCTCGAACGAATATGAACCGGCGAGGTTTGTCCTGTTGTTGAACAGTTCGTAGATGCCGCGCTCAGCCCAGATGCTGATAGTAAGGTCGTGCGAGCCTATGGTGCGCTCGTTGTTCGTTTCAACAGTTTCTGGAATGGCGCTGTTCTGGTCAACCCTGAAGGTGATGTTCTGCAGAATCAAAGTCCACGCCATCGAATAGGTTAGTGCTGCATCCTGCCCCGGCGCGATGCTGCCGTGCGTCCCGGACGCAACGCTGGCATTGTTGACGAGCCACTGGTACCCGAACGAACCGGGCGTGTTGTTTCCTTTGTTGATGACGTGCGCGGTGTAGGCGACCGTTTCGCCGGTTGCGGGCCACCGCTTCTGGTTCTCGGTCCCCGCGCGGAGCTGCGGCAGATTGTCCACGTATACGACATCGTACCGGTAATAACGGGGCGTCCGCGCTATGTAGGTGACGTCAAGGTCTGAGCCGATAAGCGTCGGGATGGTGGTCGTCGTGGTGGTAGGCGGCAGGGTTGTCGTGGTTGTCACGGTGGTGGTCGTTGTTCCGGTTGAAACGCACGCTCCGTCAACGCATCCATTGGCGCACGGATACGTCTCAGCAGTTGCCGTATTGTCCGCCCGGCAATAATATTCGTACAGCAGACCGCCGGAGCAGAAATCTGTGGCATTGAGGTTGCCGTCAAAAACAGAGCCTTTCGTACCGTAGACCTTGCCGCCATCAGAATCAGTGCATGTTCGTTGTGGTACTGTCGTCGTTGTCGCTGGCACCGTGGTAGTTGTTGTCGCATTTGATGGCGTGGTGGTTGACGTAGTGGTGGAGGGCAGGGTTGTGGTTGTACTGGTCGTCGCGGTTGTAGAGGTTGTGGTGGACAGTGTTGTAGCATTAGTTGTGGCAGTGGTGGTTGTTGGTGAAGTTATAGTAGTTGCAGGCAGCGTCGTTGCTGTCTGGACTGTGGTGGTTGTGATGGTGTTCGCGGGGATTGATGGTGGTGTACGTGCCGCCGTTGTGCTTGTTGTAGGTCGGCTTGTTGGCATAATGGTTGTGGTAGTTGTCGGCTCAGGCTGCCGCATGGCAATCAACGTGATTGCGCTGACCGAGACAGTAACGGCTACAGCAACGAGCACAGCGATGACGACGACCTGCATGACGCCGCGCATGAGAACTATTCGCAGAAGTATTGTTTAAAAGCATGTACGCCCGCCGTATGCACTGAAAAAGTTTGCTATAGATAATTGCGCAGCTTATGTCGTATTATAGCAATACAAGGAAATAAACACGATACGAGGAGAATCGAAGATTCTCCTGTACAGGTGGATTCATGGAATCCACCTTGTATTACTTCCTTGTTTGCTATACATGGTGAACTTTACCATGTATGTGAAGCAAATGTATAATATCGGTATTATTTATTTGCTTCACTATAAAAGTTCCATTATTATTACAATCTGCTATAAATCCTGAATCCCTTCCCGCAGAAATTGCAGAATGAAGCGCGGGTAATGCCTTCTCCATCTTTTTTGTCGCAGAAAAGATAGCTGGGTAACGTGTTGTGCAGGATTTTCCCACCTCAGGTATCGCTTGCATCGGGGCTGTCGCGGCCTCCGAGCAAACGGGCCGGGGAATGCGACGGCAATAGAACAGTGGGCGGATACAACGGGCCAATTGTGAACTGTTACTCGAGCTGTCCCCTGCCGCGCAGGCCATTAACAGCCTTCCTCAGCACCTCAATCCATACATGTGGCTGGGCGTAGACAAGCTTCTCCGCGTACACGGCAGCTGTTTCGCGTCCGCGTCCCATATCGGCAGTGAGCAGAGCATAGGCATGGCCATCACGCTCCACGAGCGTCAGCGTCGCGTCATTTCCCGTGCTTCCATAGATATTGAAGCCGTTCGCCACGGTGACGCGCGTGCCGTTGCGCATCACCGACGGCAGCTGACGCAACTGGCTAATGTATGGAGCGACATCATCGCCCAATCGGTAGCCTTTCGCATCAAGCTCGTCAAAGGGAAGCTGCTCATCGCCCGGAACAGGCGCCCATTCCGGGAAATCTTTCCTGAACTGCCATTTCAGCCATGCAGCATGTCTGCCATTCGTTTATGCCCGGCCATGCAGCACGATTTGCTGCAGCGCATTTAAAGCTTCATTCCAAAGAGGACAGTTATGGGCTTCTACGACAAGCTCGTTTCGAGCCTTCCCGGCATCGCTGAACCGAAAGGTCACCTGAGCTTCAAGTCGCGGCTCAAGTGGACCGCGGCCGCGCTGCTGCTGTTCCTTGTCATGGGGCAGATTACGCTCTACGGCGTCGCGCCTGCTGCGCTCGGCAGGTTCCAGTTCTTCGAAATGATTCTCGGCTCCTCGATAGGCTCACTCGTCACGCTGGGTATCGGCCCCATCGTCACGGCTTCCATTATCCTGCAGCTGCTCGTGGGCAG
Organism: Candidatus Aenigmatarchaeota archaeon; assembly: GCA_016193585.1. Classification (GTDB taxonomy): domain Archaea; phylum Aenigmatarchaeota; class Aenigmatarchaeia; order GW2011-AR5; family GW2011-AR5; genus JACPRW01. Next base: position 47,141 of record JACPRW010000008.1, read on the forward strand.
CAAAATCATACCGTGGGACCTCAAGACGCCCGAGGGCAAGAAGCGCTTCCAGGGAACGCAGAAGCTCATGGCGATATTCTTCTGCATCTTCGAGGCGGTCGCCTTCGTCAGCTTCGGCGCGGTACAGCCGGTTAACGCCGAGGCAACCACCTTCGCGCTGCTCGTCCTCCAGCTTGCGTTCGGCGCATTTCTGTTGCTGCTCCTCGACGAGGTCGTCAGCAAGTGGGGCATCGGCTCCGGCATATCGCTGTTCATCGCCGCGGGCGTCGCAAAGACCATTTTCGTCGGCATGTTCAACCCGTGCGTCCCGCTCACCGACGAAGTCACCGGCAGGGTCGTCTGCGGCGCGCCTGACGCAAGCAGGGGCTCGTTCTCGGCAGGGCGCATACCCCAGTTCGTCGAGTACCTGCAGATAGGCGACACGTATCTCGCGTTCACGTCGCTGCTGCCGGTCATAGCGACGATGGTCGTTTTTGCGATTGTTGTCTACGCCCAGGCGCTCAAGGTAGAGATACCGCTCGCTTTCGGCGCGCTGCGCGGCTTCTCGCGGCGCTGGCCGCTCAAGCTCATCTACACGAGCAACATCCCGGTCATCCTCATGGCAGCCCTGCTCGCGAACATACAGCTCGTCGGCAATCTTTCCGCGCGGCCCACGGAAGAGGCAACGCGCTGCGGATTCCTCGGCTGCTTCGACGAACAGGGAAGCCCGGTGGGCGGTCTAGTGTATTATCTTACCATCCCACAGTCGTTGTCAATCCAAGTGCTGTTCCTTGTCTGGCTGCTCGTTGTTTTTGCTGCCGGTTTCATGGCGTTCTACCTGCGGTATAAAAGCCCGCCCAAGGTCATCCTCGCCTCGCTGCTCGCCGGTTTCGTCATCGCGCTTGCGGCGACGAGCGCGTTCGTCAGCCTGCCGACCAGCACGGAAATACTGCGGGTGCTCGTGTACTTCTTCGTTCTGGTCACGGGCGCGACCATCTTCTCGATTTTCTGGATATCGACATCGGGTATGGATGCCAAGAGCGTCGCCGAGCAGATAGAAGGCATGGGCATGCAGGTGCCCGGTTTCAGGCGCGACCCGCGCATCGTCGAGCAGGTACTTGAACGGTATATACCGACGCTTTCCATAATCTCGGGTGTTTTCATCGGCACGCTCGCGGCAGTCGCTGACTTCACGCAGGCAATCGGCTCAGGAACGGGCATCCTGCTCTCCGTCATGATAATATACAACTTCTACGAGCAGATTTCCATGCGCTACATGGAAGACATGCACCCGGCGCTCAGGAAATTCTTCGGGTGAAATTCCCAAGAAAAAACTACAGTTGCTATTTTTTCTGTCATCATTTTCTTCACAGGTGCAACTGCATTGATCCAGATTCCTGCCTTTTTGATTATATGGTGAATTGCACTGGTTATGTCCTGATATTATTTGCAATTCACCTATAGAAAATTGCGCGTTATAGTGAAGCAAATAAATAATACCGATATTATACATTTGCTTCACATACATGGTAAAGCAAAGCTTTACCTGTACAGGTGAAACGTTGTTTCACTCCTCGTATCGTGTTTATTTCCTTGTATTGCTATAACCGCAATCTGCTATATGGAAAGAACATTGTAAAATGTTCCAAAATCAATGTTCTTTACTATTAGATTTTTCTAGAGGGAATTAGTGAATTTTTTTTCCATACAAACCGCAGCTCCTCTACCGGTATGAACGGGACGAAGAACCGCTCATAGAGGCGGGGGAATCTGTTGACAAAGGACGACATGATGCTGTTCCCCACGATGAGCTTCCTCCATACCATCTCATACTTCGTCCCCAGAATGTCATTGGTGGTCTTTGTATCAGTGGCATACCAGCTCCAATACGTTTTATGATTCCAATGGTATGAACCAGAGAGACGGAAGTACGGAACGATGGCATGGAGTTCCCCGCCATCTTTCAAGACACGGTGTATTTCCCCCAACAATCGTTCGATTCCATGAACATGTTCAAGGAAATGCGTCGCATAGATTCTGTCTACTGATGCCGTCCTGAACGGGAGACCATGCTCCAGATCAGCCCTCACGTCAAGGTCCTCGTTCACGATAAAGTCGATGCCAATGCACCCATCCTTTTTCTTGCTCCCGCAACCAATGTCAAGGCTTATCATGCTTTGGTATCAACTCCTTCCATATGACGTACAAGGAAAATACCAAAAGGCTGAAACCTGCTGCAACATCTATGATGCGGGAAAATGGGTGCAATTCGTTCCCCTGAGCAAGCAAGTAGAAGAGAGAAATAAGAACCGCCGTAATTGCCGCAACATAATCGAACGTATTCCGTTTCATAAAAACCCCTTCATCCACATACTCATGCTCATAAGATATGGCTGCCACGAATCGCTGCCGTTGGTGGAGAAGATAACTATCAGCATGTATAGCAAACAAGGAAGTAATACAAGGTGGATTCCATGAATCCACCTGTACAGGAGAATCTTCGATTCTCCTCGTATCGTGTTTATTTCCTTGTATTGCTATAATACCTGATTATTTACTTGGTTCACTCTAAATGAAATCGCCTTGCTTGCACAGCACGTTAGGCGGCTATCTTCCCTACAACTCACCTCTTTTTCATACGCAGTGAAATCCTTATATATGGTGAATTGCACTGGTTATAGTGGACCAACAAAAGAATACCAACATATTACTTTTGTTGTCCGCTACACGCGGAAAACAAAGTTTTCCGGTGCACCAAAAAGCTTTGCTTTTTGGGTGTAAGTGAACCAAGATATAATACCTGATTGTTTACTTGGTTCACTATATCTATATCATGCACAGCACGTTAGGCGGCTATCTTCCTGCGGCGTGAATAATGGTATGCCGATGTATCGGTACGCACGAGGGTTGCATCCCCCGGCTCGTTTGTTCGGAGGCTGCAACTTAATAATCAACCTACACCACGATTCCCTCCCTGAGCGCTTCGCTGACGATAGATACTTTCTTCTTTTCGCGCTCGAATTCTTCAGGGGTGTAGCATATGAAATCAGCAGGATAGCCCAGCTTCCAGTATTTGCGCAAGCCAAGAGACCGCTTCAAAAAGCTCTTTTGCGAAAATTTTTTGCTCACCAGTATAAGGTCTACATCGCTATGCTCGCTCATATCGCCGCGAGCTGCAGAACCGAATATGATTATTTTTTCTATTCCTATATTTTTTTTTGAAACTTGCTTGAAGTCCCTTACACCTTCGATTATTTTTTTGTTTTCTTCAGACTTTCCTTTGCCCATGTAACCACCTCTTTGCCGTAGGAAAGAGCCTCCTCTGCTTTTGCCTCTGTATACTCCTCGTCAAGCGGGTACCTTGTCACAAGATAATGCGGGTTTAGTTTATCGCACGTGTCGACCACGTCCTCAGGCGCACCAGCCTTTTCTGCCAAATCCACAAGATTGTGTATTTTCCACAGCCTTTTGAATTTCAGTATGTACAGCGCTTTCAACGCCTTCTCAGCCGCTTGGTGGGAAAGGAAAGCGGAAACATCGAATAGTTTCTGTTGCAAATTTATTTCAGCAGCCACGAGGTCGTGCTCAGCCTTCTTCATCCACCTTCCCGCTTCTTCCATAGAAATAGTTAGCTACCACCTTTTATATGCTCTTGGTGAGCGCCTCCTTCAGCTTCCCGTACGTCGTCTCCAATGATTCGGAAACCAGTTTCGCCTCGGCGACGGTCGCCATGAAGTTGGCGTCGCCGCTCCATCGCGGCACGAGGTGCGTGTGCAGGTGAGGAAATCCTGCTCCCGCCGCCTTGCCAAGGTTGGTGCCGATGTTGAAGCCGTCGGGCTTCGTCGTGCTCCTGAGCGCTGCGATGGCCCGGCGGAGCGCATCCTGCTGCTCGGCAAATTCTTCATTAGTGAGGTCGCCGTACTCGGTCACGTGGCGGTACGGAGCGACCATGAGATGGCCGGGGTTGTAGGGATATAAGTTAAGCAGCATGAATGTGTGCGTGCCGCGCCAGAGAATGAAACATTCTTTGTCGCCGCCATCCGGCCTGCTGCAGAAGATGCACTCGAATGTCTTGCCGCGCGCGATGTCAGCCATGAACTGCGACCGCCACGGCGCCCACAATCGCTCCATGCCATACTCTTATACCGTACGCTTTAAATGCCTTAGAAGATAGTAGCTTTAAATAGGAGAAATTACTAGGAATATATAGGTGATGGTATGGGGATAACGAAAGTGACGAGGAACTATCAGGTGACGCTGCCCAAGGACGTACGGGAAGCGGAGGAAATAAGGGTAGGGGACAGATTTATCGCAGTGCCAAGGGAAGACGGCATATTCCTCAAGAAGCTGGATAAAGATTTCATCAGGAAAACTGCAGGAATTTGGAAGTCAAAGGGCAGCGGGTTGGCGTACGTCAGGAAAATAAGGGATGAAGAGGAGAAGAAGCTGAAAAGGCTTGGGCTATGAAAAGAATTTTGATAGATGCTGCTATTTTCATAGACCATTTCAGAAACTACGAACCTGCAACAAAGCTTATGGAAGCTATTTCAGGCGAAGACAGCAGTATCGTGGCATCAGTTCTCACAGTAGCCGAAGTGCTTTCGGGGGAAGATTGTAGTGAAACTGCCATCAGAACGCAAATTGGGGAATTCTTTGCTCCTGTAGAAAAGCTGGATGTGGATATGGATATCGCCAGAAAGGGTGCTGAATTCAGAAGGGTTTACGGCATTCCGCTTGTCGATGCACTGATAGCAGCCACGGCATTCAGATTGAACGTTCCTTTGTACAGCCGAAACAAAAAGGATTTCGGCAGGATTAAGGAAATCAGGCTCGTCGTACCTTATTGAGCCGCAACTTCGGCGCTGACAACCTTCCCGCCCGCCTTCTCTATCTTTTCCTTCGCTTTCGGCGAGCAGTAGGCGACGTGAACGGTAAGAGAAACAGCAACCGTGCCGCGCGAAAGAAGCCTGCCGTAGCCGAACTCGGCGAGGTGTACCGTGCCGTTGCTCGCAAGCTTCTGCAGCTCGCCGACGTTGATTGCCATCACCTTGCGGCCGAGCGGGTGGAAGCCCGTGTGGCCGAAGTGGTCGCGGGCGTACGAGTACACGTACGAGCGGTTGTGTTTGGTTGACCCGCCCCATCCCTTGCCACCCTTGCTTCCCTTGCCGCGGTGCTTTTTTTTGCTGCCGTAGCCGCGGCGGTAGCCGCGCATTTTATGGACTTTCTTCGTTCGGCGCTTCATAACTATTCACTTTGTTTCCTTTCGTCGCTTTCTTTATTATGCAATTTTTCTTTCTTTGCTCAGAAACCAAAGTTTCTGGCATGCCAAAATGCGCTGCACATAGCCGGGTGCCATGTTATTTTTCTTTTCCCAAGGCTTTTCTTTTTCTAAAAGAAAAGGCTTAAAGAAAAGGGCCTACATTGTGTGATTGGTATACAATCGCACAAGTTGTGAAGATGGAATCTTCACAACATCATCTTCTTGACGAGTATCCCGATGTCCTTTCCCCAGTAGCCGACGTCGCCTTTCGGGTAGCGGCGGGAAAGCGACCTGAATCCTTTGAGCGGCGGCTTGAGGTGCATGCGCTTCCGCTCGCCGAGCGCAGCCTTCAGCTCGTTGTCGAGCTCGCCCCACGCCAGGCAGCTCTCGGCCTTTTTGACCATGCCAACAATGGAGTCGGTGCGGGGCAGGATGACGAGCGTGTGCTTGCGCTTGAGGCCGAGCATGGCCATGGTGTCCTCAATCGTTCCCCGCTTTCCGACACCCCTGCGTATGCGCACCACGACCAATGTCCCATGAGCTGCTTGACGCACCTGTGGCGCGTCGTTTCGCTTCGTGTCGTATCCCATGCTCCATTCACCTGATTTTTTCTGTTACCAGCTTCGCCATCTGGTATCCGGCGAGCCCGCTCATCGCGTATATCAGCCAGAGAATGATCGGCCAGTCGCCGTCGACGTAATGCCACAGGTTAAGCGTGATGCCGACGTACTCGATCAGCGCTGCGAGCGCGAGCGCAGAAGCTGCAAACACGACGTTTTGCCTAGTTTCGTTCTTCTTTCGGTAGCTTGCGCGGTACAAGAAGATAACGGCAAAGAGAGCGAGCGGTATTGCAAGGAGCGCGAACCAGTTGGCGCTGAACGTGGTGTATATCATACCGCTGCCTCCGCCACGGCTGCGGGCTTGTTTTCTTCAATTTCGGCAAGCTTCATGCGGTTTATTGCCTTGAATGCGTTGTACAGCGCAAAGGCTGCGTTCACCCTGCTGCCGGTGTTGCCGTGGCTTTTTGACCAGATATCGCGGATGCCGGCGATGTGCATGATCTTTTTCGACTCATCGCTGATGCAGAGGCCGATGCCTTTCGGCGCAGGCTTGAGCAGCACGCTGACCGAGCCTGACTTGCCGCTCACTTCGACCGGTATCGAGTGCTTTTCGTTGCAGGCGCATTCCCATGAACCGCAGCTCCGGCGGACCGGCATGATGGCGAGCTTCGCGTTCTGCGTTGCCTTTTCTATGGCAGCCCGGTGCTCCTTGGATTCGCTCTTGCCGATGCCGAAATACCCGTTGCCGTTGCCGATGATGGCAACCGCGGAGATCGTGTACCTCCGGCCCGAGCGGTGCATGCGCGTTGTCCGCTTGGTCGGCGTGCGCCTCTTGCCGCCTCCCTTGCCCGACGAACCGCCGACGAAAATGATTTCTGTCTTGAGGTTCGGAAGCAGCTTGTCGATGATTTCAGGTTCCTTGATCTTCCTCCCGGCAGCGAAAACTTCGTCCAGCGAGGTGACCTTCCCTTCCATGACCTCTTTCCCCAGTTCTGTTTTGGGGACCCAGTTCGCTAGTGATGCCATAGTCGTAATACCCCGCGTTTTGCGCGTCGTATCCCATATGAGTTAAAGTTATTTAACGTCCTCCCATGCTTCCTCTTCTTCCCCGGCTTCTGAAGGTGCTGCGTTGAACTTAGCGAGAATGGCGTTTTTGACTTCTTCGAAATGAGCGGGCAGCTGCTCGGGTTCGAGTGCCTGCCTGAGGTACGCGGAGAACTGCCGCTGGTAGCGTTCCTTGCCTGCAGCTTTCAGTTTCTTCGCGTAGTCCGCGATATGCGTGCCGGCAATCCGTTCCTTGCCGGGCACGATCTCGCTGCCGAGCGGCAGCATGATGCCAGCGTCCCTGATGCCGGCAGCGCATGCGTAGAGCGCTGACCCCTTCACCGACGTCTGCAGGCCGGTGGCGAGAACCGCTTCGTTGATCCCCTTCGCGCGCGCCTGCAACCCGGCGAGTAGCCCCGTCAGGTACGCCGCGGGCAGGTTGCTGCAGTGGCCTTTCCAGCCGTAGTTCCGGAGGCTTTTGGATATCGTTTCGGATGCTGTCCGGTCGCCGCGCTGCTCATACACAATGAACTGCACGTGCATGTGCGCGAGCCCCCTTCTGACGACTACCCGCATCTTGCCGGACCTGAGCAGCGCAAGACGCTGCCGGTAGTCCGTTTTCTGCTCGCGTCGTCTGCGGAACATGCTTTAACCCTTGCTGATTTGATACCTGAACGTATCCCCAGTCGAACCAAGCTATTCGACGCGGACATCGGTGCCGGCACGCCTGATTGCTTTTTCCAGGACATCCGACGTTATCGTTCTCGTCACAATACCATCCACATACGTTCGGGGAGTTTTATATACGAAGTACTGCCGACCGGAATTTTGTTTCATGTCGCCGGCTACCTTCGTCGCAAACGCTTCAGGCTTGAACGGTTCCTGCGATGAAGGCTGCGTTACCATGCGTATCACTTCTTCAGCATGTTGTTTTTTTCCATGTAGCCCGTGAGGTGTGCCTTGCTCCTGAACATGCCGCTTTTCGATATCATGTAGAGCTTGCGGAACGTTTTCTTTTCCAGTTTCCCTTCGTCGCGGAGCTGTTTCAGCAGGACCCTGATGGTCCTGATGCGCTTGACCCATGCCCGCTTGCGGGTGCCGGCTACCCGCCCCTTGCGCGAGCCGGTGCTCCTCCGGCGCCCCTTCGTTTTCTGCTTCATGAGGACGCGCGCCCGGTAGCTGCTGAGGCCGCGTTTCGGCGCGGCGGTAATGATGCCGTCGCGGACGAGGCGCCGCACGTCAGCCGCGGTGATTGCGTCCGCTATGTCGCTGTTCCGGCCGGGGTCAAGGCGCACCCGCGAAACGCCGCACTTGAGGACCCGTGCCGCTATCTGCTTCTGTGACTTGAGATCCATACGCATCAGTTCCACATTGTTTCATCAGTTTCCGCTTGCTGGTGCATCGACACCGAAAAGTCATTGAATGCAACGTCGCAGCGCCGGCAATGAAATATTGTGCTGATTGCATAGCAATCGCACAATTTGCCGGATTCCTCTGAATCTGGCAATATCCCCCGCTGCAGCTCCCTGCCAATAGTGATTATCACGCGTCATCCTCCGTTTCAGATTGCCGCTTTTCCTGTTCCTTCGTGCTGCACTGGTGCAGCGTTTTCCTTCTGCTCTTCTGCTTCCCTTGTCTTCTTTGCTTCTTTTTTCTCCTTTGCTTTCGCCTCTTCCTTCTTTTTCTCCTCCTTTTTGCTCTCCCTTCGTTTCGCAAGCGCCGCGGTGAGCTTCTCGGCGCGCCGGAGCTTGTTCATGTTCATGATGTGCAGGCCGAGTTCCTTTGCTTTCGCTCCGAGAACTGCCGTTTTCCGGCTGCCGATTGACGAAGCAATGATGATTGCTTTCTTGTCCATCGCCTTCACGCGTTCGAGGTCTGCCTCGTTGGCGACCATTGCAACGCTGTAGCCGCGCACGGAATATCGCGTCTCCCGCGGCGTCCGGTAGCCGGCTGACGCCTTGATGCCGCTGCCCGGCTTGCGGACGCGCTGCTTGCTGTGCCGGCCTTTCGGCTTTCGCCAGCGCGTGCCGAGCCTCTTGAGGCGGTGATAGTCTTGAGTCTTAAATCGTTTCGACACGTTACAGCTCCTCTCCGTTCTGCAGGTATTTACCGGCGATAAAGATGCCGTCCTGGAAGATGCGGCGGTCGCGGCCGGTGATTCTGCACGCCTGCTCGATATTGCTCGCCGTCTGCCCGACATCATCCTTGCTGATGTCGGTTATGGTGATTTCTTCCTTGTCTGTTTTGACGCTGCAGTCGCCGATGATGCGGGCGATGCGGAGCCCCTTTTCGCCGAGGAAATTCTTTATCTGGACCTCCTTGTCCTTGACCGTCACGGTCAGCGGGAAGTGTGAATAGGTTATCTTCATGACGTACTTGTAGCCAACGGAGACGCCGGTAATCATGTTCTCGACGTGCGACTGGATGGTGCCCGCTATCGCCTTGTGGGTACGCCGCTCACTTGCCGACGTTATCTTGACACCGCCGTTTTTCTCTATCCTGACGGTCTCGCTGAAGCGCGGATTGAAGAAATCTTTTTCGAGCGTTCCTTTGGGGCCCTTGACCGTGACGACGGCACCGGCTATCTCAACGCTCACGTTTTCCGGAATCGTGACCACCTTGACAACTGCAGGCTCCATGGGGAATCACTCAATACAAGTATGCAACGAGCTTGCCGCCGAGCTCGCTCGATGCCGCGTCTTTCTGGCTCATGACGCCTTTCGGCGTGGAAACGATGAGGATGCCGAAATCACGTGCAGGAAGGAATCGCTTCTCCCATTTCTCGTATTCATTCTTCTTGACGGCGAAGCGCGGCTTGATAGTGCGCGATTTGTTGATGCGGCCGATGAGCTCGACCTCGAATTTACCGCCCTTGCCATCGTCGATGAACTCGAATCTCCCGATGTATCCTTCTTTCTGGACGACGAGGAGCACGTTCTTGATGAGCCTTGAGGACGGAACGATGCATGTTTTCTTGCCTGTCTGCTCCGCGGTATTGAGCACGAACAGCACATCAGCAAGCAGGTCTTGTTTCATAGTGTCACCAGTATTTCTTGAAACCGAGGTCGGGTGCTATCTCGCGGAAGCAGCGGCGGCAGTACATGAGGTCGTACTTTCGTATGACGCCGTGGAGCGAGCCGCAGCGCACGCACTGGTGCGCGCCTTTCCCCATCTTTCGTTTCACTTTTTTCAAACGCATAATCTCATTCCTCAATCTGGACGCCGAATTTTTCTTTTGCGAACTGCATGGCTTCCTCGTGCGTGATGCGGTGCTTCTTGCCGACCGGTACCGGCAGCCGCCGCCGTTTCACCGCGTAGCCGGGCCGCTCAAGCGTTACGCATACGTCCATGCCAACGATGCCCAGTTTTGGGTCGTATTCCATGCCCGGTATGTCTATGTACTCCCTGATGCCGAAGGCGAAGTTTCCGTATGCATCGAAGTTGCCCGGCGAGAGCCTGTTTTCTTTTGACTCGAGCAGGCGCTTGACAAATGCCTCGGCACCTTTTCGCACGGTCACCTTGCAGCCGATGGGCTTGTTTTTCGGGACATTGAAGGTCGAGCGGCGCTTTGTTTTCGTGATGACCGCTTTTGCTCCGGCCACGCGCTCGATCACGGTCCGCGCGTTCTCGATGGGAAGCGTGGTGCCGCACCCTATATTCAGGACTACTTTCTCGATGCGTATCCGCTTCATCGGGTGCGGTTTGGGAACCGTGACGCTTGTCTGGATACTCGCTCACCTTATTGGATTGTTACGGCAGGCTTGCCGTCTCCGATTACAAAAATATAATGTTCGGGTATCGGTATCGTTTCGCTGTCTGCTTCCACGATAACCGTGTTCGGCTGCGGCGTCCTTGTCACCACGCGTTCCACGACCTTGCCGATCATTCCCCGCTTGTTGCCGTTGGTGACCATGATAGCAGCGCCCTTCTTCAGCTTGAGCACGCTCTTGATCGATTTCGCCTCGAGGTCGAAGACGACGGTGTCCTTTGTCTTGTATTCGTCGCGGGGAACGAGTATGTTCCTGCCGTCGTGCAGGTTGAGCTGCACGCCGTTTCGCGTGTAGGTTTTGTCCAGTATCTTGAGCAGCTTGAGCTTCGCATCCTCGCCGCTTGTTTTCTGGAGCCGGAGACCCTTGCGGTCCGGAAGCATGCGGTACGTTTCGTCGCCGACCGTCAGGATGTCCATGAGCCCGACCGGCAGGCGGTGGTCCCTCCGCACCGTCGAGTCGACGCGCACCTGTCCCTGGCGAAGGATGTGCTTCGCCTCGCGAAGCGTTTCCGCGTAGTCAAGCACGTCCCTGAGGACGATGCCGAGCGGTATGCACGACCGTTTCGCGTGGGCTCCCGGAAGGGGAGCTACCGCAAAACGCGCTGTCTTTCGTTCCATAGGCCAGAATACCGGCGCTTCGGTTCGTTTGAGATGCATAATACCCCACGTTCAGTGTCGTATCCCATAGTACGCGTTGCTGTCATTCCTTCTTCTCGGCTTTGGCAGACTTTTTTGGTTCCGCCCCTTTCGCCCTGTCGACGGCTTTTTTCCTCATCCGGTCGTCGAGCATAAGCTTGGTTATCTTGACGTTGCTCGGGTCGAGCGCCATCTGCACATCCTGCCCCGAAACCTTTTTTACCTTCACGGTATCCACGTAAATCTTCAGCTTTTTCATGTCGACCGTGGCAACGAGTCCCTTCTTCCCCCGGTGCTCGCCGTTCATGACGACGACTTCATCGCCCTTCCGCACCTGGAGCGAACGCTTGTTGTACTGCTCGCGCAGCTTTTTGTCGAGGTGCGCTGCCATGAGCTTCTGCCTGACGTGGAGCGGCGCCTGGTTGCGGTACTTCCGTTGCTTGCGGGGCTGCGTGCTCCTCACCCACGTGCGCGAAAACCGTCTCATCATACCCCACCTTCGGTGCGACAAGGACTTTTGTCAAAGTCCTTGTGCACGCAAAGACCTTTGGTCTTTACTGTGTCGTGCTCAAAGAATCTTCGATTCTTCGTGTACACAAAGACCTCCGGTCTTTGTCGTATCCCATTTTACAATATCCCGTGTTACAGTACCATGCTTGCTATTTTTCCTATGGTCGAAAACCGCTCGACCGCTTCTTTCGCGATGACCGACCTGATTTCGGTTCCCTGGGGGTCGAACGTCTTCGGGTTCACCAAGATTGCCGCATTATCGGTGAACTTGACGCGCGTTCCGTCGCTCCTGCGGAATTCCTTTGTCTGCCTGACGATGACCGCATGGACGACTTGGTGGCGCAACTTCTCCTTGCCCTTGGTGACGCTGCAGATGACGACATCCGCTATGCCTGCTTTCGGCAGCCTTCGCAGGCGTCCCTTGTAGCCGATGACTGCTATGAGCTCAAGCTCCTTGGCGCCGCTGTTGTCCGCGCACGTGAGGAGCGTCTTGAGCTGGATTGTCTTCGGTATCGCTCCACTGACTGCTTTCATTTCGTTCCACCTACTTTTTCAAAAATGACAAAACTCTTCGTCTTGGAGAGTCTCCTGCATTCCGCTATGCGGACTATGTCACCGGCCTTGGCGCTGATGCAGACAGGGTTGTGAGCCGCCTTTCTCGTTTTTTTGCGTTCGTACCGCTCGTATTTCGGGATGTAGTGGTAATAGTTCCATGTGATAATTGCGGTGTTCGCCGGCTTTGATGACACGACCGTCCCCTTGAATATCCTGCCGCGCAGCTTGAGGTGGCCGTGCCAAGGGCACTTGTCGCTGCTGCACGCATCCTTCGGCTTCTGTGCATCCAATCCGATGTCGTTTTCCATGCATTCACCTACCATTTCCGTATCTGCTTCTTGATGCGGTCTTCAGGCCGCGCGATGATGAAATCGCCTTCGACGTCAATTTTCGTGCCGCCGAGCGTGAACCTGAACACGGTGCCCTGCTTCGGCACCCGCTTGGCGCCGTCCGCACGTATGACCACCGTTTTCATGGTTTCGTCGATGACCGTTCCCTTTATCCCGACCTGCGATGCGTTTCCTGCCCTGACGACCTCGCATTCCAGGCCGATGAACTCGTGCCTGAGTATGTTTTTCGGCGTCCTCAACGGAATCCACCTGTTCGGTTGTAGTCCGGTTTACTCCACTTCTATCATTTCCTTCGGAAAGCCTTCCTTGACAAGGATGTCCCTGACGCGCTGCTTGTGGTCTCCCTGGAGCTCGATCTCCTTGTTCTTGTACGTTCCGCCGCATGCCAGTCGTGATTTAAGCTTCTTGATCAGGTCCCTGACATCTATCGTACTCTCGTCGATGCCTTTGATGATGGTCATGTGCTTTCCGTATCGCTTCTGAACAACGGCGACCTTTATCTTCTGGACTTCCTTTGCTATCGTCTCGCAGACACAGAGTTCTTTCGGCAGACCGCATTTTGGGCATGTTGCTATCTTCACCACCTCAATCTCATTGCTTCTTCTCCTTCATTATCGTGAGTATGCGCGCTATCGTGCGGCGTATCTCCTTCATCCGCCCCGGGCTCTTCACCGTGCCGCCGACGTTGCCCGCGGCACGTTCCTTGGAGAGCTCGAGGCGAAGCTCCCTGAGCTTTTCGTCTATGTCTTTCTGCTGCAATGTCCGCGCCTTTTTTGATGTGAGTATTGCCATAGCATCACCGCTGCCCCTGTTCAGGTTGCTGCTGTACTTGTTCATCCTGCAGTTGCCCCTTCTGCAGCTGTTCCTCTTGTAGCTGCTTCTCTTGCTGCTCGGCTGCAAGTGCCTGCGTCGCGGCCACGTGAAGCGCGACTTTCTTGGCGAGGTCTTCCCGCTGGTGGAGCATGACCATGACCGTCACGCCGATGTCACCGAGCCGCGGCTTTGCAGTTGCAAAGCCCTTGAGCACGTCTTTTTTCGCAGGCTCGCCGCATTTTTTCAGGTAGCCTGCGACGAAACGCTCCTTGCGCGAGCGCTCGCCGGAAAGCTTGCCGGACATGATGAGTTCGCAGCCGATGGCGCCTGCGTTCATAACTCTGTGGATGTAAAAGTTGCCGAGTTTCTTGTAGTTGACGCCGCTTTCGAGGCTCGCCGCGATGCTTTGCGCAACAATGTTCGGGTCGAGGTCCTCGTTGGCGATTTTCTGGACGTCAATCTGCGGGTTGTCTATCTTGAACTGCTTCTTGAGCGCGTCGACAAGTTCGTTGATGCGCTCGCCTCCGGAACCGATGACAAGCCCCGGCGTGGTCGTATAGATGACGATCCTCGTCACGATAGGCGTGTGCTGCACCTCGATGTCACTTATCTTCGCCTGCGTGAAGAAATGCCTGATGAATTCCTTCATGTTGATCTGTTCTTTCGATTTCTGTATGAGTATGCGTTCTTTCATCATTATCATCTCGGTGTCTTTTCTTCCTCGGTCGGCTTTTCTTTTCCCGTCTTGCCTGCGGCTTCTGCCGCCGGCTTGGTTTCTTCCTTAGTCGGTTTTTCCGTCGTGCCTGCAGGTTCCTTCTTTTCCTCTGCTGCTTTCCGCTCCTTTGCAACCTTCGTGGCAACTTCTTTCACGACCTTTTCGAGGTCTTCCTTGCTCCTCACTACCTTGATTTTTGATTCCTTGCCTTTTTCGATGAGTATGATTTCGACGTTGGTGTTTTTCATCCGGCTGCCGAACGCTCCCTTCCTCCGGCGGCGGCGCATGATGGCCCCCTGGTGGGCGCTTGCGTGCACCATCAGCCTCCCTGCGTCCAGCTCGATGCTCTCCGCGTTCTTCTCGCAGCTATCGAGAAGCAGCAGCATCTCGCCCGCGGTTTTCGTGTAATACTTTCCTTTGAGGTTTCGCTTGCCGTCGCGCAGGTCGCCGAGCAGCCGCTTCGCCCGCGTGAGCGGCTTCCTGCTGATCGCCCTGCACAGGAGTACCGCCGACTTCCTGCTGATGCGCAGGTTGCTGCCGTACGCTTTCGCATGCTTCTGTTCCGGACTGAACGTGTAGGGCATATGCTCACTCGCTCCTGTGTGATGGCGTTCCTTCTGACACATGGTACAGTTTTCTATAACTTTCAGGAAGCTTCCTCGAATATTCCATTACCCTGCCGGACACTTCCGAAACCGTTCGTGTGCACACAATGCCGCGGATTGTTTTTGTTTCCATGAATATCACCTACTTGAGCGGCACGAACTTGCTCGACCGCGTTGCGCCGAGTCCCGGCGAGCTGTGCTGCACCTTTTTTCTGGTGAGCGCGAATTCGCCGAGGCAGTGCCCGATCATGGCCTCGTCGATGATGATCGACGCGTATTCCTTGCCGTTGTGGATGCCGATCTTCGAGCCGACCATTTCCGGGAGTATGACCATGTCGCGCGCGTGGGTGCGGATGAGCTTGTCCTTGCCCTTGTAGCGGCGCACGCCTTCGAGGAGCTTCTTCTGCGTCTTCGACAGTCCGCGCTCAAGGCTCCTGCGCTGGCGCGTCGCGAGGAGCCTGGTGAAATCCTCCATGTTCATTGCCTGGAGCTCCTCGATGCTCTTCCCCCGGAACGTGAATTTCTTTGCCATATCAGAACCCATCCATTTTATGCATAAACACTCCGTGTTTATCAGCTTCTCCGAAGCCGGAATTTAGTCAGTTCCTGAACCTCCGGTTTACTTCACCTTTTTATTACCATTTTCTTTTTGAACCCAAACCCGTTTTTCTTTCTTTGCTCAGAAACCACGGTTTCTGGCAATGCCAAAATGCGCTACATTTTGTGCATTAAACCCAAGGGCGTTTTTCTTTCTTTAAACCCAGGTCGTTTTTCTTTCTTTAAACCCAAGGGCGTTTCTTTCTTTTTCTAAAAGAAAGAAAAGGGCTTACTTCCTCTTCTTCTTGCCCATGCGGCGCGCGGCGACCGAGCCGACCTTCTTGCCGGGCGGCATGCTGCGTTTCACCGTCTTGTGCTTGCCGGGCTTGCCCTTGCCGCCGAACGGGTGGTCGACCGGGTTCATGGCAACGCCGCTGACGCGCGGATACAGCCGGCCGAGCGCCCGCATCGCGTGCCATTTGTTGCCTGCCTTCCTGAAGGGCTTCTCCACGCGGGCGAAGCCGGCGACCGTGCCGATGGTGGCGCGGCAGCCCGCCCGAAGCACCTTCTTCTGCTTTGACGGCATCAGAACGATGCACCGGTCCCCTTCCCTGCTGATAAGGGTCGCCGAGCTTCCCGATGTCCTGCATATCTTGCCTCCGTCTCCCGGCCGCAGTTCAATATTATAAATCTTCGTTCCTTCGGGGATTTTCCTGAGCTCGACGATGCTCCCGGCGTCCGGATTCTCGAAACCTATCTGCTCGCCGACTTTCGTCCCTTGGTGCGGCAGGTACAGCACCTTTGCCCCGGCAAAGTTGACGACGGCAAGGGGCGTCGTTTTTCCCGGCGCGTCGACGATGTCCTCGACGACGCCGGCAGCCGCTCCCTGCGGGATGAAGCGGTAGCTCACCGGGCCGAGATACCGGTGCGCCGGCGGCCGGTACTTCCCTTTTCCCCGGCGCTGCTGTCGTAAGTTCTTGCCCATGATTATCGCCTTGTTCTCTATTTCAGCGTCATGACTATCTTTTCATTCGGAGGGTCGAGCATGACGCCTGCTGTCTGCATAAGACTTACTCCCAGTATCATGTCTTCCACAAAATTGTCCATGATAACAAACTCGGGTTCGTTTACCACATGCCCCCTGATGAGTACTTCTTTAAATCTGACTCTTTCTCCCGTAGCGGTGTCGCCGGTAGCCAAGACCGCCTTGTGGATTCCTTCAAAGATATGGAACCCTACGTCTCCGACATCCTCCCCGTCAGCAAGTTTTCTTTTGACATAATTTCGATATGCTCCGCTATCAAATAAAGCGGATATTTTTTTGCTTTTTAAGGTACCGACAAGTTCCACGTCTTCTCTGATATAGCCCATCCCTCAGAACCTCCAAAACTCACCTTTTCTGAATTCCTTTACTTCGCCTGTTGCAGCATCTATGCTGAATAATGCTGATTTAGCTACCTCAACGGCATTTATTTTTTCCTTAAATTCTATGTTAACTCTCCATACATCCTCTTCCTGCTTCGCAAACGTTATGGAGAAATCTTCTATTCCCAAGGCTGTCTTCAGGTGCTCTCCGATCTTCTGTTTGACGTCAGAAAAGTTCAACATCTTTGTTTCCATGCGCCTATCACCATCAAATTATCCCCAGCCGTATCGCAATCTCCCCTGCTTCGCCCGCCTTCACGAACTTGATGAATGCCTTCTTCCTGCCGTTCTGGTCAATGACGGTATTGACGCTGCTGACGTTCGCTTTGAACGCCTGTGCGGCGGATTGCCTGATCTGTTGCTTGTTCGCCTTCCGGTCGACGATGAACAAAAGTTTGTTTTGCCGCTCGATGTGCTGCACGGCTTTCTCGGTCATGACGACGAACTTGAGGACCGCGTACGGGTCGCCGGTGACCGGTAGCTGCTCTTCCGGCTGCGCAGCCGGGCCTGCTGCCTGAGCCTGTTGCGGCTTTTCAGCTGCAGGCTTCGCCTGAGCTTTTTTCTCGCGTTCGCTGCGCGCCTTCGTCGCTTTCTCTGCCGCTTTTGTAGCGGCCTTCGGTGTTTGTTTCTCGTCCATGACTATGCACCATACTTTTTCTCGAGTGCCGCGCACGCAGCCTTGGTGAGTATGAGGAACCTGCCCGCATGCGTCCCGGGCGCAAGCAGCTCGGTGCCGAGCGTTGACGGCGTTGCCACGTCAATGCCCGGGATGTTCCGTGCGGCCTTGACGAGGTCGCACTGCCGCGAAACGATGATGAGCGGGCCTTTCTTCGTCTTGTACCGCCTGCCACGCATTTTTCCCCTGCCTGCACGGACCTTTTTTTCCGCGCTCCTCGTGAGCTCTGCCGGCAGCAGTTTTTCGAGCAGCGCCTTGACGTCCTTTGTCCGTGCAAGGTTTTCAAAATTGTCGACAAATATAATAGGGACCTCAGTACCGACCTTGTGGCCGCGCTTCGTGACAAGTTCCTGCTGCGCGCCTGCAGCCAGTGCCGATATGAGCGCGAGCCGCTTTTCTTTTGCGTTGATGCGCTCTTCCCAGACCTTGGCTGCTTTCGGCGGGTGCGCGCGGCGCCCCTTCACCGCCTGCGGCACGAAGCGGGCGCGGAACGCCATGTAGCCGACCTTGCCGTGCACCCGCGCAATACGCGCCATCTCGCGGTTCATCATGGTGAACCGGTATTTGCGCCTGCCGTGATAGTGCGCCGATGTTTTCTTGCCGGCGAGCGGGTCGGAGCCGTACGGCTGGCGGCGGCTGCTCTGTGCCGACAGGACGGCGCGCTGGATGACGTCAGGCCGGTACGGCGTGCTGAACACACCGGGCAGTTCCATCTGCTCGACAGCCTTGCCATTGAGGTCGTAGACGTTTGCCATGAATATCACGTATCCTGATTCTTTCTTCTTTCAGCCTCTGCAACATATAGATAACTGCATAATTTGCATGACACATAGGCACCCATGCCGTTGCTTCGCAACGTGCCATCCTGTTTGCCGTTAGTGCCGTAATGGTGGTTCATGCGCATCACATTATCGTAAAGCGGCCAAAGTTTCGCGGCGACACATGACCTGCGTACAGCCCGTCGTGTGTCCGAATGTAAAATCCCCTGACGTATCCGTCTGTATCCCGTTCCACGCCTGTTACGTTGTACACGAAACCGACGGTGTTGCCGTCGTCCCTTCCGCACGGGCCTGTCTTGAGGACCGATGCGCCTTCTCTGACATCATGTATTCGTACCATTGCTACGCCCCCTGTTTACTCTCCAAAGATATTCCTTTCACTTCGACCGGCTCGAAGACCGTCGTCCTCATGGCTTTCCTCAGCCGCACGAGGCGCTTGACGTGGCCGGGAACAGAGCCTTCGATGAGCATGAACGATTGCGGCATCCCGTAGCCGAGGAAGCCGCCTGCCGGGATGATTTTCTTCGCGTCGTCGTCGATGAGCACGATGCGCTTGCTGAATTCAGTCCGCGTGAAAAAGCCGTACTGCCCTGCCTGGGGAACGCGCCAGTCCACTTTCCGCGGCGTTGTCGAGCCGATGCTGCCGACGTGACGGTGCATCTGCTTGTCCTTCCGCGTCTGGATGCGGACGCCGAACCGCTTGACAACCCCCGTGAAGCCATGTCCCTTGGTGACCGCAGCCACATCAACGAACTCTCCGGGACGGAAAATGTCCTTTGCGGCTATTTCCTTGCCGAGGAGCGACATGCCGTACTCGGCCTGCTTCGCAGGTTCGCCGCCAAGAGCGATTTCGAAGACATCAGGCTTTATTTTCCGCATGCCGGACTTGGCCGGCTGCGTGGCAACGAGCAGGTGAACGCCTGTGTAATGTGCCGGCGCTTCTCTGTTCTTTCCCGGCATTGCCTTGCGCTCGATAGCGAGGTCTTTCGGCAACTTGTCGTGCCAGACATCGCCGGCGGTTGCAAGGCCGTCGTGGGTTTTCCTGTAGAACCGGAGCGCGACAACGAAGAGAGAAGGAGCATCGAGGACGGTTACCGCTTTCGACAACAGCTTGCCGTACGTCGGGGATTTGGCGTTGTTGTCGATGTACTGGATGTGCGTCATGCCCGCCTTCCATGCGGCGAAGCCGAGCGGCTTGGTGTCCTTCGAGGAAGGCCAGTGCCTCGTCCGCGTATAGATACGGCTAGCCCGCTTGCGCGGCCAGTACTGCATGCTTCCCCGTCTCGGTCTCGATCGCTTGGCCATCAGAACCACTCGCTTCTCTGATTGATGAATCGCATCAAAATGCTCCGTGTCCCGCAGGTATCCTGCGCGACTGATGGAAGGTAGCCCGCCCTAAAACAAGCTGCCGTAGCGAAACAACCGGTTCCGCTAACGGGTACGTGAGAGCATTGCTAATTAGCGCAAAAGGTATTTAAGCGTTGGTTAGCCCGGCACTGGTGCACGCGGATGGAAGAGCATGAAAACGGCGCAGGCACTTCAGGGCGGCTACCGGACGTATTACAACCATGTGCGCAAGCATCAGGGACTGAATGGCATGAATCCTGCCGAGGTCGCGGGGCTAAAGCTGAACCTTCCTGAGAATCGCTGGGAAGGGCTTATAAGGATGGCGATAAAGAAAAATATTGTTAAGTAAATACTGTGGTTAGTATGACAGATAATTCTACAGACCCTATAAAAACATTTGATGTAAAAATCAAATCTTCTGATAAGGATGTTATAGCACATGGTACTTTCATAACTTTTGATTCTAATGAGAATGCCATCACTTTGAAGAAAGATGAAAAAGAACTTACATTTATTATTGCATTCAAAGATGACGCAGACAAACTGCCTATGAGAGTAGAAGATGAGATTCTCGACCCAAAAAATAAAATGAGGCTTAATTTCATTAATTTCAATTTTATCGAATCCGGCTCCACTAAACCTGTAAATATGGGCGTTTTTGATGGGCGAGAATTATTTGCCCAATTCAGAATCAAACGCATGAATAACAGTATCATGTCTCGAACAGTAGAATATACATTTTATCTCGGGAATGTGGTATGACTGCTGAAACCCGTTTAAAAGAAAGCGAAATAGCGATAGCACAATTAGAACGAAATGTGAAGCTGAAATCCATGGAAGCTGGATGGATAGGTAAAGTATTTGGAACAGCAGAGAATAGTGCCAATAACATACTAGGAATTATTTTAGTTATTTTGACTTTATTGATAGTAGGCTTAGTTATGATAAATCGCTTAGAGCTAATTCCACAACTTGCATCAATTCTTTCCTTAGGTATTGGTTATTTAGTTGGAAAGTACAATAGATAAAAATAATAAGAAAAGTTTCTAAGTATAATCATTTTATTGAAGGACAATACCACTGGTCTGTGACATTGCCCAATTATATTGGTATGCGCATACTTTTAAAGGTTTTTATTATCACAGACTACTCAATTCAGCAAAGTCAAGTGGCTTAAAAGAATAACCCAAGTTTTTTAGATTTTGAGCCGTTTTCTTACCTTCTTCGCCGAAATGAATAAAGTAATCTTTATCTGAAATTACATTAAAATCGAAATCTGTATCGAAAAATTTGAAACTCCCATTATTTTTAAATGACAAGTCTATTATTTTCTTGAACATTGGAGAGTTTTCTATAGTTTTTTCATTTATAGAACTTGTTTTTTCTTTGAATATAAAAAATATGGGATGAGAAAATTTCTGATGTATTGGTATTTTCAAAGCCTCGGAAAGTGGTATAATGTTATACAAACACGCATTGCTTATAAATGAAATTTCCAACTTTAAGTCATCATCAAAGACGTTCTTAATATCTTCTGGGTTAAGAAGCCCGGAGTTTTGTCGAAGTTCGGTGTCAAAGTAGTGTATTAAAATATCAGACGTAGAAATAAGTGCATTGGATTTGTCGCCATTTGGCATGACGAAGAACGATTGCAAATGTTCTATGGCACGCCATGCATTTGTTACTTTTCCGTTGAAGTTATCTAGAAATACATTTCCTGAATATCCAAAGTCTTTGTGCAACCCCCACATGCATATATGCGGATACGATGGTTCTAAATGGTTTGAAATAAAATCGATAAAGGTTGTCCTCTTTTTAGTTGTGAATGGAAATATTCTAACTTCACTGGTTGTTGAAGTGTTTTTGAAATAGGAATAGAAAAAATATATTTTATCAATATGTGTCAGAATAGCCCTGTAAAAATCTTGATAGAAATCATGTGTTAATCCAAGACGCTGTAAATCATATGACTTATAAACTGCCCTGTCGGGTGTTATGCCTCTTTTCCTTAAAAGGTCAGAGATTATGGAAACGTATTTTTCCTTAAAATAATCGTAGCTTTTAACTTCTATTCCTATTCCAATCACTGCATGAAAATCATTAACTAAACCTTTACGAATAAATCGCTTACAATCAACGCCCAAAAAATTTGCCATAATTCCTAAATGATTAAAATTAAACCTTTAAAAAAACTAAATCCCACTTAAGAAAGGACTTGGAACGCATCACCGGGCTGGAGTGTGAGAGCGCCCCGATGTGCAGCACTCATACGGCATGTCCCTTCAATACAAAAGTTCCCGGAAGGCAGGGAGGGAAACGGGCCTGAAGGTCTTCTGACTTTCTTCACTAGAGCCAGCCAGAAGCAGTGCTCGCACCCGAGCATGAGGTTTATAGTGGAACAACAAAAGATTACAACATATTACTTTTGTTGTCCGCTACACGCGGAAAACAAGGTTTTCCGGTGCACCAAAAAGCTTTGCTTTTTGCGTGTAAGTGAACCAAGATATAATACCTGATTGTTAACCGACAGCCCATACTGAGCCAGTCCTTTGTTTGGCTCTGAATACTTCTAGCGGAGTCATATACTTAAGGCTGCTGTGTGGCGTGTTGTTGTACTGCTTCTCGAACTGCTGTAGCAGTTCGTTCATGTGGTCAA
>JACPRW010000010.1 GCA_016193585.1 Candidatus Aenigmatarchaeota archaeon
TGGCGAATCAACTCCGCGGATGTTCGGGTGCGGCGAAAGCCGCATCACTATCCGCATTAAACTTTTACACGTGCCTCAAGAAAAAGGGAGCCTGCTCTCATCTGCGGGTCAAGACCACGCAGCATTCACGCAGGCGAGTAAAAAAGTCTGTACCCGTCTGGTACCACATAGGGTGGGCTTCGTAATTGGGCTGCTCTGCAGCTGCCCGCATCGAAGACGTGTACCGCCGCTCGTCTTGAATTTCCCTGATACGTTTGAAGAGATTCGGCATATGGATACCTGCATACTCTAAGCAGGGCGGGTATTTAAAGATTTCTATTTTTTACTACATAATAGTAGCAACAACTAATCGCCTGCCCTTGTGTGGTGCCTTGTAAGGAATCGTGCCTTTGATGCAAGCGTTTTCCTGTGACCTTTCATACATTCTATGAGATGTCTGTATTCTTCGATTATTGCCTCTATCGCCTCATCGCTATCAGTAAGCAACTTTTCCGAGTACGCCGCGATTTCTTTCTTGGAGAGCGCATCATGCTCTTTCAAAAGATGTTCAATAAGAACGGTTATCGCGCGCGATTTCTCCCGGGCTTCGCGGAGCGCTGCCCATGCCATACCGTACCTGTAGGCAGAAGAACTTAAAAATCAAAACATGCCCCTGAAGAACCCGTGCATGTGGTAGTTGCCTGTCCGTGTTTGTATCGGCTGGAAGACTGGCGATGTCCTGATGTCTATCGAAGGGAACGCGGTCCTGCCTTGCGGCTCGAACCTGCGGAACAGCGCCTCGCCGCTGAAGAAGAAATGGAACAGCACCAGCGCCACGACCATCAATGCGAATGCCTTTTTCATGCGCTATAAGAAAACGGAAACGTTTTTAAAGGTTACAAGAAGGGGGCTTGATAGCGAGGGCAGGATTTGAACCTACGGCCTTCGGGTGTCTCAGTAATGTACGACAATATAATTATCGTCCGTTAGTTTTCTTACTTTCCCTTGCGATTCCGATAGTTTTTGTCCGGGTTTCTTGAACTCGATCAAAAAGACTTCTCCTTCCTTTACACCAATTCTGTCGCAGACTACGGTTGGTGAAAATATTTCCCAACCTTCTTCCCTGAGTCTTTTTGCAGCTTTTCTTCCATATTCATTTGCAGCTATCTTCTATCCCGCTGAATTTCTGGATTCGAGTTCACCATGTTTTCGGTTTTCCCATGTCGTATAACTCCTATGAGCCCGACGAGCACTCCAGGCTGCTCCACCTCGCTAAGCATCAATCTCTTCTCATATAAAGTTTATAAACCGAAGTATTCCGGATGACAAAGATAGTGGTTATCGGGACGGGGAAAGTCGGCTCGATGATTGCGTACGAAATCGCCATGATGGACCTCGCGAAGGAACTCGTTCTCATCGACAAGGACCAGAAGCTTGCAGAAGGACACGCCCTTGACATCCGTCACTGCATGCGCGGCTGTGCCGTGAAGGCAGGAAGCTACAGCGACACCGGAGATGCCGACATTGCCATACTGGCAGCAGGAAAACCGAGGACTCCCGACATCAAAACACGGCTTGAGCTTGCAAGGACCAATGCACAGGTTATACGGGAGATCGCCAGCAAGTTGAGGGAAAACGGGTTCAGCGGGATCGTCATAACGCTGACAAACCCTCTTGACGTAATGAACCACCTGCTCTATACGCTGCTCGGATTGCCGGCAGAGCGCGTCATAGGCTTCTCCTGTCATCTTGACTCGTCCCGCTTCAGGTGCCTTCTTTCCGAGCGCTATGCGCCAGAAACGCCCTCCCGGGTGGAGGCTTTTGTCATTGGCGAACACGGGGACGGGCAGGTGCCGCTTTTCTCGCGCGTTGCCGTCGATGGCAAGCGGAAACGTTTCACGGATGCAGAAAAAAAGGAGATTATGGCGCTGCTGCGCGGTTGCTCCATGGAAGTCATCGGCAGGAAAGGTGCTACGGTCTTTGCGCCGGCATGCTGCGTCGCCGACATGCTCGAATCTATAGTAAAAAACAGGGAAACCGTCATACCGTGTTCCCTCGTGCTGGACGGCGAGTACGGAATACATGGTGTGAGCATTGGCGTTCCTGCCGCGCTCGGGAAAGGCGGCGCGGCCGTAAAGGAATGGGACCTCGCAGAGGACGAAGCGCTCATGCTGGCCGAGAGCGCAGGGAAACTGAAAGATTTTATCAGCATCATGCGAAGCGAGGGGTTTCCATGAAGGTTCTTGGCATTGATGAATCCGGAAAGGGTCCAGTCATAGGCCCGCTGGTCATCTGCGGCTACCTGGTTGACAGCGACGATGTCCCGAATCTCAGGAAACTTGGAGTAAAAGATTCAAAACTGCTCACCAGAAAGCAGCGGGAACGGATTGCCGGAGAGCTTGAGCGCATTGCCGCCGATATCGCCGTGCTCCAGGTGTCAGCTGCGGAAATCGACCGCATGCGGACGGAGACCAACCTCAACAAGCTCGAGATAAGGCGGATGGCCGGGATCATCGACGCTTTCGGGCCGGGCAAGGTCATCATTGACGCGCTTGAAGCGAACGAGACGAAATTCGGCAGGAAGGTGTCCGACAGCATTTCGTGCTCGCCGGAAATCGTGGCAAAAAACTTCGCCGACAGGGACTTTCCTGAAGTGAGCGCGGCGTCGATTATCGCCAAAGTGACCCGCGACAGGGAAATCGACCGTCTGAAAGAGGTGTACGGGGACTTCGGCTCAGGCTATCCGTCTGACCCGGCGACAATTGGTTTTTTAAAGGATTGGATAAAAGCTAATAAAGGGCTTCCTGACATGGTGCGCAAGAGCTGGCTCACGGTGAAATGGATCACCGCAGAGGTCGAGCAGACATCGTTGCGCGCTTTTTGACCGGACATGTGGTTCTTGATGGATCTGAAGGCTTATTTTGACGAGGAACTCAGGGCAACGCTCGTGCACGCATGTGCCGCGGCGATTGCAGGATTCGTTTCGTTTTCTATCGGCAGGCCCGAGGCCGGCTTCGCGGTCGGCTTGGCATTGCTGGGGGCAACGACCTTGCTGGCGCAGCGCGTCATGGGAATCAGGAAGGACATCAAGTGGTTTCTGGGGAACGGCATTATCGTGTACATGCTTGTGTGGATTATCGTCTGGACGGTCTTCCATACGCTGAGGGTGTGGAGTACCTTCATGTAAATGCATGGTTGCCAGAAACCGCAGAAAATGAGATGGGTAGTGCTGATATGCTACGAACTCACTACGCTTCGGCAATAACCGAAAAGCACGAAGGAACGCGCGTTACCGTTGCAGGCTGGGTCAAGACGAAAAGGGACCTGGGCAAGGTGCTCTTCATCGTTCTTCAGGACGGCACCGGGGAACTGCAGATAACCGCAAAACGTGACCAAAAGAAAGGCGTCTTTGAAGCGCTCAAGTCGCTCGGCAGCGAATGGGTCGTCGTGGTCACGGGAACGGTCGCGAAGCAGAAATCAGCGCCGGGAGGAAGGGAGCTCGTTCCTGACGAGGTGCGCGTCATCAACAAGGCCGAATCGCCGCTGCCATTCGATACGCATAAGTTCATCGATACAGAACTCGACACGCGCCTGGACCACCGCTACCTCGACCTCAGGAGGCCTGAAACGCGCGCTGTGTTCCGCGTCAAGGACACGATTCAAACGGCGTTCATGGGCTATTTCAACGAGCAGGATTTCGTTACCGTGAATCCGCCGGTCATCGTTGCCGCCGCAACCGAAAGCGGCGCGGCGCTCTTCCCTATCTCCTACTTCGAGCGCGAGGCATTCCTCGCCCAGTCGCCGCAGCTCTACAAGCAGATGCTCATGGCATCCGGCCTTGACAAGGTTTGCATCGTCACGCCGGTCTTCAGGGCAGAGGAGCATGACACCTCGTTCCACCTCAACGAAGTCGTGCAGATGGACATAGAGGTTGCGTTTGTCGAGAACGAGGAGGATGTGCTCAGGCATCTCGAGGGCGTGGTGCACCGCATCTGCGAGCAGGTGAAGAAGGAATGCGCTGCAGAACTGGAGCTGCTGGGTGTCAAACGGCCGGTGCCGAAGCTGCCAATCAAGCGTCTTACCTATGACGAGGCGCTCAGGCTGCTCGAGAAGGACGGCATGAAGCTGCAATGGGGTGAAGACCTGACACGGGAAGCTGAACAGGTTCTCTGCAAGCGGTTCGATCCTGTCATCGTCACGAAATGGCCGACTAAAGCCCGCGCCTTCTATTCGATGCCCGAGCCCGGCAACGAGAAGATCTGCAGGTCGTATGACCTTCTGTTCGGCGGCATGGAGATAGCATCAGGGGCCCAGCGCATCCACGACAAAAACCAGCTGGAGGCCGAGATGAAGAAGCGGAAGATGAGCCCGAAGAATTTCGAGTTCTATGTGAATGCGTTCCGGTTTGGCATGCCCCCGCATGCGGGATGGAGCATCGGCCTCGAGCGGCTGACCATGGTCCTGACCGGCAAGAGAAACATACGCGAAGTGTCGCTCCACCCGCGGACGCGGACGCGCCTCACGCCATGACCGCAGACGCACAAAGTACGGCTCCGTAAAAGCTTATATACCAGAAAAAAGAATGAGTTATACGGTGATAACGTGGCTTCCCGAAGATCAAGAAAACGGAGCGCATCGCGCCTGACACACAAAGAGATTTATCTTGACAGGCATGACGAAGAAAAGGTATTGTTGTTCACAGCGGGCCTGCTGTTCGGAGTCGGCGTTGCGGCGAGCTTGTTCTCGAACGCGCTGTGGTACGGCGGCCTGGTTGCCATTGCGCTGGCTGCGGTGCTGCTGCTCATCGAAAAGCGGCAGTGAATGCTTTGCGCGGCGTTTCATTTTATAAACCGCAAAAATGATAGTAGATACCATGGATGAGGAGGCGTACCGGCAACGCATCAGGAAAGCCTATGGTGAAACAAGACAGTACCGGATATATGCGCTCATTCTAGTTGTGCTTCTCGTAGTCGTGTTTGCAGGCAGCATGATGTTTACTTCCCGGAGCACCGGCTGCACAAAGGCGCTCGGCGCGCTCGAACAGGGCTATGCAGTGTGCTGCGGCACGAAGGGAACGCTGCAAGAGTGCACTGGCGCACCGATAAGCCAAGGAAGCTATGTGCATGTGAAAGCAGATGTGAGCGAGAACGTGCGTGCATTCGGCAGCGACTACGCTGCCCTGTGCTATGTTACCAACCTGAGGGATTCTCAGGGACGCTTGGTGCATATAAACGATCTCAATCTGACCGCCGGCTGTGCGGGCAATCCCTACGCCGCGTACGGCGCATATGGCAGGTATGTGACGTTTGTCGCCGGCTACGCAGACGAGCCTGCGTTTGTTGAGCTCTATCTGCTCCATAATACTACGGATATCAGCAACGGGCTGAAAACAGGGAAAAGGATATTCAGCTGGAAGGGGATGGTGGAATGAAAGCGCTTGCCATCGTCTTCATTGCGGTTGCAGCCAGCATCATCGGTGCACAAGGAGGGGCATGTGATACGGATGCTGACTGTCCATACCCTGATGCCTGCTCAGGATGTTCCTGCCCTGAAGGACAGTACTGTGCTGGTGCCTGCGAGGCAACCTATTACAACTGCTGTGATGAAAACGGGGAATGCGGCGGCAGCTTCTGCGGCGGAGGGTACGATTGCAGCTGTTCCAACTGCCAGCCCGTAACGCCGCCTTCGCAGGCATGTGTAGGAGACGACGGAGCGCTGCATAATGACGGCGAGATATGTGGAGACTATAACTGCGGCGGGACAGTCGCTGGCTATTGTGAGAATGACGACTGCGAGGGTGATAGTGACTATTGGTGTCATTGCATCAAACTATGCCGCTCAGGCTCCTGCACCTATGTATATGCGCGGCAGGAAACGATACCATGCGAAGGCCGCGGCTGCCTCGGGAATTCGTGCGCGCCGGAAGGAGCGTCGTGCAATCCAGCCACCTGTTCCGGAGACCGCTGGTGCTACAACAGCCAATGCGCAGCATGCACCGCATCCTATGCCAACTGCAACGGCAACTCCGGTGATGGATGCGAAGCAAATTTGAACAGTGATGCTGCCAATTGCGGAGCGTGCGGAACGCGATGCGGAACAGGAGAACAGTGCAATAACGGCAGGTGCGTTTCATGCACCACTCCATCGCTTCCTCCAGCCCTCACAAGCCCTGACGAGGGTGCTTCATTTGCTGCAGGCACGAGCCAGGTACCGCTGTCATGGAACCATGCGCCTGATGCGACGCTCTATGATGTGCGGGTCGATTACGATGGCTCAACAGAGCGTGATGCGCGCAATAATTGCCCGGGAAACCCTCATTATGTCTGCATAGACGGCTACAGCGGCACGTCAATCACTGTCACGGTGAGAGGAGGCACTACATACCGCTGGTGGGTGCACGCGAGGAACAGCTGCGGCGCGACGCTTGACGCAAGCAGCAGGTCGTTTGCAGTGAGCAGCCCGGCTGCGTGCGACACGGCTGTGTGCACAGGAAGCAGGTGGTGCTTTAACAATCAGTGCATCGATTGTACTTCTCCGTACGCCAATTGCGATGGAAACTCTGCAAACGGCTGCGAGGCAAATGTGCAGAATGACAATAACAACTGCGGTGCCTGCGGCGCTGCATGCAGCGGCAGCGAACGCTGCAGCAGCGGCAGGTGCACGCCCACTACTGATTCCTGCGCTGCCTACAGCAGCACCTGCACCGCATGCACGAGCCAGTCATCCTGTGGCTATTGCGGCGATGACAATTCCTGCAGGACTGGCGGCATCAGCGGCCCGGGTACCGGCTCCTGCGCCGAATGGAAGTTCGTCTCAAGCCAGTGTGCAGCACCGGTATGCGATGAAAATGCCTGTAATGGCAAGTACTGGTGCTACAACAGCCAATGCGCAGCATGCACTGCGTCGTTTGCCAACTGCAACGGGGATTCCGGCGACGGCTGCGAAATCAATACAAACACCGATAGCAATAACTGCGGCTCGTGCGGCAACGCATGCAGCACTGGCGAGCAATGCATCGGCGGCACGTGCAGGTGCACTCCTGGTTCAGCATCCTGTGAAAACAACAGGCACTTTGCCTGCAGCAACGAGGGCAGGTGGGAGGCTGAGGACTGCCCTGCTGAGGGGAAGGTATGCAATGCGATAAGCAAGGAGTGCGCGTTACCGTACACCGGCTGCGAGGCGCAGGAATGTGACGGCGACAGGAGCGTGCGCTACGCGCCTGACTGCTCGGTTGCTGGTGAGGAGCGGTGTGCAGTAGGCTGCAACCTCGAAACAGGAAGGTGCAACCCCGGTCATCCCATTATCCCCGAGCCATACTATTCTGTATTTGTGATGGCACAGGAGCGGGAAGGCACAGAGCTCGAGCTCATAGCCGCCATATTCAAATGCGGCGAGCATGGAGGCAACGCGTGCCCTACGCCGTACTGCAACACGCAAAACGCTGCAGAAGAATTTGCACGGTCATGGCCGAATCCCAACGGCCCGTGGGCAAGCTCAAGTGCAGGCGCAGCGGGCCCGTTCCAGTTTATCCCTTCTTCATGGATTACCTACGGCCGTGATTGCAGCGGCGACAACAGGAAAGACGTGCAGAACCTGCAGGACGCTGCATGCGGCGCGGCGGCGCACCTCACCTGCGGCAGAACAGTATACGACAAGGCGTATTGCTACAACCACGACGGAACCTATGCAACCAAGGTTGCCAATTGCTACAACTACTTGAAAAGAACTGATGCAAGGGCAGAATTCCAGCAGTATCAGACCGACAGTGCGGTCATCGCGATGCAGATTGACAGCCTTATGAGCGACCTCCCGGAAGCAGAAAAGCCCCAGTGGAACGGGGCGCGAGACGCATTTGTGGCAATCCGGACTATAGTAAACAGCCACCTCAGCTACCTGGAGACGTCCCCTGATGAAGAAACCGAAGTCCTTGCACGAACGCAGGAAGCGCGGGCAGCTATCAGGAACACTGCTGAACAGGCACGTACAGGCTGATGCAGCTTACTGCCCCATGACACGCATGTCGTACAGTGCCGCTACCAGCGCCCGGTGCTCTTCGGGCGCGCTTTCGGTAAAATATCGTTGCAGCGTTTCATCGCTTATCATGCCTCTGGTAGTGTCGCTATTGAGCCTGCTGATGAGGCCGCGAAGAAACAGCGGAAAATCCTGCCCCAGTTCACGAGAAAGCGCTCCCATGAGCTGCAATCCGCCTATGCTTTGATAGGAGGGAGGCATCGCAGAGAGTCTTCCCTGAGGCACGTACAGTCCGGCAGGGAATGGTCTTGTTTCACAGGAGAGCGGAACTGCCTGAGCGATAGCTTCATCGAGCCAAGGTGGCACGCCCCTTTGCTGCACATACAGATGGGTAAGCTCGTGCGCCATTACTTCTTTCCCTGCCGCGGGATGCATCATGATCGTCCTCGGATGTCCCGCAGCACCGCCGGGGTAGTTGCCTAACGTCACGAGAAGCGTTTCGCGGGGAAATTCCCCGAGCACACGTTCCGTGCACCCGAGTGCATCAGGAAGGTTGTTGTATGTTCTTGAAATCGCGTCCTCATCTCCGCCCGTGACAAGAACCGGCAGTTCACGGCTCGGTGCGCTGACCGGTCGTATCGTGTACTCTCCGCGGCGCGCTTTGTCTTCCGCTGCAGCCCTGCTCATCGAAGCATCGTGGAGGAGCGCCTCGACAAACAGCGCTTCGTCTTTGTCAATGCCATTCTGGTACCACGTCTGTTCTGTTATTGTCCGGTGCACGCCAGGGTAATGCTTCTCAATAAGACTCAGCAGGTGCAGTGCTTGTGGAGGGTAGGGCGGCGCTGCTGCTTCAGTTGGCGCTTTGATCGGCGAAGGGGCAGGCATCGGTGTTGCAGTTGCCGAAAGCGGTTGCGTGGCAAGAACATATGGTGTTTCAATGCGTGTGTAAGGTGTGTGTTCAGGCCGCGAGGTATAGGGACTGGCGCTGCACGCAATGCCGGCAACGAGTACCGCAGCGGCAGCAGTGCCAAGTACAGCAGAGTGGATTGTTGCAAGCGGCTTCATATGCACACTGGTAGGTTAATAAATTAATTACTATTTAGTGACTATATAAAGACTTCTGTTGTGGACGCCATACTTTATAAGGCGCGTGCTGCATGATAGATAGCGATGAAAGGCCTTGAAATGCCAGTGCAGGCGGTTGTTGTTTCCACGCTGGCCGTCATTGTCTTCATATCGGTGTCATTCTTTTTCTCTTCGGCGGCGAACAGGACGAACGAACTGGAAGCGCGCAGTTATTTTCTGGAAATATGCCCGGTGATGCGGTGCGGAACGCCGGATCCGTACCAGTCTGCAGCCCATCTCGAAGTGCAGAGCAAAAAGTTCTACGATGCGTGCGTGACGCTGTATCCGGAAGCGAAACAAAACCCCCTTGCATGCATCGAACGCTGCCAGTGCGAGATAGCTGCGCCGAGCCCTGCTGCGGTGAGGAGCAAGATTGAAAGTTTTATAGATTCTATAGAATAGGAACCTGAAACGGGTGTGCGTATGACCTCGGTAGAAATCGTCTTCCTCGGCACGACTGCCGCGATACCGACCAAGCACCGGAACCATGCGTCAATCTACCTGAAATACCAGAGCGAAAACGAGTTCTCTTTCCTGTTCGACTGCGGCGAAGGAACGCAGCGCCAATTGTTCGCCGCGGGCCTTAATTTCATGCGGCTTAATGAAATCTTCATTAGCCACTGGCATGCGGACCATTTCGCCGGCCTGCTCGGTCTGTTCGAAACGATGAATCTCGAGGACCGGCAGAAGCAGCTCACCATATTCGGCCCTGAAGCGGAGAAATTCGTCCCGATGCTCCTTGAGCTCGGCTATTCGACGAAGAATTTCCCCATTGTCGCGCGTGATGTCGAATACGAGGGCAGCTCGATAGAGACGCTCCTCGAAACAGACGAGTTTGTAATTCAGGCGATACCGGCGCGGCACGGCATACCGGCGGTGAGCTACGCGTTCGTCGAGAAGGACAGGGTGAAAATCGACAAGGCAAAAGCCATGCATCTGGGCCTGCCAGAAAAAGGGCCCATCTACAAGAAAATCAAGACCGAAGGCGCTGCTGCCTTCAAGGGCGGCGAGGTGAAGCTCGAGGACATGGCAAAGGTCGAGAAGGGGAAGAAGGTGGTATACTCAGGCGACACCATGGCGAGCAGGAACATGGTGAAGCTTGCTGAAAACGCGGACCTGCTCATCCACGACTCGACGTTCTTCGAAGGCATGGAAAAGGAAGGCTACCGCCATGCGAGCTTTGAGGAGGTCTTGCGGATTGCAAAAGAAGCGCATGCGAAGGAAGTCATCCTGACGCACATTTCGCGGCGCTACCAGGACCTCAAGGAGCTTGCCGACAAGATAAAGCCGTACCCGCACGTGAAGATGGCAAAGGACTTCATGAGAGTCGAGGTCAAATAAAGCTGCAGCTTTATTTCGGCACAAAAGCAATAATTCCCCATGGAATGGCACCGCATCGCTGCAGCAGATGTTCTGAAAGAACTACGGTCGGGCAGCGACGGCTTGTCGGCGAATGAAGCAACGCAGCGGCTCCGGCAGCACGGGCCCAACAAGCTCGAGGACAAGAAGCCGCCTTCTGCGCTTGCATTGTTTCTCGGCCAGTTCAGGAGCCTCCTCGTTATCATTCTGATAGCCGCGACGCTCATCTCGGCGCTCATAGGAGAATTCATCGACGCAGCAATCATCCTCGTTATCGTCATGGTCAACGCAGTGCTCGGCTTCCTGCAAGAGCAGAAAGCTGAGCGGGCGCTTGAAGCCTTGAAGAAATTGGCTGCGCCGAACGCGGAAGTGCTCAGGAACGGCAAGGCGCTTCGTGTCCCTGCCCACGACCTCGTTCCCGGTGATATCGTCCTGCTCAAGGTCGGCGACAAGGTGCCTGCGGACTGCCGGGTCGTCGAGGAAATGAACCTCAAGGCGGACGAGGCCATCCTCACTGGCGAGTCGCTGCCAGTGAGGAAGACAGCAGACGTGATGGGCGACGTTCCGCTTGCAGAGCGGAAGAACATGCTGTTTGCAGGCACCGCGGTGGTGTATGGCCGGTGCAGCGCAGCAGTCGTCTCAACAGGCATGCAGACGGAGTTCGGCAAGATTGCACAGCTGCTCGAGACCGGCGAAGAAGCAACGCCGCTGCAGAAGAATCTTGCCGTGCTCGGCAGGCAACTCGGTCTCATGGTCATTGGAATCGCGGGAATTATCTTTGTCGCAGGCTATCTTCTCGGCGAGAAAATCGTTTCCATGCTCCTCACCTCAGTCGCGCTTGCGGTGGCTGCGATACCGGAAGGTCTGCCCGCCGTCGTGACGATAACACTCGCTATCGGCCTGCACGCCATGGCAAGGAAGCAGGCTATCATACGCAAGCTGCCTGCTGTTGAAACGCTCGGCGCAACCGATGTCATCTGCTCTGACAAGACAGGGACCCTGACGATGAATGAGATGACCGTGACGAGGCTGTACGTTAATAGCAGAATTGTCAGCGTCACCGGCGAAGGGTACAGTACCGAAGGACGTTTCCTCATCGGCAAAAAAGCTGTGACAGCAGACGATGACATCAGGCTGCTGCTTACCGCAGGGGCGCTCTGCAACGACGCGGACAGAGAAGCGCGGCTGGGCGACCCGACCGAGCTTGCGCTCCTTGTTTCCGCCCAGAAAGCAGGGATCGCTGACCTTCGAAAGACCGGGAAGAGACTCGAGGAAATACCGTTCGACTCCAACAGGAAGATGATGACGGTCGTTTATGACAAGACCGCGTACACGAAAGGCGCTGTCGAGGAGGTGCTGAAGAAATCATCCCACATCCATAAGGCCGGCGCTGCGCCGATGACCGAGCAGGACAGGAACAAGATACACGCAGTCAACAGGAAATTCGCCTCGTCAGGCCTGCGCGTGCTTGCCTGCGCATACAAGCCGCTGGGCAGGGAGAAGCTCGGCGAAGACGGCCTTGTGTTCATAGGCCTGCAGGCGATGAGAGACACGCCGCGCAAGGAAGTCAAGGATGCTGTGGAAAGGTGCAGGAGCGCTGGCATCCGTGTGGTGATGATAACCGGCGACCACAAGGATACCGCGGTCGCCGTGGCAAAGGAGCTGCACATTCTTGAGAAAACCGATGGCGTGCTCACCGGCAACGAGCTTGACAGCCTTGACGACGACGCGTTCCTGGAGCAGGTCGACCGCGTCGCGGTGTACGCGCGCGTCTCCCCGGAGCACAAGGTCCGCATCACCGAGGCGCTCAAGAAGAGGGGGCACGTCGTAGCGATGACCGGCGACGGGGTCAATGACGCCCCTGCGCTCAAGAAAGCGGATATCGGCATCGCCATGGGCGCCACCGGCACTGACGTGACCAAGGAAGCGAGCGACATGGTGCTCGTCGATGACAACTTCTCCTCCATTGTCGCTGCGGTGGAGGAGGGAAGGACCATCTACGACAACATCAAGAAGTTCGTCTATTATCTGCTGTCGGCAAACATCGGCGAAGTCCTCATTATTTTCCTCACGCTGGTCGCCGCACTCGTGATGGGGTCGCCGCTGCTCCTGCCGCTGCTCCCGATTCACCTGCTCTGGATAAACCTTCTTACCGACGGGTTCCCGGCCCTGGCACTGGGCGTGGAACCAGCAGAGCCTGATGTCATGAAGCGCCGTCCGAGAAACCCGGATGAGCGCATACTGAACAGGCATTCGCTCTCGTTCATCATGTTCCGCGCGTTCATCATAGCAGGCGGCACACTGGTGCTCTTTTACGCATACCTGCCGGCAGGCACCGAAAAGGCGCGGACCGTGGCGTTCACGGTGCTCGTATGCTTCGAGCTGTTCGCCGCGCTGAGCATGAGGAGCTTGCATCCAATTGCATCGGTCGGGTTCTTTTCGAACAGAAAGCTCGTTGCAGCGGTGGCATCGTCTATTGCACTCCAGCTGCTGGTGCTCTACACGCCGCTCAGCACGCTCTTCGAAACGATTCCCCTGCCTGCCGAAGACCTGGCGATCATCGTTGTGGCCGCGTCAACCGCATTCCTTGCACTGGAAGCCAGAAAGATGTGGAGGAGAGTTAATTAATATAGATAATTGCGCAGCTTATGTCGTATTAACGCGCAATTTTCTATAGGTGAATTGCAAATAATATCAGGATATAACCAGTGCAATTCACCATATAAACCGCAGGGAACAAGAGTAACGCAATGAAGGCACCTCGTTCATTGCGTTGCAAAGGCGTTTCGTCGGCTATAACCGCCATCGTACTTGTCATGCTCACGGTCATCGTCATGGGCATCATATCCTCGTGGATAACCGCTACCTCGGCAGAACGGACGAGGAGCGCCGTGAATTTCTCGCAGAGCAAATTCGCCTGCCAGCGCGCAGAAATGTACGTGAGCAACGTCTCCTTCGACTGCGGCGGTTCGTGCTTCACGGGCGTGCCCTACAGCATCAACGCGACGATAGAGAATTCGGGGACGGCGGGCGTGAACATCGGCAACATCTTCCTCACCATGAACGACGGCATCGCGTACAAGACCGATGGCAATACGTCCACGCTGGCGAGCGGCGACATCGAGACGAAACGCTTCAACGCCATCCAGATATTCTCGAGTCCGAAGATGCCCACTGAGACCATGAACACGCGGAAAGCATACAGTAACGACAGCAACACGACGGGATTGTGGCACTTCGACGACGGCACGGGGAATAGTGCAACAGATTCAGCGAGGGGCAACACCGGAACGCTCCAGAACGGCACCACCGCATGCAACGGCGCTGCAGCTCAATGCCCTGTGTGGAATTCCTCAGGCAAATTCGGCTATGCGATAAGCTTTGACGGTATCAACGACTTCGTAAGCATGAGCGCAACGAGCTTCAGCAACACCACGGCGACGGTCGAGGCGCACGTCGAGTTCGACCGGAACACCTCGTCCGACAACTTCACCATCATCGCGACGCCGAGCCAAATAAGCAACACCCACGCCGGCCTCGTCGGCCTGTGGCACTTTGAGGAGAACTCGACCGCCTCTGGAGGGGTCAAGGACGGGAGCACATACGGGAATAACGGCACCGCTACTGGAAGCCCGTATTTCAACACCAGCGGAAGGTTTGGCAGCACGTGGACAATGGATGGTATAAATGACTATATAGATATCGGCAGCCAGAGTTCTTTGACATTCGCAAGCAGATCGTTTAGCGTAAGTGCTTGGGTTAGATTGAACGGACTTGCTAACGATGGTGTGGATGAAGGAATAGTAGCTGATTATCGCGGATCCGATGCAAGGTGGATACTCCTAAAATTTAGAAATGCCAATGGTGTCTTTCAATTTGGGCTCGACACAAATGGTGCGTGGGCTCCTGAGAGAACTGCAGAGAGCATTACAATTCCTGTTGTAGACATGTGGTATTATGTTGTCGGGACTTATGATCATTCCACCGGAGATATAAAAATATATGTCAATGGCGTCTTTGAAAAGGTATCTACAGGCTCTCCGTTAAGTATCGGTGCTGTTAACGATGTAACAATAGGCAATTGGTATAATTTGGTAAGCAGACCAACCGATGGTGTTGCTCCAGTTAATGGCACCATCGACGAGGTCGCCATCTACAACAGAAGCTTGAGCGAGGCAGAAGTCCGCGACCTCT
Organism: Candidatus Aenigmatarchaeota archaeon; assembly: GCA_016193585.1. Classification (GTDB taxonomy): domain Archaea; phylum Aenigmatarchaeota; class Aenigmatarchaeia; order GW2011-AR5; family GW2011-AR5; genus JACPRW01. The sequence goes on from JACPRW010000010.1 coordinate 14,629, forward strand.
ACCTCGGCGGGCTCTCGCTGCACAAGTACGGCGACCAGCTCCGTTTCGTCGCCGGCAACGCTACGTTGGCGTACAATGTGTCGGGGTGGTCGGGGTGGCACCACGTGGCAGGGGCGTATGACTCGTCAACAGCAGCCCTGTACGCCGACGGCGACATTGTCAACACCACGGTGGCGCGGGGCATCGTGAAGCTCGGCACGAGCTCGTTCGTCGGCGGCATGTACAATTCGAGCAAGAACCTCACGCTCATCGGCACCGTGGACGAGGTGCGGGTCAGCAACATTACCCGCAACTTCACGGCGACGCTCAACTACACGGTCAGCTACCCGAACATACGGTACGTCCGGCTCTACAACCAGTCGGGGCAGCTCGAGAACGTGTCTGATGTTGGCAGCGCTGGCGCCGGCTCGTTCAGCGCCGCGCGCTCCGTCAATACGGGCGCCCAAGGACGGCGGGAAGTGCAGCGCGACGTCGGCGCTGGAGAAGATAAGCTTTTCGGCGGCTAATTGCCCCGAGGTGAGCGACACGTATCCGGGGAGCGACGTATACTTTATTAATTGTGTGACGTAGCGCCACATGTGATACAGGTGCTTTGGTATATAAAGTACCAAAATATTGGTAAAGTATTTAAAGTTATAATATGATTATACCAATAAAGTGGTATAAAATGGTTTCAGTTGAAACTTTATTGAAAGAAGGCAAAGTGAGCAGAATAAGAGAGCTGGAAGTTGAGCGCTATATCAATTTCTTTGAGAATTCAACCAGAGACAATCTTGAACATTGTAAAGCAACTATAAAGACCTTTCCGCGTTGGAGCATTATTTCCGGCTATTATGCAATGCACGATATTACGAAGCTTCTTATCGCGAAGAAATTCAGGCTCAAAATTGAACTCGAAGTCCATGCAACCACAATAAAGGTGCTGAGAGAACTCGTAAAAGACAAGGAGGTAACAAAACTTATCGAGAAAGGCTACAGGGAATTTATTTCGTTGGCAAACGATTTAGCAGAAGCAAAGAGGCAGGCGCACCAAGGCACAGTATTATACAGGTACAGCATTCATGCGCGAACGCTTCCAAAAATTGTCGGAAGAATTTCTTCTGGAAACTGTTAATCCTTACATGAAACAAATCAGGAAACTTCTGGGTGAAACAAAATGATCAACCAGGTATTTGATAGCGGCTCTTTCAAGATACTTGCACTGTTTTCGGTTTCCCCCGGATCAAGATTCAGGAGAAAGGAAATAAAAGAAAGAACACGAATGCACAACATTCCTCTTGATAGCGCACTTGCAAGGCTCGTCAGTTCGGGGGTCATTAAAAAAGAAAAGGGTTTGTTTTCAGTAAATCTCGAAAATAACTATGCAGAACATATCATAGCCATTCTGTCATCACAGCACAGGTATCTGAAAAACCTGCCGTTCGATGTGTACTTTCTACTTGCCGACGCGGTTAATGAGCTTTCTAACGTCAAAGGCCTTGAATTATGGCTTTTCGGTTCTTATTCAAAAATGGTGTACAACGAAAGATCGGACGTGGATCTCGCGCTGCTGGTTTCTCGGGGACCCGACAAAAAGCATATCCAAAAGGTACTCAGAAAGCTTGAGAAGCACTATCTTAAGGAAATAGAAGAACATTTTTTTGATGTGCACGAATTTTACAAAAACAAAAAGGACCCTCTTGTAAAAGAGATAATGCGGAATGGCGTAAGGCTTATGTAAACAAAGTGAAGTACACCGCGCTTGCTGGGCTTGATAAGATCAGCTACTCGGCAACAAACTGCCCGGAGGTGACGGACACGTACGCGGGAGGCGACGTGTACTTCGCCAACTGCGTGACGTGAGCAATATATAGAGAATTGCATTGATTATGTTACATGAAAATGCAATTCGCTATATAGGATTTGCACGATATTTTATGTAACATATCTTGTGCAAATCCTAATATAGCAGGGTCACCAATAGCTTGCTAGCGGGGCATCGTATGAAACGCAAGGGAGATTCGACACTCATCACGGCGATTCTGCTCATACTCGTCAGCATCATTGTCGCAAGCATGGTGTCGTCGTGGATTTCGGCGACGTCGGCAGAGCGGGCGCGGACCGTGGCGAATGCCACGTACAGCAAGCTCGCCTGCCAGCAGGCCGGCATATTTGTGACGAACGTCTCCTTCGACTGCAGCGGCTCGTGCTTTAGTGGCGTGCCCTACAGCATCAACGCGACTATCGAGAACACCGGCACTGCAGGCGTGAGCCTGGCGAATCTCTTTCTGACGATGAACGACGGCATCGCGTACAAGACCGATGGCAATACGTCCACGCTGGCGAGCGGCGACATCGAGACGAAACGCTTCAATGCGATTCAGATAACGTCGTTCCCGAGGATGCCGACCGAAACGATGGACACCAGAAAGCAGTACGTCAATGACACGAATACGGTGCTGTTATTCCATTTCGAAGACGGGAACGGGACATCGGTTACCGATGCGGCGCTGAACAACACCGGCACGCTCGTGAACAGCACGACAGGGAGCTGCACCGGCACTGCGGCAGCAAACCAGTGCCCGCGGTGGAACGCGTCAGGCCGATTCGGCGTTGCCCTTTCGTTTGACGGCGTCAACGACTATGGCAACGTCACAAGCTCCTTCTCCTTCAATTTCACGGGCAACCTGACACTTGAGGCATGGGTGTATTTCAACGGCCTGAATCCAGGAACGCAGGACATTGTCGGCAAACACAACCTGACGCAGGGATACGGCCTTGGCAAGACAGCAGGAAACAATTTCGTGTTCCTTATCGGAAACAATACGGGTTTGAACGTGACCGGCACGACGACCATTGCGGCCGGCCGCTGGTATCACGTCGCCGGTGCGTGGAACGGCACCCAGGCGAGGCTGTTCGTTGACGGTGCCGAAGAAGGAAGCGCAGACATGAACGGCACGCTCGTGAACGGGAACAGGCCACTGCTCATCGGCGCGTCGTACGATTTTAGCTCATTCCTGAACGGCACGATAGACGAGGTGCGGCTGACCAATATGTCGAGAAGTTTCAATACAACGCTCAACTACACGGTCAGCTACCCGAACATACGGTACGTCCGGCTCTACAACCAGTCGGGGCAGCTCGAGAACGTGTCTGATGTTGGCAGCGCTGGCGCCGGCTCGTTCAGCGCCGCGCGCTCCGTCAATACGGGCGCCGCACCATCGAGCAGTGGCACCCGTACAAGGACGGCGGGCGCTGCGTGGCAACGAGCGCGCTGGAGAAGGTGAGCTTCTCGACCGTGAATTGCCCCGAGGTGAGCGATACCTACTACGGCAATGACGTCTTCTTCGCCAACTGCGTGGCGTCTGGAAGCTAAAGTTTTGCAAAATCAAAGGTATTCCATAAATTTTTGTCTTGAAATCTGTAAATCTTTTTTAATAATCTTATTCAGAAGTCCTCTATCGATTTCCTCTCCCGGATGATCTGGAATAATTGTAGTCCTTCCGTCTGTATGTTGAAAAAATATATGGCTCCCTTCCTGCCTTACTTTTACAAAGCCCATTTTCAGAAGAATCTTGCTTAATTCTTTAGCTCTTAGTAGTGGCAATTTAGCCATAAATTTAGACCTTTAGCTTTTGCACACCGATGAACCTTTCAGTTATTTCTACATCTTTCTTGGATTTCAGATAAAGAGAAATCGCTTCTTTTGTTCTTTTCATTAGTTCATCTAATGTCTTTGATTGGGTACGACACCCTGGAAGTTCTACTACTTCTGAAATCAAATACCCGTCTTCTCCCTCTTCTATAATTACATTAAATTCTCTTACCATAAAGGATTCATCTTTATCAACATATTTAAATATTCCTTATCTTCGGTCAAATGAACTACGAAACCCCTTCTGTGCTAGACAAGATAAGCTTCTCTACTGCCAATTGCCCCGAGGTGAGCGACACCTATGCCGGCGCTGATGTGTACTTCGCCAACTGCGTGGCGTAAACTTACCAGACGGTTCTCACGTAACCACTTTGTTTGATGGCGGCATCTTTTGTTATAAGCTCTGCTCCGAGAATATCGGCTGAGGCTACTATGATCCTGTCATGCAACTCGGAGAGTTTTGTAAGTTCCTCTATTCTTTTGATAACTCTCACATCCAATGGGATTGCAGAATAGTTCCAGCCTTCGTCTATTTTTCTGACAATATCCATGAATTTTACAGAAAACCGCCCTTTTTCAAGAATATGCAAAGATTCCGCAAGGACTATGGTAGGGACGATAATAGTTGCATTGCCTGCCTCAACGCTGTCAAAAACAACTTTTGCTGCTTTGCTCAGTCGTTTGTCTTCTGCCAGGTACCATAAAAATGGGTGTGTGTCAGTTACGTAGACCATTTCAGGCGCCTTTGAACAGCGTTTTTTTTGCTTTTTCTATCTTCTCCTCTTCAATTTTCAAGCCTTTCAGGGATCCCTTCAAAGAAATTTTCTTCTTGGGTAGTTGTTGCTGCATAACCATCCACTTCAGTTCACTGATCTCTTTTTCTATAAGGTTGAGCTTTTCCTCCAGTTGCTTCATATGCACCACCCTCTAAATTCCGGATATTATTTTCTGTTTTCACATACATGGTAAAGCAAAGCTTTACCTGTACGGGTGAAACGTTGTTTCACCATGTATAGCAAACAAGGAAGTGATACAAGGTGGATTCCATGAATCCACCTGTACAGGAGAATCTTCGATTCTCCTCGTATCCTTTTTATTTCCTTGTATTGCTATAAATAGGCCGCTGCATATATAAAGATATCCTGTGATATCATATGGATATTAAGCAAGGGCAATATGAAATACGAATATCGCGTCATGCATTTTTGAGGGCATTTCAAAGAAGCATATATCCGGATGTGATAGAATCAACACTAAAGGGCGGGAATGTAGAAGAATTTGGAAAAAGCTTTATCAGGCTCAGAAAGAAATTCAAGAGAGGTAGCGTAATTTGTATTGGTGAAAAAATATCGCAGGATAAGATAGTGATAAAAACGATAGAATGGGGATGAGTATGCCGAAAATGGGAAAAAGATGCTGGAAATGCAAGCTGGGTATGGAAGAGAAAACAGGCGAAATGGATGGGGTGAGTTATAAATATTATGGGTGCCCAAAATGCGGGGAAGAATTCCTGGACATGAAGCAACTACATGATATAGCAGATAGGTACAAGGGACTAAGGAAAGCGTCTAAGGTAACAGTGTCTAAATGGGGCTCTGCTTTGGCAATAAGGATTCCCAAAGAAATTGTTGTGAAGCAAAAAATCCATGAAGGAGGGACTACCATAATTATACCGGAGAAAAAGGGTTTCAAAGTAATACCGGAATAACACTGTAGTCCGAAAGCTTGTAGTACTTGCGAACTGCGTGGCGTAAATCTTTAAGCCCTCGAATGCAGTACATATACGCATGAAGGGGGTGTCGCCGCTCATAGCATTCGTCATGCTCATCGTCATTGCTGTTGTCGTCGTGCCGCTGGTACTCGGCTGGTACACGACGGTCATCGGAACGACGCAGAACAAGGTCGGCAACGTCACGAAGCAGCAGATCGACTGCACCGCGGCAGAGATGAGCATTCAGGACGTGTACATCGACCTGCCGACCAACCGCTCGCGCGTGTCGGTCAAGAATACCGGCTACGTGTATGACGTCATCGTTTCAGCGGTGATGCTGAACCGCCTGGGAGAGAATGCATCGCGGCTGACGGCAGTGCCCATAAACCTCTCCAGGGGCGACACGACGAGCATCGAGTTCAACCTGAGCGGCACGATTACCACCTGCGGCAACTTCAGCAAGGTGCAGGTTGTTTCGTTATGCAAAAGCTCGGTGTTTGAATCGTCGCCGAAGGGCTGTTAGTCATAGCAGATTGTAATAATAATGGAACTTTTAACCACAATCTGCTATATGGAAAGAACATTGTAAAATGTTCCAAAATCAATGTTCTTTACTATCAGAACCACCCTCTGTAAACGTCAGATAGGCAGTTCCGATACCTCCCTCCTCTTTAACCTTTAAATAGCGGCCGACAAAAGTAATAAAAATGGCATGTAGAGAATGGGATGCCGTGAAGAGCGGAGCTCTTCATGGTGCCAAAGAATCTCGTGATTCTTGGAGCACGATGCATGCGAGCAGCAAAGCGTCGCATGCAGGGCATAAAGGCATCAGCCCGCTCATCTCGACCGTCCTTATCATCGCCATAGGGGTCATCATTTCCATGACGCTCCTGTCGTGGTCGTCTGCAGTCACGCAGAGCCACCAGGCCACGGTGACGAACAGGTCATCGAATATCGTCGGCTGCGTCACCATCGACATACGCGACGTCTATCTTGATTTCGTCGCGAACAGGAGCGCGGTGCTCGTCTGGAGCAACGGCAACACGGACATCATATCGGCACAGCTGCTGAGCAAGAGCGGTGCACAGGCGACGCTCAATACCACGCTGCCACTCGCCATCACGGCGGGCAGCATCCAGACCATCTACTTCAACCTGAGCACCACGATACCGGCATGCGCCAATTTCAGCCAGGTGATAGTTTCGACAAGCTGCATAAGCGACAGGTTTGCTGAAACGCCGAGAGGATGCTAGCAGAAGAGGGATCTGAAAGTGAAAGGGCTAAGCGCAGTCATTGCGGCGGTAATCATCATCGCGATAACGATACTTATCGGAGGCATCTTTCTGAGCTGGGCGACGGGCATCGTGAAGAACGAGCAGACGACGGTGACCAACAAGACGCTCGAGTGCAAGCCGGGAACCGACGTTTCAGTTGAGGACATCTTCATAGATTTCGGCTCGAACAGGTCGCGCGTCATCGTGCGCAACTCGGGCACGGAAGACCAGGAACTTGTCTCGGCAGTCATGCTCAACAAGAAGGGCGAGACTATCAGCAACCTCACGACGTTCCCGCTTGCCATCAACCGCGGCGAAATCAAGAACCTCGAGTTCAGCATCAACAGCACGACAGGAAACATTACGATCTGCGGCAACTTCAGCAAGGTTATCGTTTCCACGAGGTGCACGTACGACGAAAGTATCGAGTCGCCTAAATGTTCCGGCTGATTGTTAGCAATTAATACCTATTGGTGACATCTCTTTTTGGAGGCTAGGCAGGGTGGGTAGCGGACACCTGTTGCCAGCAATCCGCTTCAGCTGGAGCCGAAGCCTGAGGGCGGCGATAAGACAATCCAGGGCCCATTGCCCGAGCGTCGAAGCCCAGCCCCTTGGGATCTCGGCACGGCTAACCCAGCCAGGGCCGGAAGGCAGCAACTGTATGCTTGTGTCGCGGTGCTTAAGGGTACCTGGGTGGAGCAACGGCAGTGGAAAACCTTGCTTGTTGACTCGCCCACCGATGGCGTGCCTCCTTTTTATTTTCTTTCTGAAAAATAGAATGGGATACGAACATATGGAGAAATGCACAGCATATGTCCTTAGAGGCTGCGCATTTCTCATCTAGCGAATTGCGTTTTCATAGGTCATAAGCAACGCAATTCTCTATAACATGGGATACCTTGAAGAGCAGAGCTCTCCGAGGTCTCGGAAAGCACTGCTTTCCGAAGACGACACGTTATAAGCGAAGCGTTCACGTGGGGTATTATTATGGAGACGCGGGAGCTGCGGGATATCGCTGTATCTGCCATTGCGCTGGCATTCGCATTTGCGCTCGCCAACGTTGGCGGCATCGAGGGAGTGAACAGGCTGAGCTACGCGCTCGTAGCCGCAGCATTCATCGCGGTTTCGTTGTCGTTTATATGCCACGAGCTCGGCCACCGCTTTGTCGCCCGGCACTTCGGCTGCTACGCAGAATACAAAATGTGGAAGGAAGGTCTTGCGCTCGCGCTGCTCTCGTCGCTGTTCGGCTTTGTGTTCGCCGCGCCGGGCGCCGTGTATGTCCACCCGAAAACTGATTTATGGGGCGCCGGGAAAGCGATATCAAGGAAGCGGTACGGCATCATCTCGCTCGCAGGGCCGGTCGTCAACCTGCTGTTCGCCGGCATCTTTTTCGCCCTCCACCTGTGGAACCAGTCAGACGTCTTCCTGTACGGGATAGCAATCAACATCTGGCTCGCCGTATTCAACATGATACCCCTACCGCCGCTCGACGGCTCGAAGATTTTTGCATGGGACAAGCGCGTGTGGCTGGCGTTTTTTGCGCTGTGCGGTCTTTTGCTTTTCTGGACGACCATCTAGCTTTATATGCTGAACGGGTAAATGGTATTCCATGAAAATCGCAGAACTCAACGCGAGTGCAAGCAAGGTGAGCATCAACGCGACGGTAACCCAGAAAGGCGAAACAAGGGACGTGAACACAAAATACGGCGCCACCCGCGTCTGCGAGACGACCGTAGAGGATGAATCGGGAAGCATCACCCTGGTGCTCTGGGGGGACGACTGTGATAAGGTCAAGGAAGGCGACCGCATCAAGATAGAGAACGGCTATATCAGGGAGTGGAACGGCGTTCCCCAGCTCAACGTCGGCAAGTTCGGCAAAATGGAAGTGCTGTGATTTCGCATAGGAGTTCCTGCCCTATTTCTTATAGCAGATTGTAATAAATTTCTTATAGCAGATTATAATAATGGAACTTTTAGCTGCAATCTGCTATAGGGAAAGAACATTGTAAAATGTTCCAAAATCAATGTTCTTTACTATTATAGCAGGTTCACGTAATAACCAAACTTTTCACCTGAACCTGCTCTACGGTATGTTCAGCATGGTATGCTCCTCTATACCACCGGCTGAAGTCGGTGGTTTCCGCGGGGCATGGCATCTGCAAAAACCAGAGGTTTTTGAGATCTCAACCACGGAAAGCTTCCGCTTTCCGGAGTTGCAGATCCCGAATGCCTTGTGTTTTATCTGCTGCCTTTAGGCAGCAGTTTTCAAGGCATTCAAGATAAAATGTTCACTAACCAACAGAACATACTATTAATCTTTATCTTTCTCCTCGCCTATAGGTTGGTATATGCCCGAAGTCATCATCGGCCGCGACGAAGAAGACACCAGGCTGTTCGGTACCGAGGGAACGCTCTTTATTGGCAAGCATCTCGTCGGGACCGGAGAGGAAGCGCACCTGACGTCGCCGGTGCTGCTCGATGCGCTGCGTCCCCATGTCATCTGCATCACGGGGAAGCGTGGTTACGGCAAATGCCTCCATGAAGACACGCTCGTGACCCTTGACGACGGCTCCTGCGTCCCTATCAAAGAGCTTGAAAATAAAGAAGGAAAAGTCGTATGCCTCAACGATAACCTGAAGGTACAGGTAGCGGAGAAAGAGGGGTTCTATAAGAGGGTAACAGACAAACTTGTTCATCTGAAGCTGAGAAGCGGTAGGGAAATCAAGCTTACGCCGGAGCATCCCCTGCTTACCATAACAGGCTGGAAACCCGTGCAAGACCTGAAAATAGGGGGCAGGATTGCTGTTCCAAGAATTCTTCCCGATGTCAGCGCAAAAAAAATGCCTGAACATGAAATAAAATTGCTGGCGTACCTTATTGCCGAAGGCCATATTGCAAAAGGCTATGTTGTGTTCAGTAACAAGGACAAAAAAATTGTCCAGGATTTTAGGGATGCGCTTGAAAAGTTCGATGCAAACCTGCACATGAAGCAGATGAGAGATGGTATGTTCAGGGTATGCCAGATTAAAAAAGCGAAAAAGAGTCATGTTACAATTGTAAGAAATAAGCTTGGACAGATAGCAAAGGGTAGTGGCGGCGGCAGATACGACAAAAGGTCTATTATAAAATGGCTTGAAGCCTTAGGCATATACGGCAAATTATCCAAAGATAAATTTGTTCCCCAGGATGTACTCAAATCAGAAATAACATGCATCAGGCTTTTCCTCAACAGGCTCTTCAGCTGCGACGGGAGCATCTACAAGACAGCTGCATGGCAGATAAGTTATTCTACGATATCAGAGAAGGTAATACGCCAAGTGCAGCATCTTCTTCTGAGATTCGGTGTTTTGTCCAAAATCAGAACTAAGAAGACGAAATGCAATGAGAAATATCTCGAGAGCTTTGAGATAGTGATAGACGGGGAGTTTGTTGAGAAATTTGTGCATGAGATAGGCTTTTTTGGAAAAAAGGAAGAAAGGCAGCAGGAAGCCCTGCAGGAAAGAAAGAAAAGGAATCCTAACGTAGACACGATACCAAAGGGCATATGGGGCATCTATAAACCGGCAAGCTGGGCTGCGCTCGGCAGGCATTTCAATTACGCATATCCAAAAGCGATGAGAGAAAGCATGGACTATGCTCCATCACGGCAAAAACTCTTGCAGATAGCAGGATTCGAAAAGAACGAAGCGCTCAGGCTGCTTGCCGAATCTGACATATTCTGGGATGAAATAGTATCAATGGAGCTGCTCGAAGGCACGTACACAGTATATGACATAACTGTCCCAGAATACCATAACTTTACTGCAAATGATATAATTGTTCACAATAGCTACGGAATCGGCGTCATCGCCGAAGAGTTTGCCCGGCTTCCGGACAAGATAAAAAGGAACCTGTGCGCGCTCATCGTTGACACGCAGGGCATTTTCTGGACCATGAAATCACCGAACGAGCAGGATATCTCGCTGCTCAGGTCGTGGAATCTTGCGGCGCAGGGCTTCAAGGTGCAGGTGTACATTCCTGCCGGGCAGGAAAAGCTATTCGTGGACGCAGGCATCGAATTCGATGCGACGTTTTCGTTCCAGCCCGGAGACCTTGGCACGGAGGACTGGCTTGCGTTGTTCAGCCTCACTATCATGGAACCGGCAGGCGTGCTGCTCCAGAATGCACTGGCACAGTTTAACGGCAGCTATACGATTGAGGACGTCATCGGGGCTGTTGAGATGCAGGAAGGCTTCGATAAGGAGAAGCTTATCATCAAGAACCTGCTCCGCACGACCGGGCAGTGGGGCATATTCGGCGCGTCCAAGATGCCGTCAATACTCGAGCCGGGGAAAATAACAATCCTGGACATGAGCCTGTCGCCGCAGAACGTGCGGTCGCTGCTGCTGGCACTCGTTGCGCGAAAGCTGTTTCACGAGAGGACCGAAGCGAGGAGGAAGGAGGAACTCTTTGAGATGGACAAAAAGATACCGTTCCCGTGGATTCTTATAGACGAGGCGCACAACTTTGCGCCCTCAAAAGGAAAAACGCCGGCCTCGGATATCATTGATAAAATCGTGAAGGAAGGAAGGCAGCCCGGCATCTCGGTGGTGTTCGCGACGCAGCGGCTCGGCCGGCTTCACGCCGAAATCCTGTCGCAGTGCGACGTCATCATCGCCCACCGGCTGACTGCAAAAGTGGATATCGAGGCGCTCAAATCTATCATGCAGACCTACATGCTCTTCGACATCGCAAAAGACATCAACGACCTGCCGCGACTCAAAGGAGCAGCCGTCGTGCTCGACGACAATTCGGAGCGCATCTACAAAATCCGCATACGGCCGCGGCAGAGCTGGCACGGCGGCTCGTCGCCGCTGGCGCTTCCGGCAAAAGAATCGATGCTGCTGCCGCTGCGGTAGATTGAAGTGGCTCTGTAGAAACCTTACCTAAATCAACTGAGCATACTATTTTACTTATGCCGCTTGCCGAGGTGGAAGCGCGGCAGCCTGAGCGCCTTGACGCTTTCGGTTATGAGCCCGAGCGATTTGAAGTATTCCATGAGCGCAAGTCGCGAGAGCTCTGACTCCTTGAGCCCAAGTTTCCTGCTGAGCCTCCTCAGAATGTCATGCGTCTCCTCGGGGAGCTTGTAGCGGACGTATCCCATCGTATCACCCGGTTCCTAGCTATACATTACAATGTCCTTATGATGCATTTTATTCCTGAAAAGCATTTAAACGATTCGGAGAAAGATAATCGTACGATGAGCTTCTTTCATCAGGCAGTTCTTTAGACTCCCTAGAAACTAGGTGATGGAATGCAAAAAATCATTAACGAGATGACATGGAAGGTTGCCGGCGAGGCAGGCCACGGAATCCTCAATGCGGGCCTTGTCATGTTCGCAAAGAGCTGCGTGCGTGCAGGCATGCACGTCTTCGCGACAGCCGAGTACCCCTCGCTCATCAGGGGCGGGCATAACCATCTTGACGTCAGGGTTTCAGAAACGGAGATACACTCACAGCAGCAGCACGTCGACCTGCTCGTCGCCCTCAACAAGGAATCGATTACAAGGCACGCGCATAAGATGAGCGAGGGCGGTGGTATTATCTACGACGGCGACGATGTAAATATCGAAGGGAGCACGCGGCGGGATATAAAGCTCTATCCAGTCCCGCTCATGAAAATCGCCAACACCTGCGGCGGGACGATTATGCGCAACACGGTCGCGATTGGCGCGACCTTTGCGCTCACCGGCTTTGACATCGAAATTCTCAACACGGTTATACGCGATAACTTCGTCACCAAGAAGGGCGAAATCGTCGCGCTTGCGAACATCGCCGCGGCAAAGGCGGGGTACGATTATGTTAAGAACAACTTCAAGGACGACTTCGCATGGGCGCTCGTCAGACGCAGCCGCGGGAACAAGATATTCCTTTCGGGAAACGAGGCGACGGTAGCGGGTGCGCTCAGGGCTGGATGCAAGTTTGTCGCTGCATATCCAATGACACCGACGTCGTCGGTGCTCATGCTCATGGCAGGTCAGGAAAAGGACTACCACCTTGTCGTCAAGCAGACAGAGGACGAAATAGCTGCCATCAATATGGCGATAGGCGCGTCGTTCGCGGGCGCGCGGAGCATGGTCGCCACGTCAGGCGGCGGGTTTTCGCTCATGGTCGAAGGGCTTGGTCTGGCTGCGCAGACAGAAACGCCGCTCGTTATCGTCGAAGGCCAGCGTCCCGGACCGGCGACCGGAATGGCAACGCATTCGGGGCAGGCGGACCTGCGGTTCGTCCTCCATGCGAGCACTGACGAGTTCCCGCGCATCGTCATCGTACCCGGAGACGTTGAGGATTCCTTCCATTACGCAATCAAGGCGTTTGATTTGGCTGACAGGTATCAGATGCCGGTCATCATACTCACCGACAAGTACGTTGCCGAAAGCTACAAGACAACCGAAGAATTCGCGACAGATGACGTGGTTATCGACCGCGGGCTCCTGTCGAAAGGCGATGTCGGCGAAGGATACCTCCGCTACAAGGTAACCGTGTCAGGATCGTCGCTCCGCTCGGTGCCGGGGCAGAAAGGCGGCAGGCACGTCGCGAGCAGCTACGAGCATGATGAGCACGGCTTCGAGCGCGAAGAGGAGGAAGTGCGCATCGCGATGCATAACAAGCGGTTCAGGAAGCTGGAGCATGCAGCGAAGGAGCTGCCGCAGCCTGAACTGTACGGTGCCAAGGAAGCGGACATGACCATCATCTCATGGGGCTCCCCGAAAGGCCCCATACGAGAAGCGATGAAGCTGCTCGCCAAGGAGGGCATCACAATAAATTACTTGCAGATCGTTTTCCTTTCGCCGTTCCCCTCGCAGAAGGTCAGGGATGTCATCAAATCAGCGAAGCATACGGTTATAATCGAAAACAACAAGACGTCGCAGCTGTCAAGCCTCATACGGGAGCATTGCCTCTGCGACGCCGACTTTAAAATGCTCAAATACGACGGACGGCCGTTTTATCCCGAGGAGATCGCTGCCGGCGTCAGGAAGTTGCTCAGGGAGAGGAAGCTCAGCACGCTTGAATTTTCGAAAGGCAGCATCATTCGTGCAGTGTAATAGGGAAGACAACAGAATGGGGATACGGGTATATGACAGTCACCAAGACCGACCAGAAAAAGGTAACGCTCGCTGACCTGACGACGAAGGAGTACCCCTCGTGGTGCCAGGGATGTGGCGACCACACGATACTGTTCACGCTGAAAAACGCGCTGGTTGAGCTGGACATCGACCCGCACAACGTGGTCATCGTGACGGGCATCGGCTGCGGCAGCAAGGTGAACCATTTCATACGGGCGTACGGCTTTGAAGGCCTGCACGGCCGCGCGCTGCCGGTGGCAAGCGGCATCAAGCTCGCGAACAAGGACCTGACAGTCATCGTGGTCGGGGGCGACGGCGACGGGTACGGCATTGGCGGCAACCATTTCATCCAGTCGATGCGCCGCAACCTCGATATCACGTACCTCGTCCAGAACAACGCGGTGTACGGGCTCACGAAAGGCCAGTATTCGCCGACGAGCAGCAAGGGCTTCAAGTCCTCATCGACGCCCGATGGCGCCCTGGAGGAGCCGATCAACCCGCTCGCGACCGCGATCGTTTCCGGCGCGACCTACGTTGCTCGAGGCTACTCGATGGAGACAAAGCACCTCCAGAAGCTCATCGTCGATGCGGTGCGCCACAAGGGCTTTTCGCTTGTTGACATCCTCCAGATATGCACGACCTACAACAAGGTCAACACCTGGGATTTCTTCAAGCAGCGGCTCTACAAGCTCGAGGGCAGCAACTATGATGCCACCAGCAGGCGCGGCGCGCTGCAGAAAGCAGAGGAATGGGGAGACAAAATACCGATAGGCCTCTTGTATAAGGACGAACATAAGCCCTCGTATGAGGACAAGTACGCTGACTCAATTGTCGGCCACGACATCAGCAATGTCGACATCACGCCGTTCCTGAACCGGTTCAGGTAGGTAGCACGAATGAAAAGAAAAAACGTAACGTATGGTCAGCCGTTTGAAAAGCAAATCGGCTTCTCGAGGGCGGTGCGCATCGGCAAGATCATTGCGGTTACGGGCACGGCGCCGATTGCGAAGGATGGTACAGTCGCAGCCAACGGCGATGTCTATGGGCAGGCGAAACGCTGCCTCGTGATTATCAAGGATGTGATTGAGCAGGCAGGGGGCTCCTTGGAAGATGTTATAGATAATTGCGCAGCTTATGTCGTATTATAGCAATACAAGGAAATAAACACGATATGACTTCCTTGTTTGCTATATGTGAAGCAAATGTATAATATCGGTATTATTTATTTGCTTCACTATAACGCGCAATTTTCTATTGCTCAAAGACATGGCGACGTGGAAAGACGCGGCAAAAGCTCACGGAGAATTTTTCTCTGCCATACAGCCCGCGTGTACCTTTATGGAAGTTTCCGGTTTTATCGACCCTGAATGGCTCATCGAGATAGAAGCGGATGCGGTTCTTTCGAAGTGAGCAGTGCATACCCTTTTATTCATTCCCTGCTAATTCTACTCATGCCTTCTTTTGTGAGCGTCTACATCACCTGCAAGGACGCCGCGGAAGCAAAAAGCATTGCGCACAACCTCGTTGAAGAACATCTGGTCGCGTGCGTGAACATGTTTCCCGTCGAGTCGGTCTACCGCTGGAAAGGAAAGGTGCAGCAGCACGTCGAAACTGCGCTCGTATGCAAGACGCACAAAATCCTTGTGAAAAAAATCACAAAGCGCGTGAAGGAACTCCACTCCTACGACACTCCATGCGTCGTGGCATGGCCTATATCCGGCGGGAACAAAAAGTATTTGGATTGGGTACGGGACGAAACAAAGAAACAGCATTAAAGATTTCTTCGCCAATCATCTGCATGCTCTTTCCCTTCCCGAACATCCGTCCTGTCCAGCAGCAATTCATGAGCGATGTCCGGAATGCCGTCGAGACAAGCAGCCACCTCATGGCACACGCGCCAACCGGCCTCGGTAAGACTGCCGGCACGCTGGCGCCGGCGCTCGAGTACGCTCTCGGCAGCGGGAAGACCGTCCTGTTCCTCACGCCGCGTCATTCACAGCACGCCATCGCGATCGAAACGCTGCAGAAGATGAGGAACAGGAACGATGTCGCATTCCAGGTCGCCGACATCATCGGCAAGAAGTGGCTCTGCAACGTCGCTGGAGTGGAAGAACTGGCAACGTCGGAGTTCAATGACTTCTGCAACACGCTCGTGAGGGAGGAGCGGTGCAAATTCTACAATGAGACGCGCACCGAAGAAAGGCTCCTCACGGCACGGGCATCATCCTTTCTCAATGTTCTCAACAACCGCTTCTATCATGCCGAAGAAGTGAAGGAACGCGCAACAGAATTCTGCCCGTATGAAATCGTCACCGACATGGCGCGGAAGAGCACGGTCATTATTGCTGACTACTACCACATCTTCTCGCCGGCGCGCGGCGCCCTTCTCACGCGCATACGAAAGACGCTCGACCAGCTCATCGTGGTCGTTGATGAGGCGCACAATCTCCCGGAACGCATCCGCAGCCTCATGTCCCAGAAGCTGTCGACATTCGCTCTGGAAAAGGCGGTCCGCGAGGCGCGGCTCGCGGGCTTCAGCGACGCCGCGGCAGCTGCGGAAGATGTGAGGAAGGTTCTCGACCACCTGAAGCGCCAGATGCTGGCGGCCGAACGCGAAACGTATCTGAGCAGGGAGCAGTTCATCGACGTGCTGGAGAACCGCCTCGGCCCGCTGAGCAGCATCATCAGCACGCTGAGCGAAGCTGGTGATGAAATCAGAAAAGAGCGAAAGAAGTCATACGTCGCATCGGTCGGACGTTTCCTCGACGCGTGGTCGAACACCGGACCGGGCTATACGCGCATCCTGCGCCGCGGCCGCACCCGTTCCGGCCGCCCCTTCGCCTCCATCATCTACACCTGTCTCGACCCGGCGGTGATGACCAAGGATGTCTTTGATTCGGCCCATTCGTCCATACTTATGTCCGGCACGCTGCTGCCGATGGACATGTACCGTGACGTACTGGGCCTCCCTCCGGAACGGACCGCACTGCGCTCATACCCCTCGCCGTTTCCCAAGATGAACCGCCTCAACGTCGTGATTCGTGACACGACGACCAGATTCTCGAAGAGGACAGACGAAACATACAGTCGCATTGCCCAGCATGTCGTTGCCTGCGCGAACGCTATCCCCGGCAACTGCGCTGCGTTCTTCCCCAGTTACAGCATGCGCGACCGCATCTACGCGCTGCTCGGCGGCCGCGTGGGGAAACATGTCATGCTCGAAAAACAGGATGCGACAAAAAAGGAACGCCGCGACCTGTACCATGCATTCATCGCGCAGGCGGGAAGCGGGGCGCTTCTTATGGGCGTGAGCGCCGGCTCGTTCAGCGAGGGCATCGACCTGCCGGGAACATTTCTGAACGGCGTCATCGTCGTGGGCATTCCGCTTGAGCGGCCGAGCCTGGAGAGCAAGGCGCTTATCGATTACTACGACCTGAAGTTCAGCCGCGGATGGGATTACGGCTCGGCATATCCTGCAATGAACCGCTGCCTGCAGGCGGCGGGGCGTGCCATCCGGAGCGAAACCGACCGCGGCGTATGCGTGTTCATCGACGAGCGGTTCCTCTGGGGAAACTACCGGAAGGTGTTCCCGCCGGACATCCTTTTGAGAACCGTGAGCGAACCGGAAGCGCTCATCAGGGCGTTCTGGAATTCGAATTAAATTTATAGTGAACCCAGTAAATAATCAGGATATGTTATGACTGGGTTCACCTATAGCTCACAAGGAAATAATATCCAAAATCTTTCCTTGTAGAACTATAAATGCTGACATGACAAAGGATAACCATGCCCGGAAAATTTGTCTGTTTCGAGGGGCTCGACGGAGCGGGCATCACGACCCAGGCGACGCTCGTACGGAACTACCTTCTTGCAAATGACCGGGACGCCATCCTGACCAAAGAACCGACCGACGGCCTTGTCGGCGGCATCATCAAGGCGTGCCTGCGCGGCGAATGGAAATGCTCGCCGCTCACGCTGCAAATGCTGTACGCTGCAGACCGGTCGCACCACCTGCAGACGGAGATAGAACCTGCATTGAAGCAGGGGAACATCGTCATTTCTGACCGGTATATCCTGTCCAGTTACGCCTACGGCAACGTGGATATCCAGACCCAGATTCTGGAGCAGCTCAACAACCGCTTCAGGAAGCCGAATCTTACCATCATAGTTGATACGCAGCCGCGGATATGCCTCGAGCGCATCAGAAAATCCCGCCACCATCTGGAGCTCTTCGAGGAGGAACAGAAGCTCAACGTGATACGGAAAAACTACCTCGCACTCAAGAATTATTTCCCGAACACCCATGTGGTCGACGGCAACAGGGCCCCTGACGCGGTGTTCAGCGACGTGAAGAAAATCATCGACAAGAGCATGCGGGGGGAAATCTGAAGCCGGTGAAAATAGGGGACGTGCACAGAACCTGAAGAAAATGATGCTTAACCTTCCTCTGGTTCGTTTGCTTTCTTCTCTGCCGGGGCTTCCTCCGCTTGCTGCGCCTTTTTTCCGGCTTCTGTACTGCCTTCTTTCTTCGCCTCCTCCGCAATCTTCCGTATCTCGTCCTTCCGCGTCCCGAAATATTCCTCGAAATGCTGCGTTGTGCTGAGGAGCCGTGTCCGGCTTTTCTTCTCTGCCTTGACGAGCCCCCGTTCCTGGAGCTCCTTCACGTATTCGTACGTCCGGTTGCCGACAATTTTGACAATTTCCGACTGCGCCACAGGCTCGTGATAGGCTATAATGGAAAGCACCCGGAGCAAACCACGAGACAGGTCGGCGTGCTGCGTTAAATGCGAGACCTTCTGCACGTATTCGGGCTTCACGATGAGACGGAAGCCGCCGGTCTCTGACAGCTGTATGCCCGATTCCTCGCCCTGATAACGCTGCCTCAGGACGGCGAGCATCTTTTCTATCTCATCCTTCCGCCCCCTGAGATTTTTCTGCAGCTCGTCGATGCTGAGCGGGTCGGTGGTCATGAAGAGTATTGCCTCGAGATGCGCAAGTTTGTTCATGAATATAAAATACGCAACAGTGTACATAAAGGCTTTAACAAGACGCGACAAATATACCTGTGATAAAAAGAAATGCATTCACCAAATATCTGCTTATCAGTCTTGCAGTCGCCGCTTCCATTATGCTTTTTTTCTTTGTTCCTGAAAGTATTGTGTCTCGCGTAAGCAGAATACTCTATCTTTGGGGTTCGTTCATTCTTTTCAATTGGGGAGTACAGGCAATAAAAACGAAGAGTTTTAGCCATTTTAGCTACACCGGACGCAAAAAAAAGAATGATAGTATTTCTGTCATCCAGTACCCAACACCCCTCCGCACTACTTTTCTGACAGACATACGTATAACAAAGCATGGTAACGAAGCTGTAATTCTTGGGATTCTGGTAATTCTTTTTGGTTTGGTGGGTCTCTACTTTAGCTTAGCAGGCGTGAGATTCTCGTTATAGCCGACAAGTATGTATGGCATCTTGCAAAGTAAGCGTCTAGTAAAGCCCAAAAGAAATATATCTGTTATCGCACCCGTATCGTTATCTCCTTGAAGAATTCCTCCTGCTCGCACTGTATCTTGCCGCGGTTCGAGAGGTAGAGCAGCGGCAGGAATGTTTCCGCTATCTCCTTCCGCTTCCAGACCGGTACCAGATCAGAGAATTTCATGATGGTGCCGTGCCGCAGTATTTCCTGGAATACGCGCTTGATGCGCACCTCGATGTCCTCTTCAGGCTCGATAAGGTTCTCGATGGCGCGGCGCATCCGCAGCTCTTTTGATTCCTTCCTCTCCTTGAAATCGAATGCCTTGTTGAGCGCGGTGATGAGCTCGCCGAGGGTGACCTTCCTCATCGGCTTCCGCTCGACCGGCGGCTCGAGTATCGGCACGTTGCCGGTGATCAGAGGAATGCTGTCCGCCCGTATCTCCTCCTTTTTTTCCTCCTCCTCGAGGAGCATCTCGCATTTCATCCTGAGGAGGATTGACGCGATGAGGACGAAGCGCGCGGGTACGCGGAAGTCGAACGTCTGGAGGCGAAGCAGATACCGCATGAAAGCTTCCGAGAGTTGGACAATGTCTATCTCGGTCGGGTTCATATTCTCCTCGACGACGATGCTCGTGAGCACTTCCTGCCAGTCGCTGCCGAGAACGATGGTCTGTATGAGCTTGCTTTCGTCTATGATAATACCCCACCTTCAGTGTCGTATCCCATTTTATAATGCATATTACCCCTTCGGCATCTCGATGCCGAACACCTTGGACACGCCCTCCTCCATGCTTACGCCGAATACCTTGTCAGCTTCCTGAATCGTGAAATCGTTGTGGGAAATGACGATGAACTGCGTGTGTTTCGAATATTTCTTGACAAGGTCGATGATTTTCTTGGTGTTCGCTTTGTCGAGCGCCGCGTCTATCTCGTCGAGCACGTAGAACGGCGACGAGTAATGCTGAAGAATGGAAAACAGGAACGCGAGCGAGGTGAGCGTCTTCTCCCCGCCTGACATGGCATCGAGATTGAGCACTTTCTTGCCCTCAGGAGACGCCTCGATGACGAGCCCCGACTCGATGTTGTTTTCCAGCTCAAGCCTCAGCATGCCGGAGCCGTTGGTAAGGTCGTGGTATATCGTCAAGAAGTTCGATGCAATGTTGCTGAACGTTTCCATGAACTTGTCGTGGCGCTTCTTCTCGACCTCCTGAACAATCCTCAATATGGCCTCCTTCTCCTCGATGAGCTTGTCGAGCTTTTTCTTTATTTCATCGAACTCGACGCTGATGACGCCGTACTCTTCTATCGCGCGCATGTTAACAGGACCGAGCCTGTTTATTTCGGTGAGGCACCGGCGTATGTTCTCCTGAAGGACGTCCTGCTGAAGGTCGAGCGTTTCGGCAACATCCCTGTACTCGTCCGCCTCCATTTTCAGGCTGTCGAGCGAAGCGTCAAGCTTCGCCTTTTCTATCCTCAGCTTGCTGACCTTGTTCTGCATCACGAGCCGCTCCTCGAAAAGCTGCCGTCGCTGCTTGCGGACGGCCTCGAGATCGGTTTCGATGTGCGTCTTTTCCTCCTGGAGCCGCTGTACCTCCTCCCCCTCCTGCTGCTCCATTCCCTTGAGCTGCTCGAGCTGCGCTTCAAGCACCTCTATCTCGCTGCTGAGCTGTTCGCTCTCGTCTTTGAGCTTCGCTATCTCTCCGGAGAAGCGCCCCTCGTCCCTTTTCCTGTAGAAGCCGCCGATCATCGCGCCGGTGCTTTCGATAAGGTCGCCGTCCAGCGTGACAATCCTGAAGTCGCGTATCCTGCGCGCCGTGTCGATGTCGTCGACGACGATGGTGCTCCCGAGCACGTATTCAGTTGCCTTCCGGTAGCGCCCGTCAAATTTTATCAGGTCGATGGCGTAGCCGATGATTTTGTGGTCGCACTTCTTCCGGTCTCTCGTGCGGAGGCGGTCCATTGGGAGGAACCGCGCCCTGCCGATGCGGCGCTCCTTGAGGTGCTTGATGCACTGCGTGGCGATCTCGTCGGTTTCGACGACGATATCGCTTGCGTGCTTGCCGAGCGCAACTTCGATGGCTGTCGAGTATTTTTTTGGAATGGTGAGCAGCGAGGCAAGCGTTCCGTGAACGCCGGCCTTCCCGAGACGAAGAACCTCGTCTATCACAGGGTTCCTTTTTCGTGAGATGTTTTCGAGGCGGCCGATTTCCCTGTCGTTGATATCGAGCTTGTCCCTCTTCCTAAGAATCTCCGTCTGGATGCGGTCTATATTTTTTATTATCTCATAGTTGCGTGATTTCTTGATGAGTTCGTTGCTCCGTGAAGCGATAAGTTTCTCTTTTTCCTCCGATGCCTTTTCGGCATCGATAAAATTCTTTTCGACGACGTCGAATTGTTTCGTGTCCTCCCGTATCTGCCGTTCGAGCTCCGCGTCCTTCTGTTCTGCTTCTGAAAGCCGCTTCCTGAGCAGCGATGCCTTGCTCAGCCGCAGCTCTCCGCTGAGCTTCTGGTACGCTTCCGCGTTCTCCTTCTCCTGCCTGAGGCGCTGCACGAGGCGCTGCTTCTCGGCGACGACGATCATGTTCTCGCGCACGCGGTTTTCGACCTTTTCGAGCTCCCGCTGCGCCTTCTCCTTCTTCTCGTCGAATTCAGCGATGCCCGAAATCTCGTCAATGATGGCGCGGCGCTCCTGGTTGTTCATTTCGATAATGTGGGTGACGTCGCCTTGGGCGATGATGTTGTAGCCCTCCTGCGAGAGGTTGGCGTTGACGAGCAGGTCGAGGACCTTTGCCCTCGTCACCGTCTTTCCGTTCAGCTTGTAGATCGTGATGCCGCTCCGCGATATCTTCCGCGTTATTTTAACTTCCTGCTCCTCATTGGGTATTTTCTTGTCGGTGTTGTCAAGGTATATCGAAACCTCGCAGTACTCGGCGGGCTTCTTGTCCCTGGCGCCGTTGAAGAGAAGGTTCTGCAGCTTCTGCGCCCGTATCGACCGTGCGGACGTCGTGCCGAGGATGAAGGTGAGGGCGTCGACGACGTTAGACTTGCCGCTGCCGTTCGGGCCTGCTATTACGTTGAATCCCTCGGGGAACGGTATAGTGACCTTGTTCGCGAACGACTTGAACCCGTGGAGGGTGATTCTATCGAGCCTTACCATGCGCATCACGTTTACCATTGAGTTCCTTCATTTTCTCGTACACGAGGAAGTTGAGGAATGCAGAAACAGAAGGGTAGCGGTACTTGTTGTCGTCCTTCTCGAGGAATTTCTTTATCTCCTCGAGCAGATGATCGTCAAGCCTGACAACCGCCATGGTACCACGTTACAAATGATTACATAAAGTACGTTATAATAACAATATGTTACTGCCTCCTATTTAAAATATTATCCGCAACTATCCGCATGCTCGTGCTTGTGTTATCCATACTGGACGCGGTCACGGCATTCGTCCTCTGGAGCCACGTGAGCTGGGGCTGGTTCTCGCCTGAGGTCGTCATGTACCATGCCCTGTACACTATTCTCAAGGGCGCGCTCTTCGCACTCAACGACTTTGCAAGCAAGCTCGACATCATAAGTGGTGTGTATATACTGCTTGTTGCATTTGGCATTTTTTCGAACAAGATTGTTACGGTACTCGTTGTCGTATGGCTTGTGCAGAAGGCATTTATTGGCTTCGCCAGGCCGCTGTTCAGGCTGTTCGGGTAGTTGTATGAAGCAGTTCCTCGTGCCGACGCTCGGCAAGATCGTGGTGGCGAAGCTGCTTGGTGTGCTCCTGCTGGCAGCCGATTTCCTTACCAGCGGGAGTTTACTGGGGGAGATGTACCTTGTACAGATAATGGCGCTTATCGGCATCAGTTATTTTATTTCGTGTGTAGTTGTGCATGTGTGGGAGGAAGAAGGGAGATGGGCAACTAGGCCTCGAGCCCGACCTGCTTCCAGTCAAGCGACGGGTCAAGCTCGAAGATGAAGTCGTGCTCGCCAAGGTCGTGCCTGCCGCCGGTATACGGTAATTTCGATTCCAGCTTTTTCCTGAAGCCCTCGTCCTTGAGCGCCTTCTCGACTACCCTGTCGATGAGGTGCGGGAACATGGTACCGAGGCGCTGGAGCCGGTAATCGGCGCGAATCTCGTCGCCGATGACATCCCAGAGCATGGCGTCGTATTTTTTGAGGAATCGCTCGCTGAAGTCGTTTTTCTGCAACGCCTCGATGGTGACAAGCGCCGCAACCCTGCCGGAAATCATCGCAGTGCCGACGCCCTCGCCGCTGAGCGGGTCGATGAGGCTTGCGGCATCGCCGAGCACCAGGAAGCCGCTTCCGTAGCACGTGCGGTGGTAGCTCGCGAGAGGCAGATTCCATGCGCGTATCTCGCCGTCAAGCCGCGCATTCTTGAAGCGCTCCTTGAAGAGCGGATTTTCCTTTAGTTCGGCGAGCATCGCTTCCTTGAGGTTTATTTTTTTCTTGTTCATGTCATTGATGACCATGCCGAGCCCGACGTTCGCTTCCCTGTTCGGAAGCGGGAAGACCCAGAAATAGCCGGGTATCAGGCTCTTAATCATGTGGATTTCAATGCGATCGGTCATGCCATCGACGTTCTTGTAATAAGCGCGCAGCGCGGCGATGAAATGCTCCGGAGGGTTCTTGTTGAACCCGAACTTCCGCGCGACGATGCTGAGCGCCCCGTCGGCGGCGAGCACGAGACCCGCCCGTATCGTTTCTGTTTCGCCGTTCTCGTTGACGCCGACGACCCCCCTGACCGTTCCCTCCTCCACGACAAGGTCAGTGACTTCAAAAACGCGCGTTTCCGCCCACTTTTTCGCGCTCTGAAAAAGGAAGTTGTCGAAGACCATGCGCTTGTGGACGTAGCCGGGAGCCGGATTGTTGCGGCTCTCCACGTCAAGCTCGACCTGCATGCCGTTCGGCGAGCTGAGCGTGATGCCGTATATTTCCTGCCCCGGAAGCTTGGTGTACTCCTCGTAAATGCCGAGTTCCTTCATGATGGCGGCAGCCTTCCTCCCCTGCGCGTCGCCGCAGGTCTTGTCGCGGGGGAATGCGACCTTGTCCACGAGAAGCACGCGCTTGCCTGATTTGCCAAGGTACATGGCAGCTGTGGCGCCGGCAGGGCCGCCGCCAATAACAATGACATCGAACGGCATAGCGTCTTTTTTTCTCGCATGTTTAAAAAGCTTGCATCCTTTCACATACGTGATGGACACTGTTGTGCGTGGCGCAGAATCGGTAGTGCGCATGAGCGAAGGCGCTGTCATCAAGGAGCGTGTGAAGAAAGGCTACCGGCTGAGTGCACTCGACGAGCTCCTCCGGAAGAAGCGGACGAGAACCGAGGCGCGTCTGCTGAGGGAAGCGGCGCGCATCGGCCTCGACGTGCCGCGCATTCTCGAAGAAAAACAGTACACGCTCAGGATTGAATTGGTTCCCGGGAGCCGCGTCAGGGATGCGCTCGGCACTTCCACCGTCAGGCAGTTCGGAGAGGCGATAGGAGCGGCGGTCGCCGGGCTCCACCGGTTTGACATCATCCACGGAGACCTCACGACGAGCAACATGATGGTAAGCGGCAAAAAGCTCTTCCTCATCGATTTCGGCCTCGGCTTCTTTTCCAGGCGGGCGGAGGACAAAGCCAATGACCTGTACCTTCTTCACGAAGCGCTCGAGTCGACGCACCACGAGGTGCTGGAAAGTGCGTGGAAAATAATTTTAAAAGCTTACCGTGAGAACTATGGCGAAGCTGATGCCGTTCTCGGCGCTCTTGAAAAGGTACAGAAACGGCGACGGTATTCGTAAAGGTGTTTCATATCGCACGCATGCACTCACGCAAGCACGGTAAAAGCGGCTCGAAGAAACCTGTCAAGAAGATAAACCCGAAATGGCTTATCTATGACAAGGACGAAGTAGTCAAGCTCATGAACAAGCTTGCGAAGGAAGGGAAGACGTCAAGCGAAATCGGCATCGTGCTCCGCGACCAGTACGGCATCCCCGATGTCCGCTACTTCGGCCTCCGCGTGACCAAGGTTACCGGCCAGCGGAAAGAAGTCCCCGAGGACATGTACAACCTCATCAGGGATGCGGTGAACCTGCACAAGCACATGGATGCGAGCAGGAAGGACAACAAGGCTAAGCATGGATTGGAACTGCTCGAGGCGAAGATACGTCGGCTCGGCAAATATTACGCGCGAACCGGCAAGCTGCCCCGCGACTGGAAGTACAGCCTGGACAAGGCGAAGCTGCTGGTGAAGTAAATGCCTGAGGGACATTTCGTCACAGCTGAAAAATGGTTTCTGAGACCTTTCTGGAATCGAAACCTGCCGCCGGACATTATTGAACACGGGCGCGTCTGGGGACTGATTGATTACGACCCAACAAAAGATAGGGGGTATGGCGGCATCCTGTACGTTGTGAGAGCGATGTACATAACCGAGAAACATCAGCCCATCGAGTTGTACGGCATGAAATGAAGGGCGGATTTTTCCTGTTCTTTTAATAATCTTTTCTCTAATCTTCTATTCGTGGTCGGATGTACCGCAACCAGATTATCGCGTACTATTCCCGGGATGACATAGCGCAGCAGATTGCAGCGAAGGCCAGGGACCGCGAGGTCGCCTGCGCCTATTTCGATGGTGCCTACGACAGACGCCCCAATATGCTGCAGTTCCCTGCAGATGTCGTGCAGATGGCGAAGAAGGGTATTACGAGCTTCCATTATTCTGTCGAGCGATGGAGCAATCCCATGGCGCTTTCTTCGGAGCGCGACAATGCGAAGCTGCGCACCGGATGGGACCTGGTCGTCGACATCGACAGCAAGCTCGGCGTTGACGAGTCGAAAATAGCAGCGCTCCTCATTTGCAGGCTGCTCGAACGCCACGGCATCAAAAACTACGGGACAAAGTTCTCGGGAAGGCGCGGTTTCCACATCGTAGTGCCGTGGCACATGTTCCCGAAGGAAGTGGATTATTCGCCCCTCAGGGAGCGCTACCCTGAACTGCCGCGCATACTCGTCGACTTCATCAGGGAGCGCATTGCAAAGGACCTGATGCAGGAACTCATCAGGGAAAAGGGCGCGAAAGAGCTCCTCAAGGTGCTCGACGAGCCGCCGTCAAGCCTCTCGCCGTTTTTCTTCGTCGAGGTCGAGAAAAACTGGGGAGCCCGGCACATGTTCCGCGCACCGTACAGCTTGAACGAAAAGACATGGCTCGTGTCGCTGCCGCTTACATTCGGCAAACTTCAGCATTTTTCTCCTGAGAGAGCGAAACCGGAGTCAGTTTCAGTGGAAACGCCGTTTTTTAGCGGCTCTGAGAACGAAGCTGAGCAACTGCTGCTCGAGGCGCTCGACTGGCACGCCATGCGGAAAAAAGAGGAGAAGAAGAGCACTGCCAAGCCTGTTCCTAGAAACGTGTACGAGGGAAGGATACCCGAAGAGCTGTTCCCGCCGTGCATCAAGCTTATTCTTGCTGGCTTGAACGACGGAAGGAAGCGGAGCATCTTCACCCTCGTCAACTTCCTGCGCATGGCGAACTGGAACTGGCAGGAAATAGAAGAACGGTTATTCGCGTGGAACGAAAAAAATACAAGCCCGCTGCCGCGCAACATAGTCATCATGCACCTGCGGAGGGCGCAAACAATCTCTTATACAACGCCGAACTGCGACAACGACCAGTTCTACGGCAGCATCGGCATCTGCAGACCGGACGCGACGTGTACGCTCAACGGCAATGGAACGATAACGGTCAAGAATCCTGTCAACTACCCGTTCAGAAAAATGCGGCAGGCGAGGAAAGAAAGAAAAGAACTAAAGCCTCCCGAATACAAGTGCATGCATTGCGACAGGGGATTCAAGAGCATGCAGTCGCTTTCGATGCATAAATCAAGGACGCACGACGTGGTCGATTAGCTACCGGTTCCTGGAATTTCTACGAAAAGCATCGCTTTTTGCAATTTTGGCGCGTATCCGTCGCCGCAGCCTTCTCATTGTCCAGTACATACGAAATAATCTTTTCTGCGCATGCCTGTAGCGGCAATTCGGATGTATCGACCGTAACGTCGTACCGTTTTCTCTCGTGAACCCTGCCGAATTGATAGCGGGCTGTCCCTGGTTTCCTGTCCCCTCGCTCCTGCTCTCTCGTTTCCACGACTGCAAGGGGGCAATGGACGCCGACCAGCGTTACATCGTACGCCGCAAGCGCTTCCGCAAGGGAAAGAGACCACCGGAACTCCTCAAGCACATGGTCCACGATTACGTTGGCGCCTTCTGCAGCAAGCGCTGCTATAGCATCATGGAATCGTGCAATTTCATAGTCCAGCACATGCGGTGGCGGCTTTCCCCGAAGAGTGGGATAGCGGCTCCGCCGCAACTCATCCCCGAACTCGTCGAGGGAGATGCGGCAGTATGCTCCGTCGAATGCCTTCTCGAGAGCCCGCGCAATGGTTGACTTTCCCGAGCTCGAAGTGCCGTTAAGAACAATGATTTTGCCATAGTCGTTCGTTGCCATAAGTATGGGATGAGGGTAATTTTTTTAAATCTTTGTGCCGCTGTCGCTTCGCCAATGATAACTGAAGCCGAATGGCTCGGAAGACGTGCGTGTCTACTTCGGCTTGAATCCCATCTTTTCTGCCATCCGCTCCCATGACGTTTTCGGCTTCTCGCCTGCATAACCGGGAGGTTGTTCCATCTGATAAGGCGACTTCGCCGCGTACTGGTTTGCCATGCGGTACTCGTGCGAAAGCGAAACATGATCAGCAAAAACCGTGCTTCTGGTTTCAGGTTTCCATAGCCTGTAGATGCGCCTGTTCATCTCGTTGATCTGGTCAATGACTGTAGGAAGGGGAGTTGAAAGCTGCGATTCGTATTTGGCGCCGGTTCTGAAATTCCATACAGGCTTGCGCGTGTGCAATGAGAGGGCGTAGAGGTTGCAGTCCCAGGACCCGAAATAGACGGTATCGTTCCATACGGTAGCTGCTGCACTGATGTAGCCGCCGGTGCGGAATTTCCACTGCTCCTTGCCGTCAAGAGAAACTGCATGGAGGCAACTGTCGACAGAGCCGACGTAGATCGTTTCATGGCATACGAGCGGGTCTGCGGTAACGGCGCCGCCGGTGCGGAATCGCCATTTCAGTGTGCCTGTTTGTGTATCCAGCGCGTACAGGTGCTGGTCAAAAGATCCTACGTAGAGGATGCCTTTGTATACGGTGGGAGAAGAAAAGATGATCGGCCCGTCGGTCCTGTACCTCCATTGCTCCTTACCGTCCAATGTCAGCGCATACACGTGGTTGTCCCATGAACCGAAATAAAGCATTCCATTGGTGACCGTGGGAATGTGCAGCGTCTGCGTATGCACGCTCCATACTTCGTCACCGTTGCTGTTGGTTATTGCCGGAATCGAATCAATGCCATCGCTGGTCATGAATTTCCACTTGAGCGAGCCTGTTGCTGCATCGAGCGCGTACATGCATTTGTCTCCGCAGCCGAAAAAGAGGGTGTTGTTCGCAAGGGAAGGCGTCTGCACAGGACCGTTTGCTTTGAACGTCCACTGTATGTTCCCTGATCGCGCATCAAATGCGTACATGGTGTCGACGCCGCTGCCAGTGCCCACGTACAGCGCGCCGTTGGCAACAACCGGCGAACCGCCAAACGGTGCCCCGACGCGCTGCTTCCAGATGAGCGAACCGTCTGCTGCAGAAAGCGCATAGACATACATGTCCCTAGAGCGCAGATAAATGATGCCGTCAGCAGCGGCAGCGTAGTGCCAGATAAGGTCTCCTGTCTTAAACTTCCAGAGCAGCAGGCCGCTCGCTGCATCGAGCGCATACAGGTAGGTATCGTTGGCACCGAGATAGAGCACGCCATCGTAGACCAGCGGCCGGGTCACGATGCTGCCGCCAACCTTGATATCGAACTGTGATAAGAGCGCCTCTCGTATAGAGCCGCTCCCGCCTGCAGGCGCTTGGCTCTTTTTCTCGATATAGGTGATGTATTCCTTTTCCCCCGCCTTCTCATACATGTTGAGTAATTAGATGGGGAAACGGTTAAAAACAAGCGTTTTAAGTTTTCCCTGAATGCTAATAGCATGCTGACGTTCGAGAAGATTCGCGACATCGAACGGGCAGAACGCGAGGCGAAGCAGCTGCAGCGGCTTCCGGAGCAGTTTTTCGACGAATTGCGCGACTACATCCACAAGAAGGGGAACGCGAAGGACAAGACGTCCATCGACGTTCTCGAACTGGAGAACGTGAGGAATACCATCAAGCGCTTCCTGGAAGCACGGGAAAGGAAACTGGTCGAGCTGGCGCTCTCCACCGCGCGTGGCGGTCTGCCGCCTGACAACCTGACGGCGCTTGAGGAACGGTATTTCACCCGCATCGCCGGCCTGCTGAAGGCATTCAGGGGCGAGTTTTTTGACGAGATCGGCAGGGAACCTGCGCAGAAGGCGGAGAAGAAGACGGTCTTCCGCGTGAAGAAAACGCTGCCGGCATTCGTCGGCCCGGACATGAAAACGTACGAACTCAGGGAAGGCGATGTGATCGAGCTGCCAAAGACTTTAAATGATTTGTTGCTGAAAGAGGGAATAATCGAAAGGACCGAAGTGTGATTCTGTCGTGATTATCCCGAAGACCCAGAAGCGGTATTGCCCGTTCTGCAAGAAGCATACCGAGCATACGGTCGAGGAGGCGAAGCGCAAGCCGCGAAGGACGCTGAGCCGCGGCCAGCGCCGGTTCCTGCGCAAGATGTCCGGATACGGCTCGTTCCCCAAGGAAAATCCGAAAGGCAGGGAAAAGCCGACCCGCAAGCTGGATTTCCGTTACGTCTGCAAGGAATGCAAGAAGAAGCATTCTGTCGGCAGGGGATTCAGGCTGAAGAAGACAGAATTCCAGAAGTGAGCGCATGGGCATTCTAACGTCGCTGCTTCCGTTCCATCCGGCGATGTCGCTGCTCGTTGTTTCGTGCGTGGTGCTGTTCCTTATCAACTTGTCCTACAAGCTCCTCATAAACCAGGGGGAAGCGAAGCGCATCAAGGCGAGGATGAACGACCTCAGGAAGAAGCTCGACGAGTCGAAGGACGACAAGAAGAAGACAAGCGAAATTTTCTCAGAGATAATGCGTGAAAATGGCACGCTCATGCGCATGTCGCTGAAGCCCATGATCTTTTCCGGCGTTATCGTTCTGCTTATCATACCGTTTGTTACCGAAGATTTCGGCGACAGGTTCGCCGAGCTCAGGGATGGCAGGGGCAACGTGACCCTTAGCGGCAGCACATATCAGGTCGGGCTTGTGGGCGGCACGCTCGAGGTGAGCGACGGCACGCCGTTTGACTGCGTGCTCCCGTGCAGGCACGCGTTTGCCGGCGGCTTGTGGAATGTCGAGAAGGAAGGCGACGCCAAAATAAAGTTCGCCCGCATCGTTGCGTTCCCGCCGTTCAGCCTGCCATTTACCGGCGAGGATATCGGCTGGGTGGGCTGGTACCTTATGGCTTCCATTCCGCTTGCGCTGCTCATGAGGAAGCTGCTCAAGATTTACGTGTGACACGCATGGACGAAACGATACGCATTTTCGTGACCGGCGGCACGTTCGACAAGGAGTACAATGATTTGGACGGGCAGCTCTTCTTCAAGGATACGCATCTGCCCGAAATACTCGAACTCGGGCGCTCGCGCGTTGACGTCGACATCCGCACGCTGATGATGGTTGACAGCCTTCACATGACCGAGGAAGATAGGGAAACGATTGTCAGAAACTGCCTTGCAACAAAGGAAAACAAAATCGTAATCACCCACGGCACGGATACCATGGTGGAGACTGCCAGGGCGCTCGCCGGGAAAGTGAAGAACAAGACAATAGTCATGACAGGCGCAATGGTTCCGTATGTTTTTCGGAGCTCTGACGGCCTCTTCAATCTCGGCAGCGCGCTTGCGTTTGTCCAGACGCTCCCACCAGGCGTCTACATCGCCATGAACGGGCAGTTCCTCCCATGGGACAAGGTGCGCAAGAACAAGAAGACAGGAAGATTCGAATCGATCTAATTCTGGGCCCGCTGCCTGTTCCGTTTCCAGACGCGCTTGAAGAACGGCAGCGTCAGCGTTGAGAGCATGAACGCGAACGCAGGCACGATGGCGTGCAGCCACGCGTCCCTGACGCCGATGGCATGCAGGTAGGCGCCGACCGCGACGTACGTAAAGAGCACGAGCAGCGCCCGCCGGGAATAGCTTGTTTCCCACGCCTTGTCCGATTCGACTTTCCTGTTCCGCTCCTCGATATGCGCTATCCGTTCTTCCAGTTTCCTGAGGGATGCCATATGTGTATCCCTTATTTTACAAATTTACAAATCATCTCAGTTGGTTTTGTCACAAATTCCAGCTATAGTCTGGATCACATCAAAACTTCCGTCTTCGGAAGTATGTGTTCCAGACTATTCATAATTCTGCACAGTCCTCTGAACCAAGATATAATACCTGATTATTTACTTGGTTCACTATAAAAGCGTGCGGACTTAAACGTTGCGTATGGAGGATTCTGACTGGATTGTGAAATCTGCTGACGAGCCTGCCCGCGGAAGAAAACCTGAAGAGCGCAGCGTCGAGGAACTGCTCGCCAACGGCATTGTCATCCTTGACAAGTGGCAGGGACCGACGTCGCATGACGCCGTCGCAACGGTCAAGAAAGTGCTCGGCCTGAAAAAAGTCGGCCACGCAGGCACGCTCGACCCCGCGGTGTCCGGAGTGCTGCCGCTGACGCTGGAGAGCGCGTGCAAAGCCATCCCCGCGCTGCAGAAGGTCGATAAGGAGTACGTCGGCATCATGCACACGCACAAAGACGTCGATGAAGCGGCGCTCAGGGGAATTATGCAGGCCTTCACCGGCACTATACGCCAGCTGCCGCCGGTGCGGAGCGCCGTGGCGCGGAAAGAGCGCCAGCGACGCGTGCATGCGTTCGAGCTGCTCGAGCTGAAGGGCCGCGATGCCCTTTTCAGGATCGAGTGCGAAGCAGGAACGTACGTGCGGAAGATTGTCCATGATGTCGGGAGGCAAATAGGCGGCGCGCACATGCAGGAACTCAGAAGGACGCGGGCAGGGCCCTTTGCGGAGGATGCGGCAGTAAAAATGCACGACCTTGCGGACGCGTACCTGCAATGGAAGCAGGACGGCGATGAGCGTATCAGGAAATACGTGCTGCCGGTCGAGGCAGCCGCCAGCCATCTGGGAAAAATAATTGTCAAGGATTCGGCAGTCCGTTCCCTGACGAACGGCTCGCCGCTGTACATCTCCGGCGCAAGCAGGGTACAGAAGGGGATACGGCAGGGTGACCTGGTCGCATTGGTGACCTTGAAAGGCGAGCTCGTCGCGCTCGGACGCGCGGAGGCAGACAGCGAGCGCATGACCAAAAGCCGCATCGCGAAGACCGACAGGGTTGTTATGATACAAAAGACTGCAGCGTAGGCTGTGCGTTTTCTCTCGTTGCTTTTTAACATTTGCAAGGGAAGAATTTTTGTGGACATTGAAAAACTGCTTGCCGGCTACCCCGGGCGCGGCATATTTCTCGGCCTGACGGGAACGAGCCCCTGTTTTGCCTATTTCGTCACCGGCAGAAGCACTGCAAGCATGGAGAGGAGGGCTGTCGTCGACGGCAGTCACGTGCGCATCGAGCCTCTGCAAGGCAGGAGGAGCGATGCGCTGCGCCATTACGAATGCATCCGGACCAGCAGCAGGTCGGCGTTCATCACAAACGGCAGCCATATCGCTGCAATTGCAAGACCGTTTATGAACAAAGTACTTCTCGCCGAGGCATTGCGCAAAGCCGGTCATGAGAAGGACGGGCTGAAAACGCCGCGCATCGCCGGCGCCATCCTTCCGGGAAACAGGATGTATCTCGGCATCGTGTCCTCGCATCCGGTTGTACGCAAGCTGGAAACGAAGACAGGTAGCATGTCGGGCATCGTGACGTACAATGGTGATGTCAGCAGGCCGGAGCCGTTCGATGCTGCTGCGCTGTCGGTGCCGATACGGGCAGAAACTCCTGAAACGCTCGCCCGCTTTTTCTTCGACATGCTGAACAAGGATCTCCGTGTCTGCGCTGTTGCAGGCGTGCTGAAGGAGCAGTGGCACCTTCACGCCGTGAACAGAAATTAAATAGATTTCCCTCCAAGTAAATGGGGATGAGATGCTCAGGGACGTATACGCCACAAAAACAAAAGGCGACTTTCCTGAAAAGATGACGCTCGTTCTCGAATCCGCCGGAAAGAAGACGGAACACGTGTTTCTGCCGTTGTACGAGCTGCGGTACGGCACGAACCCGCACCAGCCTGGAATGCTCTACATTAACGAATCGTACAACTTCCGCATCGCCGAGGTGAAGTCCGGGAAGAGCGGGCTGTCGCTTGGCAACGCGGAGGACATTTTCAGGGCATCGAATCTCCTCAAGTACTTCTCTCTGCCCGCATGCGCGGTCATGAAGCACTGCAACCCGACCGGTGTTGCAGTTTCTGCGACGGCAGGCGATGCCTTCGCTAAGGCGTGGCACTGCGACCCGGTCGCGGCATACGGAAGCGTGGTTGCGTTCAACGTCGCGGTGACAAAAGAACTTGCCGAAACGCTGGCGCGTAAAGACTATTTTGTCGAAGTTGTTGCGGCACCGGCGTTCGAGGAGCGCGCACTCGATGTTTTCGCGGCAAAAAAAAATCTCCGCGTGGTTGTGCTGGAAGGGCTGGGCACGTTGCCAAAATTCGCCGGCGATGACGCAACACCGTGGATCAAGAGCCTCGGCAGCTTCAGGGGAATCATTGTCCTCGAGGAGCCGTTCCTGACGCACTTCAGGAAGCCGGAAGACCTGCTTGCTGCGGAGGGCGGTGGCGTGGTGACGAAACGGGAGCCGGCGAAAAGGGAGCTCGAGAATCTGCTCTTTGCGTGGTACGTATGCTCGTCGCTCCGCTCGAATGCGATAGCGATTGCACGGGACTTATACACGGTCGCGTGCGGAACCGGCCAACCTGACCGCGTGCGTGCCGTGTACCAGTCGGTGCAGCGGACAGCATGGCTGGACAAGAGGCTGGGGAATCGGGAGGATTACCGTCTTGAAGGCTCGGTGCTCGCGTCAGACGGCTATTTCCCGTTCGCTGATTCTATCGAGGCATGCGCCGAGTCCGGCATCACCGCCATCGTGCAGCCCGGAGGATCGATAAGGGACAAGGAAATCATCGAGGCCGCGGACAAGGCAAACATCTCGATGGTTTTCACCGGTGAGCGCTGCTTCTCGCACCATTAGCTCCGTGGAAGCTCTGGAAGCATAACAATATTTAAATCTTCAGAATGCATTACAGTAACCATGCTCAACAATCCAGCAGACCTTTTTTTCGCCGCCGTACAGATTATTGCAGCGTTGCTGCTCTGGCTCAAGATAGCAGCGCCGGATGCGGTGGTCATGTTCATGGCGTTCATGCTGGTGCTTTCCGCAATTATTGATATTTTTACGTAGGTGGTTGTATGCTCAAGAAAGATCTGCTCGAGATTCTGGCATGCCCGAAGTGCAAGGGCGACCTTGTGTACAATAAAAAGAGGAATACCCTCGCCTGCAACGCATGCAGGCTCAGGTACGGCGTGCTCGACGGCGACATCCCGAACATGCTCATAGAGGAGGCTGCGCGGTTTTGAGAGGAGTAGCAACGGTCATATGGTCTCTCCTCGCCCTGCTCATCCTTGGTATCCTTGGCGTCGTGTTCTTTTTCCTGCTGGGAAACGTGTAAGCTACGAATGCCTATATATAGTGAACCAAGTAAACAATCAGGTATTATATCTTGGTTCACTTACACGCAAAAAGCAAAGCTTTTTGGTGCACCGGAAAACCTTGTTTTCCGCGTGTAGCGGACAACAAAAGTAATATGTTGGTATTCTTTTGTTGGTCCACTATAAACCTTGCAAAAAGAATGCTTTTTTGCGCCGCGGGCGCTGCTGGGGTAGCCAAGTTTGGTTCAAGGCGCAGGTCTGGAAAACCTGTGAGCGAAAGCTCGCGTGGGTTCAAATGACCTTTTCTTGAAAAGGAAATCTCAGCCAAAAGAAGAGAGAAAAGGCCGGAAAGTCCCACCCCCAGCGCTTTTTTCCACCGCACATTTAAGCATTGCTTGCCAGAGTACTGACATAGACAGCAGGAACCAAAGGGCCGGTAGTCTAGTAAGCTTTTTGGGAAAAAGCTTAACCAAAAACTTGGAATATGGTTATCTGCAAAGACCCGGGATCTTTGAGATCTTGGTTGCAGAATTGCAACCACAGATGACGCCACGCTTACAACGTGGAGACCGGCAGTTCGATTCTGCCCTGGCCCATTCATTTTTATAATTACCCGCTAAGAATCCTTCATGGGCATTTCAGACCTGTTCATCCCCCGCGAGGAAAAGTTCTTTGAATTGCTCAAGCAGCAATCGGGGCATCTCGTTCTCAGCGCCAGAAAATTCGGCGACTTGATAGAGAACTACGGGAAACTCGCGCCTGAAGAGCGCGGCGGGCGCGTCAAGGAACTGAAAGAGCTTGAAGAAGCCGGCGACCGGATGGTGCACAACCTTATCACCGCGCTCCACAGAACCTTCATAACGCCTATCGACCGCGAGGACATCCACCGGCTCGCCTGCGAGCTCGACGACGTCCTTGATTTCATAAACGGAACTTCGGTGAGGCTGCTCCTTTTTCGCATCGAGCGCCTGACGCCGCATG
The DNA here is from genome assembly GCA_016193585.1 of Candidatus Aenigmatarchaeota archaeon. Classification (GTDB taxonomy): domain Archaea; phylum Aenigmatarchaeota; class Aenigmatarchaeia; order GW2011-AR5; family GW2011-AR5; genus JACPRW01. Next base: position 50,522 of record JACPRW010000010.1, read on the forward strand.
CCCGTGATATGGCAGCGCTCATCGTGAAAGCTGCAGTACAGATGGATATGGCGGTGGCAAAACTGAGCGGAAACAGCAATAACGTGCACGAGCACATAGCTGAGATACACATGCTTGAACATGCGTCGGACACCGTGTTTCATCGCGCGCTGCTCGACCTGTTCGACGGCACTGACGACGCAAAGGAAATCATAAAGCTGCGCGAAATCTACGATTTTCTCAAGGCTGTCATGAACGAAGCAGAGGGCGTTTCGGACACTATAGAGGCAATCGTGGTCAAGCATGGCTGACCTCGTGCTTATAGGGTTCATCATCGCCATCGCGCTCATATTCGATTTCATCAACGGCTTCCACGACGCGGCTAATGCGATTTCGACCGTTGTCGCGACCAACGTGCTCACCCCGCGGCAGGCGGTGCTGCTTGCGGCGTTCTGGAACTTCGTCGGCATGTTTTTCTTTGGCGTGGCAGTGGCAACGACCATCGGCAAGGGGATTATCAGCCCTTCGGCGTCGACTGTTGCGGTCATCTTTTCAGGACTGGTAGGCGCCATCGCGTGGAATATTATCACATGGTATTTCGGCCTGCCGACGTCAAGCAGCCACGCGCTTATCGGCGGTTTCGCCGGCGCTGCGGTCGCATCTGCAGGGTTCGGCGTGCTGCTCTGGGAAGGCATCACCAAGACGCTCACGTTCATGGCGCTTGCGCCGCTCATCGGGTTCGCCGTCGCCGGGCTCTTCAGCATCGCGGTGCTCAACCTGTCGAGGAATGCGGTGCCGCTCAGGGCGAACGCGCGCTTCAGGAAGCTGCAACTGCTCTCATCAAGCCTCTACAGCCTGGGTCACGGCACGAACGACGCGCAGAAAACCATGGGCATCATCGCGATTCTGCTGTTTAGCAGCGGCATCACATCGGAATTCCATGTGCCGTTGTGGGTGATTTTCCTAAGTCACGCCGCCATAGCGCTCGGCACGTACGCAGGCGGCTGGCGTATCGTCAAGACGATGGGCAAGCGGATAACGAAACTCAAGCCGGTGGACGGGTTCTGTGCAGAGTCTGCCGGAAGCACGGTCCTCATCGGCACTGCCGTCACCGGCATTCCGGTGAGCACCACGCATGTCATCTCAGGCTCGATAATGGGTGTCGGGACGGTGAAACGCGTCACGTCAGTCCGCTGGACAGTGGCGCGGACTATGTTTGTCGCATGGGTGCTCACCATCCCTGTCGCGGCGCTCATCGGCGCAGGGGCATACCTGCTCGTTTCGTTGCTCTAGGATGGTAGCGTTTATAAGGTTCCTCGCTCTATGAAGCTTATGGCACAGAATTTCGAGGAGGCGGCGAAGAAGCTCGACATACGGGCGCTCCTCGTCTCGTCTGTCATAACTGCCCTTGCGTTCGTCGTGGGCCTGACGTGGAACGAAGCCATCAAGCAGACGATTGCGCAGATAGTGCCCACAGGCGAGAGCTTGTTCTACAGCTATCTCGCTGCCGTTGCTGTCACGTTCATGGCGGTCACCGTCGCCTATTTCCTCTACAGGAGCCAGGAAGTAAAGATACACAATCTGGAGCGGCTGCTGAGGAACAGGCAACTGGAGCGGTTCGCCAATCAGCAGACGCTGCTGAGGAGCATCGAGCTCATGAGGGTGGCGAAGAAGGAAAAGGAACGCCTCAGGCGCGCCCTTATCAAGGACGAGCTGTAACATGCTTGCTATTAAAAGCTTGCCGGCAACAATTCCTTTTTCGCTCCGTTAGTCTAGCCCGGTCAAGGATGGTGGCCTTTCGACGACCTTTTTTGGAAAAAAAGCTCGACCAAAAAAGCGGGAGCAAAGCCGCAGACACGGGTTCGAATCCCGTACGGAGCATGCAGACTATCAAAATAATTTATACATGAGGAGTGAATGAATACTATGGCACTTGAGCCCTTCAGCCTGCTCGTTCTTTTTGCGATTACCATCGTCGTCGGCTACATCGGCTCGCTGGTCTTTGAAAAGACGCACATCCCTGACATCATCTGGCTGATGCTGTTCGGGCTTCTCGTGTCCTCGCTGAACCTCGTGGACCGGAACGTGTTCGTTGTCATATCGCCGTTCCTTTCCGCGATTGCAATCCTCATCATCCTCTTCGACGCCGGCCTGAACATGGATTTCTACCAGATGGTGCGCGGCGTGCCGCGCGGCATGTTCCTTGCGCTCATCGGCGCCGTCGTCGACACGCTCGTTGTCACTGCGGTGGGCGTGCTGGTCATTGGCATGAACCTGCTCCATGCGCTCCTGCTCGGCATCATCCTGGTAGGCACGAGCTCGGCAATAGTTTTGTCGGTTGCCTCCCGGCTGCGGGCGCGGGAAAAGATAAAGATGACGCTCGAGCTCGAATCGATATTCACCGACCCGCTCGTTATCGTCGTTGCCATTGTCCTGCTCAACATCATGGTGCAGCCCGGCGCGCAGCTGAGCACCGTCTCCGTGGCGGGGAGCAGCGTCATGAGCGCGTTCTCCATAGGCGCGGTGGTGGGGATGATAACGGGCCTCATATGGCTGTTCGCGCTCGACAAGCTCAAGGGAAAGCCGTTCGACTATATGCTCTCGCTCGCAATCCTGCTGCTCGTCTACGTGTTCGTCGAGGCGGTGGGCGGCTCGGGAGCTATAGGCGCGCTGTTCTTCGGTCTCGTGCTGGGCAACGGCGCCGCCTTCTCGCGCATGCTCAAGTTCGAGAAGCAGTTCACGATAGACCACCTGTTCAAGCGGTTCCAGAACGAGGTGAGCTTCTTCATCCGCTCCTTCTTCTTCGTGTATCTGGGGCTCATCGTCAGCATACAGGCGCAGTACGTGCTCTACGGCATCGTGATAACCTTCGTCATTGCGGTGAGCCGCTTCGTGGTGGTGAAGCTCGGCACCGCCGGCCTGCAGCTCCCGGCCTCAGAGAAGCGGGTGATGAGCATCATGATACCGCGCGGCCTTGCCCCCGCCGTCCTTGCGCAGCTGCCGGTTGTCTACGGCATCGAGGGCGCTGACATATACACCAACGTGATTTTCGTGGTCATCCTCGCGAGCGTGCTGTACACGACCGTCGCGATAAAGTTCGTTGACGGCAGGAAGCATGAAATTGCACCGCACGTTCCGAAAAAAGATAAGTGAAACTCTTAAGAGCATTTCATTGCAATGCTAGCCGGATATATATGAACACCGTCCACTGTGCCCACATCCTCGTGAAGACCGAGCAGGAAGCGAGCGAGGTGCTGAAGGCGCTCCGGGCTGGCTCGAGCTTCGCGAAGCTTGCACAGGAGAAGTCGCTGTGCCCGTCGCGCAAGCAGGGCGGCGATCTCGGCACGTTCGGCAGGGGTCAGATGGTCCGTCCCTTTGAGCAGGCAGCGTTCGCGCTCGAAAAAGGCCAGCTGTCGCCGCCGGTGAAGACCGAGTTCGGCTGGCACGTCATCAGGCGGCTCGGGTAATTTGCGCGTCCTTCTTGAAAATCTATTAATGCATGCGGAGAAAATATAGTATAAGTGATATTGTGGCGTTCGACCTTGCGGTAAATGTTCAGTCGTTCCCGAAGTGCAACGTGTGCGGCCATGAGATGGCGCTCGTCAAGGTGTACGAGCTCGAGATGGAGAGCGACAAGGAGGAGGGTGGCAGTCCGCACGGCCACAGCTTCAGGCCGGGTCTCGAGAAATCAAACAGCGACGCCGCCTACTTCACGTGGAAGTGCAGCTGCGGGAACATTATCAGCGCGCACGCGGGCGACTAAGCGGCTGGAGAGGGCGCATGGCGCCGCTCCCCTGCAAGCAGCAGTTCGCTGTCATGTGCATACCGCGCCGGCTGCTCGGTCCACCAACTGGGATAGTCGTGGGTGACCGCCCATGTAAAGCAGCTTGCCTGGCTGCGGAGCGCGTTGCGCTCCAGCCTGTTGAGAACTTCGGGAGGCGTCCCGTTCCGTAGTCCGCCTTGGTACAGTTGCCATACCCTGTCTATATTCTCCCAGAGTTTGTTGTGCCGTTCATTGCCGTCCCAGATGACAAAGCCGCCGGGATAGTATGACGTTGGTGGTATAACGGCATCGGTGTGCACCGGACTTCGCAACGATGCGAATTCTGGAAGGTGTGTCGTTCTGACGCCGTGCCGCTCGACGACGCTGTACAGCTCGTCAAGGTACCGTTCTGCCTTGTCGTGGGGCACGCCGGCAAGGAGCGCGTGGTGGAAAAATGCCTCGCCGTCGAGGTCGGTCAGCATGAATGGTGATTGTAAAAGCTGCTGTGCAAACTCTTCGGCAGCATCGCGGGGGTCGCCTCCGTAATCCCTGAACCACGTGAAATAATTCCTGCCGTAGTGGTCCATGCCGCTCAGGAGGTTTGACAACCCGTCATCGCGGCAGAGGAGTACAAGGTTTCCTTTTTTGTAGGGAACGCCGTACTGAAGGCCTGCGGCAGCGTACGTCACGCCGCTGAGGAGCGCAATATCGTGGTATTCCCCCACCAGAGCAAGCGTTCTTTCGTCAACCGCGTACTCGGGGAACCTGAATGCTTTCGGCATCGTGCCGAACAGCGCGCGTTTGCGCTCGATGTCCTTCTCGATATGGAGCCGTGCCGCAGCATCGCCATAACGATTGCAGACGAGCGGCAGGATGGCGTGGCAATCTGCCGTTCCGGTGAGATGTATCTGGCCGCGGTCGCTGCCGTTTCGTATGCGGTCAATGAACTCGGGGTTGTATCGCTCCATCAGCTCGAGCAGCGTGCCGGTGACGTTGAGATTCACCATGATGCCCGGGTGCGCCTCAAGCACGTCCAGATGGTGCCGGTACGAGCGCTCGGCGCACTCATCGTAGTAGTGCCGCGTCGCCGCATCATATGGCGGCTGGTGCCAGTGGAAGACAGGGCACCAGACCGGATTGGATGATCCATGTGTTTGTTGCGGGTAGAGAAATTTGGCTGCACTGGGACCGGGAGAATTGTGCACAACCCGCACAAAAGATTATTATCCGTCATCTATAAAATCCTTTGGTTCGATGTATACTGAAGGACACAAGTAATCGTGAGAGCGGGGGTCTCCTAGCCAGTTCGGTTGCAAAGCAACAGTAGCCTAGAGTGGTCAAACGCAGGGACCTTTGGAGCAAGATTGCAGCATGATGCTGCAAGGCGAAGTTGAGGGCCTTGTGCGTTAGTCGCTTCGAGAGTTCAAATCTCTCCCCCCGCATTTTCTTTCTTAAGCTTTTGCATCGTAGTTCGCGCATGAAACGACGCGCTGCGATTGAGGAAAGTGCCTGCGACCATCCGTTCGTCTACGTGAACGGCAGTGCAACAGATGGCGGATACAGGGACGCGCACTGCACGGCGTGCGGCGGAGGGTACCCGTTCTCGGCATCACGCACCATGAACGGCGTGCGGTACGATGGCACAGCATTGAAACTTCGTGTGCGCGGTCGGAAAGATGATGAACAGTATCCTCTTTTTGTGCGGGCGGACGTCATGGAGCGCGTCGCCGAAGCGGTAGGAACTTGACTGTTATTTTCTTTGAGCGCATGGCTTATAGCAGATTGTAATAATAATGGAACTTTTTACCACAATCTGCTATAGGGAAAGAACATTGTAAAATGTTCCAAAATCAATGTTCTTTACTATTACATTCCTCGCCCTCTCTACGTATTTTTCTTATCCCTGCAGGAAGTGTCGTGCGCTGTCAATATTCTCGTAGAAGTGGTTCGTCAGCCAGCCGTCGTAGCAAAAGCCGGTGTTCCGCAGCGCGATGTCCGCCGCCGTGCGCAGGTGATCGAGCGTGCCGCCGACATCGGTGCCAAGTGCGTGGCTTATGCGCTGGCGTTCGTGGAGCAGCGTGTTCAGCTCAATGCCCGAAAAGAAATGAGTAGCCGGCATCCGCTTCTCGATGGAAACGCGCCTGATGAGTTCGGCGTCCTTGACGACCTCGTCCGGCATGCCGTGGTGATAGATGAAACAGAGGGCGAGTTGCATACGCGGTCACATGTACAATTGGTGAAATTTAAATGTTGGAGAAAGATAAATAGCATGAGAAGCCGCCGCCCGATGCCCGCCCACGAAATCCTCGCGCGGTACAAGAAGGGCGAGCGCAGCTTCGACAACGTCATGTGCACGGGCGCGCAGTTCGACGGCGTGACGCTCGCCGGCATCTCGTTCAGGAACGCGGATTTAAGCTTCTCCTCGTTCGACACCGCCGACCTCACCGGCGCCGATTTCTCGGAGGCGTTCCTCGACTGGTCGTCGTTCCGGCGCACGGTTGTGCGCAGGACAAAATTCGACGGCGCGTCGATGAAGTGGTGCGCGCTCAACGAGGCAATTGTCGACAAGACGAGCTTCAGGAAAGCGGACATGAGCTGGTCCATCATGTTCAGCACCAACCGCAACAACGCGGACTGGACGGACGCCAACTTCATTACCTGCGCGTTCGACCCGTCGGAAATCACGGCAAAGGGCATCGCCCTGCATCCTGACCAGATCGAGAAGCTCAAATCGAGGATACCGTACGAGATATGGCTGCGCATAAAATTCAGCCTCCAAACCGTCGCGATGCGGTTCGAGCGGCGAGCGGAGCTGGACGTGAGCAGGAGTTCGTATGCAACGTCGCTCGTGAAGGCGGGCTACGGCGCAGGCGCTGGTATGGTCGTGCGGCAGCCGAAAGCGGGCGCGTACACGCCGGGCGCTGCGTACACGATTACCAACCCGTACCAGACCGAGCGGAAAAAGACAGGGTCATATTGGGGATAGTATGGTTCACGGGTTGCCAGAAGCTGGACTGATGCAGTATCACACTATTGCATACGGCCTCGTGCAGGGCGTGTTCTTCCGCGACTTCGTGCGGCAGAGCGCTCTGGAGCTCGGCGTCACCGGCTGGGCGAAGAACCTGCCCGACGGCTCTGTTGAGATTCTGGCAGAAGGCGACAAAGAGCAGCTCGAAAAACTCTTGGAAAAGGTCCGCGTCGGCCCGGACCGCGCGCGCGTCGAGCGGCTTGAAATAGAAAAAGCGAAATGCGACAAAAGGCAGTACGCGGGATTTGCACTATACTGAAGGACATCAGAGAAACATGTTACTGAGCTATGTCAGCTACGTCGAGGTGGGGCAGGACATCTTTCAGATACTGTACTGGAAAATAAATAGTCTTCGTATTGTCATCGGGGTGGCAGTTGATTTCTTTTAGCTTCAGCACACCGTTATCGGCAATCACTTCAGGGCAGGAAAAAAGGTTTACCGCCCCCACATCCACGCCTGTCTGTGTCTTGACTTCTTCAGGAGTAGCCATCCTCACCCTTTTGGTCCTGCGAAAATCCCGTATCTTGTCAAAATCGCACCTTGTATCCCCGCACAGCACAATCAGGAAAAAGCCTTTCTCGTCTTTCATCAAAATATTCTTGACCACCTTACTTGGATGTATGCCCTCCGCTTCGCTTGCCTCTGCGATGTTGTAAACAGGTTTATGGCTGGCGACCTTAAAGGGTATATGGTGCTCCGATAGGAATTTTGCCATCATCTCCTCGTTCATGTGCGCACCTAGAACTTGAAGGCGAACCAGAGCACCGACAGCAGCAGGTACAGCACCGCAAGAATCATGCCAATGGTCGACGCAGGCTCCTTCGCGAGCCACAGGCGGATAAGCTCTCCTGCCAGCAGAATGCCGGTGAAAAAGCGCAGGTAGCTGCCGAATGCCATCAGATACGTCGGTGAACAGTCTTTTAATACTTTAAGCACGGATAGTAGTTGGGTTTTCAGCGGCGTGAACGTCCGTTCACGTCGAAGGGCGGCTTGGTTTGGCAACTGTTGCTCACAGGATTTTGATACGCAGAGGGCGCACTGTCCTTTGGTAATCAGCAATTAGCAGAACCAACCGTTTCTCTGTTTCATAATCACGAGCTCTTCGGAGCGATGAATCACGCTGCGCGCCTCGGTAATGGCGTTGTTTTCGAGTGTATGCAAAAAAGAAACGGCGGACGCACGGCGTCCGTCCCGCATGCGATGAAAAAACAGTTCACGCGCAGCTCAGGTGAAGGCATTATGCAGTCATAATGTCGGATAGAGGTATGAGCAGGCCAAACACTATTAGAAAAATTTGCAGGGTAAGTGTTTTCCCTACAATTCCGGTTGATCCCGCCGGAGACTACCTTTATCAGGATTCGGCTAAGCCATGCGAGTCACTGCCGCAAGGCAGGGCGAACTGCTCAGTAACACGTAGCTAATCTGCCCTCAGGAAGGGGATAACGCCGCGAAAGTGGCGATAATACCCTATAGGCGATAGAGGCTGGAAGGCGCTTTCGCCAAAAGCCGCAAGGCACCTGAGGATGAGGCTGCGGCGGATTAAGCTGTTGTTAGGATAAATGCCTAACAAACTTATAATCCGTACGGGTCGTGAGAGCGATAGCCCGGAGAGAGGTGGTTAACTTTAAATTTTCCCTGAGGCAAGTACCTGTATGCATGTGAATGAAAGACGCATGTCAAGATTTATAGGGTATCTGTTCAGTGATGGGAGTTTAAGACGCAAAAAGAATAAAATGGGAATAGAACAAGTAGAAGTTTCGATAGAGTGTGCAGATCTAGCGATAGTGCAGGATTTTCGGCAACTTTGTAGCGACATTTTAGGAAGAAACGTTGGGAAAATAACCAAGAGAAAACGTGATAAAAACTGGAGAGCCAGCTACAGCTTTTATTGCAAGTTAAATAAAGAGTGGAGAAAGTTTTTGTTTAGCATGTCACCAACTTTTAGAACTTCTCCATGCCTGGTTAACCTCCACGGCGGTAAGCTGTGTCAGAAATGTTTAACAAAACACTATAAAGACACGACGTACCCGGGGATTAAAATCCCAAGATTCGTTTATAAAAGCAATAACAACATAAAGGATTTTCTTCAGGCATTCACAAATTCAGAAGGAAGTGTTCAGTTAAGAGCAAATAGACATGGCAAATGGCTTGAGTTTTCAAGACATATAAAGATTTCAACTGAACATCCGCTGCTATTAAAAGGAATTTCTAGGATGCTGAAAACCCTTAAAATAAATCATAGATTTGTGCCGAAAACAAACCCAAATTCAGTGATAATACAACAAAAAGAATCGATCAAAAAATTTCGAAAATTAATTGGATTCATGGGTGGCATCAGAATAACCCCAACGGGTATCTGGGGAAACTATGAAAAAACAAAAATTCTAGATGCAATAATAAAGACATTCGATTTTGATCGAGGATTTCTGCAAACATTTTTAGATGATAATGAAATATACTCTTTCATAAAAGTTAACCACCTCCCGGATATGGCTTCTGAGATTTGCAGAATAGAATCTCTGAAGTAAGAATGCTCTCATTGAGCCGCATTCTTAGGCTTGCTGTTCTGCGAACAGAAAACATAAAGCCAGGCTCTACGGAGCGCAGCAGGCGCGAAACCTTTCCAATGCGCGAAAGCGTGAGAAGGGAATCCTGAGTGATTTCGCGCGAGCGAAATCTTTTCTCTAGTCTAAACAGCTGGAGGAATAAGTGGTGGGTAAGACGGTTGCCAGCCGCCGCGGTAATTTGCAGAATCGACGCACGATTCAGTCTGGCATCGCATGGATTTCAGGCGATTCTGAAATTTCCGGTTCTGCGAACCGTAAATAACCGCGCCACGAGAGGTAGTCACGATTATTGGGCCTGAAGCGCCCGTAGCCGGGCTGGTGTGTCTCTGGTGAAATTCGCAAAAAGCAGAGCTTTTTGGAATTTGCTGTTCGCAACTTCCGATGCTTCATTTGCGAACACCAAATCCGGCAGCAAACTGTCGGGCTTGCTGGAGATACTACCAGTCTTGGGACCGGGAGAGGCCGATGGTACGTTACGGGTAAGGGTAAAATCTTTTAATCCGTAACGGACCACCTGTGGCGAAGGCGATCGGCTGGAACGGGTTCGACGGTGAGGGGCGAAAGCTAGGGGAGCGATCGGGATTAGATACCCCGGTAGTCCTAGCTGTTAACGATGCCCGCTTGGTGTTGCATGTCCTTCGTGGACATGCAGTGTCGTAGCGAAGGCGATAAGCGGGCCGCCTGGGGAGTACGACCGCAAGGTTGAAACTTAAGGGAATTGGCGGGGGAGCACTACCAGGGGTGGAGGCTGCGGTTCAATTGGATTCAACGCCAGGAACCTGACCCGGGAAGACAGCAGAATGAGGGTCACTCTGAAGGGGTTACCTGACAAGCTGAGAGGTGCTGCATGGCCGTCGTCAGTTCGTGCTGTGAAGTGTCATGTTAAGTCATGAAACGAACGAGACCCGTGCCGCTAGTTGCCACTCCCTTCTTCGGAAGGGAAGCACTCTATCGGGACCGCTGGTGCTAAACCAGAGGAAGGGACGGTCGACGGCAGATAGGGGAAGGTGAATCTACAAATACTAGCCTAAACAAGGTTAGTATATGCCTCCAACGTCAGTATCTTTACATCAAATTAGAAAGATGTTCAGAGACGTTAAGAAACTGACAAAAGATTTCAGAGAAATAAAGCCAGAATTGATTGAAAATGATGCATCCAAAATACTAATCTTGCGCTTGGCTCTCCAAATGTCGCAAAATAATTTTGAAACATTTGTCGGGGCTGAAAACAACAAGAATATCAGCAAGTATGAAAGGGGCATCATAAAGAAAATGAAAGCGAAAACTGCAGAAAAGTACATAGAAAAGATTAAAGGAAAACTAAAAGAAAATGTAACAGAAGAAAATGTACTTCTGGCTTACAAAAGAATGGCTTCTGAATCAAATGGTTTCTTCAAAGCAAACCAAGGGACTAAAAAAGTTCTCTTGGCCCAAAGAAAAGGTGCAATAAATTCATTGCGTCTCAGATCGACTGAACAGGAAATGTCTGTGATGGCTTTTCTCGAGTCTAACGGACTTAATCCAGAGATAAATTTTCCATTAGACGAAAACAAAGGCATCATAACCGACATCTTTCTACGAGATCATCATATAGCAATTGAATGTAAGGATATCAAAACAAAAAGCTACAAAGAGCACAAAAATAACATACGGCTTCTTGCATATCAAGGTTATAGAATAAAATTTAATTTCAAAACACTAAAACTTGCTGCATTCGTGAAATCTAACTTCGCAGTAAGTCAGAGAGACCTTGAAGAATTGAAAGGACCTTATGATTTTGTTTTTACTGACGTTGGAGAGCTGAAGCATATCATCGTCCCCTAGCCGATGTCAGTATGGCCCGAATTCCCTGGGGTTACACGCGGCCTACAATGCGTAGGACAATGGGATGCGATGCCGTGAGGCAAAGCCAATCTCCTAAACCTACGCTTAGTTCGGATCGGGGGCTGCAACCCGCCCCCGTGAAGCCGGAATCCCTAGTAAGCGAAGGTCATCATGAATGCGCGTTCGCAGGATGATTGGTCGTGCATGCGGCGGAGTGTAACGCTGCGTGCAGTGCAGCACAATGACATGTTCGCGCGTCCGTGAACTCTTTCGCTGAATGCGTCCCTGCTCCTTGCACACACCGCCCGTCAAGCCATCCGAGTGGGAACTTGGTGAGGCGTGCGTTGAGCACGTCGAATCAAGTTTCTGCAAGGAGGGCTAAGAGCTCTTCTGTTCGCGCAAAAGAGCGAGCATTCGTAAAGTAACGAATGGGCGATTTGATTTGCTGGGTATGTAGATTACAAGGCTTGACCCTGAACCAGCAGAGATGACAGGACTGAAGCGGCAGTGACGACGTGTTCGTCACTCAGTATCCAGTCGTTGCTCGGCAAACAAGGTAGCCGTACGGGAACGTGCGGCTGGATCACCTCCTTTATTTTTTCTCGAAAGAGCTTCGGCTCGAGTAGGGAAAAAGAAACGTGTGCGTTCTGATAGTAAGCCAAATCACCGGAAGCTGCGGCTTCCGTGATTTCCCGGAAAGTTCTGCTTTCCGAGGAAATGCTCATACCTCTGTCCTTAACCTTTTCTATCTGGAAAACCTCGCCTCGTTATTCTTCCACAATAATCGTTCACGTATTTTTCGTGGTGCAGCCCTGACGCTTTCCCTCATTAAAGCATATTCATCTTCTGACAACTGACCTGCCCGCATGCGTGCCGTGGCTGCTGCCTGCTCCCATTCTCGTAAATCTGACAGAAATCTCTGATAGACGGCGACGCCATCCTCAAGGCGGGATATACTGTTTGCCTTGCTGCTATCGGAATAGTATCTCTGCCGTAGATGCGCCATTCTCCGCTGCATCTCAGCTGCAAGCCGGTCAATAGGCATGAGAAGTGCATCAGAATATACAGCATGTAAAAATACACGACGCAACAGATCGTCTAATGCCAGTATGTTGTTGGGAGACGGAGACGTGTATGGCCTGTCAACGCCGTATACTCTGAATATTTCTGAAAAATTCAACTGGTGATTTACGTTTGTATCAGTTCCCGACAAATATGCAGGATCCAGTCCCTTGACGCCTTGTATATCGAAGGGATGATAACCTCTTCGTGAAACTTCGTCCATGACAGTATCCCGATTCTGGTGTGCAATAACTGTTGTTGAATCGGGAAGGAAGATTTTTCCAAGAACGACCGTATCATGTGTAAATACGCAAGTAACCTGATCAATTATATCACGTAGGGGGATAAGGTAAGCGTATCGTTTGCCTTTCCATGAATAGCTTCGTTCTCGCATATCACCCCCTGTGTGGTCCGCAACAACCCCGTTCAGGGTAAAGCTGAGTGTTTCTCTGGGGAAAAACCACTGTTCCCCGTCCTCAACAGCCGGCGAATACGAATGTGGTTTTAATGCGCCGTCTCTAACGTCCTGGTCCGTTAGGTGCACCGCTATCAGTTCATCCAACGGTACGGGATGATACGTTGGCGGTTTCCACCCGATATTCGGCGTGTACGGCATTTCTTCTATGCTGCGTCCTAAAAAATCCCGGTCGCTGTATCTCCGGTCTCTGACTGGCTCTCCGATTTTGTAGTTTGCCATGGTACCACGAAGCGGTATGTGGTATGCATGTAACCTTATTAAATCTGCCATCCGAAAGAATTAGACACGGGCTGGTAGATCAGCTGGAACACGTGCGGCAAAGATCGCCTGCTTTGCAAATGCCCCGCAGCCTGCGGCTGCGTTGCATCCCATTTTACGATGAGAGGGGCAATCAAACCAGCAGGAGGCCATGGGTTCAAATCCCATCCAGTCCATTATGAGCTACCGATGGGAACCGCAGCGCATCGAGCTGCCGCTCGACGTCAGGTGGCCGCAGTTGCGGGAAGTCTATGAGCGTCTCGACAGGAAGGGGAAAAAGTCTCGGTATCGAGACGCATCCGACCTACCTCATTGTCGTTGCCGTACCGCTTGATCCTCGGGACATGAGCGACATCCGGCGGGTGAACGGACCGGAAGGCTACCATGCAGGGGATTGAATCGCGGCTCCCGCACTCGTCATCTTTATATACTTTTATCCGGTATTAGTGCTGGTTGCAGGGTCAGCAATCCTGCGTTTGTTTTACAGTACCATACGAGAAAACTACCGAGGCTGTTCAGAGTCGGTACAAGCTTTGTGGCAGAAGCGTGTGTCGTCAGCGGGTAGCGGCGTGAATCAGAACGTCACTATGCATGCGTTGCTTCTGGACTTCTTCGGTGCACTACCTGCAATGGCAGCACGCTGTGCGAGTCAGCTGTTGTCGGTTGACATGTGGCCGGCCAGCGCCGCTGGTTTGGTTGAATGCTGATGTTCTTGATGAGGCAGTCATAGTCCAGGACGAAGATAGCTAGCTCCCACGCTGTCAGGTGGATAGCTCGGTTCGCGAGGCGACGAAGGAGGTGGCAAGCTGCCGTAAGGTGCGGCAAGGCGCATGCAGCCTTTGAACCGCACATCTCCGAATGGCACATAGCCGACAACTCGCGGAAGACAAATCGACGCACCCTCAGGTGCGTCAAGTCGCTTTCTGCGAGAGCGAACGCAGAGAATTAAAACATTTTAGTACCTGCAGAAAGAGAAAGCAACAGCGATCTCCCCAGTAATGGCGAATGAAAAGGAGACAGAACAAACCGAAGCTCCCTGGAAACAGGGTAGCGATGTGGAGAGGGCAGGGGCCGTTCTTCGTTTGCCGACCCGAAGTGTGCTGGAACGCACTGGTACAAAGCGTGATACCCGCGTAGGGGAAGGCAAAAAAGAATATGCCCTGCTGCACGAGTATGGCCGGCCGGATAGCCGGTCAGAATACGGGTCTCATCTAGACCCAATTCTAAACACTCCGCGAAACCGATAGTGAAGTAGTACGGTGACGGAACGATGAAAAGAAGGGGTAACACCCGATGAAAAAAGCTTGAAACCTGGCAGCTATCGTTTGTTGGGTAAGGCTCCCGCAAGGGAGAAGAATCCAACGTCCGTTTTGAATAACGGGGCAGGGAGTTCATGGCAGTGGCGAGGCTAAGCGCTTCACGCGCGGAGCCGGAGCGAAAGCGAATGCGCGCAGGCAACAAGGCGCACCGTATGAAAGTGCGGAAGTCACTGCCCTGAGACCTGAAAATTTGGGAGTGAGTGAAGGTTTGCTGGCTCGATGGGCTTATTTTTCTTTTGCTGAAGCGAAATTAAGATAAGCCCATCTTGCCCAATAAGTCTATGGAAGCGAGAGATACGTTGATGGCTCGGCTCATAGCTTTGTTGCTTACCGATGGCGGACTTTGTGGAATAGGTAAAAGGTGGCGGATTCATTTCACGTCAAATTCAGAACAATTGGTAAGTGAATTCCAAGCACTGGTAAAGAATCTTTTCGATCTCAAAATGGTAAAAGACTATCGGAAAGGTGCATGGAGAATTCAGACATGGGTGAGCAATAAAGTGAAAGAAGAGCTTTTAGCATATTCCAAAACGTATAGAACGCTTTCTATAGAGGAAAAAGAGACGGAAGCTGAAATACCGGCTTTTATCAGAAACGACAAAGAACTTGCACGCGAATTCCTAAAATATGCATTCACGGCAGACGGGACAGTAATTTTCAACATCGGAAAAGCACGGTATGGCTTTAGGTTCGATAGATGCGTGAAATTATATTCCGAGCACGCCCGTCTGAGAAACCAGTATTTCGAACTTTTGCAGAAACTTGGTTATAGACCGGTCATGCTTAAAGATGCGGTGCTGCTAAGAAAGCCAACCAACATGACTAAGTTTGCAAACGAAATTGGTTTTGTAGAAGGTGTAAAAATTTCAGGCAAAGGTTTATGGAAAGGTATTACAAAAGACCGATTAACGGAATTCGCCGCAAATTCGTACAGTTTGAAGCCGAAAAAATTGGGGAAATCAAAAGCTGACATTCATGCGAACCTTGTAAATCTCATTCTCAAATCAGGAGACCAGATGATCTAGCCCTGGGCAAGGCGACGCTGGGCGAAAGCTCAGTAGAAGCCTGCTACCGAACATAGTACAAACTTGTCGGGTGACCTGGGGTTAGGGGTGAAATTCAGGGAGAAGAAGACTTAAGAAGATGTCCGTGAAAATGCGAGGAATGGGAACATGTGAGTATTGCAAACGTCCTGTATCGCCATTCGGCGATATGTCACGAGGGATACCGGGCCCATCGTATGCACTGCTGGAAGATGGTAAAGAAATAGCATTTTGCGGGGTTCCTTGTGAAATGTTCTATGTGCTGGAAACGGGCACTTCGCTCAGAAAAACTGATGGAAGACCGAATGAAGCATTTCCAAGCGATATTGGAAGTGAAGGCATCGCGGATCCTAAACATCCTGGATATAGCAAGAACTAGTTCTCTCTGAACACCAAAAGCCAATCGAATCTGGTTATAGCGGGTTCCTTCCGAAATGTATCTCAGTACAGCCTCGTCTTGGGTAGATAGTGGGGTAGAGCACTGATTAGGCAGTCAAGGAGGGAGACTTCCACCTGTCTTGTCAAACTCCGAATCCATTATCGCGCAGACGGGAGTGAGCATGCCGGAGTAATTTTGGCATGCGAGAGGGAAACAACCCAGACCATGGTTAAGGTCCCTAAGTAGCTGTTAAGTACACCGAAGGTAGTCCTGAATCTCAGACAACGGGAAGGTTGTCTTAGAAGTAGACATCCTATAATCAACGTGTAATAACGGACCCGCCGAGATTCAGGGCGCTGAAAATAAACTTTTTGGGAAAAAGTTTAATCAAAAACCCAGAATGTTTGTCAGCAAAATGGACGGGGTTAAACAGCTCACCGATACCATGGGCACTGCACCCGCAGTGTGGTAGGGAGGCGTGCTGCGAGGGCAGAAGCTTCTCCGTGAGGAGGGGTGGACCTTGCAGCAATGAAGATCCTGCCGGGAGTAGCAATCAAGTCGGGCGAGAAATGGCAGGAGAAGGTATATGAAAGTTTCTGATAGAGTAAATAGTACTGATAAATAGACTTGAAATAAGGTTTTCCACATGCATCAGTATAGGCTTAGTCTAAAAAGATGGAAAATTTCAAGTGAATTGCCGCGTATAGCAGGCGAGTTTTATGAAGCAGTACACAAACGGCAACTCTGGGATAATTTAAGACCCGAATTATCAATTAAACCTGATGGGCCTTATGTCAATACGTGCCATCTTAGAGTCAGGAAAGGATTATACCCAGCTATTTATTCTATGGCAGATTCTTACGATTTAGAAATAGAAGATACAACATCTTTGTTTCTACGACTTAAGTTTTGGTAATTCTTTCTCCTCCACTCAATTCCCGACCGCCTGAGGGGCCAGGGTTTCCGCTTAAAGCTTATCTGAGCGGAGTTAGCCGGTCCTAACCGCGCTCTTACGAAGACGCGTGGGAAAGGGAAACAGGTTAACATTCCTGTGCCATCCAGTGTTCGTCAATCCTGCGGTAAACGCTTCAGGATAGTCCGAGTATGGTCGTCGCCATATCCAAGCCTCGAAGCCGGGGGAGTGTAGTAACTGCGAGAACCCGGTGAAAGGGTGACGGGACTGATGTATGTCGGTTTTGGACGACTCCCGGAGCCCATGAAAATACTGCAGAGTAGAATGCTGGGTGCCCGTACCCAGAACCGACTGTTTAGTTGATGTACTCAACTAAATCGGGAAACAGGTGCCCCTCGCTGAGAACTGAAAAGAGAAGTGTAAACGCACAGGCAAGAAGTACTCTGAAACCAGCGATCCAGAGCGGTCGATAAACTATGTAGCCAAGCCTGCCAGTGCACGAAACTGGAACTTCTTTTCTTTTCACTCAATGGCGAAGGTGTTCGGGAGAATCCGCCTTAGGGAATTCGGCACGAATTGTTTGTTCATGCAAACATTCCCGTAAAATTAGCCGGGTATCTTTGGTAGAACCGGTGCCTAGTCAGGGATGACTAGGTCGCAGTGACAAGAGGGGTCCGACTGTTTAACAAAAACATAACTGACCGACAAGCCGAAAGGCCTTTTATGGTCAGCGAGTCGTGGCCACTAGCGGTGTGTGAAACCCCATTCCAATGGGTCTATGCCCCGCTGTAGGCCGGCCCTAACTCTGAGGGTCTTAAGGTGACAACGTTGCCTTAGTAAAATTTGGCTATATGCGGGAACATCTTGGTGAAGCTTCAGTAGGCAACTGCTGTGGCGACACGGCAACAAAACCTAACAATCTGAAGCCAAGAGACAATCCGCAGGAAAGGCTTCTCTTTTGGAGAAGAATCCCCAGAGACTGTACGCCAGACTCTTCAATCGGAAGAGAAGATACAGTCCGAACCTCACGGTGACGTGAGGAGGCGCCAGCGAGTGCCCGCCTTTCACGATAATTATCCGAACCAATGTGAAAGGTTCCCAAGCAACAGAATTGAGCGTAATCCCTTGCCAACTAAATTGCAAAAAGCAAAGCTTTTTGGGATCCCCGAAAAGCCATGCTTTTCGTAGATATTGGCCTGCATGATAGATTCACGAGATCCCTGCTGTCCCGAGGCGGAACCCGGCGAAACCATTTTTCTGGTGAGTAGGCCAGAGACCTCTAGTGGGAAGAGTAGACCCCGTGGAGCTTTACTGTAGTCTGATGTTGTGGTATGCGTATGAGTGTATAGCGTAGGTAGGAGGCGTCGAAGCCCTGCTGTAAGGTGGGGTGGAGCCGGCGATGTAACACTACCCATTCAAACGCATATCGCTCACTTCGCGAGAAGGACACCATCAGATGGACAGTTTGGCTGGGAATTCAAGAGAGGCTAACGAGTTTTTGGCAATCCCAAATTTAGGCGAGTTGCTATCAGACACAAGGCTCTCATCCAAGAACCCTGAAACTGAAAGAAAGCGCTTGCAGTTGTCAAATCCGGTGATGAGCACAGCCCTGCCGGTCAACCGGCACTGTATGTCAAGCGTGGCAAGGCATTCGGCGAGGTGCGTTCTGAGATGCGGATAGTAGCAAGTAATTTCAACTCTGAGTATGCTGTATTTTTTGTTGGCATACACTGAACCGTCGCCAGAAGCAAACCCCCTGAGAAAAGCTGCCGCAAAGCTCCTGTCGGTGCGTATAGCAACAGGAACGTTGCAGGTACCTTTTCTATAGTGGGGATGCTTTGCTTCCACGCCGTTTCCGGGGATTGATAAGGAAATCAAGGCTCTAGCAATTGGTGAGGAAAAGAACCTCACCGAAACCGCATTGGTGCATTTGTTTTCGTGAAACCTGCTGATACCGAAACAGTCATGCGCAAGTTTCATGAAAACGTGCCTCAAGCCTTGAAGCTTATTGGTAAATTGGATGCAATACGTGCGTTTCGATTTGTCATAATAAATTGAGCCGTCTGATAACAACAAACCGAGAAAAGTTGCCATCTTTTCGTCCATGATGCTTGTTTGCTCCCTGTGTTTATAGGTGCTTGCCGAGCACATGAAGACTGAAAAGTCGATGAGTTTACTCTCTTGGGTCAGCAGGCGGTACGCTTTTGAAAGGATATCAAAAGCCCCCAAAGTTCGGCTTGGCAGGGTCAGAAATCCTGCGGTCAAGTGCAAGCGCAAATGCCGGATTGACTGGACTCCCAACAGTACGGTGTCCAGCGTCGAAAGACTGGGCTAGCGATACGCTGGTTGGCCTAGATGGCTGCCAGTGACATGAGAAAAGCTACCCCGGGGATAGATTTATACGTCGGTGTGCACAAGTTAAGCGAATGCAAGAAAAAGGTTTCATCTTGGGTGCAACTGAAGACGGTATACTCTACTACAGAGAGAATAAGAATGAATATGGCCTAGAAATCGAACAAAAAGTAATGGAATGGCTGTTAGTTGTCCAGGAAGCGCTGAAAATTGCCTATAACAAGCAATCCAGAATAAGGAAAATGAAAAAGGGCTATTATAGGTTGAATGTGTATTCAAAATCGCTCTATCATGAGCTGGTTGGATTACGAAACAACCCACAGCGCATTCTTGAGCAACCAGAAGCATTCCAGACTGGCTTCCTTCAAGGTATTTTTGATGCAGAAGGAAGCGTTCGATTAGATAGAAACCATATAAGCGTCAGCTCAAATAGGGAAAGTCTGATAAGCCTAGTTACTTTCCTGTTAGTCAAAAGGGATATAATTGCAGGAAAACCATGGCAAGATTCAGCTGGCGTGATATCTCTGTCAATATATGGCATAGATGATATCAAGAAGTTCTCTGATTTAGTAGGATTCAGGCACCCTGAAAAAAAGCATAGACTTCAACTTTTAGTGAATGGTGTATAAATCCCCTATAATGGTGTCGTAGCGGGTGAGAGTTCTCATCCGCGCTCTTCTTGAGGAATAACGCTGGTAGTGACGAGAATATACCCGTCCCAGTATGAGCGCCGCTTCGCGGCGCGGTGATTACAGCAGGGTAGCTTCTGAACCAGGCGAAACGTTGTTCCGCAAACACTAGCTAGATGAAGAGCTCATAGCCTTCGAGCCGTCGAAGGCGCTCAGAGCTGTCGTTAGTAAGCAGAACCGAGAGCCGTGGAGGTCTCGGAACTGCGAGCGAAGCGAGTGGTTCTGAGTGCGGAGAACAGATCGACCCCGCGTGTTGCGGCGTCGCTGTCGGCTGGGCCTCTCCTGGCTGTGCAGCAAAGAAATAAGGCGAACATCTTGCTTGCCCTCAACCGTTTGACACGGCGGATAGCCTCGTATGAAGAACGGCGTTACAAGCGGGATAAGAATAACGCCTTGTTTCTCTGCATGCAGCCAAGGGTGACGGAGTTCACGTATTAAAAGGCCACCTTAGCTGGGTTCAGAACGGCGTGAGCCAGTTTGGTCTATATCTGCTAGAGGTGTTACTGCCTGAGGGAAAGGAGGGATAAGTACGAAAGGAACATCCCTTCGTGGCCTCTAGTTTACCTGCTGTCTGACAAGGCATGCAGGGTAGCCACGCCATACGCTCATTAGGGCTGAAGGCATCTAAGCCTGAAGGAGCTCTCGAAAAGAGGCAGATGGTACGCGCAAGACGACGCGGTATGGGAGCGGGGTGTACGCACCGAGCTTCGGCGAGGTGTTCAGCCCACGCTTCCCTACACCAATGCTAGCCTTCAAATGGCGCCAGTTGCGGCTGGCGCTTCCTGGAAACAGGGTCCTGAGACTATGACTGCCCCACGGGAAACGCAGGAATAGCTACTTTAACCTACATTCTCGGGTATAGAAAGGCTTATATATTAGTCCGTTATATAAAGTAGTACGTGTGGTTTGGGTTACTCAGTTAATTCAATACATTACAGGCTAGATTGGGGTGTGGACTATGAAGAAGAAGATTCACTACTGTGGAGGCGGCTTCAAGGGCCAGGTAGTCAAAGCGCGGGGTATCAGCTTTTGCGGCTTCTGCGGCAAGGAGTTCAGGCTCTGACCAAGGAACCGCTTTTCCTCCTTCTTGCAAAGCGCCATTTTTATAGATTGCATTCATCCAGGCAGTCATGCCGTTTGACAAAGCAGCCCTTGCACAGTTCCGCGAGCACGCGCCGGACCACTATGAGCGGTTTCCCCATGAGACATACATGGATGCTATCAGGGCGCTTGCTGGAGCAGACCCCATAGAGCCATGGTTCCATCAAGAGGTCGGGCTTGCCGCCTATCGTCCTGCAGACTTCTATCTGGTGAACGGCCGTGAAGGAATCAGCTTTAATCTGATACAGGCGGAACGCGGGAAGCCCGATGCCACGCTCCATACGCACCACGTAGGGCGTGATCCATACTTTCCTACACGCAACGACATTGAGTACTTTGGCAGAGGACACCACTTTATCCTTTCAAGGCAAGGTGGCATGTATTTTATTTCCAGATACGGGAGCACAGGATTCGACCTCTTCGATGGCGGCCGCTGCATCTGGCCCGAGAACGAGTCCGGCACAGGCCTTACGATCAGCATGCCTCCTGCCTTCCTGCTCCACGCGGGTGTGGATGTCATGCCGCTGCGCACTGAGGAGCGGGTTCATGGTCGCATTATGCGGGCGCTGACTGGCTCAAAAAAAGTCATTTTCGATGTCCTCCCGCTTGAATTGGTCGAGCAGCTGCACATCGCGTACGGTGACGACGTGTTCTACGGTGACATCGACTGGTACACCGAGGGCAAGCGGCTGCAGCGCTAACCTTTATTAATCATCGCCTCCAACAATAAGCGGTGACCTGTCAGGCAACCATCGGTCGGGCCGAGGAAGCTCGATAGCTCCCTCTCAGAAGGGAGGTATCGGAACCGCAGGTTCTGATTGAGGAAGCTCTGTCCACCCAGCCCCGCTATTACGGCGTGGCTCACGTGCAGAGACGAAGGCATATACCCATATGCTGTGCTCGCAGCCGAAATGCTGCTGGGAAGAACAGAAACGATACCGGCCGCAGGCGGATCCGTGATGCCTGCACCGCGCGGAAACGCGCAGCTGGATGAAACGGCTTCGCATGCATGGGTGTAAGCAAGTAGCGCTTAGACAGATGTTGCACCGCCGTTCCCGCAAGGGCGGCGTACTCAAGACGGGCTATGGCAGGTCACCACTTTCTTTATTTCGGGCTAGTCAAAGCAGGCTAGCGCCATAATTTTTACAAAGCTACCGCTAAAACTATCCCGAGCGTTAAAACTAACGCTAAACCGGCCAAACCCCGTTAGTTTGCTAACACCTTCTAACGACCTGTACCGCTAAACTGTGAAACAGCCGTTACATTTGTACCACTCGGCACTTCTTGATCCTTATCCCCTGTTTTCTAACTATCTGCACGACACAGCTATTACAGGCAAAATTACCTTATCATCAAATACATGCAATACGCCTTCTGCATTCGGATGCATCACGCCAACGTGCGATTCGGCGTCTTCTGCTTTAGTGAAATAGCCGCCGCATGCAACGCATGCTATACCTTCTTTCGATATCGTTTCCATTCTGGTCGGGGCTATGGCGACGAATTAAAAGCTTGCATCTATATGCTGGAGAATAGAAGAAATCAACAGTAATTGATAGAAACTGATAGTAATTGATTGTTATTGATAGTAAATCTGGTTATGCAGCATTCAGCAGCCACACTCCGGCATTGAGCGCCGCAGCAACAGTAACCCACAGGATGTAAGGAACAAGGAGCAAGGCCGCATTCTTTGATATCATATAGAATGCCCTTATCGTCAGGGCAATAGTGATCCATAAAACAATTATCTCAATCAGGGCGAGCAGCGGCGAGCGCAAGCCGAAAAATAATATTGACCAAACCACGTTAAGGCCCAGCTGCCCGAAGTAGAGCTTCAATGCCGGGTGTGATAGTGTTTTCTTTGCATGCCAAATAAGCCCTGCTGCAATGCCCATCAACGCGTACAATATTGTCCATACAGGGCCAAAGACCCATGACGGCGGCGTGAACCATGGCTTCACGAGAGAAGCATACCACGCGCCTATTACAGGAAAAGTAAAGGCAGAGCCAACAACGCCGGCGAGTTCAGCCACAACAATCATAATGATTATTTTTGTAAGCAAGCTGCGAGAATTTTTCTTTGCCATGAAATATACATGCCAGGAGTATAAGATAAAGGTTCATGACGCATGACACCTGTGACGCTTTCTGCCAATTTTGGCATGATTTTTCCACTAGCTTGATTTATGTAACCCGTAATGCTCCCGTAAGGTATGGCAGGTCACCCTCATCTTTACGGAAGGTGATTCCACATTGCTCAGAAAGCGTAGCTTTCTGGCATCTGCGGAGAAGCTTTGCTTCTCCGCATATCCTCCTTTATTATTTCATTTAGCTCTTGCTCTAAGAAGTCGCGGACGTTAGGCCTTTCCATGAGCTTGTCCATGATAGTGGCAGTAACCCTTCTCTTTTCTTCTATCTACATATACACTTATATGTAACATTTATATACCTTCTTACACAAAAGAACTGCATGCCAACGATTGGTATGGAAAAGAAGCCTGTAAACATAAGGCTAGGCGAGAATATACATCACTGGCCTACTCTCAAAACTGTTTTGATGGTTGAGAAAGCACTAAAAGACGCGGACGGCCCTGTTTCCCTTGAGGAACTAAAACGCAAGCTCAGGAAGAAGGTAATGGACCAGACGCTCAGGCTTATTCTTGCTTATCTCGAGGACAAGGGCTCTATCCTGATAGGCCCCAAAGGCGTATCCTGGATAGAGAACAAGAATGCCAGATTCATGAAATTCATCGAAAGGACTAAAGTGATAGAAGTATGAAACCTGTCAGGGTGCAGCTTGTGGGGAATGCTGTGGAGGAATTTGAGAAACTGAATAAGGTTGTCGGAGAGGAGCAGGCAGGCGGCATACAGAACTCCGAGCGCCAGCAGCTACTCAAGTCTATAAAGCAGAAAATAGAGATGATTAAATCTAATCCGCAGTACGGCGCTCCTGTGCCAAAGGCTTTGGTGAAAAGAAGCGGGTATCCTGTTGACAACCTGTGGGCCGCTGATCTTGTCGGCTACTGGAGAATGCTTTATACGCTCAAAGGCAGCCAGATAGAGATATTGTGTTTCATCTTGGAAATCATCGATCACAAACGTTATGACAAAATTTTCGGGTACAAAAAGAAATGACGCTTTCGTTTGGATTACCCTCAAAAACGATAACCTGTAATGCTCCCGTAAGGTATGGCAGGTCACCGTTTTACTTATTTTGGTAAAGATTGCTCTCTATCTCCAGCTTTATCGGGGTTGTCAGGCAGTAAACCCCAGGGCACCTTTCTGTTGCAAGCATTTCCACCTCGTTCATATCCCCATTTCCAGAAGCAGTTACAGATAACCTCACGTTCTCCACTATCGGCTCGTCACCAAGCCCCAAAGACTTCGACAGGTTGACCTTGTTCTCTACTGATACTTTCAGCTGCTTCAGTTCCACGCCTTTCTCAGCGGCTATTGAGGCAAACGTCTGCGCATAGCACGCAGCCAAGCCAAACAAGCAGTACTGGATAGGGTCTGGCTTCACTCCAGAGCCTCCCATGAAAGGCGGGCCGTCTGCTTCTGCTATTGTTTTCCCGCTTGCATGGTCCAGAATTGCAGTAAATTGCGCGCCTGAGAAATTCCATTCGCCTTCAACACGTTTTGTTTTTATTGCCTTGCTTTTGTCCGCTTTAACTTCTTCCAGGAAAACGCCAGCTTTGTCCATGTCTATATTGTTCAATTTCATATCGACACCTCAGATATAGTGAAATAGGAAAATAATAGTTTATCAATTATTAATATAGCCAGCATTAATGGTGCCGCCGCGCCGATGGCTTTTATTGCTGCGGAGGCGAGTATACATCAATGGCAGCTGCTGCCGCAGTGTTCGCGCTTGTTCTGGCAGGCATAGCTCACGGACTCGTGCTGGATTTTTATGTGACAAACGGCTGGGACGCGAGCAACGGCATCGCGTCGCAGTTTACGACGTCGGATATCAACCGTCTCAACGAGAGCGACGATTCCAGGATGGCTACGAACGCGTGGTCAGGCCTTGAAACATTCGATGAGTCTCGGTACGTCGAATTTATCTTCTCGCCGAACATAACCGGCACCGTGCGGAACGTGAATCTTACGTTCGAATACCGCCGGAATGGCGTTTTGAACGGCACGAAACTTGAGGTATGGGACGGCATAGGGTGGCGGAATGAAAGCATCGGCATGCCGAACGCGTCGTCAACAGATGTCGCGTACTGGCTGGACAACCTCAGTTACATCAATGCATCGAACATCAACGGCGCCAAGGTGCGGTTCCTTGCGTACCGGAACACGACAGGGACGAGCCAGACGACGTCGCACGACCTCGTGAAGATTGCCGTCGACCACAACAGGTACCCTGCCGTAACGCTCCTCGCTCCTGCAGCTGGCGATAGTATATCGGGCAACAGGACGATTGCATGGAATGCCACTGATGACGAAAGCCTCCTTGTAACCATTGCCTACAACAGGAACGGGACATTGACTGGCATCGCGGTAAACGAAACAAACGACGGCGCATACGAGATTGACACGACACCTCTCGGTGATGGGCTGTACGAACTGAGGGCAGCGGCATCTGACGGCGAGCTTGCGGCGGAATCATCCGTCAACGTTACCGTCGACAACACCAAGCCGGTCATTTCCTATGTGCTGATGTCGCCGGAAGTGCCGCGCCGCGGCCGGAATTTCACGTTCATCGTTGCTCCGGTGGATGCGGCCGTTGCCGGCGTCAATGTTTCATTTGGTAACCAGACGCTTGCGCTCGCTGGTGCAGGGCACGCATGGACGGCGGCCGTAGTTGCCGCTGACGACGGGAATTTTTCCGCAACTATCCGGGTCGCGGACCGTGCAGGGAACCTGGCGCAGAGCATCCATAATTTTACTGTTTCGCCGAACGGTACCGACCTTCACTATTACAATACAACCACTATCGGGCAGTCAAGCCGCATGGTCGCCAACATCTCCGGCAATACGTCGGTCGCGCTTAATTTCAGCCTGCACGCTGCCGTCAACGGTACCGTGAGCATTGCAGCGTACAGGTCGGCGCCATCTGTTGCCTCTGTGGGGAAGCAGTGGCTGCCAGCATTCATAGCTATAAACGTCAGTGATGCCGTGAGGAGGAACCTGTCATCAGCGATACTGACGATACACTACACTGACGCGGATGTTGCGGGCCTTGACGAAGCGTCGCTGGTCCTGTATGCTTACAACGAAACGTCGCTTGCCTGGCAGCCCGCCCCGAGCACGGTCAATGCAGGCGGCAATGCGATTTCTGCGAACGTGAGCCATCTGAGCTGGTGGGGCATTTTCGGTGTCCCGGCGGGCACGACCACGACAGCATCGACGCCGGCCGCAATGATATCGACGGCGACCACGACAACAGCCCTGCAGCATGCCAATGCAACGCAGCCGTGCACCAACAGCTCAAAGCTCTCGGTGCCTGCTTCGCTGAAAGCCCATGAGAACAGCACCGTGACAATTGCGGTGATTGTATCGAACACAGGAACCTGTGAATGGAGCGCGCGGATGAACATGAGCCTTCCCGCAGGATGGGGGTATGAGAAACCCGGAACAGCACGCGTACCAGGGGGCAAGGCGCATACATGGCAGGTTGCCGTGCGCGTTCCAGCGAATGCCGGAGGAGTGTCCACAATCTACGTCGGGGTCGCGGCAGGAAACAGAACGGAAACAGGACAGGTGCGCGTGGAAGTGCTGACGGCAGGAAACCAGAACGAACCAGCAACAACGACAACTGAAGTAATTGCCAGGAAAGAACCTGATAAGCAGGAACAAGCGCCAGTCACCGGACTTTCGGTCTCAGGAAAGGAAGCGGCAGTTGTTGCTGCCGTCGTGCTGGCTGCCCTGCTTCTTGTCAGGCGCATCCGCGAACGGGATTTCAGGGAGCGGTTCCAGCGGCAGCTTACTGAATCAAGGGAATGATACGGCAGACAGAAACTGACAGCACTGGAACTTTTAATTCCCAGAAAACCATAGTAGTAGCATGGAAAAGCCTTTTGCATACCGCATATTCAGGCAGGGCGGCGAGACCCTGCTCGCGATTGCCGATGCCGACATCATCGGCAAGACCTTCGCTGGCGAAGGGATGCAGCTAGAAGTTGCCCCGGAGTTCTACGCCGGGCAGGTGTGCACGACTGAAGACGTTGCCGGCCTGGTGAGGAGCGCGACCATAGTCAATGCAGCCGGCGAAAGGGTCGTTGAACTGCTCGTCAGAGAAGGCATGGTGAGCAAGGACATGGTGCTTCGTGTCGGCAACGTACCGCATGCCCAGATCATTATGTTGGGTAAATAAGGCTGCGATTCATCGAGGAATAGCTATGAAAGGGCAGTGGTTCCTGATATCTGCCGTCGTTGCGTCCGGTGCATTTCTTGCCATATCGCTATTCTTCAGGGGATATTTCTCGGCGTCCCCTGAAAAGGTGGCGCTTGCGGACGAGGACTATTATCTCTGGATGATCAAAGACGGCATGAAAAAAACGATAGACATATCATGCAGCCAGGGAGGGCTGACGCTCACCGAACGGCAGAATGCCGAGCGGAACCTGAACGAGTTTATACAGGAGAGCAAGAACAGCCTGGCGGCGCTGGGATACGTCGTCGAGGTGGTGCTTGACGCCAACCTTGCCGACCTCTGCACCGAGAAGATGCGCAATGTCGAGCTTATTCTCGTCAAATCAGAACGCGGAGAGGCATGGGAAGGCGAGCGTCCTGAGGTGGAGATAGGATGAAAGCAGGTATTTTAGTTTTGATCGTTTTGTTTTCCAGCGTAGCTTATGCTTCATCTGATAGTCCCTTTTTCTTAAAATTATTCGGCCAAAAGAAAGCGACTGAATCCTCTCGAAACATGGTCACGGCAAATGAAGTCTACCATGCTGCAGGAGTACTGGTGGACAGGAGCAGCACGCCCAACAAGGTGTACGTCGTCGATACAGGAAACAACAGGATTTTAGGGTTTAACGGGATTGGTTACTGCACCAACAGCGCGAGCACGCCGTGCACCATCGACAGTGACTGCAGCGCTGGCGGAACGTGTTCTATCGACGGGACCAAGAATGCAGATATTGTTTTTGGTCAGCCTGACTTTACGTCTGCTGCCTGCAACGGGGATAACAACCTTGGATTCACGAAGCCACCGACTGCATCGACCATGTGCCTCACAGCATACCCTTTCGGAACGAATGTCGCAGAGCAATGGGCACACAGTAACATCGATGTCGACAGCGAGGGCAATCTGTATATGGTGGACAGGTACAATAACCGTGTGCTGAAGTATAATAAGCCTTTCAGCACTGACACTAGTGCCGACTTCGTATGGGGGCAACCTAACTTTATCTCGAACGGAAGAAATCGCGGCCCTCATTTTGGGACATTAGCTGCTCCCACGAGCAGTTCTCTTGCAACATCATTAGCACCGATTGATGCAGGATCGGCAGTGGGCGTCTCAGTTGACAATAAAGGCAATGTCTGGGTTGCTGATACGTTCAACAGCCGTGTGCTCCGGTTTCCTGCCAATTCCGAAACTGCGGACCTAGTTTTGGGCAAGCCGGATTTTACCACGAACGGCTGTGTTTACGACGGTTCCTTAAACCGCATGTGCGTCCCTATTCTGGCAAGAGTCGACCCTGAAACAGGCAATCTGTACGTTATTGATGAATACCCCAGCCCTTTCAAAGCACGGATACTGGTCTTCCGGCCACCGTTCACCAATGGCATGCCAGCATCCAAGAAAATTGTCCCGACGCAGGGGCCGTTTTGGGGAGAGGGAACAGGGTATTTCTTCCAGGCAAGTGGTTTCGTATTCAACACCTACAAACAGGGAGCATACGCTGCCGGCAAGCTATGGGTCAATGAACATGCAGCCTTCCGTACCATTCTGATTGATGACGACGGCAACATCATCAAGGTGATCGGAGCCAAAAATGCGACGGGCAGGGGAGGCGATACGCAATACAGTAGCCAATGCGGTTCTATATACGATGGGTTTAAACTGTGGTTTCCAGGAGGGTCAATCGGCATTGACAGCGCTAATAATATTTATCTTGCTGATGAGCAGTTTCACAGCATTTCCCGGTATGCACTGCCGTACGAAACGCGCACGGTGAGTGGCAGTACATGCCTCCCGCTACCGAACGGCGGGCTCTTTCCTGCGCCCTCTGCCCAGGAGGGGAGAGGACCCAATCGCTGGAGCGATGAAAAACTGGGCGAATCAGTAGGGCTTGTGGTGTTCCAGAACCAGCTCATTGTGAAGGACGAAAAGAGGCTGAAGGTATGGAATAACTACCTTGCGAAGAACAGCGGCGACAAGGCTGATTTTGAAGTTTCTGGGTATGGCATCAGAGACATGAGGGGGCTGCTCAGCGATGCAGTTGATGACGCAAACAGATTGTGGTTTTTTAATGAGTTCGGCCTACTGAGGGTTGACCAGTTGCCGTATAGGAGCGGCAGCGCTCCTCTGGCAAATAATCTCAAATTGTATTGGCATGACGATGGCTCTAAAATTACCTACCGCGTTTATGGGAGTGGAATAGCGTTTGACAAGATACACAAAAAAATCTATCTTGTTGATGCTCCCAACAACAGGATTCTCCGGATAAGCAACTACAATGATTTTAATTCGGGCAGACTGAACGTTGATATGGTCATCGGCCAGCCGGACAAAGCAACAACATCGTGCAATCATGGTTCGGGAACGGTGGTTGCTGATGGTTTGTGCGAGCCATACCAGATAAAATTTGATAGATTAGGAAATTTATACGTAGTGGAAAATAGTTACGAGTGCCACGGGAATGACAGGATTACCGTGTTCCTGGCAGACGACTTGTGGGATGCACAGGGATTATTTCCTGGATTGCAGGCGAAAAAGGTTTTTGTAGCAAACAGCCTTACAGAAAAAGGACCGTGCGCTTTTGACACAGTAGACAAGCCCGGGTCTCCGGTGAGCATCGCATTTAACAGCCGCAACCAAATGGTCATCGGCAATGACGGCTATTACGGCAATGAGCAAGAACGGCACCGCAAGCAGTTGTGGCTCTACCGCGACCCGCTGCATAAGCAAACGCCTGATGCAAGTATCAATCTTGTCATGGGAGCTCCTGGAGAGATGACGTTTGATGCCAACGATAATCTCATTGTGCAGGATCACACGTGGAGCAGGGTGTGGATCATTGATAATCTTGATGCTTTATCATCTACGACCACAACGACTACGATAAGCACTCCTTCCTGCACGCTTTCATCAGCGTCCGTTTCGCTCAATGATGCAAACGGCAATGGAAAAGCTGACAAAGGGGAAACAGTTTCCATAAGAGAAACGTTCTCTGGTTCCTGCCAGCCTGAAAAAGCCGATATGTATTTGCAGATTGATGCTAAAAACTGCAGGGACAATGACAAGAACAATATCTGTGACGGCGCTCCTGACACAACGGTCTGTGACGTCCAGTACACCGGCGGAGACATGTCCGGCATGACACAAGGGAATGTGGATATAAGTGTAGTGTCGACTTATGAAGGCACCCAGATAGTGTCGACGACCTATATAAGCACGTGGACAGTGCCGACGGTGCACCCTGACTGCTCAGGCAAAACAGTGTACGGGTGGGCAGCTGCGCTGTGGAGCGGTCCCCCGGGAATAGGGACAAGGATCTCCACTATCCTTGAGGACAGTTCGCCTGCGGACGCACAGCCGGTGAGCGGTTCGCTGGCGTTTCCTGACGTAGACATCACCCCTCCGTCAATCTCTCGTGCAAGCGTTGAAGGCGACACCGCTTCGCCGTACTACGACACAGTAGCTGATGGCAATACCGATATTATTATCAATGGCGAATCGTTGATGACATGCAGGTTCTACCTGACTGATGTAGCGTACTCTGATGCCTCAGGTACGCTCTGCACCACCTCGGGAACGCAGGCGACATGTATAGTGCCAACGACTTCAGGCCTGTATACACGGTACATAGGATGCAAGGATTCTGCGGGTAATAGGCAGTCTGCCGCACAGAGTCTCGATGTAACGTGGACTGTGGATACGGGAGCACCAGAAACAACACTCATTGCATATTCGCCTGACCCGGCAAGCGACCACACGCCCACCTACAGCGGCAGCGCGGTGGATGCATTGTTAGCCATTGAGCATGCTGAGTACCGGTACAAATCTTCTACCGGCGAGTGGAGTGGTTGGGCAAGCGTGGATGCATTTGTCCCTGCAAAATCGGTTTCGTTCACGTTCACGATGCCGCCACTTGCTGACGGGACTTACGCCATTGAAGTGCGTGCCTATGACGCAGCGGGCAACGTGGACCCGACAGTAGCGAGCGATACGCTGACGATAGCTCCACCTGAAACGACAACCATTCCTTCCTGCACGCTTTTATATGGAGGCACGGGACTTTTAGATGCAAACAGCAACGGAAAAGCTGACAGGGGGGAAACAGTTGTTATGGATGTGATGGGCTCTGGTTTCTGCCAGTCTGGAGAGAATGTATACTTCCAGATAGATGCGAAAAATTGCAAAGACGATGACAGGAACAATATCTGCGATGGCACCCCTGACACAGTAGTCTGTGATGTCCAGTACACCGGCGGAGACATGTCCGGTGTGACACGACCGAATCCGGATGTTTTTAACAATATATACTATCAAGGTACATGGACAGTGCCATTCGTGCATCACGACTGCGCAGGCAAAAATGCCTATGTGTGGGCAATTGCGTTGTGGAGCGGCACACCGGGAACAGGGACACGCATCTCCACTGTCCTAGAGCATAGCTCGTCTATGGCCGCACAACCGGTGACCGGCTCGCTGTTGTTTCATGTCCCAGACCCGTCAGACACGCCTGAGCAGGAAAAAAAACCCACAAGAAAGACATCTGTTGCAAGCATCGAAAGCATCCCGGTACGGCAGACCGATGGTCTCCCTTTCCCGGTCTATGACGAGGTGAATGATGGCGACACCAATATTGTTGTCAATATCGAAATGGGGATGACGTGCAGGTTCTACCTATCTGATGTGGCGTACTCTGATGCCTCAGGCACGCTCTGCACCACATCGGGAACGCAGGCAACATGCATCGTTCCGACGTCTTCGGGTTCGTATACACGGTACATAGGGTGTAAGGATGCCAGAGGTAGGGGTCAGCCTCCCTCGGAGAATCTTGACGTAACGTGGGTTGTAGATCTGGCAGCGCCCGAAACCACGATCGAAACATCGTCGTCCCTAATTCAAGGACTAGTACTCGCTACGAACATCGTGACAAGCGATCACACGCCCACCTATCGCGGCAGCGCGGTGGATGCCCTGTCAGAGATCGTGCGCGTTGAGTACCGGTACAAGTCATCTGCCGGTGAGTGGAGTGGTTGGGCAAGCGTGGATGCATTTGTCCCTGCAAAATCGGTTTCGTTCACGTTCACGATGCCGCCACTTGCTGACGGGACTTACGCCATTGAAGTGCGTGCCTATGACGCAGCAGGTTACCGCGACCCGACGCCGGCAACCGATACGCTGACGATAGCTCCACCTGAAACGACGACCAGCACCACGACAACGACCACGACGACAACGATACCCGCCCCGTCAGGAGTGGTGAATGAAGTGAAACTGATGATCAAGCCTGTTCCCTACGATTTCAGGGTGAGGCTGGATTTCTACAACAGCAGCGGCTTTATCGGCTCGGTGCCGGTGACTATCGCTGCGAACACAAGGCAGATTGAGGTTGACGTCAGGAGCCTGAATCTTGACAGGGAAGTGCACAGGAGCATGTATGTGGTGCTCAACAGCCCGCTCCTTGTAGGACAGATGAAGTTCTACATAGCCTGACCGAGCAGCGTCGCGTACGCGGCAAGCTTCCGTGTCGAGCAGTGCAGCGAGCGCGCCAGTTCCGTGTTGCCGTTGTTCCGGGAGTAGAACCGCGGCGGCTTGTACGAAACGAATGCATTGTTGCGCGCTGTTTTGCTCAGGGCAATGCCGAACGCCGGCAGCTCTGCAACGTATTTCTGCAGCGACCACGACTGCCGCCTGCGTATGCGCGCGACGAGGATGTCTGCCTTCGAAAGGTAGTCGTATGACGCGGCAATCGCACCGGGGTCGCGGTACTCCTCGGCGACGTTTTCTTCGAGCCAGAGCAGCATCTCCTCCGGGTCCTTGCCTGACATCTGGAGCGCTATGCGCGCGTTCTCGATGCTCGATGTTTTGAACAGTATTTTGAGCGCCGTGAACACGCTTTCATCCTGCTCGCGGAAGCCGAGCTGCCGTGTGCTGCCCATCCTGCAGACGTCGAGGTCGATGAGCGCGGCGCGTATGTCGCCGTTGCACATCTTGGCAAGCTGGTCTGTCGACGATGCCCCGAGCGGTATGCCTTCGAGCTCGCAGATGCGCCTGAGGAACTTTGAGATGATGTCGTAGCGGACTTTGGTGAACTTCAGTATCGTGCAGTGCTGGCGGATCTGCCTGATGCTCTCGTACTCGGTGGTGATGAGAATGACGGGAGCGGGGCTCTCTTTGATGAGTTCCACTATCCCCTTGCCCGAATCAACAAGCTCGAAATCATCGATGACAAGGAGTTTTCTGCTTGACAGGAGGCTTCGCTGCTTCGCGGCGGAGAGCAGCGCCCTGATGTCGGCGAGCCCGCGGTAGTCAGATGCATGGCTCTCAATGGCCTTGTAGCCCATGGCTTTCGCGGCGAGCGCAGCAAGGAGCGACTTTCCCGTGCCTGGCGGACCGAGCAGCACGAGGGCATTTCCCTGCTTCCACGAGCCGAGCCATTGCTGCACGGCGCGGGACTGCGCAGCGCACCCCACCGCGTCGCTGAGCTTGTGCGGCCGGTACTTCTCCACGAGCATACGCATCGATTCATTCAAAATCTTTTATAGTTTCAGCGAGTGGTATATATAAAATGGGATACGACACCAAAGGTGGGGTATTATGGCGAAGCGAAAATTCCGCTGCATGCGCTGCCTGAAGGAGTTCTCCACGTGGAATGGCCTCGCAGGCCACAGCAGGCAGCATACCGCGAAGCCGGCGCTCGTGGAGATAAAGCTGCTGCAGCAGGGCAAGCGCCCTGAGCTCAACAAGGTGGGCCAGGAGTTCAAGGGCAAGAACAGGATTATCGTGAGCTAGGCAGCTGCTTCTCAGGGATTTACTGGAGAAACTGGTTGTGCCGGTTAAGCAGCTGCAGGCAATGCGCTGCGTTGTGCTGCGTATTTGTTTGCAAGCGTGGTTATTTTTTCCCCTGCCTTACGAAGTAAGCGTTTGAGCGGTCCGTACATGCTTGCTTCCCTCTGCACGTCTCCTATCAGTGCGTGGTAGCCCCTGCTGCCGTCGGGGCCGACATATTCCCTGTCAGCCACTTCCCCGATTGCTCTCGCGAGCGGATACGGATTCTCTTCTTCCAGAATCGTTGTTGCGAGTTCATGATTGCCACGGCTCCTCTCGAACTGTGCCCGTGCATAGGTCGGAATCGACTCCATGAGCTGGTTTGACCAGTGATTTCTCATGTCGTCATACGTCGCAAGCGCTGCTGAAAGCACATGGTCGAACTCGTGCTTCGCGACGCGTTTCGCGCGCCCGAAATAACCCTTCAGCTTTCCTATGCTTGTATTGAGCCCGACGACGGCCGCCTGCATTGTATCCTTTATCCCGTTGTATGTTATCTCCGTCACGCCGAGCGTATGCGGATCGTCAAGCGCGTCAACATAGACAGGGACGTGCTTGAGGTTGGGTGTGCCGTCGTTGTCATGGTAAAGCCCCATGAAACGTGCGAAATCAGGCCCTTCGGCTGCTGCTTCCTTCCTCGCATCCCCGGCTGCACGGTATAATTCCTCGGTCAGACCGTCGGTATCTGCCATATCGTTATCACTTGTTCTTATAGTAGGTTCGAATTATTCATCTCGTACAATGCTTTTATTTCTTCGTAGGTGAGCTGGTGCACCTTTTTCCTCGCCAATTCTTGTGGGAAATCCTTTAAAACGTTTCGGACGTCCCTGTTCCGCTCGCGGTAGATGGGGGAGAGGAATTTCCAGAAGCGCTCGTCCATGGGTTGCTGCTGGTCGATAACGACGATGCTCGAGTCGTATGGAGCGGCGGGATAGAAATCCTGCCGGGAAACGTGTGCAGCCACAGCAACCGACGCGCAGCCGCTGAGCAGCATGCCCAGCTTCGTTGGAGTAATGAGCTTTTCGGCAAACTCTTTCTGGACAATGAGCACTGCCCGCTCCCATTGCATCTTGAGCAGCATGAGAAGGAGCGGCTGGGATAGGGCATAGGGTATGTTGGAAATGATTTTGTTGAACGCGGGCGCATGGGCAAGCACCTCGAGGGCGTCGCCGTGAATGACCGTCGTGCGCGGTAGTTTTTCGAGCTGCGGCAGAAACCTCCTGTCCTTCTCGACCGCTATAACGTGGCAGCGCTGGGCGATGAGCCCCGTCAGGTTGCCCGGCCCTGCGCCTATTTCGAGCACCGTGTCATGTTCCGAAAGCTCTGCAAGCGACAGCTCCGCTGCAAGGGCGCTTTGAGAAACGAGAATGTACTGGCCCAGTTTTCTGTTCGGCTGGACTGCCGGAAAAAACGGTTTTTTGCTCATGGAAACTATACGGCGAACCGTGATATGTCCCTGTGCGCGTCGTGGTGCGTCAGGAAGAGGGCGCGGCAGCAGTAGCGCTCGAGTCCCAGTTCATCGAGAACAGCGCCCGGCTTTTCTCCTTTTGCCACGCGCTCGTTGTATTTTTCCCAGAGATGCGCGACAGGCTTCCCGCAACTCAGGCACCGGACAGGTATGATGATACGAACCACCGCTCTCTTTTCATTGTAAAATACATTTAAAAGCCATAGCGCCAGCTGCTGAGCGATTCAGCGAAGCCGTCTCCCCAGCCTTCCTGCTTTATCTTTTCCATGATTTTCTCGAGCTCGCCCCTGTCAAGCCATATGCCGTGCTCGTTGCAGACGTCGGTCATGATTCCACGTATCTCCCTCGCTTCCATGCGCTTGTTGCAGACAGGACATTCCATGGGCATTACCTCTCCGTCAGAACGACATCCTCTTTGCTATCTCGGCAACTTCCTTGTAATGGGCGCCGCACGCAAATAAACTTTTTGTCGAGCCGAAAACTTCCATGAAGGGGAGTGCACGGAGGTTTTCCGTTTTCCCGCATATCTCGCATTGCATGATGCCTCACGCCTGAATTCCATTCTATTATCGCTTGCTTTGCTGCTTGCTTCGCCGCGGGCCGGCAGTGCTTCGCGATGGCTTGTGCGGCTCTGTCCTGCGCGGGTCCGAAATAAGGAGGCTCCTGTCGTATTCGAGGTACATATTCTTAAGGTTCTCATTCTTGTGGAAGTTGACAAGTCCGTTGGCGATAGCGGTGCGCGCGGCTTCTGCCTGCCCCCACACGCCGCCGCCATGGACGGAAACGCTGATGTCGACTGATTTGGCAAGGTCGCCGGCAAGTATGAGCGCTTCCCTGATTCGCATCTGCCGGTAGCGGGGGCTGATGTGGTCAAGCGGGATGGAATTCACCCGCACGACGCCTTTCCCCTCGCGCACCGTAGCCCGGGCAATCGCCCGCTTTCGCTTGCCGACCGTGACCATGGTCTTTTTTCGCTTCTTCTTTTGTTCGGCTTCAGTCATATGACTAGACCTGTCTTTTCCATCCCAGTGTCTTCGCAAGGTCTTCCACGTACAGGAAATTTGAGCTGATTTCCTTGGCGGCAACTGTTTGCATCTCGCCCTTGATTTCTCCGGGGAGCGAGACGTACACGCGGAGCCTCCTGAGAGCATCGCGTCCCTTGTTGGTTTTGTACGGCAGCATCCCGCGCACCGCGCGCTTGACAATCATGTCAGGCCTTGACGGGAAGAAGGGACCGTGCTGGGGCGAGCCTTTTTTCCGCCGCGCAAGGTATTTTTCTTTTATCTGCTTCTTATTGCCAGTGATGATCACTTTCTCTGCATTGACAAGCATTATTTCCTCGCCTTTGAGGAGCCGCTGCGCTATGTGCGAAGCCAGCCTCCCGAGCACCGCATTCTTGCCGTCAATTGTTATCAACGTCCATTACCTTTTCATTTGATACTGTATTTCATGTTCCGTCAGCTCTCTGAGCGAGTCGCCATCCACCGCCAGCACATTGAAGTCCTCGACAATGACGCCACTCAAAGCGTTGAATTCTGCCACATCAGGCTTCAATTTTTTGAGCTCCCGGGCAACATTTTTCCCTACAGGATAGGCTTTCAGGACAACTACATTAGGATTCCCGTCATCATATAGAGGGCTCATGTTTCCTGCGTAACACTTTCCCCCTCTGTAAATTACCACAAGAGCTGAAGGATGCGCGCCCAGTATTTGCTGCAAAGGCCCAAGCGCCTCATGCATTGCCACGATGTAGCGGGCTTTCTCCCCGGTTGTCTGTTTCATACCACTATCCTTGCCTTCTCCTTTGACTTCAGGATTTCTTCAAGCGGCAGCGCCGCGCCGCCTGCTTGTGCTATCTTCTCCTTTGACCGGTGCGAGAACTGCCATGCAAACACTTTTACCGGCTTGGTAAGCTCTCCTTCTGAGAGAACCTTGCCCGGGACGACGATGCTCTCGTTGCTCCTGGCCAGCTTGTTTATCTTCCATAAGTTCACGGAGTTCCGCTGCCTGCGGCCAGCAGCGAGCTGGCTGGCGATGTCCTTGTATTCGCGTTGCTGCTGCAGTGTCGCGATAAGCTTCCGGAGGCCTGGATTGTCTTTGTGCGGCATAGTGTTCGGTTCTCAGGGATGCGGGGGAAGGGATTTGAACCCTCGTAGCGAATCGTCAGCGGCGCACGAGCGCCGTCCGCTAACGCACAGGATCTTAAGTATGGCAATCATTAAGCATATACGTTAAAAAGCTTAATGTTCCTGCCCCTTTTTCCGTAACGCCTTCCGTCAACGCTTGTGCGTGAGCAAAAGGGTCGAGCCAGACTTGGGATGGGGACAGCCGAGCAGCGCTAGGC
This sequence comes from Candidatus Aenigmatarchaeota archaeon, assembly GCA_016193585.1. Taxonomy (GTDB): domain Archaea; phylum Aenigmatarchaeota; class Aenigmatarchaeia; order GW2011-AR5; family GW2011-AR5; genus JACPRW01. The sequence goes on from JACPRW010000010.1 coordinate 88,270, forward strand.
CGTTTACCCCCGCAACACATGCATGCCGCATGTGGTGTGCCTGGCATGCTCATGTTATGGAACAGTGCTTTAAAATGTATCTGTGCCGGAAAAGATGAGAATTTACTTGATTGCCTTCTTCGCTTCTTCGGCGAATTCCTGTGCCATGTCCTTGACTGTGGCAAGTGCCATGAGCAGGACCTGCTGGGCGTTGAGGCCTGATATCGACTCGACGTCGAATGCGAATGAGTTCTCATGAGCCTCTACCCTGACGCCGTCGCTCAGCTCAACGCAGCGCATGCAGAGAATGCACTGCTGCTCGTTGACTACCTTTACCTTGCCGTCTTTTTTTTCAAAAACGTGCGTCGGGCACGCGTCCACGATTTTTTCGTCTGCCTTGTCGGGGCTTACCTTGACGACCGGCGTGTGCCGGTAGCCTGCTATCGACGCTTTCCATTTTGCATGGTCCCTGCCGAAGCCGAGCTGCGCGGTTGCGGAGAATTTGAGCCGCACTCCCTCGAGCAGCTCCACGATGGGTATCTCCGTCTCGAGGACGGCGACACCGGCGTCCTGCGATGCGATGTCTCCTGACCTGACGGTGCACGGTCCTGTCTTCTCGAGGGTCAGGATGGCCTCGCAGTTGGAGCAGCCTTTGCCGTTGCATTTGCAGTCGTCCTTGAGCTTGTACGATTTCGGGTCAAAAACAAGTGGGATGAGGCCGAGCCGGTGCGCGATGACCTCGTCGAAGAGCCCGGAGGTGTTCTCCTCCATGTCAACGTATTCTATGGCGAGCACTGGTATTTCGTTCGTCATGGTCCTGCGCAGGGCGTTGGCGAACGCTGCATCAGTGCCCTCCAGCACAAACGTAAGTTTCCGGTCTGACTTTTCCAGAATGCGAAAATTCATAGAATCGCTCCGTTGTCCTTTTCATCAGCAAAGGATTAAAATATACGTGCAGGTGATGCTACACTCTTCTTCCACGCCGCCCTCCCTTTTTCCGTATCGAATCATGGGAAATCGGCGTGACGTCCTCGATGCTGCCTATCCTGAAGCCTGCGCGCGCCAGTGCACGGATTGCCGGCTGCGCTCCCTGGCCGGGTATCTTGGACTTGTTTCCTCCCGGGGCGCGTATCTTGATGTGCAGGTTGGTGATGCCTATGGCAACCGCCTTGTCGGCTGCTTTCCGGGCGGCTTTCATCGCAGTGAACGGCTTTCCCTTGTTCATATCCTTGTCAGAAACCATGCCGCCGCTTGCGACAGCTATGGTTTCGGCGCCGGTCAGGTCGGTTATGTGCACGATGGTATTGTTCATCGACGAAAAAATATGCGCTATGCCCCACTTTTCTCTTGCCATACGTCAACACCTGCTATGCAGTTTTCGGTTCCCCCGCCGGCACGTGCGCGAGGATTATCTTTTCCTCCAGCACTTTGGGAACAAGATAGCTCGGCCAGAGTATCTTCCGGCGGTCAACAATCACGTGTCCGTGGACAATGAGCTGGCGTGCATGCTTGACTGAATGCGCGTATCCCTTCTTGTACACGAGTGTCTGCAGCCGCCTGTCGAGGATGTCCTCGAGCCCTATGTCGAGGATGTCCTCGAGCTTCGAGCAGCTGATGCCCAGCTTGTTGAGCTTCTCGAAAAGTATGCGTTCTTTCTGTTCGTCATGTTTTGCCTGCAGCGCGCGCGCCCGCTGCCTGAAATTCCTGAGGATGGACTGGGTGCGCCACACCTCGCGCTTCCGACGCAGCCCGAACGACTGGAGGAGCTTCTTTTCCTTGTCTATCCTGTCCTTGTCGAAAGGCCTGAGTGGCCGTTCGTACTTCTTGCGCTGCTTTTTTGGATGGCCCATACTATCTCACAATATCAAGAACGCTGGTGATGTTATTTTTTCGCCTCCTGTTTCGGCGCCGAAGCCGCAGGTTTCTGCGCCGCCCGCGCTGCCTTCTTCATGACGCCGACGGATTTCTGCGTCCTGAACGAGCTGCGTGTCCTTTGGCCGCGCACCGGCTGTCCCAGCGAGTGCCGCACGCCGCGGTATGCCCTGATTCGCCTGAGCGTGTTGATGTCGTCCCGCTGCCGCAGGTCAAGGATGGAACCAGTGAAGTGCAGGTCAGTTCCTGTTTCAGGGTCCCTCCGCCTGTTGAGCATCCAGCGGGGAAACGTCGGATTGGTGATAGCTTGCGCGAGTTCCTGCAGTTCGCTGTCGCTCAGAAGCCCTATCTTCTTCTTCGGGTCGACCTTGCTTGTCAGGCACAAGGCATGCGAGAATGTCTTGCCGATGCCCTTTATTCTCCGTAGCGCCCGCTCGGCCGCAAGATTCCCCGGCAAGTCAGTTGCCAAAAACCGCACGATTTTTCTAGGCTCCACAAAAATACCTCTTGCTTCGGGGTCTATTCCATACTATACCCAGAGACATTAATATTTGAACAAATTAATGTCTCTGGCATATCCTGAATGACACTATACAATGTTCAATAATTTATGTCATTCAGTATAATTGGCACGACCACGCCAGCATCAGTTTAATATAAGGCAAAGCTTAAAATCTTGTTGTTCGTCAGAGAATCCAAACTTTTTATTGCTGCACGGCAAACTACTACCGTGAAAGTTGCTGACGTGATGTCGCGGCGCGTGGTGGCGCTCAAGCCCTCGCATACGCTGCACGACGCGCTGAAGCTGTTTGCTGCCAACAGGATTTCCGGCTGCCCGGTGACGAGCCGCGGGAAGCTCGTAGGCGTGCTGTCCCAGTCCGACATCATCGCCCTGATTGACGTGCATGCGAAAATACAGAAGGAAACGACGTCACTGGTTCTTGCTGCGCTCGTGTCGGAAAAATACGATGCGCTCAAGCCCGCGATCAGGAAGCTGCTGAACCACGAAGTAAGAAGGTACATGCAAGGGAACGTGGTCACCATCAGCTCTGGTGATGACCTCTATGAAGCCGCGAAGCTGATGAACAAGCACAAAATAGAGCGCCTCCCGGTGGTCGATGGCATGAGGCCGGTCGGCATCATCTCGAAGAGCGACATCGCCAGAGCTTTGGGGGAGTAAGCTGAACTGTCGGGAGAAACACTGCCTCGATCAGTTCTTCGAACAGCTGTGCTTATTCTTCTGTATCATCTTCAAGAGCTATTCGTTCCCTGCCGAGTCTGTACAATGTTCCTTCGTAATGTTCGAGCAGCCCTGCTTGCAGTAATGCTGTAGTAACAGGATAGGGGAAACGTTCCTCGGTTTCGGGCAGGTAGACCGTTTCCTGAGTATCAACGTGACCGCCGGCGTCGGCACGTTTCTCATCCAGCTTCCTGTAAGCGATACGTAATAACGCCTCTGCATCCGGCAAAAAGAAAAAAGCAGGGCCTTGATATCCTGGAGGGGGCTCGAAGCCATAAGACGCGTTTCCTCGTAACTGCAACGTGCCATCATGCACTTCTCTTCCTGTCTCAGTTGATAACAAAAGTTCTCGCAATCTGTTGCTCGGCATACGATTACCTCTTGTGAGAATCTGTCTGACGTAATGAAAGCAGTCAGCAGCTTACATTTCTTGACTTTTCTTCAACAGGGACAAAGGTGTTGCCAGAATGCTCGTATCGTGTAACTCGTACACGGCAACGAGAGCCATTGTTCTTCTCGACAACTGTTTCAAATCCGTAGAGATAACGGGCGGGATCACCTGGCAGAAACCCATGAAAGCTTCCTGGAGGACCAGGTGGCGTTATGGTAAGTCCGGAAGTTTCCAGTCTGTCAGGGAAAAAAGGTCCATGAAATTCAAACGAGGCACCTGGTCCGGCTGATTGGGCAAATAGAGTATCCATAGTCGCGCCATCAAGGACTTGATAGTTGTAGCGATATTCGTTTCTCTGCGTATCAAAAACAATGTGTCTTGTAAGCAGCTCACCGGTACCGTCTCCGGTTACATCAGCGCAGCCTACAACAAGATTTCGTAGAGGGTAGTCTCCTTTTCGTAGAGGGGAGTCTCCTCTGGACGGACCATCGGCCCTTACATACCAAAGGGGTATCGACGGTATGGCTGCGTTATCACAACCGTATACGCGCGCGTTTATGCGTGACACCCTTCCATCAGTGGCCGGCTCTTCAGGGATTCGCTCGTACCCTGGTGTTGCTGTTGGTCGTGGCGCCGCTGTTGGCACTGCTGTTGGTGTCGGCGTACCTGTGGTGTACGCGACCGCTGTCTTTGGAATAGCAGACGGCGCAGGCGAAGCTGCCTGACTGCAGCCAGCAAGCAATGCGGCTAGCACTGCCGGACGCAGGTACGTTCCTATTCGCATGAGAATCGTATAAACCCTCGTAGGAAAGTATTTAAAGGTTATGTATTTTGCTTCTCTATAGTAATAACAAGTTTACTTTGTATAAAACTCACCACGATATCTATGCAGAGGCTGGACATTCCTGAGAACGCTGCTCGTTACGCAGGTTTCGCCCACTTGAACCTTCTTGGGTCCCTGCCGAGCTTGAGCAGGTTCTTTTCGCATTTCTTGCTGCAGAACCAGCTTATCTTGCCTGCCCTGTCGACGACCATGGTACCGGTCCCTGCTTCGAGCGTGCCGCTGCAAAACGAGCATTTCGCCATTCAGAACCCACCATTATATTCAAAAATCTTTCAGATTTTTCAGCATCTCCGATGCTGTAATGTAGTCAGTTCCTGACCTCCGAAAGAAGTTTTACCTTCTGCCGTAGCTTTCGCTTGACTCCATTTCCGTTTCCCTGAGCATGAGCACGTCGCCGAGCCTGACCGGGCCGAGGACGTTGCGCGTAAGGACTTTGCCCTTGTCCCTTCCGTCGGTGAGGCGGCACTTGACCGAGACAACGCCCTTGGCTCCGTGCCTTCCGAGTATTGTTATAACTTCAGCCGGTATTGCATCGTCTGCCATATCGCATCAGTCGCCAGTTTTTAGGATGTCGTCTGGTGAAGCGGGTATTTTTCAAGTGGTGAATGGGTTCCATTATCCCTTGACCAGGTCATCGAATTTTTTCTTCCCTTCGCCTGCGTCCACAATTGCGATAGCTGCCGAACCAACGTCTAAACCAGCAGCCCTGCCGAGCTCGTTTTTGCTCGGGATTTTGACGAACGGTATTTTCTTCTCCTCGCACATGACCGGCAGATGCATGATGATTTCAGGGGGGTCGACGTCCTCTGCCGTGATGACCAGTTTTGCTACGTTGCGCTCGACGGCTTTCGTCGCCTCGTTGACGCCTTTCCGTATCTTGCCGGTGTCTCTGGAGATTTCAATGAGTTCTAGAATGTCGTCCACTTTCATAGGAATCACCTCAAGTCGTGGATTAACCTTATCAGGGAAAAGTTCTTATAGCAATACAAGGGACAAAAAGGATGCCACCTCATACTGCATAGTGGTTCTTGCATGTCGCATTCCGCGTGCAGTAACCACTGTTTGAAAACCGTGGAATGTGAGCATTTAAAAGTTGTCATCAAAGTATGCTTCGTCAAATGCCGGGGGGATGCACGTGACAGGAAGCAAGTTTCTCAAGATCAAATGCGCGAAGTGCATGAACGAGCAGATTATGTTCAGCAAGCCTTCGATGAGCGTCAAATGCCTCGTGTGCGGCGAACTCCTTGCGACAGCAACAGGCGGCAAGGGGGCGATAAAGGCGACTGTTGTCGAGGAGCTCGACAGGTGACCACATGAAAAAAAGGGGATTGCCGTCGCAGGGCGAGCTCGTCATAGGTCGTGTAACGAAACTCAACCCCAATTCCGCCTTTATCGAGCTCATCGAATACGAGCACAGCTATGAGGGCATGGTCCATATTTCCGAGATTGCGTCGGGATGGGTCAGGGATATACGGAATCACCTTCGTGCCGGCCAGCTTGCCGTAGCCCGTGTTATGCGCGTCGAGGACAGGGGCATGAGCCTCTCCATCAAGCGCGTCAGCCAGAATGACGCGAACGAGAAGATGAAAGAGTTCAACCTCGAGAAGAAGGCCGACAAGATGCTCGAGATGGTCGCGGTCAAAGCGAAGCTGAGCACCGGCGAAACGCAGAAGAAGCTCGGGTTTGTGCTTCAGGAGAATTTCGGGACGCTCTACGAAGGGTTCAAGCGCGCGCTGCAGAACCCCGAATCGCTCAGGAAGCGGGGCATAGAGGATAACTGGATAGAGCTGCTCAGGGAGGTCGCTGAAAAGAACATCGAGCAGAAGGAATTCGAATTCAGGGCGCGGCTGCTGGTAAAAACTTATAAACCGGACGGTGTAAATATTATAAAGAGGGTCCTGAAGGAAGCGGAAAACAGCGACCTGGAAGTCAAGTATATTTCTGCGCCAGAGTACCTTGTTAAATACAAGACAAAGGTGGCGAAGAAAGGGGAGAAGGAGTTTCTCGAAAAACTCGAATCCCTCAAGGCAAAGGACGCGGACATTCAGTTCGAGGTCATTAAAGTCTGATGGTCAAAATTATAGAATGGGATAAGCACTCGCATAACATGGGATGCGACACGCGGAGCGTGGGGCATTATGGCACCGATGCTGAGGCGCTGCGGGGCATGCGGCCGGTACAGCACTGCTCGGCAGTGCCCGTCATGCAGTTCGCCGACAGTCGGTGCGCATCCGCCGAAATTCTCGTTTCCTGACAAATACGGCGAATACAGGCGGAAGGCAAAGCAGCGGACGACGCAGCCATGAAACGTAATACGACGTTCATAGAATGGCATGCGACTACGTGCAGCAGCACGGAGGGGCATTATGGAGACGACAATCAAAGTCCTTGAAAAAGTGAAGCTCAGGAAACCGATACTCGTCGAAGGGCTGCCCGGAATCGGCAATGTTGGCCGCGTCGCAGCGGGCTACCTGGTGAGCGAACTCAAGATGAAGCGGTTCGCCGAGCTCTATTCCCCCCATTTCCTGCCGCTGGTCATCATACACGACGACAGCGTCGCGCAGGTGCTCAGGTGCGAATTCTATTACTACAAGGGGAAGGAAAACGACATTATCGTTCTGACAGGCGACACGCAGAGCATATCGCCGGAAGGGCACTATGACGTGTGCGAAAAGGTGCTCGACTTTTGCGAGAAGCTCGGTGTAAAGCGCATCGTCACGCTCGGCGGTTTTGCCGAAGGTAAGATAGTCGAGGAGCCGAAAGTCATCGGCGCGGTGACCGACAAGAAGCTCATCAAGACGTACGGTCATCTTGGCATCGATTTCGGCAAGCAGCAGCCTGTAGGAACCATTGTCGGCGCCTCGGGCCTGCTCATTGGCCTCGGAAAGATACGCGGCATGGATGGCATCTGCCTGATGGGCGAGACACTCGGTTTGCCGCTGCTGACCGACCCGAAAGCGGCGGACAAGGTGCTGCAGGCTCTCGCGAAGATGCTCAATCTCAGGATGGACCTGAACAAGCTGGAAAAGATTATCAAGGAAATGGAGGAAAAAATCAAGAAGACGGAAAAAATACACAAGAAGATTCTCGAGGAGCTCCCGAAATCCAAAGAAGACATCAAGTACATCGGCTGAATCACGGGGGCGCTGCGCATTATTCGTCCTCGGCATTATGGTGCTGATTGCTCTGCAATCGCACAATTCGTCAGATTCCTTAGAATCTGACGATATAGTGAAACCAGAAAAGAAACGGAACATGTTTCTGGTTTCACGGTGAGGAGTCCAAGAAAGTCGTACGCCGATTGTTTTCTTGGACGACTATAAGGTTAAAAATTTATAGATTCTATAGAGGGCATACGTTCTGTAGGTAGATATGATGTTTTCTTACCCGCGACTGACCAGATTCGAAAAGGCTCGGATTATAGCCGCCCGGGCATTGCAGATATCAATGGGGGCGCCGGTTTTGCTGAAAACCGAGCTTCACGACCCCAAGGAGATAGCAGTGCACGAATTTGACCTCGGGATCCTGCCGATAACCGTCAAGAGAACGCCGCCCAGGAGGATTGAGTAGTCATGATGAAGAAAGAGCGCCTGTTGCTGCCGAGGGAAAAGTACCTCTCGGCAGGCGTCCATATAGGCATGACATCGAAGACTGCGGACATGCAGCGATTTATCTACAAGATACGGCCTTCAGGCCTTGCGGTCATGAACATCGGCCTTCTTGATAAGCGCATCGGCATAGCCGCGAACATGCTCAGCCAGCGGAAGAAGATACTTGTCGTTTCCAAGAAAGAAAATGGCTTTGAGCCTGCCAGAAAATTTGCCGAAGTGGTGGGAGCGAAGGCGACGACCGGCAGATTCATGCCCGGTTCGCTCACCAACCCGACCTATAAGGAATTTTTCGAGCCAGACATCTTGATAGTGACCGATCCTGGCATGGACAAGCAGGCGATAAAAGAAGCGGTGCAGATGCGCATCCCTATCGTCGGTCTTGCAGACACGTTCAACGAGACATCGTACCTTGATTTTATTCTGCCGTGCAACAACAAGGGCAAGAAATCGCTCGCACTCATCTACTGGCTCCTGGCAAAGCTTATTGTCGAAAAGCGCGCGGCGGAGAAGGGGGAAAAAGTAGAATTCCAGCTGAAGCCCGAAGACTTCGGGTATGAAGGGCAGTAAAAAGGGAAAAAGAAAGAGCTTACGCTTTCTGTGCAACGATTCCAGCGACCTGCTTCACGGTTTCTGCGTTTTCTTCATAGACGCGCGGTTCCAGAATCCTGTAGAGCTGGTCGTCGTTGCCGACAGGCTTCATGTTCAGGAGATAGTCGCCGAAGATGCCCGAAGCCGTGACGGTGTTGTAGTAGTTTATCCGGTGGTGCTGGATGACGAGCTTCAGTGCGCCACTTTCCGAATCGAAGGTTGCGACGAGTGTTCCTGTCTTCTTGTCGAACGTAACGTCGCCTGAATCCAGTTCGACTGCCTTGCCGTTGAGCAGCAGGTAGTAGCTTTGGTACGCAAACGTGCCGCCCTCCCTGTCCACGGCAAGGAACACTGCAGAGACCGCCGTGCTGTCCTTGACCGCCACGCCTTTCATCACGAGCGTTTCGGGATAGTCATTGGTATCGTAGTATGGCATCCCCGGTTCTATTTTCGTGCTGAGTACCTCGCTTGCAAATGCAAGGCTGGTGACCAGCACGACGGCAACCGCTGCCATGGATATTTTTTTCATGGTTATCACCGCACGTATGTGGAGCAGGCGCTTTTTCAATACGTGCGAAATGAGAGGGTTTTTGCCCTATTGCCCTGGGGTATAGAGAATTGCGTTGCTTATGACCTATGAAAACGCAATTCGCTGGATGAGAAATGCGCAGCCTCCAAGGGCATATGCTGCGTATTTCTCCATATCTTTTTCTGTTTGAGAATAAGGTAGCTGAAGCCGAGAAGAGCAAACAGAATGAACAGCACGCCGATGGTTGCGTCCGCTTGGAATCCAGACGTCCCTACGCTCGATGTCGCGTTTACGGCGTCGGCAAGTGTCTTGCCACTTGCTTCCCGCGGCATAGAGGCAGGCGAAGCGGAAAAGCCCTGAAAGATGCGGGAAATGCCGACGACCAAACTCAGGAGCGACAGCGAAAAGACGATAACCCACGAATAGTACGAGGGCTTGAAGAGCTTCTCGCCTTTCGGTGTCAGTCCGTAATAGACCCACTTGTTGGTGCTTTCCTTGCGGCTGACGAGGCCCGACTGCTCAAGGACGTTCAGGTGCTCGGATACCGTGGTCACATGGCGGCGCAGCAGCGTCGCAAGCTCTGAAGCGGTGTAAGGGCGCTTCGCGAGCAGCTTCACGATGTCCTGTCGCGTCTCGGCGCCGAGAGCTTTGATGGTGTTTTTGTCGAGGATTTCAGGCATAAAACCAATTACATGCCGGGTATTTATAACACTTTCCTTTTATGAGGGCAGTGACCAGAACAAGCTATGCATGCTCGACAACGATCTTGCACGGCGTCGGCAGCTTGTGGACTGCCTGGCGCAGCGCTGCCTTGGCTACGTCGGCATGGCCGGCATTCACGCGGACCTCGATGATCTTCTGGTTCACCCTGACCTGCGCTGCCGTGCTGACCGGCTTGCCGAAGCTCTGCCGCATGCCCTGCTGGAACCTGTCCGCGCCGGCGCCTGTTGCGAGCGCGTTCTCGCGGAGCACGTGATGCGGGTAGACGCGTATCTTCATGAAATAGTCGCCTGTTTTGCCGATGCGCTTCTCCAGAAGCTGCACGCATGCCACGCGTGCGGATTCGAGCGCATTGTGGCGTATCTGGACGCTGTTTTTAGCGGTAAGGAAGAATGTCATATCGTAATCCGTTCGCTTGCCCATCTCGTATTCGGCTAATTTTGGCTTGGGAACACCTTTAATATAGCCTTTCCGCGGCACCCGGACCGACTGCCGCGTGTACGGCCGGTGCAATCTCCGGTATGCCCTTCCTGGTCGTAGTGCCATATCAATACCCCGCGCTTGGCGAGTATCATACTACAACAATAAGGCTTTAATTCGTTCAGCCTCGTTCGTTATAGCAGGTTCTGATAATACCGGAACTATTCGAACCTGCTATACGGTATGTTCAGCATAGAATGTTCCAGAATCAACTGAACGTACTATTACCAGCTCCGGTACCGCTTGCCGTTCGCAAGCCTGAGAAGCGGAGGGGTAATGAGGATGGTGATGATGACGAATGCTATGATGGCGGTGTACAGGTCCTTGGCGATGACCGACGATGCGAGCGCTATCTGCGCGATGACGATGCTGTATTCTCCGTGAGGTATCATGCCGATGCCGATGAGCATCTGTTCCCGCAGGTTGTACCCCCAGAATCTGCTGATGATTCCTGTCCCGATTATCTTGGCGATGGAGCCGACGAGGACGAGAAGGCCGACAAGGTACCAAGAGCTTGACAGGACGGTGAAGTCAAGTATGAGCCCTGAATACGCGAAGAACAGCGGAATGAAGAAGCCGAAGCCCAGTATCTTTATTTTCGGGAATATGATCGGCTCGTTGAGCGACGACCTGCTCATCGCAAGCCCTGCGAGGAAGGCGCCGGTGACGCCTGCCACGCCGACGTTCTCGCTGACATAGGCAACGAAAAACAGTATGACCAGTGGTATGCTGACGAGCATCTGCTCGTCGGCAAGGCGCTGCACGAGTGAAAGGAACCTGTTCACGTAGCGTGCCCCTGCGGTGATGATGAGGAAAAAGAACCCAAGAACGATGAGGAAGAGTGTGAAGACGTTAAGAGGGTTCACGCTGCCGTGGGTAAGGAAGGTGACGAGCAGCGACAGCGAAAGTATTGCAAGGACGTCGTCCGCCATGGAGATGATGAGCGATATCTGGTACACAGGGCTCTTGAACTCCCCGATGTCCTTGAGTGTGCGGAGCGTTATGGCGGTGCTGGTGGAAAGGATGGCGATGCCGAGAAACACGCCCACGGTTACGTCGCTGAACATGAAATATCCTATGGCGAAGCCTGCCGCGAATGCGAAAACTGCCCCGAGGACGGCCAGGTATACGCCTGTGTAGATGTCGCCCTTTATCTCGTCGATCTTCGTTTCAAGCCCTATCAGGAAGAGCAGGAAGAAGATGCCGAGGGATGCTATCTGGAACAGGAGGTCCGACGGGTGGACCAGGCCGAGTAGAGGCCCTGCGACAATCCCGGCGCACACCTCGCCAATCAGCGCGCCTATCTTGAGCCGCTCGGTTATTTCCCCCAGCAGCTTTGCGAACAGCAGTATGATGGCTATGTCGAGAAGGATGCTCACTTCGAATGACATGCGTGCACCGTGTATTTATTACATGCACAGAAAGAAATAGTTTCGTGCACGTAGGGTTTGCAGCAAAGAGCGCTGGGGGTGGGATTTGAACCCACGCTCCCTTTCGGGAACAGGTTTAGCAAACGAGCGCTTAGCCAAAACTAATCTGCGCCTTGAGCCAAACTTGGCTACCCCAGCTTTAAATGCGGCGAGAACAATATATTCGTGTCAGCTTTAAATGTTTTGAAAGCGCTATAACAACGCAAGTGGTTTCGCATGTCTATTTCGGTCAAGAGCTTTTCGGAAATGACGAAGAAAGACGTGTTCACCAGCAAGGGACTGTACTGCGGGAAGGTCACGGACATCGGCCTCGACCTGGAAAAATTCCGCGTCAAGTCGCTCGTCGTCGATGCCGTGCGCGGCTCGTTTCTCGCGTCGCTGGTAGGCGACAAGCGTGGTGTCGTTGTGCCGTACACGCTCGTACAGAGCGTCGGTGACATCGTCATCATCAAGCACATATCGCCGACAGCGGTCGAGCCCGAAGAGCAGCCGATGGAAGAGCCTCTCAGGATATAGGCGTGGCGCCTGTCTCTTGCAGCATAGAAAGGCTCCTTATTATCCTACTTATCCTACTTCGGGCGCTTCCTTTGCCAATAATTGCCATACCTTTAAATCGACGCGGCAGAAAATAGTATGGGATATACTAAACTGCGAAACTTATATGACGCAGATTCGCAGTTTGTATACAGATATAGCAATACAAGGAAATAAACACGATACGAGGAGAATCGAAGATTCTCCTGTACAGGTGGATTCATGGAATCCACCTTGTATGACTTCCTTGTTTGCTATACATGGTGAAACAACGTTTCACCTGTACAGGTAAAGCTTTGCTTTACCATGTATGTGAAACAAGAAGTAATATGTCGGTATTATTTTCTTGTTTCACTATAACTGCTCATAATATGTCATAGCGTTCCATCATGTTCCGCGAAAGTGCTGCGCGGAAGTGCGGGTAGCGAAGGTGGAGCAGTACGATTGGCATCAGAATCCATGGCAATGGCCTCCAGAACGTGGAAACAGCGTGCACCATCCTATCCAAGGCAATCTTCTCTTCAGGCTTGTACGTGACCTCGTTTACGGCACCGGCGCTCGAACGAACGCCACTCAGGGTGGTGTGCCATATCAGCTGCGATAAGAAACAGTTCTGGAGCAGGGAGCCGGTTGCCGAGGCTGACATAGCGCTCGTGTGCGATCCGGCAGCGAACACTGCAGACGTGGCGAAAACCGTGAAAGACAGCGGCATCCTGATATGCAATGCGTCTGAAAAGCCGAAACTGACGACCAAAAGAAATATCCAGCTGCATTACGTCGAGTCGGCAGACGGGTGCGGCCCGCTGCTCGGTGCCTGCGCTAAATTTTTCAACCGCATCACGCTCAGGAACGTGAAGACCGCGGCAGCTGAACTGAGCAGGGAAAAGGACATGTCGGCTGCTATTGAAGCAGGCTACAAGAATGCCCGGTGAGCCTATGGACCTCCTTGCGCCGACGATGAAGAAAACGACCATCTGCTCATTTTTTTTCACCGTCCTCATGTTCAGCTTTGTGGAAAGCTGCGTTGGCACCTTCGCCCTCGGCATCGCGGCCAGCTGCAACGCACAGTTCTACTTGTTGTATACCGCACTCTTCTTCATCGTGTCGTATCTCGGGGCGTGCATGCTCGTCTCCTATTACGAAAAGATTGGTGAAACACGTGGTTCCGGAAGAATCCATAAAGCCCGCCGATAAGAAAGACCAGATGAAGCCCGCCGGAGAAAATGCGAACTGGAGGGTGTTCAGGCCGGTCATCGACGTGAAGAAATGCAAGAAAACGTACGGCTGCTACGCGTTCTGTCCTGAGAATGCGATACAGATAGACAAGAACGGATTTCCTTTTATAGATGCCAACCTGTGCACCGGCTGCCTTATATGCCTGCGGGAATGCCCGTGCGGCGCTATCAGTGAGGTCAAGGAAAAATGAACTGCCCGTACAGTGTTTTTGAGCATTTCTTTCGAACACGAGGGTATGTGCAATGAAGCAGGAGCTTCTTTCCCAGACTGAAGCAGCGGCGCGCGCAGCATATGCCGCCCGGGTGCAGTCTGTTCCTCACTTCCCTGCGCCGCTCAGCGCGCCTATAGGCACGCATTTCTCTGCGCTTGCACAGCCTTCAGCCGATTATTATGAAGTTGAATCACAGTCAGCGGCGCTGTCCGCTGCCATGGGATCGGTAGCTGCGGGAAAGCGGACGTTTCTCCCGATGTCGATTCCGCATGTCATGCAGGACTTCTGGGCGGCATCAGCATTGCGCCTTCCGGTTGTTGCTGCAAATGTCTCCCGTGTGCCAGGGCTGTTTTCAGTGGCATCAGACCACAACGATGTGCTGGGCCTGCGGGATGCCGGCTGGCTGGTATTTGCTGCGGCCGGTAGCCAGGAAGTGCTCGACAGCATCATACAGGCATATCGCGTGTGCGAGGACCAGCGCGTCCTGCTGCCGGCAGTGGTGAACATAGACGGCATCGCCAACTGGAGGGAACCGGTAACCGTGCCAAGCGAGCAATCGGTTGCAAAGCTGCTGCCGGCGCCCAAGGTGCGATGGGACGGGAAAAGGCAATCGGTGTATGCGGAACACGACTACGTAGAAACACGGATGCAGCAGCAACGGGCGATGTCCCAGGCACTCAAGGCGCTTGAAATGGTTCATGAGGACTGGAAGAAGCGGTTCAAGCAGGATTATGGGCTGGTTGAAAAATACCGCCTTGATGATGCTGAAACGGTGCTGGTGATGGCAGGCTTCCACACGGCAACGGCAAAAGCGGCAGTCGATGCGCTGAGGGAAAAGGGGGAAAAGGTTGGCCTGCTGAGGCTCCGCGTGCTGCGCCCGTTCCCGGCACACGACATCAGGGAGTCGCTGAGTGTCGCGAAGAAGATAGGCGTGCTTGACCAGAATATATCTGTAGGGCATGCGGGCATCCTCCACACCGAGGTGCAGGCAGCTCTGTGCAGGCCGTGCAGCGGTTTCATCATGCTCGGCAAGCACCCGGCGCAGCGTGATATAAGCGACGTGTTCGGCCATCTCAAAAAATCGGAAAAGGATGAACGTATATGGCTGTAGCAGTGCGGCGGGGAAGGGAATTTTATTCGGAGACCTACACGAGGTCACTCGAGCTGTGCCGGAAGGGAAAAAGCGTTAGCGACATAGCACAGGAGCTCGGTATATCGTATTCGTGTGCATACCACTGGACGAAAGGCTTGCGGAAGCCTGACGCGGGCAAGCTGAACGAATTCAGGGGGTTCCTCGAGGAACATGGCCCGACGCCGGCAATCGATATAAAGGAGAAGTTTCCGAAGCACAACGAGCTTTTCCTGACGGCAAGCAAGCGGGAGTTGCCGGTCAGGCGTCTGGTGCTCAAGAGAAAATTCGGCGAGTACGCGACGTGGTATTTTGTTGACGGTCAGGAAGCCGAGCTCGAAACGCGGGTGGAGGATCTCTTTGCGAAAGTGAAAGAACTCCAGTCGCGGATCAAGCACGCGCTCCTTCAATGAATAAGGTGTTACGATGGTGGACGAAGAAGGTCATGCAGAGGAAAAGGACCCTGACGTGGACCCGGTACTCAAGGAGCTTGCGGCGCGGAACAAGGTAGTCCTTGCCGGCAATCCGTGCTGCCCTGGCTGCGGATGCTTGCTCGGGCTCAAACTGGCGCTCCAGTCCCTCGACGGCTATGCACTGGTGCTTTCGCAGGGCTGCATCGGGCTGTTGCCGAACTTCCAACCAAGGGTACCGATGGTGCGGCTCGGCATGAATGCGGCCGGCGTCGCGACCGGGCTGGCGCGCTCGCTGCCGGCGCCGATACTCGTGTACGCAGGTGACGGCATGACGAGGATGCATTTCCAGACCGTCGCTGCCTGCGCCGAACGGAACGAGCGCATGCTGTACCTATGCTATAACAACCTCGGCTACTGCAACGCAGGCAGCAACTTCGTCTCAAGTTTCGCGTCTTCGCTCAATGCGCACTATGCTGCAACTGCCTCCATCGCCAACGTGGAAGATTATGTCAGGAAACTGAGGAAGGCTGCGCAAATGACGGGCTTCCGCTTCCTGGAAGTGCTGTGCCCGTGCCCTGCGTCGTCAGGTTTCGACGCATCGAACACAATCGAGGTCGCGCGGGTTGCCGTTGAAAGCGGGTTCTGGCCGCTCTATGAGGTGCAGAACAGAAGAATAGAGGTGACGTACAAGCCGTCGCGCCTCGAAACGATAGACAGGTTTTTCAGCATGCAGCAACATTTCGTGGCAATGAAACCGAAGGAGAAGGAAACGATTAAGAACTGGGTCGCAGGCAACTGGAAAATGCTCAGATGGGTGTGAGAAGAGAAATAAAACGAGAATCAGAAATGCGCTGCCTCAGAAACCTGTTTATCGTTTTCTTTTTTTTGCCGCCATCATCATCACCCGGAAATGTTTATGTGATTATTGTTCCGCGATTGATATAAATAAATATTGCAATTACGCCACTCATTTCCGGTGGAAAATGCGAGCGCGGAAGAACCCATAAGCTTTGCACGTAAAGTACCCACACCATTCATGATGGTAGTGGGTTACCAGTTAGCCTACGCCGAAACAGATAGACGCACCGTAGGTGCGTCAGTTCAACACACGTAGGCGACTTTACATGCAAAGCCTTTGAGAGAAAAAACCCATGTATTATAGCAGATTGTAATAATAATGGAACTTTTAGCCGCAATCTGCTATAGATAATTGCGCAGCTTATGTCGTATTAACGCGCAATTTTCTATAGGTGAATTGCAAATAATATCAGGACATAACCAGTGCAATTCACCATATATGGAAAGAACATTGTAAAATGTTCCAAAATCAATGTTCTTTACTATTATATCATGCAGCGGGGCGTGCGGTCGAAGGTCGCTGAAACACCGCCGCAGTTCGTGGTGACGATTACCTTGGAGAAATCGTCAGGGCACGTGTTGCCAGACCAGCCGTCATTCGCCTGGTAGCCGGTTGAGTTCACCACG
>JACPRW010000001.1 GCA_016193585.1 Candidatus Aenigmatarchaeota archaeon
ACCACATGAACGAACTGCTACAGCAGTTCGAGAAGCAGTACAACAACACGCCACACAGCAGCCTTAAGTATATGACTCCGCTAGAAGTATTCAGAGCCAAACAAAGGACTGGCTCAGTATGGGCTGTCGGTTAACAACTAATAACATTGGTAGCAGATGGTCTGGCTCCTTGTACCTTGTTTAGACAATTTATAATAATGGAAGAAAGTCTAGGATCGACACCTGATATCGCAAGTGGAACTTCAGTTAGGTGTTTACTACGAAGTTCAGATGTATCTGTTCCATCAAAAGGCTTTTTACCCGATAAAATTTCGTATGCTATTATTCCAAATGCATACATGTCTGTTGCAGATGTTGCACGTTCATTCCGCCATTGCTCTGGAGCAGCATAGTGTGGCGTCATCGCAAATTTTCTCGTATCGGAAGCAGTAGTTGCCCCAAAATATCTTGCGATGCCAAAATCAGATATACACCATTTACCGGATAGTAGAAGAATATTTTTAGGTTTCAAATCCCGATGCACCACCTTACCATCAATTGACACGAGGGCGTCTAGTATATCAATGAATATAGATACCGCCTCGCTTGCAGAAACGGGAGACTGTACTAATCTGCCACCTAATGAAGCATCGGCTAATGGCATCCGCAACACGAAATTAGTATCTGTTTCGCCTATTTCTTCTACAGGAATTATGTTAGCTGCGGATCTCAAATATTCAGAATCGGCCATCAATAGTTCACGAGCTGCGGATGGATCCTTTGGGACTAGCTTAATTGCCCCGACTTCATCGGACGGTCCGTTACATTCATAAACTACGCCGAAGCTGCCAGTTCCGATGAGTTTAACAAGTCGCCAAGTGCCGCTATCTAAATTCACTTCCATAATATCTAGCCGTACCTAATTATCATGAGGATTTAAAACTGGCTAATTTAACCTACCGAAGCCAAAAGTACGATAAGCTCCAAAAATTACTGTACCTTTACCGTCACTAAAAAACATATAGAATACTAGAATATTTTCTATACTTACTTGTTATTTAGTGAAGGGTCAGCCAATGTACCATCTTGTCTGTTATTTAGTGACGGTTGGTAATTTCCCACTCCTCTTTTACGATGAACGTATTGCCGTAACTATTGGTCGCCTCCTCAATGTGACGGTTCACATGCTTCAGATTCCATAGAATACAAAGTTCTGTTTTCGCCGCTTTTTTGCCTATACGCAGTTTGTCCGCTACCTCTGATGTAGTAAGAAGTCCCTGCGCCTGCAAGAGCTTCAGAACCTTTAGCCTTATTTGGTCCGCGGAACCCTCTACAGTCTCTTTGATAATCTCTAGGGCTTTGTCATCATCGTATTTGTTGTCGAGGTTTTTCAGGCAAATATATAGCCGCTTGAGTTGTTTCAATACCCTCGTCGGCCTTTCGGAGTGCACGTCTCCTCGCAACTCTCCTGTAATACTGTCGATTGAAGCCGTAGCCCGCATATCGCAAAGCCACATGGTGTGCGTCTTGATTGCTTTTTCGATATACTTAGGAATTTCGACGTCCTTTATTTCTACACTATTAAGAAAATCATGGCATACACTTTTAATTTCACTACGCATCTGCTGCTCCATTTCCTCGTTCATCCATGCTTTAGCCATGAGTTTTTCGATGTCAACAACTTCTTTTGGCCTGTAAATCAATTCTCGTGTGCCTAAGCTTTGGTGAATTAAAATCTGGTCGTCGATTGCTGGTGTGGAAGCCCCGATTAAAGTCACTCGCAAGCCTTTGTACTCTATGTCCGTTCCCATTCCTGTCTGTACCCCAGCAAAGCCGTCGTATAAATCCCTGAGCTGCCCCCAGACTTGTGCTTTGATGTTCGGATGCAGTTGAAGTATCTCTGCCATGTCAGGAATAAGTGCAATTTTTCCGTTTAATTTCGGCGCAAGGTCCGGGTGTTTTTCCTTGTTGCGGAAACCGTTCACCAGTGTTTTGTCGGTGAACTTGTGTATTAGTTTCGTAGTTTTTCCGTCGTCATCAAGGGCTACTATTTGCTCGGTTTTCATATCCCCCGAATTGGAGACAATAATCAGCCATAGAGGTGTCCCTTCCAGCTTATGGGACAGAGCAACCGCAAGGACGATGTCTACACGATTCGTATCCTGCAGGTGAAACCACTTTTTGAATGTTTGGTGAACGTTCCCCAGGCTTATGTTCCCCCCATTCTTTAGTACGTTGTTAATTTTATACCACGTCTCAATTTTTCCCTTATGTTCAAATATCGTTTCCCTTACCATTTCACTGTCAACGAGTTCCGCCATAAAGTCAGAGAGCTTTTTTAGATTGTCCTTGTCCTCTGACTTAATGCCGAAATGCTCAGCCAAATCCTGGTATCTTAGACCTGCCTCGCCAAATCGGGCCAGATACTCGAGGATTGTCCCCTTTGTTATCCTCAGAACTGGCTGAATAACCACTGTTGACGCCGCTATGGCTGTTGCGACAATAGGCCCGGAATTGCCTGCAATACCCTGCACCTCATCTTGGTCGTTCATAGGGCTTTTCGCCTTTTCTCAAAATTTCAAAATAGGAGCCACGTGGACTCTGCCAGCAAATGCGGACGCGGTCTGAGAGTTGTAGGAAACGCAGAAGCAGGACGGAAGATTCTCTATCTAAGTTAAATTGACTTCCCATCATTTCGCAAAATTCCGAGACGTAGAATCTCCTACTTAAAAGTCTCTCTTGATTCATTATTCATCCCCATTGACGGCGGCTGCCAAAATTCTCCTGATGGCAGCCTGCCGCTACATTTCCACTCTCGATAGGCCTTCCGTAACTGTTGGAAAAGAAGCGGCATTTTAGCGGCATCTTGGTCGCTGATTTCCAGGTCTGTCGCCTTAATCATTCTCTAGCCTCTCCTCGAGCGAAATTCGTATAATACCCGACAGCGTCGCCCCCTTTTTGCGGGCATAATTCTTGGCTTTTTTCAGAACCGCTTCTGGCAGCGATATGGTGACCCGGCGCATACGCTTACTTAGTTTTAAGTACTAATATGTGTAATCATTGTACATTATGACTGCTGAATTGTACATTTTTGATAGGTACCCAGTGTGCAGAAAAATTCATTTGCTATGTCTTAAGGAATCTCTATCAAAGAAGCAGATATCAAATAGACTAGGGAAATGTTACTGGGCTGCTAGTGGTATTTTGCCTAACATAAAGAGACTTGAAAAGTACGGGTACATAAGATTCAGAAAAACGTCAGGAATAGTTAAAAAACGTGGTATTTACGAATCTACATTAAAGCATTTCTATGAAAATGCGGGAAAGAGCAAGATGGCTTTTAATCAAAATGAAAACCGAATAATGGAATCTATTATGTCATCTGTTTATGGCAAATGCATGATATCTTCAACTGATACAGATTCTTATGCAGCGATAAAAGGTGCTCTAATGAGAGCTGCTTCGCTTTCGCTTCCGTGTATTCAAACGTCGCCTGACATACGCTTGGGACTCGAAAAGGGTAGTTGGAAATTAGTTCACCAATATGTTATCAAAGATTCACCAAGACAAAAAGAAGAGTTGGCTCAGTTGCTTGTAAATTATTTGCCTCTAAGGTTAATTATAAAGTTGCTAACTCTTTCAGTACCTTTTGACATGGGTCATCATGTGACTTCTGAAATTATCCATAACAAGGATTCTTATCTTTATAAATTGTACGACAACAAAACGAGAAAGCAGGTTTTGGCAGCTTACTCGAACTATCAGAAAACGGCTACACCAGAAAACATAAATCTATAAATACGATAGCAACCAAATGAATGTACTCGTTGTTAACAGTGTTGGAGATTTATACCCTTATTCTCAGCTAACAGTCGCGGGATTAATTCATTTTCATTCCCGAGGCACTATAAATAAAGATATGGAGAAATGCGCAGCATATGTCCTTAGAGGCTGCGCATTTCTCATCTAGCGAATTGCGTTTTTACAGGTCATAAGCAACGCAATTCTCTATATCAAGAGGAAGTGCTACCCACCCTTCTTGTGGCCTTGTGCTTCAGACCACTCGTCTCGCAGTTTTGCGAACATCGGCTCTGCTGCCCGCACGACATGTGCAACGCTTTCTATCTCCTGAAGGACGTGTTCCCATACAGGGTCGGGATACCGCTCGACTGCGCGCCGTATGAAGGAATGCCCTTCATCTGTATTGCCTGTTCTGAAAAGCTCGAACCCGTGGAGGAAGTATGCTGCAGGATGCGGCTCATGACCGTTGTGAAGGTGACCATTAAGACGGGGAAGGGAAAGCTGGTTGTACGCGTCTGCAATCTGTGTTGCTAATTGCGGGGATGCTCCATGCATCTGATATGCTGCTACAGTGATATTCCTCATTTCATACGGCGTTGGTTTCATGGTACAGTCTCCCTTTTAGCTGCAAACAATGAACAACAGACGAGAATCATGGTCACATGTTCTACAGCATACAGCGGCTGTTCAATTGTGAATAATCTTTAAATCTCTATTGCTTATAGATATAGCTTGGTTGGCGACCAAAGCGGAGAGGCTATACCCAAACCCATCCCGAACTTGGAAGTCAAGCTCTCCAGCGATTTGCCAAGTACTGATGTATCGGGAACGGTAAGACGTTGCTGACCATTATGATTATTGGGGGAGCGAATTGTTCTTGCGACACCTTTTTGCAGAACTGCGGCCGGTAGGTGCACGACTCTCCGCGTAGTTTCATCGTTTTATAGTGAACCAAGTAAATAATCAGATATTATATCTTGGTTCACTTATAGAGGACAACAAAAGTACTATGCCGGTATTCTTTTGTTGGTCCACTATAATGCAGGTAGCAGAATCAATGCCTTGGTGGTGTAGTGGTCTAGCATGCGGCCCTGTCAATCCAAGCCCTTTCCTAGAAAGAGAGGTCTTGGACCAGCCCCCAAAGAACAGGTAAAATATTTTACCTAGGAGTTGAGGGTTGATAAGGGAAAGAACCTTAGGTTCTGACCTTTATGCAGACCGGCCGCGACTCGGGTTCGAATCCCGACCAGGGCGCGGGCCTGTAGCTCAGCCTGGTAGAGCATCGGATGTATCCAGGCCTTTTAAAGCAAAGAAAAGGCTTGGACCAGCCCACAAAAGAATATGGAAAGCGAATAATATGCTTCCATAGAAGTTGAGGGTTGATAAGGGAAAGAACCTTAGGTTCTGACCCTTATACGGATGAACCTTTTACATCCATGGTGACAGCATGGAATTGCGGCACCTGGATGTGGACAGCCGGGTGTCGCGGGTTCGAATCCCGTCGGGCCCATAGAGGACCCAAGGGAACCAATGGTTCCCTTAGTTCTCTCTGACTCCGGATCCCTCCTTTGTTCAGGAGGAGAACGTAACATACTATGGG
Organism: Candidatus Aenigmatarchaeota archaeon; assembly: GCA_016193585.1. GTDB lineage: Archaea > Aenigmatarchaeota > Aenigmatarchaeia > GW2011-AR5 > GW2011-AR5 > JACPRW01. The sequence goes on from JACPRW010000001.1 coordinate 5,381, forward strand.
ATACCGTGAAGAGCAAAGCTCTTCAGGGCGCCAAAGAACCACAGGTTCTTTGAGCACGGCACTGAACGTGGGGTATTCTGAATGGCAGAAGACAAGGACGAGCAAATCAACATTTTCGAGAGCGGACTCGTGCCGAAGCACGAAATCCTTACCGAGGACCAGAAGGCGCAATTCCTGAAGCAATATAATATTTCCACCAAGCAGCTGCCGCGCATCAGGGCAGACGACCCGGTCGTCAAGCATCTCAGCGGCAAGCGCGGCGACGTGATGCGCATCACGAGGAACGAGCCGGTCATCGGCGAATATTACTATTATCGCATCGTTGCGTAAAGGCGCGATGCTGCAGGAGTGCGGCGTAACGTCGTGCGCCGCTTCGAGGTCTTGCCTATGGAAGACGAACGAATGCATTCGTATCAGGTGCTGCTTGACGCGTTCAAGCATTCGGTCGGCTTTGCTAGTCATCAGATTACTTCGTTCAACGAGTTCATCGACTACAGGTTGCAGCGCATCATGGACGAAATCGGCGAAATCGTGCTCGAGACGCCCGACCTTGCGGAATTCAAGATAAAACTCGGCAAGGTGCGGCTGCCGAAGCCGTCCATCAAGGAAGCCGATGGCGCGGTGCGGAAAATAACGCCGCTCGAGGCACGCGTCAGGGACCTCACGTACGCTTCTCCCATTTTTGTCGAGATGGTCCCGGTCATCAACGGCGTCGAGCAGGAGCCGCAGGAAGTCAAGCTCGGCGAGCTTCCGGTAATGCTGAAATCAAAGCTGTGCGTTCTCGAGGGGCTCAATGAAACCGAGCTCATGGAGATAGGCGAGGACCCGAAGGACCCGGGCGGCTACTTCATCATCAACGGCACCGAGCGCGTGCTCGTCATGGTAGAGGAGGTCCTCTCGAACAGGCCGGTCATCGAGCGGAAAGGCGACGCCGAAACGGCGCGCATCAACTCCGAAGCGTCGGGCTTCGTGCAGCGCCACATCCTTGAGCGCAAGGGCGGCATCGTCACCATCTCATTCGCCAACCTCAAGAAGCTGCCGGTCATCGTGCTGCTCCGCGCGCTTGGGCTCGAGACGGACAAGGAAATCATCGAGGCTATCTCGACGCGAAAAGAGGAGATGCAGGAGATATATTTCAACCTGTACGAAATCGGCGAATCGGACATCAAGACGGTAGAAGACGCAAAGGAATTCATGGGCAAAAAGCTCAAAATCCCGCAGCAGGAGTACCGCGACAAGCGTGTCAATGACATCCTTGACAAGTACCTGCTTCCTCACCTTGGCCAGGATAAGAAGGCGCGAAGGGAGAAGGCGCTCTACCTCGCGAAGGTCGTCAGGAAGCTGCTCAAGCTCGGGCTCGATGAAATCAGCGAGCAGGACATCGACCACTACGGCAACAAGCGGCTCCGCCAGGTGAGCGATTTTCTCGAGATACTGTTCCGCTCGATACTGCTCGGCAAATACGGCCTCGTTTCGCGCATCGTCTATTCCTACCAGAAGCTTGTCAAGAGGGGCAAGATGCCGGCCATCAAGTCAATCGTAGAAAGCGATTATCTCTCGAAAAGAATCATTTCCCACATGGCGACGGGCCAGTGGGTCGGCGGCAGGACAGGCGTATGCCAGCGCCTCGAGCGCACGAACTTCGTCAGGATGATTGCGCACCTCCGCAACATCATATCGCCGCTGAGCGCGTCGCAGGAGCATTTCGAGGCGCGTGCACTCCACGCCACGCACTGGGGAAGGCTCTGCTGCGAGGAGACACCTGAAGGCGTCAACATCGGGTTGCGAAAATACCTTGCCGTCATGGCGGTCATATCGGACACGGCTGCCGAGAAGGACAAGGAGCTTGTCAGCGAAATCGTCAAGAAGGAGCAGGGAGAGCATATCGTGTTCCTTGACGGCAAGGTTATCGGAACAACTGAAAAGCCTGAGTTGCTTGTCGAAAAAATACGCTCGAAACGCCGCATGGGCATGCTGTCGCCGAACATCAATGTTGCGCTGGTTCCTGATTTCGAGGAAGTCCACATCAATGCCGACGCGGGAAGGCTGCAGCGCCCGCTCATTGTCATCGAGAACGGCAAGCCGAAACTCACCGCAAAGCACATCGAGCGCCTTGAGCAAGAAGAGCTCACGTGGAACGAGCTGCTCAAGGAAGGCATCATCGAGTACGCCGACGCGGAAGAGGAGAACAACATGCTCGTTGCGCTTGGCGAGGCGTCAATCGCCAAGGACACGACGCATATCGAAATCCATCCGGCAACCATCCTCGGTCTGTCGGCATCGCTCGTGCCGTTTGCGGTCTACAATCGTGGCGACCGTGTCAACTTCGGCGCAAAAATGTCCGGCCAGAGCCTGGGCATTTACGCGACGAATTACCTCGTGCGGAGCGACACCAAGGCTGATGTGCTGCTCTATCCGCAGATGCCGCTCATCAACACGGCCGTCGGCAAGGAGCTCGACCTCGACACGCACAGCCAGGGGCAGAACGTCATCATGGCAATCATGAGCTACAAAGGCTACAACATGGAGGACGGCGTTATCGTCAACAAAGCCTCGATAGAGCGCGGTTTTGGCAGGTCATTTTTCTTCAGAAACTACGTAACCGAAGAGAAAAAATACTGGGGCATCGAGAAGGATGAAATAAAAATACCCGACAAGTCAGTCTCGGGCTACCGGACCGAGGAGGCGTATGCAAACCTTTCGGCAGACGGCATCGTCAACAGGGAGACGGCGGTCAATTCCAGCGATGTGCTCATCGGCAAGGTGTCGCCGCTGCGGTTCTTCGGCCCGATGGAGAGCTTCATGGTGGAAACCGAAAGCAGGCGCGAGACGTCAGAGACGATACGCCACGGCGAGGACGGCATCGTCGACAACGTGTTCGTCACCGAGACCATCAGTGGCAACAAGCTCGTCAAGATTAATGTCCGTTCCAGCCGGATGCCCGAACTGGGCGACAAGTTCGCTTCCCGGCACGGCCAGAAAGGCGTCGTGGCGCTCATCGTGCCCGAGGAAGACATGCCGTTCACGGCAGACGGCACGATACCGGACATCATTATCAACCCGCATGCCATTCCGAGCAGGATGACCATCGGCCAGCTGCTCGAGGTCATCGCGTCAAAGGTCGCTGCGCTGGGCGGCGCTGAAATCGACGGCTCTGCATTCTCGCACGTTTCCGAGGAGAACCTGAGGAAGTCGCTCAGGAAATTCGGCTTCAGGGACGACGGCAAGGAAATGATGCACGACGGCGTGACCGGCAAGCAGTTCGAGGCGCGCATCCTCGTGGGGCCGTGCTTCTACCAGAAGCTGCACCACATGGTTGCGAACAAGATACAGGCGCGCGCACGTGGCCCGGTCACGCTGCTGACGAAGCAGCCGACTGCAGGCCGCGTCAAGCAGGGCGGCCTCCGTCTCGGCGAAATGGAGAAGGACTGCCTCATAGCGCACGGCACCGCGCTGCTGCTCAAGGAGCGCTTCGGCTCTGACCGGTACAGCGTCCCGATATGCGACAAGTGCGGTTTCGCTGCAATTGACGACAAGGCGAAAGGCCGCAAGTACTGCCCTGTCTGCAAGAAATCAAAAATCATCGACGTGGAGATGAGCTACGCGTTCAAGCTCATGCTCGACGAGCTGAAGTGCCTGGGCATATACCCGAAGATTAATGTTGAAGAATAAAATGGGATACGGCAAGGAAATGCATTTCCTTGCGTACACACAGAGCAAGGCTCTGTGCAGTATCTGCAGAAAGCAGAGCTTTCTGAGATGCCAAGGAACTCCCTGAGTTCCTTGAGCACGATGCATGCGTCGAGTGAAGCGACACATGCAGGGTATGAGGAGTGAAGACATGTCAAGAGCGATAAAAGATGTCGTCGTTGGGCGACGGAGAATTCGATTCGGCTACCTCGCCTGTAATACCACATTCGGGAAGGCTGTGGCGTACGTTTTTAGGGAACCGCTTGGTACATACCTCATGAGACCAGGCAGCTACATTGCAAGAGTAGTGCGCGATGGGTATCCATTCGGATTGTTGTTTGAAACCGATGGCAGCACATCATTCGCAACATTCAGGCTTGACGGCGACCACACGAGAGATGATGTCAATCGCCGTATGGATGATTTTCTGGATGGTACGAAAAGTTCTGAGATTGGCGTTCCTGGCGAGCTTGAGCAATTCAGTAATGCGCATCAGCAGTCATTCATGGCTAACACAACAAGGCATCCGCACGCCAATCATAAGAACAACTAATGGTGGTATTCTATGACAAAAGTAAAATCGATCGATTTCAGGTTCCTGTCGCCGAAGATGATCAAGGAAATGGCGGCCATCAAGATCGAGCAGGCAGAGCTGTACGACCCTGACGGCTACCCGATAGACGGCGGCCTCACCGACCTGCATCTCGGCGTCGTCGACCCGGGCCTTCGCTGCCGCACGTGCGGCGGGACCATCGGCCAGTGCCTCGGGCACTTTGGTTACCTGGAGCTCACCAAGCCCGTTGTCCACCCGCTGTTCGGCAAAAAAATCTATATGCTGCTCCGCGCCGTGTGCAGGAAGTGCTCGCGCATACTCGCATCGTCTGACGATGCCAAGCAGATCAAGGGCAACCCGCTCGTCGAGCTGTACAAGAAGGCGCCGAAGACGTGCCCGCACTGCGGCGAGAAGCAGAAGCAGCTCGTGTACCAGAAGCCCACGTCGTTCCGCGAGGGCAAGGATGAGTTGACGAGCGAGGAAGTCCGCCAGCGGCTTGAGAAAATTCCCGAAGAGGACATCGAGCTGTTCAGGATAAAGGGCGGCAGGCCGGAATGGTTTGTGCTTACCATATTGCCGGTGCCGCCGGTCACGGTCCGGCCGTCCATCACGCTCGAGACGGGCGAGCGTTCCGAAGATGACCTCACCCATAAGCTCGTCGACGTCGTGCGCATCAACGAGCGGCTGCGCAAGAACCTCGAGCTTGGCGCCCCTGATTTCATCATCGCCGACATATGGGAGCTGCTCCAGTACCACGTTTCGACGCTCATGAGCAACGAAATTTCGACGCTGCCGCCTGCACGCCACCGCTCGGGAAGGGCGCTGAAAACGCTCATCCAGCGGCTGAGCAAGAAGGAAGGGCGCTTCAGGGGCAACCTGTCCGGCAAGCGCGTGAATTTCTCTGCACGAACGGTCATTTCCCCGGACTCGCGCATCTCGATAGGCGAGGTCGGGGTTCCGCTTGAAATCGCACGGGAGCTTACGGTGCCGGTGAAAGTCAACAAAAACAACCTCGCTGCGATGAAGAAGCTGATACTCAACGGTTCCGTCGTGCACCCGGGCGCAAACTACGTCATCCGGTCAGACGGCATACGGAAGAAAATCACCGAGGAAAACAAGAAGGACATCGCCGAGGAGCTCGCGATCGGCTACGTTGTCGAGAAGCACCTCGAGGACGGCGACATCACCATCATGAACCGCCAGCCGTCGCTTCACCGCATGAGCATGATGGCCCACCGCGCGCGCATCATGCCGTACCGGACGCTGCGGCTCAACCTCGCCGTGACCATACCGTACAATGCGGATTTTGACGGCGACGAGATGAACCTTCACATACCGCAGACCGAGGAGGCGCAGACCGAAGCGGAGATGCTCATGAAGGTGGAGAACCACATCCGCTCGCCGCGCTACGGCCTGCCTATCATCGCATGCAAGCACGACCACATCACCGGCTGCTACCTGCTCACCCAGAAGGATGCAAAGTTCAGCAGGAAAGAAGCAAGCGGCATACTGTTCGCCATAGGCATCGAGGACTTCGCCCTCAAGGACGAGTACACGGGCAAGGAACTGTTCAGCTACATCCTCCCGAAAGACCTCACCATGACATTCAAGTCGTCTGTCGCCGAATGCAAGTGCGCTTCTGACGATTGCACCCACGACGCGTGGGTCGTCATCACGAACGGCGTCCTCAAGAAGGGGGTTATCGACGACAACGCGCTGGGCGAAAAGAAGGGAAAGCTCATCGACGCCATCGAGAAGAGGTACGGCGGGCACGCGGCGAGCATGTTCATCGACAAGGTATCGCTCCTCGCACTCGAGGTCGTTTCGCGCCTCGGGTTCAGCATTTCGATAAGCGACGAGGACATTTCCGACCGCGCGCAGAAGCGCATCGGGAAAATACTCGACGACTACAAGGAGATTGTCGGCAGGTTCGTAAAGGATTACGAGGCGGGCAAATTCGAGAAGATACCCGGGATGACGCCGGAGATGACGCTTGAGAACAAAATCCTGCAGGTCGGCGGCGAAACGTCGAACGAGGCGAACGACATCATCAGGAAGGACCTCCCGCTGAATTCGTCGGTCGTCATGGCGCGCACCGGCGCGCGGGGAAGCTTCGTCAACCTGACGCAGATGTGCGCGTTTGTCGGGCAGGAGTCGCTGGAGGGCGAGCGCATCCACCGCGGGTTTGTCAACCGCACGCTGTCGCACTTCAGGCCGGGGGACCTCGGGCTGGAGGCGCGCGGATTTGTGCGGCACGGCTACAAGGAGGGTCTCACCCCGATTGAATTTTTCTTTGACGCGATGAACTCGCGGGAGAACCTGATGGACAAGTCGCTGCACACGCGGCACTCGGGGTACATGGAGCGCCGGCTCGTCAACGCGCTCCAGGACCTGCGCGTGGAGTACGATGGCACGGTCCGCGACTCGAAGGGAAGGATTGTCCAGTTCATCGCGGGCGAGGACGGCATCGACCCCGCAAAGAGCGACGGCGGCGGCATTGCCTTCGAGAGGGTGCTGGAATAGAAAAAACAGGAAGATAGGTGTATGCGTATGGACGAAAATGATTCTGTCGAAATCCCCCAAGCCATCCTGCAGAAATTCGAGGAGTACTGCAGGGAGAACAAGATAACCGGCAAGGAAAAGGAGGAGAAGTTCAAACAACTCAGGGAATGGATGCACCGGTACGTGTTCGAGCCGGGCGAGGCCATCGGCATAATCGCGGCGCAGTCGATCAGCGAGCCTGCCACGCAGATGTCGACTTCCCCCTATGAAAAAGTTATACTGAAAAGGAATGGTGTAATAAATACAATTGAAATAGGCAAGTTTACGGATGCAATAGTGGAAGAATTGGGCAAAACGATTGGCGAATGGGATGTATCCGATATATCGTCTGCAGGAGTATATGTGCCGAGCATTAACGAGGAGGAAAAAATAGAATGGAAAAAAGTCCTTGCAGTAAGCAGGCATAAATCACCTAAAAAGCTGTTAAAGATAGCCACATTTTCTGGCAGACAGATAGTTGCAACAGACTCGCACTCTTTCATAACAAGACGAAATAACAAAATAATACCCATTGCAGGGTCTGATTTAACCATGAACGATAGAATTCCTGTACTAAAGTACCTCCCAGAGAATTGCATAGAAACCGTAAATGTTAAAAATCATATTACAAGTCCTCTAAAAGAACGTTCTGGATTTTTGTATTCAACATGGAAATCAAAACCGATTCCTGCAAAAATAAACCTGGACTATTGTTTCGGTTGGTTTATAGGAGCGTATCTTTCAGAAGGCAGTTGCAATGGCAACCAGATAACTATTTCAAATATAGACGAATCTTTTATACTGAACGGGAAAATATTTGCTGAAAAGATAGGCATAGATTTCAAAGACAGGTTTTATGACGGTGAATTTGGTGACGGCAGAAGTCTTACTATAAATTCCGCTATTCTGTCCAAATTCATGATTTCAACATGCGGTGCGGGTTCTTCCAAGAAGCATGTGCCATACTTTGCTTACAGCGCAAAGGAAGAGTTTGTTTCCGGTCTGTTGAGAGGTTATTTTGACGGGGACGGGAATGTTCACCCTGAAAGAAATCTTATAAGGGTTTCATCGAATTCAAAAGAACTTTTGGATGGCATATGTCTGCTTCTTGCACGTTTTGGGATATTTGCTTATAAAAAACAAAATAAACACCAGTTTGGATTGTTAATACCCTACAAATATGCGCCAATTTTCCTAGAAAAGATAGGATCTGATATAGCCAGAAAAGCTGATGGCCTTGAAAAAATGGCAGAGAATGCAAAGGACTACTGGAATAAAAAGTCGCAGGACTTCACCGATATGATAAGCGGACTTGATGATGTACTCTATAGAGTGGCAAAAAAGTTGAAATACCCGACAAGATACGTAAACAACTTTACGAAAAGACAAAAAATTGGAAGAACTGCCTTGTACAGGTACATGAGTTTATTCGAAAAAATCGCAGCAGAAAAAAATGTAGATATATCCCATGAGATTAAACTTATGCGCAGAATGTTTTCTTCCGATGTGGTATGGGATAGAATAACGAGCATAGAATACATTAGGCCTGATTTTGACTATGTCTATGACCTTACCGTTGAAGGGACGGAAACCTTCACAACCTTCGATGGCATTGTCACGCACAACACGATGCGCTCCTACACGCTCGCGTCGCAGAGTGACAGGCTTTCAAAGGTGACGCAGGGCCTTCCGCGGCTTATCGAGATTTTCGACGCGCGGAAGACGTACGAGAAGAACATGCTCATTTACCTGAAGGAGCAGTACAACACCAAGGAGAAGGCGCGGGAAATCGCAAACCGCATCAGGTCGATGAAAGTTGCGGACATCACGCGGTCGCATTCCATTGACCTGGTCGAGATGCGCATAGAGCTCGAGCTCGAGCGCGAAGGTGACAAGGAAAAGGTCAAGAAGATCGTCTCGAAGTACCTCAAGGAAGCTGAAATATCGTTCAGGGAGAACAAGGTATTCATCAAGCCCAAAAAGGAGGAGATGCACAACCTCCGCAAGATCCGCAACAAGCTGCTGCGGTTCCACGTCGACGGCGTGAAAGGCGTCGAAAACGTGGTCGTCATCAAGGAGGACGAGGACTGGGTCATCCAGTCGCAGGGCACCAACCTCAAGAAGGTGCTCAAGATGGGGGAGGTCGATGTCAGCAGGACCAGGACCAATGACGTGTATCAGGTGTACGAGATTCTCGGCGTCGAGGCGGCGCGGAACATTATATTAAAAGAGGCGAAGGAAACGCTCGACGAGCAGGGGCTGGACGTGGACATACGTCATCTCATGCTCCTTGCGGATACCATGACATTCGATGGCGAGGTGAAGGCCATCGGCAGGTACGGCGTTTCCGGCAAGAAAGCATCGGTGCTCGCGAAGGCGAACTTCGAGGAGACGAAGAAGCACCTCATCAACGCGTCGTTCTACGGCGAGTCGGATACGCTGGACGGCGTCATCGAAAACATACTCCTCGGACAGATCGCGCCTATCGGCACCGGCATGGTCGAGCTGACCATTGACATGGAAAAGATGCGCGCCGCGCTGAAGGCGAAAGAATAAGTAATACGTATAGCAGGTTCGAACGAAAAGTTCCAGTAGTGTTCGAACCTACCATAGATAATTGCGCAGCTTATGTCGTATTAACGCGCAATTTTCTATAGGTGAATTGCAAATAATATCAGGACATAACCAGTGCAATTCACCATATAAACGGCGCTACCAGAGGTGGGTTATATCGAATTCGTGGCGAGACTTCCCGAAAAGAAAGGAATGCTGGGAACAAGGGAGATAGCGAAAGCCGTCAAGGCAGGCACGGTGAAACGCGTCATTGCAGCAAGCAACTGCCCTGAGGAACTCCTTGCAAAGGTGAGGGGCGAGTATGTCGTCATCGAGCGGTTTGAAGGCGACAGTAAACAGCTCGGCACGAAACTCGGAAAGCCTTTTTCTGTTGCTATGGTCGGTTACGAAAATTAATTTATATGCGAGGACGCTAATAATAAGAAGACCGTCGCCAGCGGCTTTCCAAGAAATCATGTGGCTCCGAATATGAAAGTTATACTGAACGCGCAAGCAATCCAGTCGATCAGCGTTTTCCAGAACATGACCGGAAGTTCTGTTATCGACTATTTGAGCGAGGGAGACGAAATATTTTTCGTCGTTGCGCAGGGCCAGTATGGCCTGACGGTCGGGAAGGGCGGGGCGAAGATACGCAATGCCGAGAAGCTCTTCAAGAAATCCATCCGCATCATCGAATACTCTCCGGACATCAAGGAGTTCATCAAAAATATAATCCCTGAGACGCAGGAAATTGACGTCAGGGAAGACCACATCGAAGTGCACGTGAAGCAGCAGGACAGGGCGAAAGTCATCGGCAAGGGCGGCAGGAAGATAAAGATCATCAACCAGTTTCTCGGCAGGCTCTTCGGCTCGAAAACCCTCAAGGTGAAGTGATTCTCCACAGAGGCTATCGAGGGACATTTTTAAGCTTTATGAATCTATAGATGATACGTTTGATTGCAATCAGTTTTGATTCCTCGTACCGTGGTATCGGGACTGCGTAGTTCTGATTGCATAGTAAGCACCGGAACCACTATAGATGTGCACAATGAATGGATGTTGTGATCATGGCAGGCGAATTCGGCGCGCGGAAACTGAAGAAGGACAGGAAGCGGTTCAGGTGGAAGAAGGCTGCCTACCGCATGCGCATCACGCAGTGGAAAAAGAGGAAAGACCCGTTCGGCGGCGCGCCCATGGCCGCTGGCATCGTCCTCGAGAAGCGCGTGGTTGAGCAGAAGCAGCCGTCTTCAGGGCTTATCAAGTGCGTGCGCGTGCGGCTGGTCAAAAACGGCAAGCAGATAACGGCGTTCGTCCCCAAGACAGGCGCCATCAATTTCATATCAGAGCACGACCATGTGCTCGTCGGCGGTCAGGGCGGCTCGCAGGGCGGTGCTGTCGGCTCGATATCCGGCGTCAAGTGGAAGGTGCTCAAGGTGAATGACGTCGACCTCGAGCAGGTCAGGAGAGGCAAGAAACAAAAGCCGGTGAGGTAATCATGATGTTCTCGCGAGATGATTGGCATGCCTGATGAACACGCTGAAGCAGCGACATCCAAACCGGTAGTCAATGCCGCGCCCCAACGAGGGCTGACGGCAAAACGAGGGAGAACAGACACGCGAAGATTCGGGCAGCCTGCGCCGCACAAGGAACCGAAAAAGGTCGCCAGCAAGCCGGCACAGAAGGTCGAGCTCCCTCACCTCAAGCTCTTCGGCCGCTGGGACTCGAATGTCGAGGTTAGTGACCATGGTCTCAAGGCGTACGTCAATCTCAAGCCATGCCTCCTGCCCCGGAGCGGCGGCGTGTATCGCAGGCCGTTCCACAAGTCGAAGATGCATATTGCCGAGAGGCTTGCGCTGCACATGATGGTCCCCGGGCACCGAGGGAGGCATCACGAACTTTCATCAGGCAGGTTCGGAGGCGGAATGATGCAGACGCTCGGCGCTGTCGAGAAAGCGATGGAAATAATCGAGACGAAGGAGAAGAAAAATCCTGTTGAAGTCATGGTGCGCGCGCTTGAAAACAGCGCGGCGCGCGAGGAGATTACGTCGTACCAGCTCGGCAGCATTGTCGCGCGCGACGCTGTCATAACGTCGCCGCAGCGCCGCGTCGACAAAACGCTCCGCAATTTCGCGCAGGGCACGTACCGCCGCAGCTTCGGCAAGAAGAAATCCATCGCTGAAGCGCTCGCCGAAGAGCTCATCTCCGCCTCGAAAGGTTCCAACGACAGCCACGCCATCAAGGAGAAGGAGCGCCTCGAGCGCGAGGCAATCGGGACGCGGTAAGCTCCACGTTATAGCTGACCAACTTAATATTCAGGTATTACACAAGTTGGTCACCTGTAGTGAACCAAGTTATAGATAATTGCGCAGCTTATGTCGTATTAACGCGCAATTTTCTATAGGTGAATTGCAAATAATATCAGGACATAACCAGTGCAATTCACCATATAATATCCGGATTCTTTACTTGGTTAACTATATGCAGATTCTCGTAACTTTCTGCTTAATTCAGTGCTGTCTTCAGCAATCTTGCCAAGATCCCTTTTCATGCCGCTGCTGCTGAAAAATCTTTTCAGGCGCTGAAGGTGGTTCAGCAGCGCGGCTTCGTCACCGCTCTGCACAATCTGGTTTATTACTGCTACAGCCCTTCCGTAATTATAATCCTGCCAGCGCGTTTCCGGTACGTCAATTGCATTGTCAACAAATCTCCTGGTGTCTCCCCCAAGTGCTGCGCAGAGTATCGCGCGGCCGATAGCGTAATGGGGGCTTTCAAATTCCAGAAAATCAGCCGGTCTTTTATTGCGCCTTTTGTAGAGTTCTCCCCACGCGAGGTCGCTTATGTGAGAATTGCTTGTGCCGTATAAATTCCTTCCGTAAGACACTTCAAGCCTGTCTCGGGCATCACGTATCGCATCATGGCCTATGTGTTCTCGTGCTTCGTCGAACATCTTGTACAACGCTTCCCGTTCGCCTTCTATAATCATCCGGTAAATTTCTGCCAAAACCTCTTCATACTGCTGAATGTACGATTTGACAAACCTGTTATGCTGCATGGTGACGGGGTACACTTCGAGATTAAGGGCAAGCGGCCTTCTGGAGTGAAGGGATTTTGCATCACCGAGCGGGTCTGCGTAGACATCGTTCATGTCCGGGTCGGTCCCTGCAAGGTGCCATGCAGTGTCTCTGGAAAATGCTATGCAGTGGTTCCCGCCCTGTGGGTCGCTCAGGATTTCGTCATGCTGCACAGCAGAACCAACGTGCTTTACGTTCGCACCCATAGGCAAAAACAGTTCGTGCAAAAGTGCTTCGCCAGTTTTGCCACGGTAAGGAAAGTCCCTGACGGGCACGGTGAGTATGTTTTGCCCTTTCGGAAAATCGCTTGTTCCTGTTTGTTCGCCGTGCATGGGATGAAAATCGACGATACGGGCGTGCGGGTAGCGCTCCTGTGCAATATGCCACTGCTCCTGGTTAGCAACCCCTTCCTTTGAAGATGCGGCACTACCAATAACGACATCAGGACGGAGATAATTGGGTATACCGCCGGCTTTGGACGGGCGCGAGGGGTTCATTTCTTTCAGAACTTCAGGAACTTTTGGGACAGGAACAAATAAAAGAACAGCATCAGCGCCTTCTACAAGCTGCCTGTTGTTGGTGCATAGCACAGCTCCTGTCCCTTTGTATAACTGCTCAAGTTTCATGCGGTTTACGTCATAAGCCCTGACAACATGTCCTTGTGCAAGCAGCTTTGGCACGTAAATCTTTCCGATTCTTCCAGCCGCGCCGCTCACCGCTATTGTATAGCCCATAGTGAAGCCTTGGAAACTAGCATACATAGCTTTTTATGGTTCTCATTGCACAGCAACGCGTAAACCTGCTGATCAATGCTTTCACGAATAGCCTGCGCTCCGTTTCGCCCCTGTTTTCTTGCCATTCCCCCCGCTTTGTTTCACGACCGTTTCACCGCACTTTCTCATTTCTGAAACGATCAAGTAGTACAAGCAGCCACCAGTTTTCACACACGCATTACACCATTTTTTTGACTTTATTTTCCAGCGTAAAAACGGAGGTGAGGAGCATGAAAGGTTTTGGAGCCGGGGGCATGCTAGCAGCGATAATACTGTCGCTCGTCATGGCAGTTTCAATCCCGTCGCTAGCTGCCACCCTATCGTCAACTCAGGCTCAACCGGCAGAGCCGGCAGTGCCAGCAGAGCCGGCAACACCGGCAACGCCAGCAGAGCCGACTGAAGAACCGGCGGTACCGGCTACACCTGCAGTGCCAGCAGTACCGGCAACGCCAGCTCAGCATGATGAACATGAAGATGATGCAGCAGTAACTGCTGAAGGAGAAGGTGACGTTTCGGCCGAGATGCCTGTTCCAGGACAGGACACCGAGGAAACGGTAGTGTCTGCCGAGGAAGAAACATCAGCAGATGCTGAGCAACCGGCAGAAGCCGAAGTTGCCGCAGAAGCTGAAGAGGAAGCCACTGTTGCGGCAGAAACGGAACAGGAACCTGCAGCAGCCGAAATGAGTGCAGAGCAGGAAGCCGAGGCAACTGCTGAAGAGCAGCCTGCAGCAGAAGCTGAAGTGACCGCAGCTACAGAGGCAGCCGCAGAAACCGAGGTTGAGGTTTCAGAGCCACTCACCTTAGTCCAGATGTGGTGTCTCGCGGAAGCTGATGCGCTCGCGTTGGTTGAGGCGTCAGCAGGAGCGGATGCGTCAGCAGGAGCAGAAGGATCTGAAGGAACAGTTTCGGCAGGGACCGAAACGTCAGCAGTAGTTGAAGGATCCGGAGCTTCGGCAGAGGGTTCAGCAAGCGCTGATGTGTCGGCTGAAGGTTCCATGCCGGCAGGAACTGAAACTTCAGCAGAAGCCGAGGTAACTGCAGAGCAACCAGCGGAAGCCGAAGCAGCAGCTGAAGAGGAAGTGAGCGCAGAAGCTGAAATGCCTGCAGAAGAGCAGCCGGCAGCAGCTGAAGTGACCGCAGAGCAGGAAGCCGAAGTGAGCGCAGAGGCTGAGCCAGCGGAAGCCGAAGCGGCAGCTGAGGAGCAGCCTGCAGAAGAGCCTGCGAGCACCGAGGTTGCAGCCGAAACAGCCACAAGCGCTGAAGCAAGCGACTCAGTGGCACAGGCATCTGCAGAAACTTCAGTTTTCATCGAGCAGGTCTTCAGCGACTTCGTTCTCACGGTAAAGGTTATCGTGTCTGCGATAGCAGAAACCTTCACCGGTGGAGCGACGGCTGAAGCGGGCTCACAGACTGAAGCAAGCATCGAGGCATCAGCATAGAAGTTTCATCATGGGGCGCAAGCCCCTTTTTTTGTTTTTTCATGAAACTATAAACCAATAACGGGTCCCATGTGCGGGTGTTCTGTCTGTATGCCATGTAGATACTTATTTTAACATTTGCCTGCATGAGTAATGAGAAGTAAGCGAGCGTATCCTTACTTTTGTCCAGTGTTAAAAATTACTCGATGAACTGTTGGTCATCATGGCGAAAGAGAAACTCGAACTCATCCAGAAGCTGATGAGGCAGCCTGATTTCATCCGCAACATCGGCATCGCAGCGCACATAGATCACGGGAAAACCACGTTGACCGACTCGCTGCTTGCCGGCGCCGGCATGATTTCCGAGGAACTGGCAGGAACCCAGCTCTTTACCGACTTTGACAAGCAGGAGCAGGAGCGCGGCATCACCATCTTCGCGGCAAACGTTTCCATGGTACACGAAGTTGCCGGCAAGGACTATCTTATCAATCTTATCGACACGCCGGGCCACGTCGACTTCGGCGGCGACGTGACGCGCGCGATGCGCGCGGTTGACGGCGTCGTCATTCTTGTCGATGCCGTTGAAATGATTATGCCGCAGACGGAAACGGTCATCCGCCAGGCGCTTCACGAGCGGGTGAAACCGGTTCTCTTCATCAACAAGGTGGACCGGCTCGTCAAGGAACTGCAGTTCACGCCCGAGCAGATGCAGGAGCGTTTCGTGAAAATCATCAAGCTCGTTAACCAGCTCATTCTCAAGTATTCAGAAAAAGAATTTGGCGAGCAGTGGCTCGTGAACGTCGAGAACGGCTCTGTGGCGTTCGGGAGCGGCTACCGCAAATGGGCCATTTCCGTGCCGTACATGCTCCGCGAAAAAATCACCTTCAAGGACATCATCGAGTACACGTCGAGCGGCAGGGACGACGAGCTCTCAAAGCGCGCGCCGCTCCACCGCGTCGTGCTCGACATGGTCACCCGCCACCTGCCGAACCCGCTCCAGGCGCAGCAGTACCGGCTTGCGAAGGTGTGGCATGGCGACCTTGCATCTGATGTGGGCAAGGACATGCTCGCGATGAGCCCCGAAGGCGCGCTCGCCGGCGTCATCACGAAAGTGACTCCCGACCCGCACGCCGGCATGGTATCGACGGCGCGCCTCTTCTCGGGGACGATTAGGCGGGGACAGGAAGTCCGCATGATCGGCCAGCAGAAGACCGTCCGCGTGCAGCAGGTGTCGATTTACAAGGGGCCGCAGCGCATCCAGATGGACGAGATTCCCGCAGGCAATATCGTCGGCGTCGTCGGTTTGCAGGACTCGTTCTCCGGCGAGACGATTTGCGAGCCGGAGCGGCTCATCCAGCCGTTCGAGACCATCAAGCACATCTTCGAGCCTGTTGTCACCAAGAGCGTCGAGTGCAAGGACCCGAAGGACCTGCCGAAGCTCATCATGTTCCTC
Source organism: Candidatus Aenigmatarchaeota archaeon (assembly GCA_016193585.1). Taxonomy (GTDB): domain Archaea; phylum Aenigmatarchaeota; class Aenigmatarchaeia; order GW2011-AR5; family GW2011-AR5; genus JACPRW01. The sequence continues at coordinate 21,433 of JACPRW010000001.1, forward strand.
AAGCAGATTTCCCGCGAGGACCCGACGATTGCAATCAAGATCAACGAGGAGACGGGCGAGTACCTCGTCTCGGGGCTCGGCGAGCTTCATATCGATGCAAAGATCGAGCGCCCGCTGCGCGACAAAGGCGTGGAAGTGACCGTGTCGCCTCCCATTGTCATCTACCGTGAGACCGTCAGGGCGGCATCTCCCGAAGTGGAAGGAAAGTCAGCGAACAAGCACAACCGCTTCTTCCTGACCGTCGAGCCCCTCGAGGAGGGCGTGTATCAGGCACTTGCTGACGGCAGGATATCTGAAGAGAACGTCATGAAGAACATCAAGCACATCATACAGCAGGTGGTCGAGTGCGGCATGAGCAGGGATGAAGCGAAGAAAATAAAAGACATGCATAACCGCAACGTGCTCATTGACGGGACGAAAGGCATACAGTACCTCAATGAAACCATGGAGCTCGTTACCGACGGGTTCAGGAGGGTCATGGAGGAGGGCCCGCTTGCGAAAGAGCCATGCTCCGGCATCAAGGTTATGATCACTGACGCCAAGCTGCACGAGGATGCGATACACCGCGGCCCGGCGCAGGTACTGCCCGCCATCGGCGATGCGCTGCGCGAGGCGATTTTCCGTGCAAGGCCGGTCTTTCTCGAGCCTGTTCAAACGATACGCATTGACGTGCCCGAGGAGCTGATGGGCGCTGTCATGAGCCTCATCCAAAACAGGAGGGGGCAGATTCTTGACACAAGCGTTGAGCTGGGCGTCGCGGTCATACAGGCGAAGCTGCCGGTCGCCGAGATGTTCGGCTTCGAGGCGCTGCTGAAAAGCAACACCGGCGGCAAAGGATTTTACTCGCTCATCGACGTGTCCTTCGAGAAGATTCCCGAGGAGCTGAAAGTGCAGACAGTCCTCAGGATACGCGACCGGAAAGGCCTGTCGAAAGAGCTGCCGCCGTTCTGACGTCAGACCATCAATCGCATGTACGAACTGAATTCTTTGGGTATGTGGTCGCCTTCCAGCGGGAGGTACGTGCCGCCGGTGTCCAGGAGCTGATAGAGCTTCCCGAGATGGTGAAAGAGCCATCGGGAACTCCTCATCGTTGCTGCCCGCAGTGCTCTGAAGGTATCATCTGAGATGCTGCTGTGGACATACGGTGCGTCCCTCGGCGCACGAAGGAGTACATGGTGCGGTTCGATGACAGGCAGGTACACGCCGTTTCTCATGACAAACGTGACACAGCCTGAATATTCGATAGGCTCCATGACAGAATCCATCCCGACACCGGTGACATACACCGGCCCTGAAAGCTCCGTGATAATACCATCCGTGATATCTGCATGCTCTCCTGCGACAATCGTATATCCCGATGCCCCTGCGTGCGTGAAAACGAACGGGTACCGTACCTCTGTACGCTTTGTGGCTTCTGGTTTGTGTCTTTTCGGAAGCGGCGCATTGCAGACAACGAGGTTCTTGTGCTGCCCTTGAGCCGCGGGATTTCTCGATGCCATCTCCTTACTAAGGGCATAAGTCTTAAAAGCACGCTTATATATCGGGAAAACCAAATAGTACCAGTAAACTATATGGAGTTGATGCGATGGCAGCGAAAAAGAAGAAAAAGGCGTTCGGCGGCTATGCGATAAACTTCGCCGGCCAGAAGGCAACGCTCGAGGAAGTCTTCGGCAAGGCTGCACTCGTGCCGAGCCAGATGACCAAGAAGCTGTGGGCGTTCATCAAGGGCAAGAAGCTCGGGAAGAAAGGATAGACCCTGTTTTCTGTTTTGTTTCTCTATTCTTTCAGAATCCGCTCCTAAGCGACGAGTAGGCTGGTTTCTTCAGGAAGCCACAGTCCATTTACGAGTTCTTCTTTTGTTGGCTGCCTGCCATATATCGGTCCGTAGTCTTCTGCAAAATACGGTGTCGTAGCCATTCGCTTATAATCCATATGCCCTGTTGGTTTCATATACTGTTTTTCTGCAACCACATGCAGCGGTGCCCTGCTGATGCGCAGGTCATGCGTGACGACTGCTGACTGGCCATATGCACCATCATCTATCATCCGCACACATTCCCTGCCGGCTTCTTCTGCAAGCCGTGCATCTAATGGCGTGGGGTCAGCATTCCGCATGTCATACGTAATTATGTCAAAAGAAACAGGAAGCTTCGGATCAGCCTTTCTGAATTCTTCTTCGAGTGCAACTGCAAGGCGATGAGGATTTAACTTGGGGTGACCATAGTCGTCTATCTGGTCAGGATTGAGATGCTTTTTTAGTTCCTCAATCTGGGCTCCTTCAGAAACAGCGACAATGGCAAACGGTTTTCTATGCTTATACCCATTAATTCTGACAGGAAATTCGTCTCCGTTCCTTTCGTATGCATCGCGAACCATCCGGGCAACATCTCCAATACGGTATTCATGTTCTGCCGGTATTATGATGTCTGCACCACCCCATGTCCCAACTGTTGCCGAAGTCTTATCCGTATCACGCCCGAACATGACATAAAAAACAGGTTTTCCGTTGGTCACCGCATGGGCATACCCTTTTCGCAGTTTCTCTATCCCCACAGAATTTGCGGTGTGCTCGCCCAACGACACGCGACTGTTAAGATCGCCATCCATGGTTTTTGGCCATCCGACAACAGGAACGCCAAAGCGTTCGTACAACACAGCCGCTTCACCAAGATGGTCGTCACCGCCCATCACAACCAAAGCCTTGAGGTCCCACTTCTGCATATTCGTTCTGAGCAATTCACCATCAGCACGATGTCTTGTGCTGCCGAGCAGAGAACCGGCTTTGTGCGGCACCAGATACGTCTGCCTGAGCTGTACATAGCTACCTTCATTTGCGCCCTTGTAGCCGTCAATTGCGCCGAAAATCTCATAGCGCCCAGCGGACTCATTGAACATGCCTATAAGCCCGTCATGAAAACAAGAAACATGGCCGCCGCCGGTCATAACCCCTATTCGGTCCATTAGTAGGAGCACCCCACCATAAGACATGATTTATTCAAGCGGCTATTTATAAGTAATCGGTTTTTCACGAGAGGGAAAAATTATTTAAGGAGAAGTTGATGGGCTTTAGGATAAAACTCATTCTCAATACCAATAAACAGACACAGAAACAGTTTTTGGGGAGAGTTTTGCCCCAACCGTCGTTCTGTTGTGCGCATGTGTACACGAGTGTGTTGTCCGTCTTTTATCTAAGTGTTATCGTGTTTATTTCCTTGTAGAGCTATAACATGTCAGAAAACTTATGTCAGCGACTATAGTATGCTCAGTTGATTTTGGAACATTTTATGCTGAACATACAGCATAGCAGGTTCGAATGAAGAGTTCCGATATTATTAGAACCTGCTATTACAAAGACTTTTTTTCTCAAAGCAGAGTTAATAATCAGCAGTACATCTTCTTGTCGCCGCCCTTCTTCGGCTGCGGCATGGTGTAGCCCGTCATGATGGTTTCTGTCGCTGTTTTCGTTTCGTACACGCTTGATTGCCGCTGCGGCTGCGCGTAGAGCAGTTTCTGCTCGTGCTCAGCAGGGTTCAGGGTGACGACAGATGTTTTCGGCACGACAGCGACCTGGTCGCCCGTCATCTTCGTGTCTATCAGGCACGACCAGTCGAGCTGCGCGCTGCTGATGTCCGCCTTCATGAGGTCGTTGCCGCAGAGGTGCGCCCACATCATTTTGGCGTTCCTGAACGACGTGCCATCGATGAACGTGTTTCTGATGTTCGCATAGGAGAGATCTGCAGCATCGAAGCGGGCTTCTTTCATGATTGCATTATGGAAATTGCAGCGTGCGAGGATGGCGCTGCTGAAGTCAGCGCCGCTCAGGTCAGTGCCCTCGAAATTCGAGAAGCTCAGGTCAGCGTTCTTCAGGATGATGCCCTGCAGCTGGAGCCCCACGAAATTCGCGCCGTGCAGCTTGACGCCGGTGAAATCGCGCCTGCCGGCTCGGTAGGCGGCGAGAAGGTCGTTGGCGGCAAGGATTGACATGCTTCACTATACCACCGTGCCGCATAAAAAGGTTTCGGAAAAGTGTGCACCATGAAACTTATCGGGACGATTCATCGTGATTTCGAAGGGCCACGACGATTACAGTATGTTCTGGAACGGTTGCAGCCTCAACGAATGACCGTGGAGGCTCCGTCAAACTTTTCTCCTGCAGATGCCAGAAACTTTTTTTTACAGTATCGCGCGAATCGCTTGCCCGTTGTGCAATCAACAGATATGCCACAAACGTTGAGAGAATTTTATACTGAGCTGTGTTGGGTAGGAGGTTACGAAGCTCTTGTTCCTATTGCGTATGCAGAGAATGCTGGTCGTGAGGTTTTCATGGTGGATTCTCCTCGGCCAGGACTGCTTGACTTCGACGAAAAAGGATTCAGAAAGGAGTTGGAAGATGAAATAGCAAAATTTGCCCATTGGAACGAGATGAGCTACGATACGGTGAGAAGCCGATATGATGCGCTGATTGATACGTCATATCATACGCCTTTAGTGCTGCTAGGGGGATTGATACCAGCAGTACGATATGCTATGGCACAGCGTTCCAGAGCAGCGCTGGATAGGTTGCGTACTTCTATAACAGGAGGAAGATGGAAAAGGAAAGAAACAGTCATGGAAGTGGAGCGCGAGCAGTACATGGCAGATGAAATCAGGCGCGTTAATCCCGATGTTCACATCGGCGGCTTGGCTCATGTGTTTGGGGTGCTCGATTCGCCGGTTGCCCGTCTCTATAGCCTCCTTGGGGATCTCGTGGACGAGCGCATACGGCTATGCGACGTGTTTGAGCGGTATCCGGTAGCACGTTAAGATACGACGCCGGCAGGCTACCATCTGATGTCCAACTGGCGTTCGTATTCCACGTCGAAATCAATCCTTCCCTCGTGCTTTGCAGCCGCTGCTGTTTCAGCGAACTTTTTGACAACATCGACGTGTGAGTTCTTTACTTTCCACTCAAATGCAGTCATCTATGCCACCCGTATAACTTAGCAGTACACCTGTACACATATTTAATGGAGTACAGGTAATCCACTCGCTCAATAGCCATTCCTCGCCGTGTACCGTGCCGCGTAGGGCTGCATGCCGTAGGCACGGACCCCCTGCCGCACGTAGCCTGAGTGGTAGCCGGGCATGGGGCGCTGCTCATGCCGGTGCTCGAACAGCGCGTGCGGCGCAAGGACGCTCCGCTGGGTTTCCGAAAGCCGCGTGCCCAGGAGGCACACCCAATCGAGGGTCGCGCCGCGCAAATTTGCTTTCATGAGGTCGGTGCCGCACAAGTGCGACCACAGAAGGTTGGCATTCGCGAAGTTGGCGCTTACCATCCGGGCGCCGCTGAGGTCGGCAAAGGTCAGGTCCGCATGCGCGAATGTCGTGTTCTTGACGAGCGCTTTTGCGAACGTGCAGCGCGAAAGCAGGCAACCGGAAAAGTCGGCATTGGTCAGGTCAGCGCCCCCGAAATTCGAGAAGCTCAGGTCAGAATCGCGGAATACGGCGCCCTGCAGGTTAAGCGCCGTGAGGTTCGCGGCATGCAGCGTAATGTGAGAAAAGTCTCTCTGCCCCGTGCGCAGCCGGGCGGTGAATTCCTGTATCTGCATTCGCCGCCGTCGGAGCATTGCCTGCGCTGCTGTCATTCCATACCACCACTGGTTTTTTGTCCAAATGCATCCCGTGCACCTGCAGGCTAACGCTCCCGTGAATGAAATAAAAAGAAGATGCCGTTAACCATTGTTGCAGCCGTGCGGTGACATGACGTCTTCTCTCCGCGCAGCTGGTTAACGGCACAGGAGAGACTTCTATTAATCGCTCGTCCGCTATATAAATATTTCTCTCCTACCTCAATGAGGTTCAGAGCAATCGTTTGTCGTAGCGAGATTGGAAGCGATAGGTAGGTTAAAGAAAAAGTGCGGATTAAGGCGTTTTGCGTAGATTTTCAAAAAGCACAATGCATATATGGTGAACCCACAAAGGAATCCGGACATGAATTTGTGGGTTCACCTATAGCTCACAAGGAAATAATATCTTGGTTGCTTCCTTGTAGAGCTATAACTGCCGAACAGCAACAATTTGACAGGATCGGTGAACCAGATGGCAGGTAGAAGGAGAAAAGCAAAGGCGTAGGGCTGCCGGGCCGAACTGCACCGGAAGCTGGCATATGCTTATTCTTGGGATTCTGTACGCGTGCACTTGAACAGTAACCGACAAGTAACAACAAACCGCAACGTTTAAAAGCCTTTACGACGAGTATATAGCAGGTGGGAAAATTCTGGGATTAGCTCCCTGCGTGGTATTATGTTCAAGAAGGCGATAAAAATGATCAAGGGATACCTGACACAGAAGGACATGGAACTGCTGCGCCAGGCTTCCGCGCGCCAGCTCAAGCACAAGAAGGTTTTTCCGAAGAAATTCAGCTGTGCTTCATGCAGCTATACGTGGTTCTACCAGTCGCTCAAGTGCCCTTCGTGCACGTCGGCCACCATCAGGCAGATGGCGTGACCTGTGCGCGGAGCACTGATACGATTCGCTGAATGACTGCTTCCTGTAGCGTATACCTTGCAGGACAGGGAATGCAATAGGCGTTTCGAAATATCTTGGCTTAGAGTCTATCCCATTAGGTCATTTGTCAATTATCTTTGGTTAATGCCGTAGTGATTTTCCATCGCAAACCTCTAGGCGTGTCAGGCTCTGGTACCCGGTTTTCTATCTACTGGGATAGGCTCTAACGCAGTTTACTATATGCCTGATTTCCCTCTGGCCTGAACCCCAACCCGCCGATGGTCGGAAAGGAGTAACAAGTGTCGCCCGTTAACAAGACGCTGTAGCGCTTGTCATCGATAAGCTGACCGCCGTGACCATACCACTCGCTAAAACGAATCGCGAATCTGACTTCACCCTCCCTTGCGGTTTCGTCTACTACTAATTTTGCCGCCCCGTATTTTTCCTGCGGCTCCCCGAGAACTATTCTGCTGACATCATGGTCATAAACCATGATGTAACCTGTTTGTAATCTTTCATCAAGCACCTTCACGCCAAATCCCAGAGGCTCTATTAAAATCCTGTTCCCTACAGTCATCAGATTTACAAACTGCCCAGGATAGCCTATCATCAGACTTTGTGCACGCCTTGTTTCATCCTCTACGTCGGGATTTTCTATACGTGCCAAGTCGTCGTCTGTCAGCGTAGCTACGCGGGACCAATGGGAATTAGGTATGAGGGGCGCTCCGTCTCTGTAAGTCCATTCAGCCGTTTCAGGCCACGTCATTCCCATAGGAGCCCTATGGTCAGCGACATAAAAGCCAAAAGGCGTCCTGTAGAAGCCTTTCAGAGGAGGCAGGTCTAATTGGGCTGTTCCCATAAATGACTGGTTGATAGTCATATATTTAAATGGACAAACAACGGATACATCTGGCGGTCAACAGCACAGGTAGAAGTCCGGGCGGTTTTCTCTTCAAAATGCATAGGTGAAATCAGCTTACTACGTGCGTATCATTTTCTGGTTTCATGGCGAAGCTTTACAATTTTGTCGTCAGTTGGCTCATTTCCCTTTCTTCGTCTCCCGTTTTGCCTCGTCGCGCATCTTCGGCACGGAAACCTTGGCATTGCATTTCGCGCACCTGAGGTAAAAGGGGCGTTTCCATTCCTGCTCGGTAAAATCAGCATGGCCGCACTCAGGACAGGTATATTCGACCAGCGCCATTCCAGTCTCCTTCGGGACAAGAACGCGTATCCTGCCGGTCGGCTCCCCTTTCGCATTCTTGGCTGTCCGCTGCGTATGGTACAGGCAGTCGGACGGCTTCACGTTATGCTGGCTGACATAGTCCTGAATTTTAGACATGGTAAAACATCCTTTTCATTGCATATATAGATGTGCAATGCAACGGACAGCAGAAAACTATTAATAGCGGTACAGAAATGCGATGGTGGTGTACTCGTTTAACCTGTTTCATAGGTGCCCGGGCGCTTTCTGCGTGCTACAACAACATGTCTGCCTTCATCGAGCTCAACACTGCAGCCGCGCTCAATCAGCTTCATGACCCTGTTTATAGCGGACAGCAAAAGTACTATGCCGGTATTCTTTTGTTGGTCCGCTATAAAACATGCACTACGCCTGTTCTGGTAGTGTTGTGTGAAATTGAATAAGGCAAGATTATTAAAGGGGCAAAATCAAATGTATGTTCATGAAGCACATTACAAACGAACAACTTATTCAAAAAGCAAAATCAGTGGTAAAATCGAGAAAGATTAAACATGAATATACTGTTGGAGATGTTGGATGCGCGCTGGTTACAGATAAAGGCAATACGTACCTCGGTGTTTGTATTGATACGTGTTCTGGAATGGGATTTTGCGCCGAGCATAGCGCTATTGCAGCAATGGTTACACATGGCGAACATCAAATTAAAAAAATCGTGGCGGTGTCAGAAGATGGAAAGATTCTCCCGCCTTGCGGCAGATGCAGAGAATTCATAAGCCAAATCCACGAGGAAAATATCAACGCCGAAGTTATTGTAGGAAAAAACAAAGTAATGAAACTTAAAAAATTACTTCCGCTTTCTTGGGATTGATTATTTTACGAGTTCACCCCAAACGTATTTCTATTACGCCGTGACCGCGCCCGCAAGAAACGCAAGCAGCGCAACGGCCATCGCGGCCTTGCAGAGCTTCGAGGAAAATCGCAGCGGCGCCGCCATCGCGCCGAGGAACATGAGGTCGGCTATCGAAACGAAATAGAGGTAGGTCGTCCCGAACATGCCGTTAAGGAACGGAATGAAGCTGAGCACGACGGCGAGCATGAGCGGCACGCTGGCAAAGGCGCGCGCCCGCTGCGCGCCGTATCGTATCGCCAGCGACTCCACGCCAATAGATGTGTCGCCGAGCGCATCCTCGATGCTCTTGAATATCTCCCTGCCGATGCTGGAGAGGAACGCGAGGAGCGCCAGGTAGAGCGTCGCTTCATAAGCGCCGGCGAGCGCACCACCGTAGACGAAGGTAAGCGCGACCAGGAGGCTCACGGCAAGGTGGCCAACGAGGAGCAGCTTCTTGAGCCGCCATGCGTACGCCAGCAGGAGAAGCGCGGCAAAGAGCGCAAGGCTGAAAGCGACAATGCTAATGATATACGAAAGTGCGGCGCCGGAAGCGAACAGGGCTGATGCATAGATGAGCGCATGGCGGGGCTGTATGGTGCCGGCAGCAAGCGGCCTTTTGGGCCGGTTGATGCGGTCAATAGCAATGTCGAAATAATCGTTAACCGCCATCCCGCCGGCGCACACGAGAAATACCGAGAGCATGCCGAGCAGCACGGCAGCAGGCGGCAGCAGCGGCAGCCCTGCAACGAGCGTTGCCGTGTAGACGGCGAACGCGGCCATGAAGCAGTTGAGCGGCCGGATGAGCTGCAGATAGGCAATCATGAGTTTCGGGTAGTTCGCGCCCTCGTTGTCATCCATGCTACATCTCTGGTGCGCGCCCCTTTAAAAATGGTGCCGTTGCAGGCAAATGGTTGGAATATTTCCTATCAAAGAGTAGTTAAAAGAGATACATTCTTAAGCATTGCCGTCGAACTAATGCCGGTAGTTATGGCAGGCGTAAAGATGTTCATCCATGTCAGTGACAGAGGAAAATCTGAGTTGGGCATCGGCGCAGATTACGTCGGCTTCGATTCCAAGACTGATGGGAAATTGGTATATAAAACCAACTTTGTGAGTGAAGGGTTGAGCGTCGCCGGAACCCTGGAATATGACCCGCCGATTCCTAAGGATGCTAACTGGATAAGGGAACTTTCCAGCAGAACTGCCCCGTATCTTTCTGTAAGCATTGGAGAGCTTCTGGGGCATATTTCGCAGTATGCAGCGGAAAATGGTTTTGGTTTAGGAGACCCAAAGGCAGGAATGGCTGATTTCGATGTTCCTGACAAGTATGTAGACAGTCTTGACGTCTACATACAGGAAGTCACCGGCAGGAACGCAAAAATCAAGAAGGTGTAGTTCTGGGCATATGGAGAAATGCGCAGCATATGTCCTTAGAGGCTGCGCATTTCTCATCTATCGAATTGCGTTTTCACAGGTCATAAGCAACGCAATTCTCTATATCATGACGGGACGCTCAGGCGCTGGTGGATGTCTTCAGCTGTCAGCGCGATGCCCGCTTTCTCCGCGTATGCCGCGATGTTCCTCACGTCACGCTGCAGGAGCTCGTTCGCGAGCGGGTGGCTGCGGAGCACGCCCTGGGAGAAGTCGATGAACACCGGCTGCTCATCATGAAGCAGTATATTATATGGAGACAGGTCGCCGTGGACGAGGTTGCTGCGGTGCAGTTTCACCATGCCGTCGACGATGGCGCGGATGACCGCAGCAGGGTCGGCTGGCGCGGCATCGGCCAGACGGGGAGCAGGGGTTGTTCCCTCGCCGATAAATTCCATCGCGAGAACGTTTGCCATGAAGCCCAGCGGCTTCGGGCAGCGCACGCCGGCAGCGTGCGCAATATGCAGGTTCCTGAATTCCTTCTGGCACCACGCGAACGTGATGCCGCGGCGGTCCGGCTTCACGCGCCTGAAACGCTCGTCGCCCTGGATGTATTTCCGGAAGCGGTTGAATGCGCTTGCACCGATGGCGTACACCTTAACTGCGCAATGGGGTTCGGCGTGCACGACCGAGCTTTCCTTGCCTGACTTGAGCACTCCGGAGAACGCCGTGAGCTGCAGCCGTCTGCCGAGACGGTACATCGTCAGGAGCGTGCCCTCGTCGAACACGCCCTTGAATATCTTCCGCGCGCGGTCGTCAACCTGCACCGTACTGTCGTCATCTCGCACAGTGAATGATGCGGAGAAAACGTAAAGAAGGCGTCTCAGCGGTCAGCCTTTCGAAACGTGGCGAAGTATTGACTGCGTTTCGTGCACAAAGAGCAACGGCCTACGTCTTCGCGCCCCTGCGCTCCTTCGCCTTCGGCCGCAGGTCCTTGGAGCCGCATTTCCTGCACTTGATTTTGCGGCGCTTGACCTTGTCCATCGTCGTGCGCATCTTGGCGTGGCAGCTCATGCAGACGAACACGTTCTCGAACAGGCGCTTGCCTGCGATGCCCATTACTTTCTTTGCCATTTCTGATCAGGAATCTATACGCTTGCCAAACTATTTATTCTCCTTGCGTGCGCCCGTACGAGCCGCAGTTCCTCATATGAATAGCCGTCTCCCAGCCGTTCCTTAAGTGGTGTCAGGTAGACACTTCCCAGGGCATCCATGCACTGCACAATGGCACGCTGCTTTTCTGTGCTCACCAACCTGTCGATAGCTATATCCTCCCCTTGCATGAGGAGCTTTTCGATATGGGACACAATGGTGCCTGCCGCAAGGCCTCTCGTTCGGGCAATGTCCTCGAGCGTCAGCCCCTGCCTGCAGAGTTCGAGTGTTTTCGCATAAGTATCGCTCGCAGGCGCCGCAACTCTTCCCTGCCTTTCCCTGTCAGGCTTTCTGAAAGACTTGATGTTATGCGCCGTGCAGTGCGCGATCACCGCTTCCAAGAACTGCTTTCCGTACCGCTCCAGTTTCCGCTGCCCCATTCCGTAGATTTGTTTCATGCTTTCCATGTCCTGGGGAAAGTATGTTGACAATTCTTTGAGGGTGGTATCATGGAATATGACGTACGGCGGCACTCCTTCGGTATCGGCTATGCGCTTCCGCAGTGCCCTGAGCATTTCAAACAGCGCAGTGTCAACGCGCATCTGCTCTGTTTCCGGCACATGCGCTATCTCCGGTTTCTCCTTTGGTTTTGCAAGAAGAACGGAAAGCCTGCCTGCTGCAATGTCGTAGCTCTTCTGATTCAACGCCAGAATCGGGTATTTGTCGCCGGCGACAGCAACATACCCTCTGGCAGCAAGCTCCCGTATCCACAGTGTCCATTGCTTTCTGGAGTAGTCTTTTCCGCTGCCAAACGACTGCAGCTCATGGTGCCTGTACGCCGCTGACCTTTTGTTTTCCTTCCCTGCCAGCAATGAAGCTATATAGCCTGCTCCGAATCGTTGCTTAACGCCCTGGATGCACGCTATCACTTTTTGTGCGATTTCCGTGCCATCAATCGTTTCCCGTGGCTCAAGGCATGTGTCGCATTTTCCGCAGGACACGCCGCAGGCTTCCCCGAAATATCCAAGCAGCAGTTTCCTCCGGCACTCAAATGCCTCGCAAAAGCGCAGTACCGCATCCAGTTTTTTGTACGCTATGCGCTTTCTCTGCTGGTTGTGGCTTTTTTCAATCAGGTGCTCTATTTTTTTCTTGTCCCCGTAACTGAAGAAGAGTATGCAATCGCTCGCAAGCCCGTCCCTTCCTGCCCTTCCAGTTTCCTGATAATAGCTCTCAATATTTTTTGGCAGGTCGTAGTGTATCACATAGCGGACATTGGTTTTGTGTATGCCCATGCCGAACGCGATCGTCGCCACGATTATGTCGGCGTCGTCGCGGATGAACAGTTCCTGGTTTTCTGTCCGCTCGTCGGCAGGCATGCCCGCATGGTAGGCAAGCGCCCTGAAACCGTCATCCCTGAGCGTTTGGGCAATAGTTTCCGCTGACCGGCGGCTCTGGCAGTAGATTATTCCGGAATCGTTGCGCCTTAAGCGCAGGTAGTTTACCATCTGGTTGTATGCATCCTCCTTGGGCCGCACGTAGTACGACAAATTCGGTCTGTTAAAGCTTGCTTTGTACAGCACGGGTTCTTTGAGCTCGAGCTGCTGCAGTATGTCATGCTGGACCTCGGGAACAGCCGAAGCAGTCAGTGCTGCTACGGGTACATGGGGGAAATGCTCTTTCAGGATTTTCAGGCGCCTGTAGTCCGGACGGAAATCATGCCCCCATTCGGAAATGCAGTGCGCCTCGTCAATTGCAAAAAGGCTGATGGTGAGCATTTTCAGGAAAGGCATGAAATCAGGAGACGTAAACCGCTCAGGCGCGATGTACAGCAGTCTGTCCTTGCGCTCAAGCAGCCGGATTTTTACATCCTCTATTTCCTTGGTGCTGAGTGTGCTGTTTATAAATGACGCTCCGATGCCGTTTGCCCTCAGGCTGTCTACCTGGTCCTTCATGAGCGCAATGAGGGGCGAGACGACGATGGTTACCCCCGGCAGCATAAGAGCGGGAAGCTGGTAGCACAGCGATTTTCCGCTTCCCGTGGGCATGAGAACAAAAACGTCTTTGCCGTTCAGGAGGTCATTGATGATGTCTTCCTGCATGGGAAGAAAACCAGTATATCCAAAGTATGTTCTGAGAAGCTCCCGTTCACTGGGCATCCTTTTTTTCAACCGCCTTGCTATGTTTCGCCATCTCCCTGAGACGCTGCACGCGCTGCTCCACCGGCGGGTGCGTGCTGAACAGGCTGGAAAGCGCCGACGCTGAAAACGGATTCACGATGAACAGGTGCGCACCTGCGGCGTTGCCCTGCGCAGGGGCAGCCTTCACGCTTGCCGAAATCTTCTCGAGCGCCGAGGCGAGGTCGAGCGGATTGGCTATCTGCGCCCCGCCGCGGTCGGCAAGGTATTCCCTGCTTCGCGTGATCGAAAGCTGGATGAGCGTCGCAGCGAGCGGCGCGAGGATGAAGAGCAGCATGTAGCTGAAGATGCTCCTGTTCTCGTCATTGCCGAAAAAGAACGAGTAGCCAATCCACGTCAGCGCACCGGCGAGCGTTGCCGCCATCGTTGCAACGAGCGTATCGCGGTGCTTGACGTGCGAAAGCTCGTGCGCGAGCACGCCTTCGATTTCTTTGTTGCTGAGCGTTTCCAGAAGCCCTTTGGTCACCGCAACTGCTGCGTGCTGCTGCGACCTCCCTGTAGCAAATGCATTCGGGACATCGGTGCGCACAAGGTATACAGGCGGCTTCGGTATTCCCGCCTTCTTTGCAAGCCGTTCGAGAATCGGATTAAGCTCCTTGTACTCCTTTGATTTTGCATCCATCTTTTTTGCTCCATACATGCGCAGCACGAACGAGTCCGAGAACCAGTAGGCAAGGGCGTTCATGAAGAGCGCAGCACCGAGTGCCATCGTCATGCCCGCGGTGCCGGCGAAGTAGTAGCCGACAGCGAGGAACAATGCCGTGAGTAAGCCGAGGAGAACAACCAAACGAAATGTTGCAGATAATGACATGTTACGCATCACCACCTATGAGTTCTTTCAGCAGGCGTTTCCCGTCAATGCACCCTATATAGGTTTGCAGGGCGCTGAATTCATCCTGATGCGGATCATGCGGATACCTCAGCCGCAGTACTGTGCCGCGATTCCTTGTGGTGAGCGCGTGCACGAATCCATCTGACGGGAACACGTCTTCATGCACAAGTGCGGCAAAACAGCCGGCGAATGTATCAGGCTGTACGGTAAGCCTCCCATGATATCTCCGCTCAATCCCCTGTGCTGTATCGCTGAGCACCGCGGCATCATGCACAATACGTGACAGGTAGCGTGCTACAGTGACGGGCAGCACCGCGCATGCGTAGAGTCGGTTCATCGTATCAACATCTGTTTGTACTGTTCTGACCAGTCAATCGCTCCTGCCCTATGCTTTTTCCTTTCGTTATAATTATTTAAGAGTTTCATCGCTGTTGCCGCGGTCTGCGCCGCCGTGTTGGTGCTCGTATCTACCTCGACGACCGTGCGCCTGCCGTGCATTTCGAGCGCCTCGATGGTTATCGCGTCGAGAATCTCCGCCTGCACGTTCTCGCGTATCTTGGCCGCGTTCCAGCGCTTCTTGGTGAGGCGCCTGGCAAGCACGGCTGGGTTGCAGCGCAGTATCACGACACGGTCTGCCCTGAGCAGGTGCGCCAGATGCCCCTCGATGACGGCGGAAGCGCCGTGGCCGAGTTCCCTGTCCACTGCGAGCTGCACCAGCCGCGTGTCTACTATTCGCGTCTTTCTCATTCGGTCGTACTGCGTCGGAATTTTTCTGCTTCTGACGAGTCTCGTGATAGATATGAGGCGGCACTGCAGCTTCTTCGCGAGCAGCTGTGCCACAGCGCTCTTGCCTGTTCCTGGAGTGCCGGAGAGGGCGATTATCATAGAGTCACCGTTACTGGAGCAGCGAGCTGATGAAGCCAGCGATAGCGCGGAAAATGCTTCCGAGCGTGTCAAGGATGGAATCGAGCGGACCGCGAGGCTGCTCGATATCGTAGACGGTAATCGACGCGGAGTAGGAAGTAACCGTGTCGCCATACACGGTTGCCGAGACCTTCGCGCGGCCCGCAGCTGACGGCGTGAACGTGTAGCTCTGCTGATGCTGCCCGCTCGGCCCGAGCATGACGGTCTTCTCATATTCGGTGCCTTCGAATGCCGTCGCGAGCGTCGCCGTCTGTGCCTCGGATAGCAGGTTGGTCACCGTCACCAGCGCAGTGAAATTGCTGCCCACCGTCGCGTTTGCGGGAACGGCAATCGAAAGCGAAAACGCTTTCCGCGACTGAACGGTGACCGTTTTCTTCGCGAGCGCGCCGTCTGCATAGAGGTAGAACGTGTAGGTTCCTGGTTTCCCTATCTGCAGCGGCCAGCCGGCGCTTTCGCGGAGGCCGAATGCAGGAGCATAGAACAGGAAGCTCTCTCCTGCATGCGCGGTGAGCGTGAACCGTTCGTTTATTGAAACGGTTTCAGGCCCTTCGATGTCGACGGACGAGGGCCTGCGCGTGCCGGAGATTTCTACATTGACCGTCTCGGTGCTGCCGGTCTGGTCGTAAACGGTGACCGGGCACGTATAGCTGAAGCCATCCTTGAGCCTGGTTGTCTCGAAGAACCAGTACACGTCCTGCGACGCGCCCCAGTATGTCCGCACCGGCTCTTGGATGGTGAGCATCGGTGACCCGTCGTTCCTGATGCATGAGGTGATGTTCAGGTGAACCATGGTGAGCGTCCCGGTGCTCACATGCGCCTTCACGAAGCCTTCCTCGCCGATGGCAAGTTTCTTCGTCTGGAGCGCAATGGTCGTGATATTCTCCAGCGTGTAATCAGAGAGCGTTATCCGGTCTTCGTTCCGCTGCCAGTCTATCGAGCCGCGGCCGCGGTAGTTGAGCAGCTCGCTCTGGTTGGCGTCCTCGCGGACCGCGGTCTTGATATGCGTTGCGTCAAGGTATCCGGTCTGGAGCCACGTCGGGTCAAGGCTTATCCACGAGCCGTCCGCGGCAAGCACCTCGACCCATGTGTGGCCGATGAGCTTTTCCTGGACGCTTGAGTAGGCGTAGCCGACAACGTAGCGCGTCGGTATGCCCGACAGCTTGAGCAGCGACGACAGCATGTTGGCGTATTCGACGCACACGCCGCGCCTGTTCTCATACACCCAGCCGGAAGGCTTCAGCTGGCCGACAAGCGAGAGGTCGTAGGTGATGTACGCATGCACCAGTTCCGTGAGCTCGGCTGCTTTTTCGAGCGTCCGTTCGTACGGGTACGCCATTTCGCGCAGCTCGTCAGTGAACTCCACCTGCCCGTTTTCCCTGAGATACTGCGGCGCATCAGCGAGCGGCTTGCCGGCGCTGAGGTACTGCGCCCTGTTGTGCACGGTGATGGCAGCCCGGTACTGCTCGGTGCCTGACGGTTTGTTCCATTCGAGCAGGAGCAGCCGGTTGCCGTACGCGTCGGTTATGTAGCTCCAGCCGTCGGCTCCTGTCACCTGAAAACTGGTGACGCCGTCCTGCGGTACGTAGAGCGTCAGGTTGGCGCTGTCAATGTCGCCGTCCACGGCAAGCGAGCCGCTCAACACGAAATCAATAGTCGCCTCGCTTACCTGCTTGGGGTTAATCGCAGGCGCTGCAAGTGCCAGGGGCGCGGCGAGCGCGATGCAGAAGGCCACGAAAATAAGTCGCATATGCTATTGTTCGCAACCCATCGTTTAAAAGCATCTTTAAAGTTTTGCCGTTAATGTATGGGCATGTCGGAGGGCGGCATGCCAGCACAGGGCATCTGGGCGGAAAAATACCGGCCGAAAAGGCTCCGGGACATCGCCGGCCAGCAGCACATCATCACGAGGCTCGAGGCGTTCGTGCAGTCGCGCACGCTGCCGCACTGCCTGTTCGCAGGCCCGGCGGGCTGCGGCAAAACGACCACGGCGCTTGCCATAGCGCATGAGCTGTACGGCGATGCGTGGAAAGCTAATTTTTTGGAGTTGAATAGCTCAGATGAGCGCGGGATAGATACCGTCCGCGTGAAGGTCAAGGACTTCGCCCGCACGATATCACTCGGCAACACCTTCAAAATAATCTGTCTCGACGAAGCCGATGCGCTCACCAAGGACGCGCAGCACGCGCTCAGGAGGACGATGGAGAAGTACAGCAGCACAGCCCGTTTCATCCTGTCATGCAACTACTCGTCGCGCATCATACCGCCTATCCAGAGCAGGTGCGCGGTGTTCCGTTTCACCTCGCTGAAGGAAGCTGATGTCGTCGCGTGCCTCCGCTCGATAGCAGGTGCCGAGGGGATTCCGGTCAGTGAAAGCGCCTATGGCGCGGTACTGCAGAGCGCAGAAGGCGACATGCGGAAAGCGATCAACCTGCTGCAGGGCGCTGCACTGCGCGGCGCTGAGGTGACTGAGGAAACGGTCTACGCCATCGCCAGCAGGCCGCATCCCGATGCGGTGCGAAGCATGCTGGCAGCGGCGATGAACGGCGCATTCAGGGATGCGCGGAACATGCTCGTGATGCTCCTGCACGAGCAGGGCCTTGCCGGCGAGGACATCATCAAGGAGATACACAACCAGATATTCGAGCTGGACATTCCCGACAGCCAGAAGCTTGCGCTCATCGAAAAAGCAGGCGAATACGAATTCCGCCTCACCGAAGGCTCGAATCCGCGCATACAGCTCGAGGCGCTGCTCGCGCAGTTCGGCTTCGTGAAGCATGAAAAGTAACTTTTTAAGCAGCGCTGCGGCAATATACATAATGAAACCGGCTAGTTTTCTGTCGTTTCTTGCCATGGTGTGCATACCGCTGGCATTCGCTGTCGGCGGCGGAAGCGGCGGCAGTTCTGGCGGCGATACCGGAGGGTCCACCGGCGGTGCAGCTGGAGGGACAAGCGGCGGCTCATCATGCAGCGGCATCTGCAACATCGCCTGCGGAACCAACGGCGCAGTGACGTTCACTGCCATTCCTGCCATGGAGAACGTTACCGTCATCAACAGAGCGAAGAACCTCAGCATCCGCGTGCCCGGCATCTGGCGCGGCGACGCGTTCGAGTCGGACGAAGCGGTGCTCAACGAGCAGGGGGCCTACCGCATCGGCGACTTCACGTTCAGTTGTCCCGGCCTTGTTTTTAGCTGCAAAATCGTCAACATCACCATCACCGGCTGCGAGAAAAAAGGGGGCAACCTCAGCGCAGCATACCGCATAACGAACCTTGACACCACCGAGCGACTCGAATACCAGTTCCTTACCACCGGCGGCAGGCTGCTGTTCCACGAGAAGAACAAGCACAGCATCGAGCTCGACCAGCTCAATGTCACTGCACAGGGAACCGCATTGTTCCTGACAACACCGGACCCTGGCATAACTAAATTCCAGATAAACGTCAAAAACTGCGGCAGCCGGTTCCCTGCAACAGCGTCTATCTCCTGCATCGGGAATGAAACAGAGGAATTTCCATGCGCGAGCCTCATCCTGACGTACGACCGCGTGCGATGCCGCCTGCGGCTTCCCGACGACGAGCGCGAGGCTGAAGCGGAATTGTATTACCTGCCTGAAGAATGCAGGCCGATGGAGGGCAGTGCGAGGGAGAACTGCATCGGCGTGTACCGTTCTGTCCAGAGGTGCTGGAAATTCGCCCAGGGCGCTGCACGAATCGGGTGCGTCAGGGAGCAGGTGAGCCTTGGCAGTTTCGGCGAGGAGAAAACTGCATGCCTCGTGAAATCCCCGTCAGAAAAAGGGCAGTGCATCAGAAGCCTCAGGGAGAAGCTGTACGCTGTCATCAAGTTCCGCTTCTACGACCTCGAGGAGCGCGCGGAGGAATACCTTGAAAAGGGCGCTGACGTGGGTGTCGTTACCGACTTTGTGACGTCGGTCGAAATCATGAAACAGGAATTCAACAAGGCCGATACTGCCGAGAAACGGCGCGGCGTCATACTGCGGGTGCGCGACGTGTGGAAGGAATTCCTGAAAGCGGTGAAATGATGAAAACAGTCATGGCGCTTATGGTGCTGCTGCTTGTAGTGAGCGGCTGCACCAGCCCCGCGGCAGAGGTGCCTGCCGCTTCAACGACTACGGCAACCACTGCAACTGCAACAACGGCGCATCCTGACGACGATTACCTTGACGAGGCGCTCACCGAGCTTGAGCAGGCGGAAAGCCTTGATGCTGCATAGCGTCCCGGATTATCCTCAATGCCTTGAGAACTGCTGTCTTCGTCATGTTTGATAAAAAGCTGCCCGGAAACAGGACGTTATAGCAGATTGTAATAATAATGGAACTTTTAGCCGCAATCTGCTATAGGGAAAGAACATCATAAAATGTTCCAAAATCAATGTTCTTTACTATTAGAAATGGAGTTCGGCGTACCGACAGCACATCCGGAAAACCTATAGCCTCGCTTTGCGAAAGATGTCGCGGCGTCTCGCTTCTTTCACCAGTTCGTCCAACTCCGGATAGCCAAACAACTTCTTCTCGCGTTTCATACGTATCTATTGGCAACGCATCTATTAAGGCATTCGATCCGATGATGATCCCTTCTCTAGCCCTCTCCTAGTATGCACATCCCGCACGGCAAGTAAAACCTTTAGGAGGTGCCGGAGGTGGGTTTCGAACCCACGACCTCCACGTGCCTCTGTCACCGTTCCCGCGGGAACTCAAAGCTCATAGCGATGATTATGAGCGTGGCGCTCTACCCCTGAGCTACTTCGGCAAAGACAAGGAACCCAAGGTTCCTCTTCCTTCATGGTCTCCTCCTGTGGATTTTATTCTATTGAGGAGCATATCATATCGGCTCTTACCATCTCCGGCAGGAACCCGGCGCAATTCTTGGTACTTGCGCTGGTATGTTTATAGCAATACAAGGAAATAAACACGATATGACTTCCTTGTTTGCTATATGTGAAACAAGAAGTAATATGTCGGTATTATTTTCTTGTTTCACTATAAAAGTCTTTTCCGCGACGGTTGCGGATTCCGGCGGCAGAGCAGCTTGGCAGTGCAGTCACCATGGAAAAAGAGAACAACAAACAGCATTGTTGTGCTCCGTCATAGCAGGTTCGAATAATAGTAAAGAAATATGCAGAAGACATCATCTTGCATGAAAACTAATGTCTTCTACTACAGCAGATTGCAGCTAAAAGTTCCATTATCATTGCAATCTACTATGATACTGGAACTTTCATTCGAACCTACTATCACGTCATGATATGGAGAAATGCGCAGCATATGTCCTTAGAGGCTGCGCATTTCTCATCTAGCGAATTGCGTTTTCACAGGTCATAAGCAACGCAATTCTCTATACATAGCGTAGATAACCGACGTAGTATGCGCTGCCCCGCCTGAATGCTGTTATCTTGACGGGCATGCCTTTCACGTCGCGCAGCTGCCCTGTCGCCCGGACGCAATTGCTGAAGCTTGCGGCATCGGCGCATTGGTGGAATGCAAAGGTGTCATCCACCACCAGTGAAAGCGTGCCTGCATCCGTCTCCACGGTAATCATGGTGTCCGTAACGCCTGCAAGCGTTCCGGTAACTTCCTGAGAAATGAGCAGCCTCGTTTCATACGCCAACGGGTCCACGAGGAACAGGTCTCGGTAGCGGGTGTCAGCAATTGGCGGGGCCGCCTGCGGTGGCTGCACAGCTGGTGTTGCCTGCGGCAGCGGATGTATCTTTGCTCCATACCAGTAGCCGGCGACGGCGAAAAGTATGGCAACTACCATGAATAGGGCTATAACGCCGTACACTGGCCGGGGTCCTAGAGAAAATTGCATGTCCTTGCGATACTTATGGATGGGGGGATTATTAATGTGTTTCGGCATTTTGTCGGGCAGCGTTTCTAAACGGTTCAAAACGTTTATAAGCACCGTGTGCCAATCAATAGGCAATGAAGCACATTGCCGTGTGGTTTGTTCTTTCGCTGGTGCTGGTGAGCGTACTGGTCTTCGCTCGCGATGATGAGCGCCAGGGCCGCTTCAAGGGCCTGGCAATGCACGAGGCGAAGAAGGTCGAGCGCCTCGGCGAGGCGCGGGTGCGCATGGTCGAGAAATTGAATGCCACGGAGACGAGGGCGTTCGCCCAGCTGAGCAGGGCGCACATGAAGGAGCTGTCGTCGCTGCCTGAAGGCGCGCTCAAGAGCCGCCTTGCAGAGGTGCGCATGGTGACGTCGCACGCGAAGCGCGTGGTCGGGCAGGCAATGGTGCAGTCGTCCCGTGGCAGATACGCCATGGCGAAAGGCAAATTCATGGAGCGCCGCCAGGCAGTTGCCCAGGACATGCAGCAGTTTGCGGGCCTCAAGGAACGATACACTGCGTGCAAAAATGCTACAGGAGATGACTGCGCTGCAGTCCGTGAGAAGGCGATAAACCACAGCAGGCAGGTCGTCGTCAACACTGCCGATATGCTCATTCTCCATCTCACGAAGATACAGGAGCAGGTTACGGCAAACATTAATATTAATGACACTGACGCGGCGGCGATAACCGCTGATATAGACGCGCGCGTAGCAGAGCTGGAAGCCGCGAAGGCGCAGGCAGCCGTTGCGGCAACAAAGGACGAGGTGAAAAGCGCTGCAGAAACCGTGCGCAGCATATGGAAGCGCGCCGAGCACCGGGCGCAGATGCATGCGTACCGCGTCGTCCGTGCGCACGTCGGCGAAATACTCGTACGTGCAGAAAAGCTCGAGAAGAAGATGGATGCGCTGCTCACGTTTGCCGAGGAGCGGAACGTCAGCGTGAATGACCTGCACGAGAAGCTTGATGCATTCTCAGCAAAAGTCGCAGAGTCACGGGCTGCGTTCAAAGATTCCCAGGTCCGGTTCCAGGCAGCGCTCGCGTTCCACCGGAACGCGAGCGCGGATGGCAATGTAACTGAAAGCGAGGCAACAGCGATTACGAATGCCGTGAAAGAGGCGCGGCGCCTGGCGCAGCAGGCGCACGGCGACCTGCGCGAGGCGCACGCCATATTCGTGGTGCTTGCGAAGGACATCAGGGGCAGGATTTCAGTTCCGTTGACCGACGAGCAGCTGACGAGCGGCGATGCGCCGCTTCCTGCGGCAGCCGGCAGCGTTGACACGACGGTCGAGGCGACTGAAATTCCTCTGGAGGGCGTGTAAATGAAGCACTATATAATCATTGCAATGCTTCTTGGAGCAGTGCTGCTTGTGGCCGGCTGCAGCCAGCAGCAGGCGCCGCAGCCGACGACGACCACCACGCAGGCACCCGGCGTGGCGACCAGCTCGTTCGGCAACGAGCTCGACGAGGCAGGCGCCGCGGACAGCGACCTTGGAGACCCCGATACGAGCGGGAACGACGATGTTGCGGGCACGCTGTAAAACAGAAGGAATGCCTTGAATAAATTTCTGTCCTCCTTTCATTCATGTTTGACCGTATAGCTCGTGATGCATGGAATCAAGGGCGACACCCGCATCCAGGTTGTGTTGCATTAGGAATACTGGGAATAGCAGCACTCAGTAACCCCTCTCTCTGAATTCGAGGCCCGTACGAGAGATGCTGTGCAACGGAGAGCAGAAGCGATAAGGTAATTGCGTACACTTTTTCTATACCCTTGTTTGGTTATTGGCGAAGAATGCACTGTCTGCCGAGATGTTGGTAGAGCCACCGTTGCCCGAGGTGTCGCACCGGATACGCCTGTGGAATCTCGGACAGCACGATCAGTAAAACTGCTAAAAAGAAAAAAGAAAAGAAGAAGTCAGGAAATCGGGAAACCTTCCTGCGGCGCTGCGCGCGATTTTATCGAAAAGCTTTCTCCATCAGGCGAATACATCGAGAGCTTCGTCTGGTAGTCCCATATCTCGGTGTCGCCGACCTTCATCTTGACGACCGATACCTGATACGAGAGCACATCGGTCTCCAGCTTGACAAAAAAGGTTGTTGTTGCGCTTTCCATGAACATAGACATCACTGGGGTAAAGGGAAAAGACGTGATGCCCCACGCCGACCGGCATGGGGCATCGTTTCCCTCCGGTTCCTAGACGATCACTTCGATGCCGAGTTCATTGGCTTTGCTTTTCGCCGACGAACGCCACGCGCCTTTTTCGGACTTCCCGAGTATGTAGGGCGACTTCACGCCGGTGATGATGGTAATCACCTGCACCTTCCCTGCGAATTCAGGGACGATGCGCGCACCCCACATGACCATCGCTTCGGGAGACATGTGCTGCGCGACGCTTTCGCCGATGGTGCTGATCTCGTCGAGCCGCATGTCCTCGCCGCCGATGACCTGGATGAGCGCGCCGGTCGCGCCAGTGTAGTCGACGTCAAGCAACGGATGTGCGAGCGCCCTGGTAATCGCGTCCCGCGCCCTGTCCTGCGAGTCGCTCTCGCCAACGCCGATGGTGGCAACGCCGCCCGAGCGCATGATGGTGCGCACGTCAGCATAGTCCAGGTTGACGAGCGACGGCACGGAAATGGTCTCGGTAATTCCCTTGATCATCGTCGAGATGAGGTTGTCCGAGACGCTGAATGCCTCCTTGAGGGGCTTGTTGCCTGCCAGCTCGACGAGCTTCTGGTTCTCGATGACGATCACCGTGTCGCATACCTCGCGTAGCTTCGACAGGCCTTCTTCAGCCTTGACGATGCGCGCGCCCTCGATCCTGAAGGGCAGTGTCACCGCTGCGATAACTATAGAGCCCATTTCCTTGGCGATATAGCCCACGACGGGTGCGGAGCCTGTTCCTGTTCCTCCTCCCAAGCCGCACGTAAGGAAGAGCAGGTCGCAGTTCCTGAGCGTTTCGCGTATCTCGGTTTTGCTCTCTTCGGCAGCTTTCTTGCCAACCTCCGGGTAGCCTCCTGCCCCAAGGCCCCTCGTCAGCTCCTTGCCGATGAGGATTTTTTTACTCGCCTTGGTTATGGCAAGGTGCTTTGCGTCAGTGTTGGCGGCAACCGTTGTTGCACCCTGCACGCCCAGTTCTGTCAACCGGTTAATCGTGTTACAGCCGGCTCCTCCGCAACCCATCACCATGATGCGGGCTTGTTGTACCTGAAAGTTTTCGACCTCGTCCATACGCCTAACCTCCTCGTGTGTTTCAATACATATGTTGCCGCACCAAAATGCTTTTTAAATGCAGCGCCATATGTACTACTTCTTTGAGAACGAAGCCGAGCGAACCCTAACTCAAAGCCCCCAATCCCAGAATGAAGCGCCTTGTCCCCAACAAGACGCCTTCTATTCTCTTTATCTCCCTATTTAAGCATTTTGTTTTTCCCACAGCTATGTTTTGTCCTATGGTTAGAAAAGTAGGTTAAAATTGCTCACTTTTTCGTGCGTTTCCGATGATGCCTGCCGAGGAGCATGAGGGCCGCGCACATGGCCGCAAAGGCAGCAACAATGCCGATGATGGTGTACACGCTGTCTTGTGCCCGTGGTTCCTCAGTCACGGCTTCGGGCGCTGGTGCTACAGCCGTGCACTGCGTGGTGTCGAACGTGCAGCCGGTGCACTGCACCGTGCCGGCTGCAAACCCGAAATCCGTACACGACGCATTGACGGTGGTGTCACACGCCTCCCCCTGCTCAGCGATGCCGTTGCCGCATGCAGCAGTCTTTTGTGCCGGTCGACTGCCTGCTACAGCAAAAACTGAAAATCCCGGGGTGACAGCTTTGTACTCGTGCCCTGTTGCATTCTCGCCGGTTCTTTTCGTTTCCAGTGCATCCCATCTACTTTCTGAAAGCCTGTACAGCGCTATGCTGTCCGCATCCAAACCATGTACCTTCAGCCAGGTTTCTGGAACCGTGAAGCGTATGACGGCTTCCGAAATGCTGTTATTGGGTAGTGACAATGCAATGTCAGTGTAGTGGTACACGAACTTATCCAGCGGTGTATGCGGTGCTGCTACTTCCGTCAGCGTGACCGTGCCTGAAGAGAAATTGTCTTTTGTTACCACCGTTATGGCGCTTATGTCCGATACACGTTTTTTGAATGTGAAATGCACGGGCGTGCCTGCCAGGATTCCAGAAACAGTTGAGGTTTCGCTAACCTTTCCCTCTGTATCAGCAATAAAGACGCTGCTTCCGCTCGTGCCGCTACTGCTGCTTGCTGCCGATGTTGCCGTTATGCATGCCCCGTTTGAGCACCCCGACGAACATGCAGTTGATGACCATGTGCCCGAAGAACATGAGCGCAGCGTTGAGCTGTCGCACACACTTGTTCCATGCTGGTAGGCGATGCTATAATCGTGCGCGCAGCTTCCTGATGCGGCACACCACCCGCCGCTGCCGTCAAAGTCAGCGGCGCAATTGCCGGAATTGCATTCGTCACTGGATGAGCACGCAACGCTGTTGCCCTTCTTGCCACCGACTGCAAAGTCGCTGAACGACGTGACGTTCGCCCAAACGTAATTTTCCGTTTCATTGACGCCGCCAACTGGCGGGTCGTATACAACCCATGCGGTGCCGTTGAACTTGTATATCCGCAGGGAGCTCTCGACTGCGCCTGTCTGGTTGAGCTCTTCGTCAGTGTAATTTATTTTTATGAGTGCGTAGCTCAGGTTGCTCTGGTTGCTTTCGAGTTCGCCGCTGACGTTTATCCTGAGGTATTTGCCCAGCTCAAGAACGGACAGGTTTGTCGGAAGCGGGTTGGTGGTATTGAAGGTAAGGTTGACGTCCATGCTGCTGAGGTTCGACCGGGACACGATGTCAAGCGTCGTGTTAAGGTTTTCAGCTCTCAGTCGTGTCATGTTGAAGGCGGTGACATTCGCCCTTTGCCGGTAATGCATCACTTTGATGACAAAGAACTGGTGGAACACGGTTGTATTGAAGCTCGTGTAATTTTCTTTCTGCGCAGTGTACCGGATGTCATGAAATCCGAGCGCAAGCGACGATGTGTTCAACACGCAGATATACTCGCTATTCTCCCCCGCAACAGCAGGAGCGCACACCTTCCAGTCCGCTGCATTGGAAAACTTGTATTCCAGAAATACCTCATCCGCCTGGCGGAGGCTTGACGTGTCATCGGTCACCGTGGTGTTGAACGTCACCGTGCCGTTGACTTCCTGCGGGCCATATGGTCCGTTAACCGAGGTGAACAAGGTGCCATTGACAGCAAACGATGCCTGCGAAGAATTCGCCGGCTTGTACAACGTGTTGTTGTCCAGGACGCTGCCCATAAAGCTCTGTTCTCCAACACTGACGAGGTGATCCGGGTCCAGCGTTACCGAACAGTTGCCACCGGTCAGCACGCAATCTGCGTAATCGTCATAAGGGACCGTGCCGTCTTTTGTCCATGAAATCCGTGCACTATCGTTCACGTATGCTCCTTTGTCCGTGTCGAAGACGAGTATGCCAAGTTGTAGGGTGTTGAAGCCGAATCGCTGGACGCTTTGGTTGGTGCCAAGCGTGACATTGACCGTCACGTCATCCCTCTCCACGGTTACGCTGAAATTCGTGTAATTCGACGACGTTGCGTCGCTGACCGTGATGTTGATGACTGACTGCCCTATGTACGACCGGTTGAACGATGTAGAGAATGAGACAGAAGCGTTTGTGGTGCTTATCGAGCGTATGAGCTGCTGCGTGCTGCTTGGGGGCGTGGCGTATAAGCTGGCATTGAACGCATCGCCATCGGCATCGCTGAGATTGACGACAAAGCTCCAGGTCTCGCCAAATCCCTTGTTGTTGTCATTGCTGTGCAGCGTGATGCTCGGCTCGCGGTTCTGCACGGTGAACGACTGCACAGCCATCAGGCTGTTCGTGTTGCCGGACGTGTCATTTGCCGTGTAGCGCCAGCCGACAACCTGCCTGTTGGTCAGGCTGGTGACGTTGTATGAAGCGTTGTAGATTGTCGTGCCGCCGGCCCGTACCGTGTAATTTACCCACGAACCGGTATGGTTGGAGGAGAATACGATAACGTCCAGGCCCCCGCTGTCGGTCCATAGCGCGCTCAGCGTCAGGTTATCGGTATTGTAAACGGTGCCGGGCTGCGTCACGTTGTTGAAGCTCGGCGCATTTGCTTCCGAGACAACAAACGAGTGAGACGTGCTCGCAGAGCTAAAGTTGCCCTTCGAGGCATAGCATGTCCATGTTTTCAGGCCCGTTGATGGGGAGGAGTAATTCACCTCGTATCTTCCCGACGACGCGTTGTAGCTCATCGTGTTGTTCCCGCCAATGCTGGCAAGCACCGTCGCGCTGAGGACATCTCCGTTGCCGTTCTCCGTATAGTCGCAGAAGAGCGTGTTGTTTGCAGCGGGGTTGACGTTGAGCAGCGCCGCGCCTGCTGCAATGGACGTCGGTATCGCACTGATGACGACAGAACTTGTTGATGTTGATGCATTCACGCCAGAGGTGGAGTTTGCGTGGAACCTGTAGCCGATTCTTGCAGTAACGTCAGTCGAGAGATTGTTTATGGTATAATTGTACGCACTGGACGAATTAGTGGTGCTGTAGTTCACCCATGAGCCTGTGTAGTTGCTCTCAAAAAGCACCCTGCTTATTCCATTGCTGGCTGTCACCGTAACATTCAACCCGATGTCATCGTTGGCATCAGGCGATGAAGGCAATACCAGAAGGGAAGAGAATGAAGGCGTTGTTGTAGATACATTCACGTTCACCATAACAGAACCCATTGCTGCCGGAAATATGCCTGTACCGTTGAATATGGCGGATATGTTCAGCGTAGCCGAAGAATAATCGGCAGGTACGGTGTACCGGAAATCCAGCTTGCCGCTGGCTATGGCAGGGTCCCAGATGTAACCTCGCGCGTAGCCGGAACGGTCGTACTGGTAGAAGCTGCCGTCCGTTTCGTATGAAAGCCTGACCTGCGATATATTGGACGAGGGCCCTTCTATGTTGCCTGTCAATAGAAGCGTGTCGCCCCTGTTTGCATTCGCTTTGCTCGCGGCCAGGTTTATGAGAACGTTTTTCTGGAGCACGGCAACAGGCACGAATCTGTAGGAAATTGAATTCCCGCCTGCGTCGGTGGCATGTATCTTCAGGCTGACTTCTGATGCCTGGTTTGCTGGTACAGTACCGTTGTAAACGGTGGAGATGTTCGTGACATTCAGCGGCACCCATGCACTTCGGTCATAGCTGTAATAAACGCTCACTCCCGACAGGACGTTGTTGTCGGTTATGTTGAAGTCCACGTGAACCGTGCCATTTGCTGCAAAGAATTTCGATGCGTTGAGGCTCGCCACCCTTGGCGGGTTTGTATCCGTTGATGGAAGCGTGAAGTTTGCATCCACGTACGTTATGTTGTAAAGAGGGTAGGCAGTAGGCAGGGTTATGTTAACTGTATACGAGCCCGAGCCTACGAATTTTGAAACCGTATCCCAATTGCTGATGTTGTCAACAAGTGAGCCGCTCCTGTACATCAGGGTTTCGGCTCGCGGAAGATAGACTGTTCCCGAACTGCCGTCAGAAGAAGACCACGTAACGGTGGAATACTTTTTCATGTACGACTGGTTTGTTGTGCCGCGCAGCACATATTTGCTCAGCTGTATGGTTGTATTGGAGTTCTCGAAGAACGAAGGAAGATACGACGTCCCCAGGTAAACGTCACGGCTGTCGCCTGCCGCAAACCGTGCGCCATAAGGCCAGGTAAAGGACACAAGCGTGTCGTCTTCTTTCTGCCCTGTCATGGCGCCGAATTCGCTGCGCCAGTCTCCTCCAAGACTGCTGCTCTTGAGGTAATTCATGTACTGGTAATGCCAGAATCCGTAGTTGTTGCCCATTACATACGTGGTTCTTTTCAGTGAAGCGGCCGTGCCTATCCATGCCGATATATCGAAAAACGAGTCCGGGGATATCCAGAAGAAGATGCTCGAAGAGCTGTCAAATGACGCGTTTATGGACGGGTCGTAGCCGGGGTAGTTATACGTGTAATTGAACACGCCGAAGTTGCTCAGGGAAAAGTTCAGGACATTCGGCGTGGAGTTCGTGACATTCGTGAGATTCCAGCCGACAAAATAGAGCTGGTCAGCTGCGGTGAACGTGTCATCGTTCCATCTGGAGCTGCTTTCGTACGAAGGTCTGGTGCGCCTGGGGTAGCCGATGTATGCAAACGACAGTGAAATGTTAGTCCCTCCCTTCCGGGTGTCGGATATCTGCAGTGTCCTGTTGCCTTCGAAAGACGAGCCCAGATACGTCATGCTTGTCGAAAGCCTGCTGCTTCCGGACCGCGCAACCGCGAGGTACTGCCATTTGTAAAGGGCAAGGACTCCGCCATCGAGACTTTGCCCGGCAGCCGTGAAATTATTCGCAGATGCGAGATTGAGCGTGATGGTCGTGTTGGAACCTACGGCTGCGCTGTCATTTCCGACGAGAATATAGGTGGTGCCTGTCTGAACTGCGTCTCCGAGCGCCACAGCCGTGTAGTTCCCGGACGGGACAGTAAACGTGTACGTCCCGCCTGTAAATGACCAATAATAAGCCCACATGTAGTTAACCAGGTTGTCGTCAAACAGAAGTATGATTACGGGTCTCATTGGGGAAGTGCCGTTTTGTACCGTGACGGTCAGTTCTGTCAGGCGCACAAAAGCAAACGGCACACGATAGTTCTCCGTGCCCGATGTGATGTTCAGGTAACCGTAGAATGTGCCTCCGAGGCTTCCGCTATTTATGGACAGATTCACCGTTGCATTCTGCTGAGGTGCTATGGTGAGTGAAGAGACATTGGTTGTGGCTATGCTTCGCCACGTTGTGCCGTCGCTGACATTGGTTGCTGAAATGTTGAATGCCATGGCAGCGTTGTGAATGTTCTTGATAACAACCGCCTGGGATATGTTGCTCGCAGACACTTTTCCGAAGCTTACGACAGCAGGAAACGCCAGCATCCTCGCGTTGCTTGCATTAAGGGCATTGACGCGGCCCGAGCCCTGGGCAAAGACGCTCTGGCCGAGGTCTTTTGTGGTGGTGACGAGTGCTGATTTCACCATAGCAGGAGACCAGCTCCTGTTCTTCTGGAACAGGAGCGCTGCAAGCCCTGCGACGTGTGGCGTAGCCATCGATGTGCCTGATATCGAGACGTGCCGCGTGTCTATGCACCGGTTCGTTGACCATGCAGAATCCCATTCAGCAGCGCATATGCTCACGCCAGGAGCCGCCACATCCGGCTTGAGGTTTTTATTTTTTGTCGGTCCCCGCGAGCTGAACGATGCCATGCTGTCGCTTTTGCTCGTTGCCGCTACCGTTATCGCCGTTAGTGCAGAGCCCGGGGTTCCCACAGCGCCTTCCGCAGAGCCGCTGTTGCCTGCAGCAACAACCGCCACAACTCCGCGCTCAACAGCGCGGTCGACGGCAAGCGAAAGCGCAGAGTTCTCATCGCCTGACCCGCCGAGGCTCATGCTGAGGATATCCAGATGATCAGCATAGTTGCCGTCGTTGTTCGGGTCACTTGCCCGCTCAACGCCGGATATGACCTGGGAAAACGTTCCTGAACCCCCTGCGTTAAGGACCTTGTAGGCGTAGATGGTTGCGTTCGGCGCAACGCCCTGCAGCGTTCCGTTCCCTGCGGCAGTTGCCGCGACATGCGTTCCATGGCCATGGTCATCAGCAGGATCGCTGTCTCCATTGACAAAATCGTATCCGCCTGCCACCTTGCATCCAGAGCCGTAGCATCCACCCAGATCAGGATGTGTATAGTCAACGCCGGTATCAATGATTGCTATGGTCACATTCGCGCCGGTGAGGTTCCTGCCGCTGCTGTCAGCAAGTCTCCAGGCGCTCGTTGCATTGATGAGCGGAACGCTGTCCGCGAGATTCGCATACACCTTACGGTCAAGTTCAACCCTCGCCACAGCACTGAGTGACGCAAGGCCTCCAATCATGTCATGGTCGACGCGGAACGCTACAGCATCGATTATTTTTAAATCCCGCATCGCGGGGACGTTTGCTGCAGCGGTTGTAAATGGCCGGTGCGGCAACCCAAGAAACGCTGCCACGTCATTTTTTGCCGACTCAAAGGTGCGGCCTGCCATGGATGACGAAGAAAGGTTGCCTGCACGCCCGTTGGCCGTTACATTGAGCGTAACAATAACAGGAATGGTGCCGTCGTGTGCATACCCCTCCTGCTCAAGAAGTGCCGTGTCGAAAAGGTCCGGGTCAGCTGCTGCAACAGAGAATGTCGCCATGGTGCCGGGAAGGTTTGCAATGTCTATTACATGGTCTCCTTCATGAACCAGCGTGATGATGTCATCCGGACCGGCATCAACCGCAAAAGTCCTTGCACTTCCTGCGTCAGGGGCATCAAGCATAGTAAAGGGTGCAGGCTTGCTGTTGACAAGAATCTGCGCTGACGACAGGGACGCAAACAGCAGCAGTGCGGCTACCAGGACAGCCTTCCCCATGAGCATAGTTGTCCGCAGCCCTATATATAGCATGTGACATAAGTAATCAAACATATTATGATGTCACTGCTATATGCAGATGACATTGTTTTGTATAAAAACTAATGTCATCTACTATATAATTTTTATCTTGAATGCCCTGAAAACTGCCGCCTTCAGGCGGTTCACGGTGAGCAATTACGGATACGTTGTAGTTGCGAAGAGTCGTCATGCCAAACAAAGAAGGGCTTGTCATGTTCACCTAAACATCAACGGCCGCAGCAATCTCAAGAACCAAAATCAAGCTGGAAACCTCACCCCTGATGCCACGGAAAAAGGATGCGGGGCAATCCACCACATGCATGTGTGGTCACCACGTGGATTTCATCACCCGTTTTCTGAACGGTGATGCTGCATGACATGGCTCAAGAAACCCGCATCTTCAGATGCAGGCTGGTATAGGAACTATCGTCGAGCTCAGAAATAATCCTTCCGGTAGCCAACTTTCTCAGGAGGGAAGTCCTCATCCTTCGGCTCCTTGAGCTTGATTTCTGGAGGCTTCTCGGGTATCTGCTCGAGCCGCTTCTGCTCGTAGTCGCCGAATTCCTCCTCGACAAGTTTTGACTGGTCGAAGGACAGCTGCTTGCGCACCGTGCCGAGCAGCGTCACGATCGTGCCTTCGAGCTTCTTGCTGCCTGCGTCCTCTGTCTTGAGGAACTTGAGTGTATCGAATATTTTCCTGAAATCTTGTTCTTCCATAGCAATCCACAGCTTATCGAGCACTCAACTGCTTCTGCTTTGCTACTATTCGCCTGCGGGAGTTCTTAAGCATTGTGCCAGGAGAGAAGCTTTTTATAGTGGCTCAGAAGCCGAAACGACGGTCTTCCTCGCGGAGGAACTTGTTGAGAGCCTCCCGGTATTTTTCTTCCTCGATAATCGCCTCCTTGCGCTGGCTGTCCTGTTTCTCCTTTTCTCTCCTCGTCCGTTCGTAATGGGCGAATTCCCTCAGAATAAGTGTCCGCTGTTCCTGCGTGAGGTCGGCATCGAAACTGTCGATGACCCGTGCTATCGCCTTCGGGAGGCTGACGCCTTTCAGCTCCTCCTGCTCGAGCAGCTTGAGCACCTGTACCAGTAGTGAAAACCGCTCCTCCTCCATACCAATCGCTCTTCCATGACCACCTATTTCTGTCTTCGCAAGCATAAAAGCGCAGCGTTCCGGAAGGGGCGGGAAAATTGTGGGAATAGGGTAATGGAACTACGGCAATTTCTCGCCGCAATCTTTATAGTCACCGCATGACAAGTGAACTATATGCAGTCACTGTATCTGGTTGCTATCGCGGTTCTCGCGCTGGGGATGCTCTACGCCATAGGCGGATTTCTCGGCGATGTGGACACGCAGTGCGTCAGCATCGGCGGCTGCAAAGGCTGCTGGAAAACGGTCACTGCTACCGTCACGTCCGAGCTGTGCCCCGGCTCGACGCCGGCAAAGAACGAGACGTGCGCTGCCGAACCGTACCTCATGCAGAACAACGCCATCGTCGATGCGCTGACGTGCGCATGCAACCAGGCAGACGATGACGGCGCGTACCCCGACGCAGCGCACAACAAGCAGATTGAGGACGTGTACGCGACCTTCACCAAGTCGGCTGCGAAGGTGCAGGATATCTGCGGGCTCAGTTCCCCTCTGGTCAGGAGAGCATACGGATAGGTGGGCACATGCCCAAAGGCATCACACCGGTCATCGCGATAATCCTCCTGCTTCTCATATTAATAGTTCTTGTCGGGGTCGGTTTTCTGTTCTTGACAGGCACGTTCCATGAAACAGCCGCAGCCGGCGAGCAGCGGCTGACGCAGCGGATTGGCGTGCAGTTCAAAATCGAATCGGTTGCCGTCAACAGAATCTATGTCAGAAATTCCGGCACCGTTGCCATACCAAACGACTCATTGAGCATCTACCTTGACGGGAAAATGTTGGATTATTCGCTCAATACCCCTATACAGCCGGGAGAGCGCGCCGAAATCGTCATACCGTTGTACCTTCGGAACCAGCGGGGGAGTTCGCTGCAGGTGGTGAGCGGCACGGTTTCCGCTGCTGCGAACGTTGCCAGCACAGCATCGTGCAATGACATCAAATCTATGGGGCTGCCGGTCGCTGACGGTGTCTACAAGGTGCTGCAGGGAGCGCAGCTCGCTGACGTCTACTGCGACATGACAACAGCAGGAGGCGGCTGGACGCTCATCTTCCAGCGCCGCGGCGGCGAGGCGCTTGACAACACCGAGGCATGTGAAGCCGACCTGAACAGCTTCCTTCACGCGTCCTGTGGCTCGGCAGCAGTGCTGGGCTACGGTGATTCGTACAGCATGAACGTAGGTATGGCTCCACTGCACAGCGAATATCTGGCGGTGCAGTTCGATGACGGCATGGTCGTTGATGCGGACGATGCGTTCATCATCAGGACCGTGGTGAATATTTTCCCGGACAGCACCGGTGTCATCGAGCACATTCCTGTGGATGCGGTGTGCGACGTGAACAACGCCAATTGCGATACGACAGGCGTTACATTCAAATACACCGGCGACGGCTGGTTTTCGGACGCTGAATGCAGCGCAGGCTACAGTTCAGGTGCATACAAGGGCAACTACGGTTATTGCCAGAATGGGGTTGGAGGTCCGTACGTGGTAAACGGGCTTTTCGGCAACAGGAATGCTCACGGAGAAACGAAGCTCTGGAACCTTGACAGCGGCAGCGATACCTACTTGGAACGTGTGTTTGTGCGATAGGTTTCATGCGCATGCGAAAAGCAGAGGCGAACGGCGAATACCCCGAGCAGTGCCCAATAAGGATATCGAGGAAGTATTCTCGACGTTCACGAAAGCGCAGGCGAAGGTGCAGGATATCTGCGGGCTCAATACGCCGCTCGTCAGGCACATGTACGGATGAGCGGGGTGCGGGTGGTGTTGAAGCGCGTTGAGGTAAAGCATTTATGGCATGGTGACGCTGATGCATGACTATGTACAATATTTCCACCCGAGACAAGACTTGTAAATATTTTCATAGATTACAACAAGAAATTTGCCCCCACGTGGAAGAGATAGCAAATGAAATTTATGCGGGTCATTCTCTAAAAGAAATTCTGGACGAATATGAACTGATGTACAAGGAGGTGCTTACATTTCACCTGCGCCGCCCCTACACGAATCGCTTGACCGCTTCCTTGACCTGCGGCCGTTCCATGACGCTGAACGCGCCTCCTTCCACGATGCCGACCTCGACTGCGCGGGCTGCCAGCTTCTTTTCTCCTGTCTTGAGCGCCCTGAGCGCAACGTCGAGCGCCTTCTCCTTGGAGAGGTCGTCCTTGTATTCGTCGATGAGCACTTTCCTCGCTTCCTTGGCTCCTCTGCCGACGGCATGCGCCCTCCACTGGCGTATCGTACCCGAAGGGTCGGTCTCGTACAGGTGACCATTCGCATTCATGCCGGCTATCAGCAGGCTGACGCCGAACGGCCTGATGCCGCCGAGTTGCGTGAACCGCTGCTTGCGGTCCGAGATGTCGCGGACGAGCGCGCCGATCTCGATCGGTTCGCCGTAGGTGATTCTGTTCACCTGGCAGCGCACACGCGCGTAGTCAATCAGTACGCGGCAGTCTGCAAGGATGCCGCAGGAAGCGGACCCAATATGATTGTCGATTTTCGAAATCTTCTCGATGCTGTCAGGAACGAGCAGTTTCTGTATCGAGCGCGTCGCAGCGAGCACCACGCCGCCGCTGAACACGACACCTACCGAGGTCGTCGCTTTCTCCACAGCTTTGCGCGCATATTCAACCTGGTACATCCGTCCTTCAGGAGAAAAGACGACGATAGCGCGGTCGTAACCCATCTGTTTCATTGGCGGTATTTCCATAATGCCCCACCTTTTCGTATGTACAGCCAAGGGAACGCTCAGCGGCTGATGAATGCCTTTCTCGCCGCCCCATTCCACGAGTGCTGACAGAACGCCGGATTGCGGTGCACGAATGCACCCCACGGCTATTCTGAAGAAACGTGCACCCGCGGTGTGCGGATGCGATCTTCTGCCAGTATTTGGCAGCTTAGGTTTATAAAACTATTCATCTGACCCTTCTCGACAGCGACCGGTGCGCGTCCCTGATCAGATTCGCGGTTGTTTCCCATCCAATGCACGAGTCGGTGACCGACACGCCGTAGCGCAGGTCACCCGGGTCTTCCGGGATTTTCTGGCTGCCTTCGTAGAGGTTTGATTCGAGCATCATGCCGATTATCCCATTGTTGCCGTCGACGATCTGCCTGATCACGTCTTCAAAAACCACCGGCTGCTGCCTGTAGTCCTTGCCCGAATTGCCGTGACTGCAATCGATCATGAGCCTTTCAGACAGGCCGGCTCTTCTGAGCATGTGCTGGGCTATCTGTACGCTGTCCCTGTCGTAATTCGTGCTGCCATCCCCTCCTCTGAGGACTATGTGCGTGTAGGGATTGCCTCGTGTTGCAACAATCGACGGCACGCCGTCCTGGTCAAGCCCAAAAAAATGATGCGGGTGCCGTGCGGAAAGCACTGCATTGACGGCAACGTCTGTATTTCCGTTGGTGCCATTTTTGAACCCCACAGTCATGGAGAGCCCTGAAGCCATTTCGCGGTGCTGCTGGGACTCTGTCGTCCGTGCACCGATTGCTGCCCACGATGTAAGGTCGCCAATATACTGCGGTGTGAAGGTATCCAAAAACTCTGTCCCTGATGGTAGGCCCATCCCCGCATTAGTGATAAGCATCTCACGTGCAATGCGGAGCCCGGCGTTGATATTTTCCTGCCCATCAAGATACGGCTCATTGATAAGCCCCTTCCAGCCAATGCTCGTCCGCGGCTTTTCGCCATACATGCGCATTACTGTTACAAAGCTGTTGTGCACGTCCTCCGCCAAGCCTCTGAGCCGTTCGGCATAATCCCGGGCCGCCACAGGGTCGCTGATGGAGCAGGGACCTACAACAAGCAGTTTTCTGCCGCCGCCATCAAGGATATCCCTGATGTACCGCCTGCCGAGCACAACCGTTTCCCGCTCCCTGTCGGTCAGTGGCAACCTGTCTTTCAGGTTGCGGGGGCTCATCAAGGGGCTGTAGCCGATAACGTTGTCGTCCACTATTTTGTGACCGTTGTAGCCGTCGAACATAGGTGCGCCTTCGTGCTGCAGGATGTACCATGAGGTTGGCAATGAACCTGAATATACGGTGCTGCCCTAGCGGGCAACGTACAAGCAAGCGCAGATGCCCAGCCATGGTGCATGATGCATGATGACCGGCATATGTATCATCAAAAGATTTTTATTCCTACTGGTTATGTAGGCATGTCCATTCTTATAGCAGATTGTAATAATAATGGAACTTTTAGCTGCAATCTGCTATAGGGAAAGAACATCATAAAATGTTCCAAAATCAATGTTCTTTACTATTACTTCATCCCGAACTGCCTGAATAGAAGGAGAACCTAAGGTTCTCCCCGCTATCATCCTCTCTCCTATGTAATAGTATGTTCAGTTTATTTTGGAACATTTTATGCTGAACATGCAGTATAGCAGGTTCGAACGAAAAGTTCCAGTATTATTCGAACCTGCTATAAGCATTTTATTTCATCCCAAATTGTCTGAAGAGTCCCTGCATGCCGCTCCGCTTGAGCTTCGCCGGCGAGATCTTCTTCATCATCTTCCTGATGCTATTGTAATTGTTGAGCAGCTCGCGCACATCGCTTTCGCTGCGGCCTGACCCATGGGCGATGCGCCGGATGCGCGATGACGTTATGAGCGCCGGGTCTGCCCGTTCTTCCATGGTCATGCTCTGGAGCAGGTACTTCCACCGCTTCATTTTCTTTTCCTGGACGTTGGTGTCCATCTTGCTGCCAATCCTGCCGAGTCCCATCATATCGAGGATGCCGGAAAGCGGCCCCATTTTCTGCACGCCTTCTATCTGCGAATAGAAATCGTCCAGCGTGAAGTCCCCTCCCATGATTTTCTCGGCCCGTTTCTCGTCCAGCGTTGTTTTTGCTTTTTCAAGGAGCGCTTCAATGTCGGGCATGCCGAGGAGCCGCGACACGAATTTCTCGGGGTCGTACATCTGCAGGTCTTCGACCGTTTCGCCGGTGGTGATGAATTTCACCTGCGCGCCGGTCTCGTGGCAGGCGGTGAGGGCGCCGCCGCCGCGGGCAGTCGCGTCAAGCTTGGTGACAATGACGTCGGTGATGCCCAGCGCGTCATGGAACGCCTTTGCCTGCTGCCGTGCTGCCTGCCCGATGTCAGCGGGTACGACAAGAATGCGCTCGTCAGCGTTAAGCTCCCGGTTGACACGCTGAATCTCGCCAACCAGTTCCCTGTCAAGTGCGTTCCTTCCGGAAGAATCGACGATGAGCACGTCAGCCCTGACCTGCCTGAGCGCGTTGCGGACAATGGTTGCCGCATCCTTTTCGTTCTTCTCCCCGTAAAACGGTACGTCTATTTTTTGCGCTAATTGCTGCAGCTGCTCATATGCGGCAGGGCGCGCGGTGTCACAGCCAATAAGCGCAGGCTTCATGCCCTTCTTCTGGTAGAAGCGCGCAAGCTTGGCGGCGGTGCTCGTCTTCCCTGACCCGAACAGGCCGGCGAGCAGCACTTTCTTGTTGCTGAGTTCGATGTGGGGCTTGTGCTTGCCCAGTACGTTCACCAGTTCTTCGTAGACGACGCGAATGACGTGCTCCTTGCGCGTGAGGCCTTCGGGCAGCTTCTCGAACGCGCGCTGCTTTATGCGCTCGCTCAGCTGGAACACCAGTTTCACGTCTACGTCGGCAGCGATGAGCGCGCGCTGGATGTCCTTCACCAGGCCGTCGACGACGTCCTTGTCCACGGTGCCGAGCCTGGCTACCTTGTCTATCGCCTCGCGCAGCGTGTCGGAGAGCGCCTTGAGCATAGTATCACTATCCGAATTCTTCTCTTGATTTTCCTGTTTGCCGTATGATGTATTTAATCACAAAGACGGTGACATCCTTATGATGGGGAACCCATGTAGTCAATACCCCTTCAGAAGTAGCTTTCTTAAATGTTATATGTCTAGCAGACCTGACTTTTGTAAACCCATTGCTTAGGAGGATTTCAATAATTTTACTTTGCGGGAGAGGACGAAGTTTTCCTATGTAAAACACCTTCTGGTATATCTACAGGGATATTAGTCAATGAAACCGACATTATCGTCTTTATTTCAGGCTTCGTTGTGTCTGGATCATGGTAAA
This sequence comes from Candidatus Aenigmatarchaeota archaeon, assembly GCA_016193585.1. GTDB lineage: Archaea > Aenigmatarchaeota > Aenigmatarchaeia > GW2011-AR5 > GW2011-AR5 > JACPRW01. Next base: position 60,070 of record JACPRW010000001.1, read on the forward strand.
ATTCGTTTATTAAATCCCTGATATTTTCCTTTACTTCTGCTTCTGTTCTTCCCTGCGTAGCAATATCAAGAACAGGGCACGAAGCCACATACCATTCATCTTCTTTCGCTATGAATACAGGCAATGGAATTGATATTTCTGCCATACACCCTACTAGTGAAGCAAATGTCTTAAGCTTTGCGGCAAAGTATTCGCATGGACGTCTGCATCATTGCCGCGTCGAAATCAGACGAGGAAATTGTAGGCAACATAACGAAAATCCTTGAAGAGTACAAAATTAGCTACGAGTTGCAGTTCGCTTCGGCTCACCGGGAGCCTGAAAAGGTACAAAGCATTGTAGCACATTCCCATGCAAAGGTCTTCATCGCCGTCGCAGGGCTTGCAGCCGCGCTGCCCGGCTTTGTCGCCAGCATCACGAAGAAGCCGGTCATCGGCGTTCCCGTGTCCTCGAAACTGGGCGGCCTCGACGCGCTCCTCTCCATAGTCCAGATGCCCAGAGGCGTGCCGGTAGCGGCAGTGGGCATCGACAACGGCGAGAATGCCGCGCACCTGGCGAAGCGGATACTTGACGCTGCGCAATAGGTTATAGCAATACAAGGAAATAAACACGATATTACATTCTTGTTTGCTCTATGTGAAGCAAATGTATAATATCGGTATTATTTATTTGCTTCACTATATGCAGCGTGTCTTCAGAAAGAATTAAGGGGAAATCATGATGCATGACTGCGATGACGCCACTAGCGCACGTGGAAGTGCTGATGCAGCTTCTATCCTGCAGACGGGTGAAGGAGAATCCGTGTATTTCATTTCACACGAAAACCGCATGTCGTCTGCATTACCTATGATGGCTTGCAAATAGCTATCCGCACACAATCCTCTTGAAACTGATTTCGGCATTGAGAAACTGTACAAGGGCGATAACGGCTGTATGCGTGGGCTTGTAAATAGAAATCTTTAAATACTACTATTTATAAGTAATAACAGGTGGTGGCATGAGTCTTGCAAAAAAAGGAGGTCTGAATAATCTGCCAGAAGAATTTGTCAGACGCCAGCGTGAGCGTTCTGTAGCTGTAGCTTATAGTGATGTAGATTTACTCTTGAAAATTGCCTATAGACAAGTGCCAGATTCGGTTATTCAAGGAGTCAGTGAAAGCACCAGAAGAGAAGTTGCTCGTGGTCTTTACGCTACAACTGTTAGCTGTGTAAGGGCAACAGGCGAGACCCTTTCCAGAAGTTTGACGGTGCTTGGGGTGGAGGTAGGAAAAAATTTTGCTGACGAATTTGTGGAAAGGTATGCACGTAGCCTTACGGACCTGAAGGGAAGATTATGCAGGCGCTATGGCATAGATGATATTTCCCGAAGCCTGTTAATTATTCAGTATATGCAGTTCACTACTCCTTCATCATGATGCACTGGCTGTTCACGCATTGTGCCGTGTAGCCGCTCGTCGTGATGCCGCCAGCATGCGCTTTTCAACTTTACGCTGATAATAGTTTCATGGTTGCTGATGAAGTGCTGAGGAACCAGATCAGCAACAGCCTTCGTGAGACCAATTTCCGCTTCGGCAGCCGCTACAGGGGCAAGGTGCGCGATAATTACACCGTCGGCGGCGAGCGCGTCATCGTTGCCACCGACAGGATTTCAGCTTTTGACGTTGTCCTCACGACGCTGCCGTTCAAAGGGCAGGTACTCAACCAGCTTGCCGCGTTCTGGTTCGACAAGACACGGCACTTGTTTCCCAACCACGTCATCGACGTCATCGACCCCAACGTCACCGTCGCGAAGGAATGCGTCCCTATTGCTGTCGAAATGGTCGTGCGCGGCTATCTCACCGGCGTGACGCCAACGTCTGCATGGTACCACTACCAGAAGGGCGTCCGCAACTTCTGCGGCAACCTGCTGCCCGACGGCATGCGCAAAGACCAGCGATTTGATGAGCCAATTCTCACGCCGTCAACGAAAGCGCATCTCGGGCATGATGTTTCCCTGGCAAAGGAAGAGCTGCTGCGCACGGGCGTCGTGGACAGGGACACATTCGACATCATGGAGGAAGCGTCCTACAGGCTTTTTGATTTCGGTTCGCGTTTTGCGGAAAAAAACGGCCTTGTCCTTGTCGACACGAAATACGAATTCGGCGTGCACGATGGCGAAGTCGTGCTCATCGACGAAATCCACACGCCCGATTCCTCCCGTTACTGGTTCAGCAGCAGCTACGAGGAGAATTTCGAGAAGGGCATCGACCAGAAGTCGTTCGACAAGGAATACCTGCGGAAGTGGCTCAGCACGCAGGGCTTCGATGGACGCGGCCCTGTGCCTCAGATTCCCGATGAGGTAAAAGTAGAGACGGTGAAGCGGTATGTCGAGGCATTTGCAGCGATTACCGGCGAGGAATTTAAGCCCGCACCAGGCAATGTATTAGAACGAATACAGCACGTGCTCGCGGAAAAGGGGTATCTATGAAAAATAAAACGGGATACGACTACTTTGCAGAAAGCAAGGGAGGGGTATTATGACATTCAGTGGCATTTCGCCGTTCGATTACCGCTACCTGCGGGACAAGAAACTTGCAGAGAAGGTTGCTCCGTTCCTGTCCGAGGAAGCGCGCATCGGGTACCAGCTCAAGGTGGAATGCGCAGTTGCCAAGGGGCTGGCACGCGTCGGCGCATGCACGAGAGGCGTTGCTGATGAAATCATCGCGGCAGCAGCGGAAGTCACGGCCAAAGAGGTGTACGAGGAGGAGGACAGGATACAGCACGACATTCGCGCGCTGGTGAACTGCATCAGGAAGCGGCTCGGCGGCGAAGCAAAGCCGTTCGTGCATCTCGGCGTGACGTCGAGCGACATCATCAACACCGCTGACGCCATGCGCTACAGGGAATTCACCGGCTCGTCGCTCCTGCCGTCGCTCCTTGAACTTGAGCGGACGCTCATCAGGATTGCACGCACCGAGAAAGCGACGCTGCAGATAGGCAGGACGCACGGCCAGCATGCGGAACCCATCACGTTCGGCTTTGCGCTGACGGAATACGTGAGCAGGCTCGGCGGAAGGATACTGGCATTAGCCGAGAGCGCCGGGAACCTGCGGGGCAAGATGTCGGGAGCCGTCGGCGCGTACAATGCCCTTGCGCTTATTACCGATAATGCCGAAACGTTCGAGGCATACGTGCTCGACGAGCTCGGCCTCAAGCCGGCAACGCATGCGACGCAGATTGTCGAGCCGGAATATCTTCTTGACTATGTTCACTGTGTTGTTGCTGCATTCGGCGTCATTGCGAACCTTGCCGACGATATGCGACACCTGCAGCGGACAGAACTGGCAGAAATAGGCGAGTCGTTTGGCGATGAGCAGGTCGGCTCGTCGACGATGCCGCACAAGCGCAACCCTGTCAATTTCGAGAACGTGAAAAGCATGTGGAAGGCGATGATGCCGCGCATGATCACGCTGTATGCTGACCAGATATCCGAGCACCAGCGCGACCTCACCAACAGCGCTTCAGGAAGGTTCGTTCCTGAACTGCTCGCAGGCCTGCTGGTTGCCGCTGAGCGGATGCAACGAACCATGCAAAAGCTTGCGGTGGACAGGGAGCAGATGCGGCGCAATGTCGAGCGCAGCAAAAGCCGCATCATCACCGAGCCGCTGTACGTCCTGCTCGCCGTGTACGGCTGCCCTGATGCGCACGAGGCAGTGCGGCGTTTGACGCTGCTGGAGAAGCCAATTCTGGAGGCGCTGGAACAGGATGCTGCGCTGGTGCCATACTACGCCAAGTTCACGCCGCAGCAGAAAGAAATCCTGGAGCATCCTGAAACGTACACTGGCAGGGCAGCTGAAAAAACAGAAGCGGTGTGCAGCTACTGGGAAACAATGCTCAGCCAGTAAAAGCCGCTGAAAGTAAAGGAAGGCACATGAAGCTAACAAATATGCTCAGGAACCTGTTCAAGACAGAAGAAAGCAGGTTCCAGGAAGAAAAGATACTGTCGTTTGAAGAAGCCCTGCTGCTTTTCAACAGCGGGTGCGAAAGTCTGTCTGCAGAAAAGCTTAACCAGGCACTAGGGCTTTCGGAAAAGATATTTTCTGAATTTCGCATCATGGAAGAAACATTGTCTGCGCTTAAGCTGCAGAAGCTCGATGAAAAATACAGGAGTTCGGAAGCGATAAAAAACCAGTTCTGCGAGAAGTTTATAGCCAGAACCCAGAAGCTTGAGATGCCGGAAAAGGATAATCATGATATCAGGAGTTTTGCAGATTCCGCAGGAATGCTAGCAGCGGACACCGGAATAACGCCAAAACAGGCAATGCACCTGAAATTCTTTTTTGAAAGCGAAATGAAGGGAATAAGCGAGAAAATAAGGCGCATTGATGCGCTGCTGGCTGAAATGAAAGGCGTTCTGAATTCAGAGATATTTCTGGCCAAAGAAAGCATAGGCAGGTCGCTTGACAAAATCATGTCATCCACACAGTATGCAGAAATCAGCAGGAAAAAGCTAAAGAATCTGGAAAGCGATATTACCGGACTCGAGAAGCTGAAAATGAAAAATCAGGAAACACTTCGCAGATTTGATGGCAGCGAGCTGCAGCTTCATCTGGCAAATATAAATGCGCTTGAAGAAGAAAAGTCCAGACATCAACAGCGGATAATTTCTGAAATCGGCTCTGTTTCAAGGCTTCTGAAAAAATACATGCACCAGAAGAACCTACAGGACAAGCTTCTGAATACATACATTTCCGACCCGGCTGGCGCAATCCATGAAGACAAGCATCTTCAGATAAAGCAGCATCTAAGCAGTGCGGTACAGATTGCAGATGAACTGGGCGTAGAGCGAAGGCACGTGGAGCGGGCACAGGCGCTGCTGAAAAATTTTGATTCGCTCGCAGAAAGCAGGGACGCCATAGCTTCCATTGGAAGACAGATAGCTCAAAAGGAAGACTATATTTCTAAAGCCGTAACGCCCAGAATCAGGCAAAAAGAAGCTGCCGAAGACGAGCTGGTAGCGCTGGGAAAGAAACTGGAGTCAGCCATGGCCGAGAAATATGACACCGAAAAGCAGCTGGTGCATACGCAATCTGAGGTGCAGAAATTGCAGGCTTATGTAATAGAGAGAATTTCAAGCGCATTAAGCATGAAGATAAAGCTCACTTCAGAATCCTGACTCTTCTCCCTTCAGTGGTAATCTTGCCTTCGGCAAACAGCCTTATAGACTTCAGGATGATTTCCTGCTCTGCCTGCTGCACCTTGGCCTTCAGCGTGTCCACTGTTTCATTTTCTTCGATGGCAACTGCCTTCTGGAGGATGACGGGTCCTGCATCAACATCTTCAGTAACAAAGTGGAGCGTGCAGCCTGTTACCTTGCTGCCGTAGCCAAGCACGTCCTTGTGCACGTCCCTGTCCATTCCGCCTCCAAACGCCGGCAGCAGCGACGGGTGGATGTTCATAATGCGGTTCCTGTACCTGTCGACAAATGGCTTTGCTATGATTTTCATGTAGCCGATGAGCAGCACAAGCTCGACGTTTCTCTTTTCGAGCTCCCTCATGATTTCCTCATCGTACTGTTCTCTGGTCCTGCCCTTGGGATCGATGAATAGGGCATCTATGCCATGCTTTCTGGCCCTTTCCAGCGCATACGCATCGCTTTTGTTGCTGATGACGCACGCGATGCGCGCATCCAGCGTACCTGACTGTATCGCATCGATGACCGCCTGCATGTCCGTGCCGCGCGTCGAGGCGAGGACTGCTAGTGTGACGGTCATGCAGCACCAACCATGTATCACCATACAAGCAAAAAGATTATAAACCCCTCTGCCCAAAAGTATAGAAGATTGTATGAACCTGAAGCTGGCAGCTCTCAAGGGAGCGATGTTATGGGCGCTCGTTTTCTTCGAAGTGAGCATACTCATGTTCGGGTTCGGCGTGCAGGTGCCGTCAACGCTCTATTACATTGTCCACCTGCCGCTCCTCGCCGCGTTCACGGCATTCGCCGCGCATCTCTATTTCAGGAAAGAAAAGCGTGCAGGAGCAAAGAACGGCTTTATGCTGGGGCTGTTGTTCCTGCTGGTAGGGATAGTCCTTGACGCGCTCATTACCGTGCCGCTGTTCGTGAGAGACTATGCATTCTTCATGCGGGCAGACATCATGGTCGGCTTTGCGGTGGTGCTGGCAGCTGCAACAGCGGTCGGCATGCGTGCGCGCAGAGGGAAAAAGAAGCGATGAGATGCTGTGTCAAGTGCCTCGCTGCATGAGCAACCATAAGCTTTCTTGCAATTGAAATAGCCAGTTGCAATGTTGCCCTCTTTCATTGCACAGCCGGTGAATACCGAGGTGTGCCATCCTGTCTAGTGCTGTGTATGAATGAAATCCCCTTGGTGACGCGCCTAAAGGCAGCAGTTTTCAAGGCATTCAAGATAATGATGCAATGTATCGACGTAAGTCGACAAAAAGTCTAATTTTCAGCACTCCTCAGCCGCTTCATGTTCCCGATGCTTCCCTGTATATGTTCGTCGGACGCGGCATCCATCCTGTTCCAGAGGTTGCCGTGTATCGCGTGCACGCCTTCCATGGAAATGCGCCGTGCCTCATGAATGGAATCGCCGATGCCGACGGCGCACACGGTGCGCGAGTTCAGCGCATACGTTTTGCCGTCCCGCAGCTCCATGGAGCACGGGTAGATGCGCAGCTGGTCGTGATAGTGGCTCGCAAGCTTTTCAGCATCATTGAGGTCCACTTCCCGTGTGCCCTCGAATGCCGGAGCCTTGCCGCCGTAGGTGGGAGGCACCTTGTAGATGGCGACCGATGCTTTGTTTCTGGTCCGTATGCCGTGCAAATTCCCGCTAATAATACTGAAGCACGTCTCGACGAAATCGTCCTGCAGCGTCGGCATGAGGCATTGCGCTTCCGGCATGCCAAATCGGGTGTTTATCTCGAAGACCTTGAGCCCTTGCGGCGCGCAGACGAACGCGAAGTACCAGACGCCGCGCAGACCAGTGTTGCTGCCAGTGCCCTTCAGCTTGGCGAACACCTTCTGGCCGATGGCGAGCGCGTCGTCCCAGTCCTGCCGTGACATGAATGGCAATATATTCCCTGCGTCTTTGTACGAGCCCATGCCGCCGGTGTTCGGCCCTTTGTCGCCATCGAACGCCCGCTTGTAGTCGCGCACCGCCGGCGTCGGCACGAGCCGCGTGCCGTCGCTCACGAACTGGAGGCTGAATTCTTCGCCTTCTATTTTTTCCTCGATGATGACCGGGCTGTGGCCGAATATGGTCAGGAAATGCTGCCATAAATCCTCGCGTGTCGCGAAGTGGTCGCCCCACACGCCGACGCCCTTGCCGAAGCCGGGCTTGTCCGGCTTGACAGCAGCCTGATTGCCGAGCTCGTCGAGCCACGAGAACACGTCTTTTCGCGCATCATCGATGCTTGCGTAGTCTTTCCGGTCAAAAACCCTGAATCGCGGATTCACGTCAGGCGCGGCTTCATGCAGCAGCTGCCGCTGCAGCACCTTGCTCCCTTCGACGGCAAATTCCTTGGTCGGGCATAGCATCGGTATGCCCATGGGTTCGAGCACGTCGCGGATGCCGTCGATGATGGGGTTTTCAGGCCCGACAATGCCGAAATCGATGCTGCCCTTATGCTTTTTGGCGAACGCGGCAATATCCTGCACGTCCAGATTAGGAATTATTGCGTGCTCCTTCGCGCGCTTCGCGTTGAACGGGTTCCGCTGCTTGTCGGCGATGTAGAATTCTGTGTGGTAGTCGCTCCGCGAGAGCGCGTCGATGATGGAACACGCCCGCGCGCCGTAGCTGACGACAAGAATGCCAACGCGCTCCATATCGGGTCTTTGATGAGAAACAATTTAAGATTATACGGCATCCTACTGGTATGCCCATTGTCTCTCGGTTGGTATTAACGCCAGTGGATACGCATGAGCTTCATGCACACGGCATGTATATCAGAGGAGAAGAGATACGCCTCCGGAGGGACGAGAAGGCAGAGCTGTTTGGCAGGAATGTCAGGCAGGGTGATGTCATATCGATTGAGTACAAGCTCAACGGCACCGCTGCTGCTGTTGCATATCACATCTCATCTGCAGAACCGCCATATGGACATGTCGGCAGAAAGACGACGGTTGTTATCGAGGGTGAACGGCATGAAGGTAGAGCAGAGGCCATGCGTGCGTATGAAACGCCTTCTTCGCTCCTTGCGTTTGCCATTGACGCGGAGGTAAGGGGACTGAAAAATGACCCACATGCCGATGTGCCATTTGAACCAGAATCAGCAAGAGGAGGTCACCAAAACCCGTACCGGCAGAGAGAACCCTTAATCGACGTGATGGAAGAGAACAACGGCGTGCGGATAGTTGTCGAGGCGCCCCCAAGAAGCGTGCGAAGATTAACGTATGCATTCAAGCGTGATGCGCTTGTGCTGGTTATAGGCGGGGTACCGTACACTGTTGACATGCCTCCGCTGGAAAATCCTGTCATCACCGAGGAAAGCCGCAACCCCGCTTCTGGAATTGTAAGCCTGCGCCTTGAGAATCGCCAATGATGCATGTGCTGCGTCACTGCTTCAAAAGTTCTTCGACTTCATCGGTGTACGCCTTGAATGGGTCGGGCGTTTGCAGCGGTGGTTTATTAAGACCTCTCGCCGGCAGTGTTGTCCACGGCTGTTCAGTCGACGGCACACGCATACCTCTCTCTGCAAGCGTCCTGATGTATAGCGACCTGCCTTGCGCGCGGGTTGCCGGCGGGTTGTCCACTGCGTAGGCTATTTCCTCATCTGCCACGAGCCGCTTGACCTGTTCCCTGTTCTGCAGGGCATAGAATAAGCTGCCCTCTCCCACCTGATGTTACCTCTAAAGTCAAGAACCCTATCTTTTATTTTCATAAAGACGGTTTCAATTCCGTAATTATGGATTCTGCTTGTTTGGTAATTCTGTATTCTATGCTCAATCTGTATGCTGGTAGTGCCTTCCTTCATCTGAAAGCCTGCCGTCCTCTGCAAGCCTGTTGAGCACAGCGCCGTAGGGCGTCGGGTATTCTTTCGTCAGGCAGGCAGTGCATAAATCAGGAAGCCCGATCGCTTCCTTAAGGTCATCGATAGTCTGATACGTCAGTGAATCAGCATTGATCATTTCCCTGATTGCTTCAACACTCTTTCCATGAGCAGCCAGCTCTTTGTAGGTGGCAAAATCTATGCCATAATAACATGGCGATATAATCGGCGGGCACGTGATTGCAAGGTGCACCTCCTCGGCGCCGTGATTCCTGAGAAGCTCAATAATCTTTTTTGATGTCGTGCCGCGGACGATGCTGTCGTCGACGATGAGCACCTTCCTGCCCTTGAGGAAATAATCGTTGACCAGATATTTCCGGGACGCATACACCTCCCGGGTCTTCTGGTCTTTCATGATAAATGTCCTGTCAACATGCCAGTTCCTGATAAGGATGTCCCTGAAGGGCAGGCCGAGCATCTCTGCCATTTTCTGCGCTGCAGGCCGTGATGTTTCAGGAACACAGGCAACCATGTCGGCTTTGATGCCTTTCCTCATTATCTGCTTCGCAAGCTTTTCACCCAGGCGTATACGGACATCGTACACATTTCTTCCGTCAACTGTTGACGTTGGGTGCGAGAAATAGACGTACTCGAACATGCAATGATAATTCTTTTCAGTGCGGAGTTTTTTGGAAACCATGCCATCCTTGCCGATGATGATGAGTTCTCCGGGCTCCACGTCCCTGATGTATTCAGGGTTCTCAAGCTGGAAGCAGACAGTTTCTGAGGCAGTCATCACGTGCGTGTTTGTTTTTGCAAGAAAGAGCGGCCTGATGCCTTTGGGATCGCGGAAAACGACAAGCTTGTCATTAAAAATGCAGGTGATAGAATAAGAGCCGTCAAGCATGAGCATCATCTGGCTGACGCTTTCTGCCATATCCCCCTTGTTCTTGCTGAGAAGGTCTGCAAGAAGGTGCGCAATGAGCTCTGTGTCGTTGCCGAACTCCTGCATCCCCAGCCGCTCGGCAATCTGCATCATATTGGCTATATTGCCGTTATGGGTGAGGCAGAGCATGCCATAGGGTGTTTGGGCCGTGTACGGCTGGGAGAATTTTTCTATGTGCAGCACCGACGCGCCAGCAGTCGGGTAGCGCGTGGCGCCGATGCATACATCAGTTGTTTCATGCTCATCGATCTTGAGATTGTCCACATAGCCAAAGCATTTCTGTGTTTTAATCCCGTCAGAACTTGCCCATGCAAGGCCGGTGGCATCCTGGCCGCGGTGCGTCAGGAGTTGTAGCGGGGTTACAATATCTTTAAGGGAAATTCGTCCAAATATGCCGATAACACCGCACACTGCGTTCCACCAGACTATTTGAGTGTACTATACCCACTACATTTTTAAAGGCCACAGAACGCGAACGACGGACAACACCTCAATGCTATAGTTCTACAAGGAAAGATTTTAGATATTATTTCCTTGTGAACTATAGGTGAACCCAGTCATAACATATCCTGATTATTTACTGGGTTCCCTATAACGCTTATGGTGAAACCGCTGCCGATAACCATCCCACCATGCTATCTGAGGTCCCGCAGGAAGCTGCTCACGCTGAGGCGGCGCGTGCCCCTGCACTTCAGCAAGCGCCTCGCGCATGAGGGGCACGGTATGCTTCATGTACGCATCTGCATCCATTTCAGTGCCGCCGCTCCCCCAGCCATGCGGCGCAAGCCATAACGGCGGTATACGCCCGCCTGCTATAATCTCGTTATAATGCGGGCCAAGTATAGCCTCCTTTTGGTATCTTACCGAGTCGTACTGCACGCCGTCGCTCGTCCATAATGGAAGCTGAGGCAACCCAGAACGGTAATCGCTCATAGTGATTGTATTCATGAACATGAAATCTTAAATTGTTTACAACAACAGTGCATTTGGAATCTATTTATTCGATGCATCATAATTAAGCGCCTTGACCGCCTTTGGCACCGAAGGCCGTGTACATGAAGACAAAGTTCTCGGAACCTCACCGTTTCATGCATGCTACCTTTAAAAATCTTTCCGCGTATATCGCGGCATGCCCTACCGTAATAACAATTACCGGGACAACAGGCTCGTTGACAGGATTGATGCTGCAGTGCTGCGCCTTCATGAAAACATTGCCCGGTACTGGCAGAATACAACCTACCGGAGCAAGGACGTTCTCGCAAAGGGCCTGAATGCGACGTCTCTCGCATGCTGCACGGTCAATATCGGCTCCATACCGCTCACGAAGAATTACGAGGATCTCATTTTTTCAATACCGCTGGGAGCAGCCCAGGCGCGCAGGCTTGTCAGCCGCGGTCGGCAGAAAACGACGTTAGAGGCTGATGCCGAAAGAATCAGAAGAGACGTATATGATGAGCTGTACGATACAAAAATACCAAGGCTTGTCGTATTGACAGGCGGGCTTTACGCATTGGGGGGGGGGGGGGGGGGGGAATTTCATATGTCGTCGACGGTATGATCAACGGCAAGCCGGATGCCATTGCAATCGGGGCAGGGGATTTCATACCCCTTGGCATCGGGATTCTCTCTGCGATGTCTGCAGGGTATATAGATCGCGTGGATATCGGCGATCCGCCAAAACGTCCGGAAAGAAAAAGCATCAGGGAGTGGCTACAAGAGTATGCTAGGAATGCGCTTCCTTCTCTTCCCTGTTTACCAAATCCCTTTCCCAAGCCGTCTTTCGGGACGAACGCGTCTTTGCTGACCGAGGAACTGTATCGAATGTATAGATAACTGCGTAGTTTATGTGACGTATTATTAGCAGTTATCTATATGCAAACTGCGTTGTATGGTGAATTGCACTGGTTATGTCCTGATATTATTTGCAATTCACCTATAGAAAATTGCGCGTTAATACGACATAACAGAAATTTTTATTTACTGGTTTCACTATAAAAGCTTTGCAGTTCTATCCTAACCATGAAGGCGGTAGCTGTCGTCGGCATGCAGTTCGGTGACGAGGCGAAGGGCAAGATTGTCGACGTGCTCTCGAACAGTAGGGACGTTGTTGCAGGCATTCGTTTCGCCGGCGGCAACAACGCAGGACACACGGTCGTGTTCGGCGGCAAGGAATACAAGCTGCATCACATTCCTTCTTCCATCTTCCACGGCAAGCTTTCAGTCATCGGGCATGGCACCGTGGTCAATCCTGGCGTACTGCTCGATGAAATCAGGCAGCTCGGTGCGCTTGCTGAAAACCTGCGCATCAGCCCCAATGTCCATGTCATCATGCCGTACCATATACATGAGGATGTGCTGCTCGAAGCAAAAAAAAGCAGCAAGGTCGGTACGACCGGTAGGGGCATCGGCCCGTGCTATGCCGACAAGGCGAACAGAATCGGCATCAGGATAAGGGAGCTGTTCGACGGGGAAAGCCTGAACAGGAAGCTTGAATTCCTGATTCCGCTCAAAAACAGCACGCTGCAGCACGCATACGGCTGGGACGGTGCGCTGGACAAGGACGCAATTGCGATGGAGTATGCAGCATACGGAAAATTCCTGAAAACGTATGCTTTTGATGGCACAGTACCCGAAGGAACCGTCCTGCTTGAAGGGGCACAGGGCGCACTGCTGGACATTGACATGGGAACGTACCCGTTCGTGACGTCGTCGCACCCGACTATCGGCGGAGCGCTCGCCGGTTCAGGCATGCCGAAAGCAGACGCGGTCGTGGGCGTCATGAAAGCATACACAACAAGGGTGGGCGAGGGGCCGTTCCCGACCGAGCTGACAAACGAGGTTGGCGCGAAGCTGCGGCAGGAAGGCAGGGAATTCGGCACGACTACCGGCAGGCCGCGGCGAGTAGGATGGCTTGACATACCCATGCTGAAGTACGCGGCCCGCGTCAACGGCGTTACAGCACTTGCACTCACCAAGCTCGATGTTCTGGCAGGCATGCCTGAAATCAAAATCGCCGTTGTCTACGATCGTGCCGGCATACAAATTAATGCACTATCCCATGCGACTGACGTGGCAGATGCAACGCCGGTTTATGAAATAGTGAAGGGATGGAAAGCGCTGTCTCAGGAACAGTGGAATGCACTTGCCCAGGAAGGCTTTGCAGCGCTCCCTGAAGAAGCGCAGGAATATGTCAGGCTTATCGAGCGCAGCCTTGCCGTGCCTGTTGCGATTGTTTCAGTTGGTGCAGACAGGAATGCAACGATATTACGGAAGCCTCTTCACGAATTATAGATAATTGCGCAGCTTATGTCGTATTAACGCGCAATTTTCTATAGGTGAATTGCAAATAATATCAGGACATATAGTGAACCAAGTAAATAATCAGGTATTATATCTTGGTTCACTTACACCCAAAAAGCAAAGCTTTTTGGTGCACCGGAAAACTTTGTTTTCCGCGTGTAGCGGACAACAAAAGTATTATGTCGGTATTCTTTTGTTGGTCCACTATAACCAGTGCAATTCACCATATAATCGTACCTTTAAAAACCTGACCCATCTATAACGTATATGGCAGCAAAGGATTACAAAATCGCCACACTGGGAAGCCACACGGCGCTGCAGATTCTCAAGGGCGCCAGGGACGAGGGCTTCGAAACGATCGCCGTATGCACCCCCCAAATGGCACCGGTATACAAAAATTTCCGCGCTGCGGACAAATTTATCGAGATTTCCTCGGTGAAGGACTTCTTCTCCGTCGAGGAGCAGCTCATCAGGGAGAACGCCATCCTTATTCCACATGCCTCGCTCATCACGTACCTTAATCTTGACGCCATAGAACGCATGCGCGTCATGTACTACGGGAACAAAAAAATATTGCGGTGGGAGTCGGACCGGCTGCTCGAGCGGAAGCTGCTGCAGAACGCGGGGCTGAAGCTGCCGCGCATCTTCGACTCGCCTGCCGGCATCGACCGGCCGGTCATCGTCAAGTTCTACGGCGCCAAGGGCGGCAAAGGCTATTTCGTCGTGAAGAATGAAAAGGAATTCGAGGAGAAAATGAAGCAGGAAACAACCGGCGAGCAGTATATCATACAGGAGTACATCGTCGGCGTGCCGCTCTATGCCCATTACTTCTACTCGCGGATGAGCAGCGAACTGGAAATCATGGGCTTCGACAAGCGCTACGAATCGAACGTCGACTCCATCGGCAGGATAGCAGCGAAGGACCAGATGAACCTTAACCTTGAAACGTCGTACAACATCGTGGGCAACATTCCGGTGGTGGTCAGGGAGTCGCTGCTGCCGCAGATTTTCTCCATGGGAACTGAGACCGTGAAAGCAGCGGAGGACGCCGGCGGCCTGTTCGGCCCTTTCTGCCTCGAGATGATCATCACGCCGCAGCTCGATTTCTACGTGTTCGAGCTTTCTGCGCGCATCGTCGCCGGCACCAATCCCTATATCGCCCATTCTCCGTACACCTACGTGCGCTACAACGAGCCGATGAGCACCGGCAGGCGCATCGCACGGGAAATCAGGGAAGCGATAGCAGCAGACAGGCTGGACGAGATTCTTGGGTAGTGCTATGATGAACAAAGCCGCTGGGGACGCCATCGTCAGCAAGTACAGCAGGAAGGCAATAACCATTGCAACGATCGGTTCCCACTCGGCGCTCGACGTGTGCCGCGGCGCAAAAGATGAAGGGTTGCAGACCGTTGTCGTCTGCCAGAAAGGCAGGGAACAAACATACACGAAGCACTATAAGGTCGTAGTCGACCACCCGCTGCTTGTCGACAAGTTCAGCGATGTCGCCAGCCCAACTGTGGTGGCGCAGCTGCAAAAGCTGAACGCGGTTTTTATCCCGAACCGCTCATTCGAAGTGTACGTGGGCGACTACAGCAGGATCGAAGCGATGGAAATCCCCTTCTTCGGCTCGCGCAGGCTCCTGCGTTTCGAGGAGCGGAACGAAAGCCCGAACCAGTACACGCTCATGGAAAAGGCGGGCATCAGATTCCCGAAGCGTTTCGCATCGTCTGATGTTATAGATCGCCTCGTTATCGTCAAAGCAGCAGAGAGCGAGCGGAATTTCCAGCGCGAGTTCTTCTTTGCTTCATCGCCTGTAGATTTTGAGCGGAAAGCAAGGCAACTTATCGATAGGGGACTTGTTCATGGCAAGCAGCTCGACAGCGCTGTTATTGAAGAATTTGTTATCGGCGCACACATCAATTTTAATTTCTTCTACTCACCGCTCAGGAGGCGGCTGGAACTCATGGGCACTGATTTCAGGCGGCAGACCAACCTTGATGGCTTGCTCAGGATTCCGGCGAAAGAACAGTCAGAATTTACCGTCAATCCAAGCCTCAAAGAAGCAGGCCATGTCGCCGCGACCGTGCTCGAGAGCATGCTCGAGAAGGCATTCGGGCTGGGCGAAGCGTTTGTCGATGCGTGCCAACCCTATGGCGGCATCGTCGGCCCGTTTGCACTGCAGTCAATCATTACGCCCGGCCCGCCGAAAGAAGACATCGTCGTCTATGACGTCAGCCTGCGTATCCCCGGCTCGCCGGGCACGATGTTCACACCCTATTCCTACTATCTACACGGCAAGCCGCTGAGCGTCGGCCGACGCATCGCCATGGAAGTGCGGGAAGCCGCGGAAACCGGGCAGCTGGAGAAGGTGGTGACGTAGGGATTCTTTGATACATCCCTAGTAGACATAACATCTCGCAGCAGCACACAAGACGAACAAAAGTAGGCATAAGCGCTAGTTAGGCGAAATTTATGGAGGAAGTAGAAAATGGATATAAATCCTGAGAAATTCCATAGATCTATAAGTAAAGAGTTGAAGGTAATTCAGGATCGAGTTAGGAATCTTATGGGTAGTGCACATTGGGGAGAAGAAGGGAGGTATAAGGAAGCCGTATTAAGGAGCATTATAAGAAGATTCTTGCCCAAAAATGTAAGTATAGGCACAGGATTTATTTTAAAAAAAGAGGGCGACGAGATTAAAATATCAAATCAAATAGATATTATCATCTATGACAATACGTATCCAGTGCTGTTTGCAGAAGGCGATTTTTTAATAACTACACCAGCAAATGTAAAAGGAATAATAGAGGTCAAGACCAAGTTAAATTCTTCAGATGTAATGGATGTGGTTTCTAAAGCTACAAATAATGGGAAAGTAGTTGATAATGAGATATTTAGTGGAGTATTTGTTTATAACGAAGGAAATATAGTTAACAACAGCAACATAAGTGATAACCTTAAAAGTGCTTTAAAAGAGAGTAAAGGCGTTGTGAATCATATTTGTTTAGGGGAAGACATTTTCATTAAATTTTGGCCAAGGAATCCACAAAGTAACTTCCCGAATAAATACAGTATCTACAGAATAAAAGACCTCTCCTTTTCTTATTTTATTTCTAACCTTGCTGAACAAACATCTGAGAGTAAGCTAAAAGAAAGATGGTGGTTTTTATATCCCATCGAAAAAGGCAAGGAGGAATATAAAATTGAGGATATTGATGTTTAAACTTCGCCTAACATAGCATAAAAGGTTCGTGCCTCACAGCGCTCACCCAAATTTTTGCTTCGCAAAAACTTCTTTTATGCTGGAAACGTTCAACGAAATTCCGAACATTATTTCAGGCCGCCGACACGATAGCTCTTCGCTTCCAAGCCTCTGGAACGACAAGGCGAATTTATAAGGATTATCGGAAGAATTATTTATGTGATGTTGTGACAAGGAAGAAGGTATCCAAGAAAGATGTACATAAATTAAAAAAAGAGCCAAAATTTTCTCAAGAGATAAAAACTTCAGTAGTAATGCCTTTCAAATGTAAATTTTGTGGCAATCTTTTTGATATTGAGCACAGACTTCCAGAAAACCATACTTGTGAAGGTCTTTCTCAATGGAAAGAAAAACATTTGAAAGAATTTCATGAAGGTAAAAGTTCTATCGCATATGAAAACACGCTGGAACCAAAACATGAAGATTCAGGCTATAAAGATTCTATGAGAAACGCCCTTCGATGTGACTCAAAACAATTTTTCAAAGGAATACCAGAAAAATTCAATAAACAGGCAATAAGATTGAATATTCATCGACTAATTCAAAAAAATATGAATGATATCGGCATATGGCTCATAGGCTTATTTATTATCTTTACAGCTTTCAATCAGATACTAAAATACTCTATACTTGAAAGTATTTCATGGATTTTTGTTTACGTTGCAGAAATTATTTTTATATATAAGTTGATTAAGCGTGTTGACAAAATAGAAGTAAATTCAGATTTGAGTATTTGGGGTTTAAAAATATTATCATTCATCTTTATCCTTATTGGAGTGTATATATTCTTATTCGGGTCTTTGGCATTAGCCACCGTCTATAGCCTTTATGTTCTCGGGCTTCTTGGTATAATAGCGCTAGGATTCTTTTCAATTGGCGCTTTTCTGATTTTCAAATTCAAACGAAGAAGTGGGAGCATTGTATGGGTCGGAAGAGCGTAGAAGAAATTATTGTAATGAGAAAGTCGTTATAAAACTTATTTTGGCTAGCCTTAAATACTTATATAAAATCATATATACATAAACTTATATAGAGTGGTAACCATGCAAAAAAGAGAAATTATACACTATCCTAACCTTAGCACAATGCTTGAAGTAGAGAAGGTCCTGAAAGAAGCAGACGGACCTATATCCAAGGAAGAACTGAAAAGGAGGCTTCCGACAAAGATTATGCACCAGACACTTAACCTTATTTTGGCATACATGGAAAACAGGGGGCTGATTTTATCAGGCCCGAAAGGCATACTCTGGACATACAATCCCAGCCCGAAACTGCAGAAAGCCATAGAAAAAGGCATTGAGATATGAGTAGAAATATCAACGTCATACTTAGCGAAGAAGCTACCAAGCAATATGAAGAACTGAACAGGATTGTTGGTGATGAAATAAAGAAAGGCATAACGAATTCTATTCATCAGCAACTACTCAAATCCATAAAACAGAAATCTGAGCTTCTGAAAATCAATCCTCAGGCTGGAATACACATATCGAAAAAGCTTATACCGAAAATCTATATAGACAAATACGATGTCGATAATCTGTGGAAAATAGATTTGTCTGGTTACTGGAGAATGACGTATACGTTGCGGACGACAGAAATAGAAATAACGAACTTCGTTCTAGATATAGTAGATCACGTAACGTACGACAAAATACTTGGATACAAGAAAAAATAAACATCGCCTTGTAGCCAAAACCATTCTGAACCTGAAGAGCCACTTTCAGGCCGTCGGCGGTCCTGTTTTCAGTATTGTGCTGAATGCCTTGCATTCGCACATCTTCGGAGAAATATAATTTCTCCGAGATTCAGAAAATCTTCGATTTTCGAGAAATTTGCACGAACCTATGGTTCGGTGCAGTATTGTCGGAACTCTTCGCTTTCCTGCGGAAAGCTCGCTTTTCTTTCAGAAAAGTCGCTGAACAGCGATTAGAAGATCCGCTTCTGCGAAGCTCCATCCAAATGGCGATTATATAAAAAGAAATAATCGCCACTTCTTCTAATCGCATACGTTATGCTCAATTCGTGGGCTCGCCGGTTAAAAAGTTTATTAAGCCAACTTAACTATTGATTAATTATGGTAGACATTTTATATATTTTTTCAGGTTCACCGTTGCTCTACATTCTCATATTAACATTAATTGCATTAGGTACATTCCTAATCTGGAAGTCATTCAAAACAAAATATAAATTCATTTTTTTAGGGGTTTTAGGCTTGGGAATAATCACTGTTCTCCTATTTTCTTTTATTAATACTCAACAAGGATCACCTGAACCGGATGCATCTGGAAAATCAGGCTACACATTGACTCTAAAAGAAGTGTGGGGTTCGAAGAGATGGATAAAGACCTTCGAAAGGCCCGGTAGTGATTATCCATTTGCAGTTCTGCAAACCTCTGACGGCGGGTATGTGGTTAGCGGGAGAACAAATAACGGCACGAAAGATTGCTATGGCGGGACCCCTATGATTTTAACATTCCTTTTCAAGACAGACGCGGATGGAAACAAAGTCTGGGAAAAGTTTCATTACGCTGGCAGAATAGTTTCAATCCAGCAGACTTCTGACGGAGGGCTGGTGGCTACAGGATCAATAGCTGCCACTGACACAGGAATTGATGTTTACCTTGTAAAAACAGACGCGAAAGGCAGTATTACTTGGGAGAAGAGCTATGGTGAGAGTGATCCCGAGGGAGGATTTTCCGTCCAGCAGACTTCTGACGGAGGGTATATCATTGCGGGGGGGGGACAGGTAGACGCTTGGGAAATCAAGGGATTTACTTGCTTAAAGTTGACAGCAACGGAAACAAATTGTGGAGCAGGATATTCGCCAAAGATTTAAAGACGGATGAGGAACCGCAACTGGTCCAGCAGGCTGCTGATGGAGGCTATATAGTTGTTGGGTGGAGGAAATCGCAAGGAATGCCCAGCATAAAAGAAGACCCTAATGACCCATACATTGATGACGACGTCTATTTGCTAAGGACTGATTCATTAGGGAATAAGATTTGGGAGAAGACGATTGACGCATTTGGGAAGCGTGCAGACGAGAGGCTTGTGCATGATGCCTTGCAAACACCTGACGGAGGTTATGTAATTGTTGGAGGCTCAGCACCCATTGTAAGATCAAATGGCGCACTACAAAGTTCGAGCCCCTATGTCTATTTGCTCAAGATTGATTCTGACGGGAACAAAACATGGACGAAGGATTATGGTATGGGAATTGGTCATTTAGTTCAGCTAACGTCCGACGGCGGTTACATAATCACTGGAGAGGTAATAGACAACGTGGGTCCAAATTACCTTGTGAAGATAGGAACGGACAGTGACGGGAATAAGTTGTGGGAGAAACCCATTGAAATACTTAATACATATCAGGGCAAGGATTACCCAAATGTGGTTAAGCCAACCTTTGACAGCGGCTACATAGTCCTTGGAACCAGAGAATATGGCGACCTTATGGGATATGCCGGCATGCTGGAATCTGATACCCTGCTCATGAAGATAGAAGAAACAGACACACTAAGATTGCCGGATTATGAGCGGGTACCGCCGCGTGAAACGAAGTTGCCCACCCAAGTTGAGCTACTGACTCCGACGGGAAAAGGATGGATGAAGACAGTTGGAGGGAGTTTAGGCTCAAAGGCGCGAGCCGTGCAGAAGACATCTGACGGAGGCTATATAGTTGCAGGTTGGACTCATCGTAGTGTGACAGTACCTTATGGATTGAACGACACGACAGTCCTGACACAAAGGGAAGCATATATTGTTAAGACAGATGGAAATGGAAATAAAGTTTGGGAGAAGAGCTTTGGAGGAGATGGGTTTGAAGACGGGTTTTCAGTACAGCAAACCCCTGACAGCGGGTATATGGTTCTTGGAATCAAGGAGGCATATGCCTATCTGATAAAAACAGATGCTTATGGAAACACGCAGTGGAATAAGACACTTGGTGAAAATTATGGTGATGTGGGTTTTTCACTCCTGCAGGCTTCTGACAGTGGATACATAATTGTTGGGATTACACAAGGCCATGGTGCGACCCCGTGTAACGCAAAAGAACCTGAGCGAGGCGCATCAGCTGATGTCTATATCATAAAGACTGATGCTGACGGAAACAAATTGTGGGAAAAAGTAATTGGCGGAACGCATATGGATATAGGATATTTTGTGCAGAAGACTTCTGACGGCAATTATATAATAACTGGAATGACAGCTTCATTTAGTGAAAAAGGAGTCGAGGATGTTTACCTGCTTAAAATAGACAGCCATGGCAACAAATTGTGGGAAAAGGCAATTGGGGGGGACAAAAGCGAGATGGGCTATTCAGTACAACAAACTACTGACGGCGGTTATGTAATTGTTGGGCAAACAGTTTGGTCAATCAAAGGAGCAGATATGGGTGAAGGGGGTTATGCTAGCCAGTCAGATATCTATTTAATAAAAACAGATACATACGGGAACAAAATCTGGGAAAAGACGTTTGGGGGGAGTTCGATGGATAGGGGATTTTCAGTGCAGCAGACTTCCGACGGCGGGTACATCATTACCGGAGACACAGACGGGCATCTTTACCTCTTCAAAACAGATGCAGACGGGAATAAAGTCTGGGAAAAGGCATTCAAAAGAGACGAGACCAAGCCATTCACGGGACGGTCTGTCAAGCAGACTACTGACGGCGGGTACATGGTTGTTGCAAATACGTTTTACACGTCAACACCTGCCTATCAGCCTATAATACTCATAAAGACAGACGCAAACGGGGATGTGTGAAATTGTGAGAAAAACAATTTTTATAATCCCTTTGCTGATTTTGATTGTTTTTGTCAGTGGCTGCGTCGGGCAGGGACCTGGCATGAATCCGACTGTAATAACCGGCAAGACAACCATTGAGAAAAGCGGTTTGTACGTCTTGAACAGCGACATCTCCTGCACCGCCGAAGGTGAAATGGACGTATGCATCGATATACAGAGGCATGACGCTGTGCTTGATTGCCAGGGTCACAGCATAACTCTGGCGAATCAACAGGCCCGCCGCGGCCCTGCCAGTACCGGGATATACATAGCTGGCAGCGGCGTGGAGGACGTGACTGCCAGGAATACCGTCAGGAATTGCAGGATTGAGAACTTTGCATTCGGCATATTCCTCAAGGCCAGTTCCAACAACTTCATCAACAACACCATCAGCAACAATGGCATCGGAATCTACTACGACGACTTTTCCTCGTACAACATTTTCATAAACAACACGGTGAGTAATAACAACAATAGAGGCATCTACCTGTTCATGCGCTCGTCCAACAACAATTTTACAGGCAACATTGTAAGAAACAATAGCATATACGGCATCATTATCACCTGCGCGGCACACCACAACACCTTTTCCAACAACGTGGTTGAAGGCAACGGATACGGCAGCACGAGTGACGAGAACGGCGGAATCTACATCCTCAACTCATACGCCAACGTCTTTTCAGGCAACGGGATATGCAACAACTCGAAAACCATTAAATGCAAGTTCGATGCCACAATGGAAGGCATAAGTGATATCTGCAGGCCGCAAGTCCTTCCAGACACCATTCCAATTGACAGGGATGCACAGGAAGCCGGAAACCTCATTGACGGCGGGGGAAACACCTGTGGTCCGAGCTCCATGAGCTGCGACGGCACCACCATAAGCTGCATCAGGGGTTGCCCATGAAAAATCTGGCTATTTTCTTTTTATTGTTTATTTCAATAGCACTTATCAGCGGCTGTGTCCAACAACCGTCTAAACTAAAGGATTCAGAAACACCGGGCTATGCATCATCAGGCACAACCGGCAAATATCCGGAACAAAATCCAGATTGTGCAAACTCAGGTGTGAAAACCTGGGCAAAAGTGTTTGGCGGGCCTGGATTTGATTATGCAACTTCACTCCAGCAAACTCCTGATGGAGGGTATGTGGTTACTGGACTCCTTAATTCCGGACCGACGGACTCGACCGGCGAAAAGCAGTATGATGTCCTTTTGTTCAAGGTTGATATGGACGGGAACAAAGTATGGGAGAAGTCGTACGGGGGGAATGAGAACGATTTCGCATTCTCACTGCAACAGACTGCTGACGGTGGATACATTATCGGAGGAGAAACGCGTTCCTTTGAAGATAAAGGTGCCAATGCCTATCTTATAAAAACCGATGCCGATGGCAATCTGCAATGGAACAGGACATTCGATATGTGCGGAGGAAACGAGTCTGACAGGGTACTCTCAGTGAGGCAGACTTCTGATGGTGGGTACATAAGTGCAGGCGTTACATTTTCCTGCAGCCAAAAGCTCTGGGGGGAACAGCTCCCATGGGACGACTCCTTCCTTCTTAAAACAGATGCAAACGGTAATATGTTGTGGGAGCGCATTTTTGGATGGAAGGAGAACATAGACCAGGCGCTTTCGGTCCAGCAGACCTCTGACGGAGGATTCGTGGCCATCGGATACATACACTATTATGACCCAAACGGACCTATCTATATCTATGGACGAGACATTTACTTGGTAAAAACTGATAAAGATGGAAACATACTGTGGAACAAAACATTCGGAATCGGTAACAAGACATCTCTTGGAAACGGATTGAATAATGCGGAAGTGTTACAGCAGACTTCCGATGGAGGATATGTGGTTGCCGGACAAGGAGCCGACAGACGACTATATCTGCTGAAAGCTGATGCGAACGGCAATAAAGTCTGGGAAAAATCAATTGGAGATCTGAATTTGCATAGCAGGGGATACTCTGTAAAGGAAACAACTGACGGCGGCTACTTCATTATAGGGGCACGATGCATTCCAGACTATGAACCGAGAACCATAATTGTCGACAGTAATGTTATTCTTGAGCATCCATGTGAGTTCTACTTCCTGAAAACTGATGCGAACGGAAACATAGTATCGGAGATGTCCGGCGGGCGCACTTTCAATGGCGTGCTATGGCCAGGCCAGCAGACTCCTGACGGGGGATACATAATTGTTGAAACTGTATTCCCAAGAGTGAGCGCGACCCAGTATGCAAAGACGACTGACATCCTCATGATGAAGCTGAATGAGAATGGAGTTGTATGTAACCTTACTTATGGCCAACCCTGCACACTGGTGCCTGAGCCAGAGTGGATAAACAACCCCGCATGCAAAAATCTTATTTATGATGAAGAGTACATTCACAATCCCTATCTCCCAGAGCGATAAGACTCCGGGTAAATTCCATAATGGTCGATTAAAATGAGAAACGCGAAGGAAATGAGTAAAGGTATTGTTAGCTTTGATTGTCTTTGTCAGCGGCTGCGTCCAAGAGGAAAAACAGGTTGAAAAGCAAGAAGAAAAACCAAAAATAGAGGAACGCTATTTTCCTGGCTGGGCACCAGCTCCGCTTGGATTGGCAATTACCCCAGATGGAAAAACAGCCTACATTCCCTTCGGACTTGACGATGCGTTACTGGTAGTGAACTTATCAACATTTGCTGTCATCGATTCGATAGATGTATCTGAAGCCGGCAACATGCTTCTTTTAACTGCTACAGTCTTGGGTCCAGACGGGAAAAAGCTTTACGTTTCCAACTATGGAACCAAGAACGTGATGGTGGTAGATACAGAAAACAAACGTGTTGAGAAGGTGCTTCCGTTAAATCCACTCCATGCAGCCGCCATCGCAATATCACGAGATGGAAGCAAAGCCTACGCGCCCTCAAAAGATGGGGGACTGTACGTAATAAATACTTTAGACAATTCGTATAACCGCATTTTTATACCCGGAGTTATTTTTGGCCCGGTAGTGCCTTCTTCCAGCAATCCAGAGTTAGTGTATTGGCCGACTTCATGAAGTCCCGATACGTTGTATGCATTGTCACGCTACCTTCTCCCGCACATACCCCACCGCATTCCTGAAAATCTGCATGCCTCCGGCTTCCTTCGCCTCGCCGCGTGTCCAGCGCGGGTGGTTGGTAACGTCGTTAAAAGCTTCAGGGTGCGGCATCATGCCGAAGACACGGCCGGTTTCGTCGCAGATGCCGGCGATGCCATCAGTTGCTCCATTGGGATTCCAGGGATAGCCGGCTTCGGTTCCGTCAGGGCTGATGTACTGCAGCGCCACATGGCCGTTGTCATGCAGCCGCCGGCGCGTTGCGTTGTCAAGGGGAATCAGATTCCCCTCGCCGTGCCTGACCACCTGATACAGGCGGTCGATGCCTTTCGTGAACACGCACGGCGATTTCTTATTTGCTTTCAGGTGCACCCAGCGGTTTTCAAAGCGGCCAGACGCATTGGCCGCCAGCGTCACCGTCTGCGTGAAATAATCTTTGCCGAATGCCGGCAGCAGCCCAAGCTTTGCGATAATCTGAAACCCGTTGCATGCGCCGAATATGAGCTTGCCGTCCGCAATGAACTGCTCCAGATCAGGGCGCATTGTGTGCTTGAGTTTGATGGCAAATACCTTGCCGCCGGCGATGTCGTCCCCGAACGCAAAGCCGCCGGGTATGGCGAGAATATGGAACGAATCGAGACTGATGTTCTTTTTCAGCAGGTCGCTGAAGTGCGCTATAGTGCTCTCCGCTCCTGCGTTCCTGAAGGAATGCGCCATTTCGTACTCGGCATTGAGGCCGTAGCCGGTGACGACAAGTACTTTGACGTTTTTCATAGTTACCATCTCAGCGTTTGCTGCCACGACTCCTTCAGCTCGTTGACAGATGCACTGATAACTTCGTTTCCGTCAAGACCGCATACGGAAAACAAGCCATCAGGAGTCACGGTACCGATGCACGCCACAACACTGCCAGCTATGGTATGCTCGAATGCAACCCTGCTTTCAGGTAGGATGGTGACTATGAATCTCGATTGCGTCTCCGAGAAGAGCACGTAGTCATTGCGCTGTTCGCCGTTGTAGGGAACTTTTCTGAGGTCTATGCTCATCCCTAAATCACCTGCAAACGCCGTTTCAGCGAGCGCCACGCCAAGGCCGCCGTCAGAGCAGTCGTGACACGAAGCGACAAGCCCTGCTGTCATGGCTTTGTGCAAGCCTTTGTAGAGATTTTTTGCCGCAGGTGCGCTTACCCGTGGTACCTTATTGCCAACAAGGCTATGGTGCGCGAAATATTCCGAGCCTCCGAGCTCGTCCTTTGTCTCGCCCAGAATGTACACAAGGTCGCCTGGATGCTTCGCGTCCATGGTGACCGCCGTGCGCACGTCAGCAATCTTGCCGACGACGCTGAACAGCAGCGTGGGTGGTATGGAAATCCTTGTTTCGCCCCTGAAGTCGTTCTTCATGCTGTCCTTGCCTGAAATGCACGGAACGCCGAAAGCAGTGGTGTAGTCGTACAGCGCCTTGTTCGCCCTCACGAGCTGCCCAAGCTTGTGCGCATCCTGTGTCGGGTCGGGCCAGCAGAAGTTGTCCAGCGCAGCAAGACAGTCAGGGTCAGCACCGACAGCAACTGCATTGCGTATCGCTTCGTCAAGCGCGCATGCGGCCATGTGGTACGCGTCGATGTCCCCATACTTCGGGCAGATGCCGTGGCTGATGGCAATGCCTTCGTTCGATTCGAGCAGCGGCCGGACGACTGCTGCATCGCTTGGCCCGTCGTTGTGCGCGCCGGTGAGCGGCTTCACGACGCTGCCTCCCTGAACCTCGTGGTCGTACTGGCGTATGACGTATTCCTTCGAGCAGATGTTGAGACGGGAAAGTAATGCCATTAATGCGTCCTTCAGGTCAGGCTCGGCAAAGCTGGCATCTGGCCATTGTTTCTCTTCCCACCGGGCGCTGAGCTTCATTCGCGGTGCCCCGTCGTGGAGGAATTCCATGTCGAGGTACGCGACCGTTGCGCCGTTGTGCAGTGCATGGAATTTTCCTGTGCCGGTGAATGTGCCGATGGCCGTCGCCTCGACGCTGCGCAGCTTCGCCAGTTCCATGAATTCCTTTTCCTTGTCCCTGCTCACTGCAAGCACCATGCGCTCCTGCGATTCCGAGAGCAGTATCTCCCATGGCGCGAGTCCCGGGTACTTGAGCGGGCATTTGTCCAGGTGAATTTCGCAGCCGCCGCTCACGCGCGCGGTCTCGCCGACTGCTGATGACAAGCCGCCGCCACCGACGTCGGTGATGAACCGGTACAGGCCCTTGTCCCGCGCCTCGAGCAGAAAATCGTACATGATTTTCTGGGTTATGGGATCGCCGAGCTGCACGGCGCTCACCGGCGAGCTTTCGCTTATTTCTGCGGACGAAAAGGTGGCGCCGTGGATGCCATCCTTTCCTGTCCTACCGCCTGCGACAACAATGAGGTCGCCGGGAACGACCGTCTTCGCATGAGACGGTTTCCCGTTGATGGCGTGCGGCATGATGCCGCAGGTGCCGCAGTACACCAGCGGCCTGCCGAGGAAACGGTCGTCGAAAACGATGCTGCCGTTCACCGTCGGAATGCCGAGCTTGTTGCCGCCGTGCTCGACGCCGCGCCGCACGCCCTCGAAAATGCGCTTCGGGTGCAGGACTCCTTTGGGCAGCGGCTTGTCGTAGTAGGGGCTTGCGAAGCAAAAAACATCGGTGTTGCACACAAGCCGTGCGCCAAGCCCGGCGCCGATGACGTCGCGGTTGACGCCGACGATGCCGGTGAGCGCCCCGCCGTACGGCTCGAGCGCGGAGGGCGCGTTGTGCGTTTCCACCTTCATCGCAATGTTCCAGTTATCATTAAAGCGTATGATGCCGGCATTGTCCGAAAAGACCGAGACGAGCCACGGCTTCGCAATTTCCTTTGTCGATTTTTTGACGTAGGTGTCGAACAGGGAATCTATCCGCTCTTCGTTTCCGTCTTCCCTGTAGGTGATTGCTGCGTTGAAAATCTTGTGCTTGCAGTGCTCGCTCCACGTCTGCGCGAGCGCCTCGAGCTCGACGTCGGTAGGGTCCGCAAGTCCCAGAGCTTCACGCTGTGCACGCACGTCAGGGTTCGAAAAGTGGCGCCTGATGGCCTGCATTTCCCCAAGGGTGAGTGACAGGAGCTTCGATGAACTGAGCTGCACCAGCTCATTGTCCGGCAGGTCGACGCTGACCGGTTCTGCATGCGGCGTGCGGTAGAGCTCGACTTTTGGCATCATTGTTGTAGTCGCGTCGCTTGGGCTCCTGACTTCCCAGCGCTCGATGAGCTCGTTTGCGAGCAGCTTGGTCGCGATGCGTTCCGCGTCGCCTCTGCTCAACGTCCCGCTGACAGCATACTGGCGTGATGTATACACATCAGCAGCAATGCCGAGCATGTCGGTTATCGCTTCTTTTGATGTCTTCCCGACGTTGTCGGTGACGCCAGGCTTGAAGCCGACTTCAATGAGCCAGTTATAGCCACCAAGAACTGGCGCATCGATGGCGAACGTCTGGGTGACAGCATCGGCAAAGAGCTGCGCCGCAAGCGTGGTGAGCTGCTCATAGCGGAGGTTCGCATCAACAGTATAGACATCAGCAGTTCGCACCGAACCGACATGAAGACTGAGGTCGGCTTCTATTCGCTTGGCGACGGCATTGCCGAGCGCGTCCGGGATTGCCGGCTTGCATGCCACTTCGATGCGGTGCGCCATCGTTTACACCAGGACCATATCCTTCTTTTCATGACTGATGATAATATGCTGTTTTCCGGTAACCGATCCTATGATTTCGGCGTGCTTGAGCAGGCCGAGAGCAGTGTCGCTGTCTTCTTGCCTGACGATTACCGCAAATCCCCATCCCATGTTGAACGTCGAGAACATTTCCTTTGCCGTGATGTTGCCGGCTTCCTGAATAACATGGAATATTGATTGCGGATGGAAATTAGAAAATGCGAAGCCTTTGCCCGGAGCCTGCATCAGTTTCCCAAATTTGAGGTAGGCATCACCGGTGATGTTGACTGCGGCAAGGACAGTAACTTCTTTCATGAGCTTCATGAAATCCTGGACATAAATGGCCGTCGGCTCAAGCGCCTCGAAGACGAGCTCCCTGTCCATGCCATCGACGGTGCTATGCGCCTCGTACGCGCCTCCCCATTCCCTGAACAGCACTTTTCTCGCGAGCGACATGCCGTTTGCGTGAAGGCCGGAACTTCGCAAACCGATGACAGCGTCCCCCTGCTGCAGCGCAGTCCCGTAAATTATCGACTCTTTTTGCACTTCTCCCACGCAGTCGCAGCCGATGTCATAGGCTGCCGCGAGCAGCTCAGGAACGTCGGCAATCTCCCCGCCTACCATCGGGCACCGTGCGGCAGCGGCGCCGTCTGCAAGTCCCTTCTGCAGCTTCCCGATAAGCCCTGCGTCAGATTTTCTGACGCTCAGCGTATTAGTTAATGCAATCGGCTCGGCGCCGCTGCGGATGCAGTCGTTGACGACCATAGCAACCGCGTCGATGCCAATGGTGTCGTGCTTGCCGGCGAGCTGAGCAAGCATCGCTTTCGTGCCGACGGTGTCAGCTGTTTTTACCTGATATGCCGTGGCGGTGGGATAGAGCGTGTTGAACGGTGTGGAAACAAGCGGCCCGTATTTGCTGTAGGAATGCGTGCCGTCGAACGCAAGGAGCTTTTTCGCTGCCGCGCGCGCCTCGCGGTCGACCCCTGCGTCCTTGTACGTTGGCATAATAACCATTCTGATGAATCCTTTAATCTTTTTATTGGGAAGCTGCCATGTGGTAGCATGCAGGAAGCTCTGAAACCGTTTCTCAGGGACTTCAAGCGATGCCTGCACGAATCAAGATTCAGGAACGACATCGTTTCAGTAGTGCTCCTCGGCTCAGGTGCGCGCGGGGACTGGATAAGGGGCGAAAGCGATATCGACTTCATCGTCGTCGTGAAAGACAGGAGGATGAAGCGTCCTGTTGCCGCATTTCTGTGGAAACTTGTCAAGAAGCTTGACAGGAAGCACAAGCTCCGGCTGAACCTCAGTGATAAGACCTATAACAGCATTCTTTTAAATGCAATCATGAAAGTCGAGGCGTTCTTCCTGCAGCGGGTGCCGCTGTACGTGCTCGCTGAAGAGGAGTTCGACCTGGTGAACAGGAAAATTCGCGAGCCGCGCATATGGTTCATCGCCACAGTTATAGGCTCGCTGCCGCAGTTCCTTCTCAACCTGAAGCATACCGGGAAGACGATGTACGGGAAGGATTTGCTGAAGGATATCAGGGTTTCGTTCGGGTTGCTTGATGAGCTGAAAATCATCCTAATTCCCTACTATTATCTCGGACTTGCAGCCTTGCTGCTGCCCTTTTCGCCAAAGCAGGCAGCGCAGCACGCGATTAAGGCATGCCTTCTCGAGACAGACGATGAACTGCTTCTGCTCCACAGGAAGCTGGGAAGCTACCGGAGAGACGAGCAGCTGTACGAACGCCTCTTCCGCGGAAGCCCGACAATACAGCATATCCGGAAGTGCCTGCGCTATCGCAGGATGCTCAGCCGCAAAATTATCGGCTACGAGGAAGCGACGGAGTTCGTGCTCGATTCCGCCAGGTTTGTCGCACGAAGCCGTATCATGGTCTGCAGGCCATAGCCAGCGTACATCTCTCCGCAACGGTGGTACTGGTGATGATTACCTGCTTGCCTGCAGGCATGCCGATGGAGCTTCTGCGCGGGCTTTTTCCAATCGTCCTGTAAGGTCGGTGCAGGAATCGCGCATAAAGCGGAAAAAATCACCGGCTTCTATTTCTACCCTGTCTATTTCCCAGGACCCCGTGAATATGCATAGAAATCCAGAACAAGAGGATCCTCGTATCCTTGCGCCAGCAGTCCATTGAGCAATTCCCTGCAACGCATTTGCGGGTTTCCATGTGCCTATTCGTGTCTCATTCCCTGTGCTCTACGATGTGCTATGCAACCATCTCTCCTTTTGCCTGCGCTGCGCGCTCTTCCTTGGTCATCAGATAGTCCCTTCCCTGCAGCACAGCCGCAGAGGCGATGAGCACGATGAGCAGGACGACGCCGGCCTGGTAGACGCCCGGCGACAGGACGACGTTGCCCGTCATCATGCTCTGCAGGTCTTCCCGTGATCCTTCAAGCGCAGCCTTCTGCCCGGTAAGGTTTGACAACGTAGCTTCGTAATAGTGCTTCTGCGTCACGAGCGTTTCCAGCGCAAGCTCGCGCTCCATCTTCAGCTGCTGCATGCCAGTGCTGAGGTTGTGCAGCTGCAGAATTTCCCTATCGATGCGAGAGCTTTCCAGGCCTGCTGCATCAATGGAGTTGCTGAGTTCAGCTATCGCCGAAAGATTCTCGACGACATAGATCCTCGACCGCGCGTTGCTCACATCATCCGCCCCCAGGAACAGTACCCTGTAGGTCGCATTGCCGTCAGTGACCGTGCCGTTGCTGACATGCGATTCGTCAAGCGTAAGGCTCCTGGCATCTGCTGCTGCGACGACAGCCAGCACAGCAAGGAATATCTGCATCTTCATGTTTTTTTCACCTTTCGCACAAACAGGAGCGCGTCGGCGAGGAGAACCGCGGCGATGAATCCCGTCATAAGTGCAATCGAGACGTTCGAAGGCGCAAGAAGCACGTTGGCGGTTACGCTGTTCCTGTATGCGGTCACGTTGGCATCCAGCAAAATGTTCGCCTCGCGGGCATCGCTGATGCGCGCTTCAAGAGAGCTGCGGTCAAAGCGAAGCGCATCAATCCTGTCGCTCAGGTTCCTGACATCAGCCTGCAGGATGGCGAGCGGGGCTTCGATGCGGGCCGCTTCCCGGTGCTTCCCAAGCGTTGCCGACCTCGATGACGACAGGCTGTTTTTCAGCGTTTCAATATGTTCGGTATCTTCGATGAAATGGGTGTCGAGGCTTTCCCAGAATATATAGACCTTTTCCGGCATCTGGTCGGAACTTATCAGTAACAGACGCTGCGTGTCATCATACGTCCATGCAAGAGTTGCATTGCCGGTAACGAGCACCGGCCCGCTCTTCCTGCCGGTATAGATAGAGAGTTCCCTGAGACCAGGCCTGCCAAATGTCACGATAAGCTCGTTTCCTTCGAGATAAAATGACGTTTTCTCAGGTATGATGCCGATATTGGTTCTGGGAACAATAAGCATGCCGTTGAGCTGAGCGTAGGTGTACGTCCCTGGCTGGATGGTCATGTTGAAATAAACGGCCTTGTCCTCGCTGTGAAGCACCAGCGTCAGGTTCTTCTCATCGTCGCTGGCAATCGTGTACATTCTGAGTGCAAGACCGTTCTGCGTTATGCGCGCTTCATCGTTCCTCATGACAGGACCCGCAGGCGTTGTTTCGTTATAGGGTGCAGCCGCCAGCTGGCTGCTTGCTACGTGCGTGACAGGCACCTCAGATGCAGCAGCCTGCTGGAACGATGCGGCAGTAGCTACGGCCATCGCTCCACATATGACAAGAATCATGACATAGTACAATTTCGTGTCCATTGAGAGAACACCACTGATTTCTAGGAGCTCATTTCCTTTTTTTCCTGAACCTGAATTCCTTCTCCCTGATGACGCGGTGCGCGACATAAGCTACGATTATTGCTGCGAGCAGAACAGCAAATGCGACGCGCGTATCGTTCGTCGTCGCCGTTATCAGCCCGATGTTGTGGTCGGCAGCTGCTCCGGTATGGGCAAACAGCACAAGCAACAGGAGGGCCACAATTCCCATAACACTAATCTTCCAGCCAAAATTTATAAACCTCACGCGCCATGGAAGGAAAGTGCAATGGCAGCGTGATTGCTATGTAATGAGGTTGCTTGCAATCTCCCCGGCAACAAACTCCTTGAGCTCGCCATACTCCTGACCTGTCCCGAGAAAGAGCACCGGTTTCCTGAGCGTATACGCAGCCGAGAGCGCGGCGCCGCCTTTTTCGTACACGTCGACCTTGGTGAGGATGACTGCATCGACGCCGACAGCAGCGTCGAAGAGCTTTGACTGGCTGTAGATGTCGTTGCCCGTCAGGGAATCGAGCACGAGTATCTTCAGGTCGGGTTTGTTGACCTTGCAGACCTTCTTGAGCTCGTCCATGAGGTTCGTGTTCGCATGGCTCCTGCCGGCGGTGTCCGCAAGGACGAGCCTGCTGCCCGATGCCGACGCATGCCTGACCGCATCGAAGATTACCGCTGCCGAATCTGCGCCGTACGTATGCTTGATGACGCGCGCGCCAAGCCTCCTTCCATGCTCCTCGAGCTGCTCGATGCTTGCAGCCCTGAACGTGTCGCCCGCAGCGAGCACCGGTCTGTGCTGCCTGAAGCGGTGCGCAAACTTTGCGATTGTTGTCGTCTTTCCCACCCCGTTGAACCCGAAGAATACCGCGACGAGCGGCTTGTCGCGGCTCGCGATGAGCGCGTCAATATCGATGGTTTCCTGCTGCATGACGTGCAGCAGCGCTTCCCTGAGCGCTGTTTTTATGGTTGCTTCGACGTTGCCGCGGCCGACGCGCGTGCCGATGAGACGGTTGCGCACGTCGCTGCAGATTGCTTCGGCTACCTCGAGGGCGACATCATTCTCGAGAAGGGCGAGCTTGAGCTCGTCGAGCAGTTTGTCAACCGCAGGTGCATCGAGCGTCGTTTCGGTGATGCGCTGCAGGACGCCGGCAAGAATGCCCTTCCTCTCGGCGGGTTTCCTGATGCGCGCCTCAGTTGGCTCGGCGTGCACAGCTCCAGCAGGCTCCTGAATGCGCGGCGCCGGCTTCACTGCTCTTTTCTTTTCTTTCGGCAGCACAGGTTCCTTGGTCGGCTCTTCGGCGGGCCCGAGCACCGGCGCTGGAGATCCGGCAGCTGTGCTTATCGGTGGTTCCGGTATTGGAACAGGAGGCTCTCTGGCAGGCTTGGATTCCCCCCGGCGCACAGGAACATCCTCTTCATGCCTCGGCACAGAAACCTGGGAATCAGGCATGGTGACGTCAGGCGCCTGCATGGACTTTTCAGGCCGTGCCTCCTCCTTCGAGATGATGCCGGTTACCTTTTCAACAGCCTGCTTTAGTCGTTTCTTTAACGAATCGAACATAGGGTCACGTACGTAGTGTATAGATAACTGCGTAGTTTATGTGACGTATTATTAGCAGTTATCTATATGCAAACTGCGTTGTAGTATGTAACCTAAGTAACGCAGTTTACTATATAGCAGATGCAGCTTAAAAAAACAGGATTGCATTTCGGGCAGTATCATTTTTCCTGCTCGACGAGGCGCTCGACCTCAGGTTCCAGCTTGCTTATCTGCTGGGCGAGCTTGCTCATCTCAGCGAGGAGTTCCTTGTCGAGGTCGATGAGCTCCTTGAGGCGCCCTTGCAGCATGGTGATGGATTCTTCCCGGGGCTTTCTGACCACAACACCTGCGCCGACGCTCATCAGGATACTCGCCGTGTCCTTGACGTCGCTCCGGACAAAAGCACCCGAACCGACTGAAGACCACATCTCGTCGCCAGTGCTGATTGTTTCCATCTTTTCCAGGGCGCTGATGGTCGTCGCCACTTCGCTGGTTTTCTCGTCGAGCATGCTTTTTTGCTCGACAAAACTGGTGAACTGCTGCTTCATTATCTGCAGCTGGATGTATTTTTTCTGGGCTTCCCGTTCCATGCGTAAGGTATGCACCGATACGCTTAAATTGCCGAACAGCAAAAACGTTTCGTTTTTGCTGCGGGCAGGCGCCGCGCCACCTTTCCGTCTCCTATGGATACGCTTTTAAAGATTACTACTGTATAGTGACTGCACTCTGCATGCACTTCAGGCGCATGCTGACGCAATAAAATGGGATACACGCAGTTGCAATGCCTCTGCTGATCCAAAAAGCGCGTGCCCTCTGTGCACGACACCAAAGGTGGGGTATATGGGAATGCTCACGGTTCAGGTTCGTCTGACTGAAAAGCAGATAAAAGGTCTTGACATATTCGTGAAGAAGGGCGTCTATCCTAATCGCAGCGAGGCGGTCAGGGACGCGGTACGCAAGCTCATTATCAACGGCAGCGCGCAGTGACCGTCATTGGTGATGCGCCACGCATGGATTTAAAAACTTTGCGCACAGTTTGCTCATCACGAAGCATATTCCCATGCGCTGCATGGTTACACTATCAGAGGCATCTCAATGGCTTTATTCTATGTATTCATTGACCGTGCACGGGTGCAGGAACTGGGCGTAGATATCCGGCGGTTCCAAGGCCCTCATGACGTATTGAACGAACTGCCATGAGATGCATATGTCATGATTACTTATCATAGCGCTCGGCGTAGCATCCGATACCAAGAACTCAACAATGAGTCACAGGGCGAGAACCCCAGATATGTGAAAATAACCGTTTCTGGCAATTAAACAAAGCCCAGTGTTTCGCTGATTCTTCCCAGCTCGGGTCTAGTTGAAGCATAATTATAGAGGGGAAAAATGCCACTACAAGAGCTTCAGCAACTCAACAGGCGGTACGGCAAGCACATACGGGCGAGGCCGCTCGAGTTTGCTGATGATGCGGAGGACAGAATGGCAGCGGCAAAAAAATGGGTCAACTCCCTTCCCCGGGCTTCGCGCCGTTACAAGAGAGACGCCGCAGCCGTGGGAAGGCAACAGGAGATTGCAGACATTATCAGGGAAGCTGAACAAGAGGATACACCACTCACGTACATGGACCTGTACGGTGTTCTCGCGCTGCGGCACGGCCTCGATGAGCTTGGCCAATACGGGAGCGCATTAAATGCGATGACACAACGGGGAATCGTCAGAAGTGAGGGCTGCGGCAGTGTACGGAATGCGCTAACAAGAGGCATCGTAAAGCATATACATGGGTACGTGCAGTCGCATAGCGGCACATTCACCATTCACGATATTGAAAGTGAACTGGAACTTCCTCGTAATGAGTACTATAGAAAGTTGTCTAATGTGAGCTTAAACCTCCTTGATATGGTCCATGAAGTTGTGAAATTGCCGGTAAGGTCTGACAGGGATGGTACCCCATGTGCGTGGATAGGTCCAGACAATAGGCATTCAGAACAAACTATTCCCTACTGGAACGCAAAATATGCAGTCCTGCTGGCGCTGCGTGAAACCGTCCGGGCAGCAAAGAGCGATTTAGCTGCCAACAAACGGATTGCAGAACTGGTTTTTATAAGGGAAGCCCCCGGCGGCCGGTACACGTGCGCAAGCATAGACGCTGCGTTAGATGACTTAATCCATACCGGCCTTGTTGCACCCGGAACGGAGTGGAGAAGAAGAACGGTACGCATATATGCAATTACCCCGGAAGGAAAAAGAGCAGTCGATGCAACAGAAGAACAGCGGTATTTGGACGAGGACCTGAGAAGATGGCTGCTCGGAGAACGATATACCGGCCTAACGCCCTCAGAAATGTTCACCCTGGAAAAAGTAAGGAGAGTAGGACGCATCTACGATTCGTGGATGAAGGGCGGGAACTATATAGCAAGGATAAGCGAAAGCACATCGTATGCCAATGAGATAACCACGGGGAAAAGGGACCCACTGCACGATATGAACGCCACAACGCTCATGGGAAAATATTTCCCGCATCTTGATGCCCGGGAACAGCAGGGGGTTCTATTCTATGTGCACAGGCGGACCTAATTACCGAATCGGCTATCAGTACACGCATCACCCAGGGGGCGTGGATGCAAACTCCCCCAGTACATCATTAATCCTTCCCAGCTCTGGCCCTGAGCAGCGATTGGAAACAATGACGCCGTGCGAATTGGCGATGATGCCCGACCTGACGTACGGCGAGCCGAAGCTCACCGTGCCGATGTCCACGTCAACGGCCAGCGTTTCCTTGATGGCATTTTTTTCATCAGGCTTCAGCTTCGGGTGCGCAAGGCATCCCCTGTTTGTGGTGACGGCTGCGGAGCCGATGATGGAAAGACCTGCAATCGTCGTCACCGCTGCCGGGATGCCGAAGAAATCAGCGAGCTCTTTCCTGTTCCGCCGCAGGAGCGGCGAAACGAGCACGCCCCTGTCATTCATGAGTAACAGATTGCCGAGCGCTGTATACCGGGTGTCCAGAACGAGAACGTGATTGAAAAGCTTGCGGAGCGCATGCAACTCGTATTCCTCCGCTATTTTTGGCACGACGATGCCGTGGCTGTTGCCGGTTGCGAACAGGGAAACGAGGCTTGTGTAGAGCAGCGACGATACGACCGGTTTCACGTGCAGCTTTTCGCCTATCGCATGCTCGCTTTTGACTTTCATGCCGAGCAGGCAGTACGCGTCAGAAGCGAAGCCGTGCAGCCCTATGTTGTAGTCTCCCTGGAAATTCGTCCTGTACATAGCGCATCCTTAGCTCTTCATGACCTGTGCTTCGCGGCCGTACAGGCGCTTGAGCAGCCCGGCGCCCGGGATTTTGAACTTCTGGCCGGTTTTTTTCAGCGAATCGAACGTGACAACCACGTCGTCGCCGTCCTGCATGGAAAGCGTGTCCTTGAGGCTTTCATGGTAGACGATTTCGAGTATGTCGTTGCCGTAGACGCCCCGCGCCTGCCGCATCGCCCAGCAACTGATATCCTTGTCCTTGAACGTCAGCGTCACTGGCGCCAGATAGGCGTCGATGTTGTGCGTGCCGTCGGTAAGGATGTGTTCAACCTTTTTTGTCGCATGCAGCCGTATGTCGATAGGCCGCTCGAGCTTGACGTTGAGCGTGCCTTTGTACGGATGGAAGCCGAGCATGCCGACGAGCCGCGGATGGATTATCTCGATGAAAATCGAGCCCCGCAGCACGCCGGAAACAACGGTGCCTCTGACCTTCATGGTATCACGTATACCCTATTGCCAAACGGATTAAAAAGGCATGCCGTGCGCACCGCCGAAGATATTTAAGCTCTCGTGCGATAGGAATCCCATGGAAGTCAAGGATCCTCGGGCAACTGCCCAAAGACTTCTTTTCCGTGCGTATGCATCCCTGCGGGATGGCAACGTTGCTGCTGCGGAGCGCGCGTACCGTCATGCACTGTGGCTCGACCCTGGGCTCGGGCTTATCGGTGAAATGCCGCCATATCGTGTCCGTGCCGGTTCAGGAACGACTGCCGATACGCGCCGTTCCATGCAGAACGCCCCACGACAAGCAAATGAACCTGACCAGCGCTATTACTGGACAAAGGCATGGCAGGCGGACGAGGCAGAAGCAGATAGGGAACTTGCTGAAGGCCGTGTGATTTCGTTCCCGACTCTCGGAGAGGCACTGCGGTACCTCACCAGCAACGCGAGTCAATCCTAACGTAGAAACGCTGCTCCGTCCATGCTTTCTTCTGGGGTTCCTTCCCGCCTCTTCGGATTTTACGCTGACGATGGTTACTCCAGCACGTAATCCCATCCGGGCTGCCACGCTTTCTTTTTTCTCCAGTCCCCGGCGAACGCCTGCTGCCACGTCTTCTTTCGCAGCAGCACATCAAGGGCGAGCTGCGGCGCTTTGTGGGCGACGAGAGCGACGCGCTTGCCGTCGTAGTTTTTCTTCAGGGAATCGAGAAAACCGGCGACTCTCTTTTTGACGTCCTCGTAGCTTTCTCCCTCGGGAAATTTCCTGTCTATGCAGCGTTCCTGCAGCGGCTCGACGATTGCAGATGGCTTGCCGTTGTATGCCCCGTAGTTGCACTCCCGCAGGCGCGCGTCCTTGACGACCGGCACCGTTCCGTCGAATATCAGCTGTGCGG
Organism: Candidatus Aenigmatarchaeota archaeon; assembly: GCA_016193585.1. Classification (GTDB taxonomy): domain Archaea; phylum Aenigmatarchaeota; class Aenigmatarchaeia; order GW2011-AR5; family GW2011-AR5; genus JACPRW01. The sequence goes on from JACPRW010000001.1 coordinate 98,127, forward strand.
AATCAGCAGCCCTCTGCAAGTCAGAACAAAAAACCGCATCAAACTTCTTTCCCGCGATGCGCTTTTTCAGTTCAATTGACTGCCTGATGCCCAGTTCGGAAAGCCCGGCATCATGCCAGCCAGATGACAGAGAACGTTCGTTGTCTGTCGTAGTCCCGTGGACAAAATAGGTGATGGCAACAACCATATATAGCTCTACAAGGAAACAAACTTAAGTGTTATGAAGGGCAAACAATGCGTTATTCAGACTCGACCTTCTGCTGCTCGATTTTCGGCGCTTCCTCGGGCTTCTTGGTGCCTTCGGCAGCCTTTTCTTCCTCCTGCTTCTTCACCGCCTTCGGCCCCAGCCGCTCCATGAGCTTTTCTTTCATGCCCTTCTTCTCGGTCTTTGGTGTTGCCTTGAATTCCTCGTAGGAGAAGCCGAGCAGCTCGGCCCTGACTGTTTCGCCGTCCCTGACTGCCCTTACCCTGACCTTGCGCGGCGGGCGCTTGATGCCCCGTGTCCATACCGCTTCGTTGAGGTTCCTGCCGAGCCTCACGTCGCCTGACTTCATGTGGCGTGCCAGGTAGCTCCTGATGAGCTGCATCGCGTACGGCGTCCGCTTGAAGTACATCTTGCGGAACGCCTTCCTGAGCGGTATCGTGTACACGCGCTCATGCTGCGCCTGCGCAGGAGCTTCGCGCTTCGGTTCTGTTTTTTCGTCCGCCACGTTTCATCGACCTATATACTAAACTGCGAAACTTATATGACGCAGATTCGCAGTTTGTATACAGATAACTGCTCATAATATGTCATGCAAATTATGCAGTTATCTATATCTTGTTCCGTCCCCTTCTCCAGTGCTTCGCGGTGACGCGCACGCGCCTTGTCCGCGCCCGCTTGAGCGAGTGCTTCTTGATGTCCGCCCAGCGCGGAGCGCTTCGCCTGCGAGCGGCGATGAGCTTGAGCTTCTTGCCGTATGCTTTCCGTGATGCCATATCAGAACCCATCATGTTACGCTTTAATTATCGGTTCCGATACCTCCGGTATTATCAGAACCCATCCATTTTATTCATAAACACTTTGTGTTTATCAGCTTCTCCAAAGCTGGAATGTAGCCGGTTCCCGAACCTCCGCTACTCAGATTTCCCGCTTGGTGCCGTATTACTTTTTGCTAAGCTATTTCCTCCGTATCCGGATGTCGCGCTTGCTACTCAGCTTCTTAAGGATGGCTATGAGCTGCTCCTCGCTGATTCTGCCCCTCAGCTGCCCTGCATGGTGCAGCTGCGCAAGGTACGCCTCGAGTTGCATCGCCATGTCAGGCTTCACCACCTTGAGGTTCGCCAGTCGCTCGCGCGCTCTCGGCTCGAGTATCTGCATCGAAATCGTCTTGAGCGTCGCTTCGATCTGCTGTTGCTGCATCTGTTGCTGCATCTGTTGCTGCAGGAGCCTCTTCTTGATTTCTTCTTCCTCCATATAGGAACCCATCCATTTTATAGTAAACTGCGTTACTTAGGTTACATACTACAACGCAGTTTGCATATAAATAACTGCTAATAATACGTCACATAAACTACGCAGTTATTCATATTTTCACATCTTTCAGATGTGCCAGCCTCTCCGAGACTGCACTATAGTCAGTTCCTATTACCTCCGACAGGAACCACACGCTTCACTATGCTGGACACACCGACGGTGCGTCAGCTCGTTTTCAGTCCTGAGACCCCCTGTTACAGGAAGGCGGCGAAACCTTGTAATCAATCCCAGGAATGATTTCACGCGACGCTTTTGGCGACAGCATTGAGGAACCGCTTGCCATCGGCAGTGAGTATCCTGCCCTTCTTCGGCTTGTCAACTTTCTGGACAAATCCCGCTTTCTCAAGGTCCTGGAGGATGACGCGGACAATCTTGCCGCCGCCCCTGGCGAAATGCGCCGGCTTGTGGCCGCGCCTGTGGAGACCGCCGTAATAGGTTCGCAGCCGCTCGACGCCAACAGGGCCGTTCAGGTGGATGCGGCGCATGATGCTTGCTGCACGGACGTACCACCAGTCGGGATTTTCAGGGACCCGGTCCCGCGAGACGCCTGTCTTCACGTAGAGGGACCACGACGGCGCGCTCATTTTTTTCTTGAGTTCATCCGAAGCCTTCGCTACAAGGAGCTGCGGATTTTTGTCGTAGATTGAGACCATGTTGCGTCACATCATCCGGTATGGAAAATGCACCAGAGCACGCTGCACCACGGCTGCAGGCACATGGTGCGCTACAGCTGTTTTTTTGGCTTGTACGGTATTCTCATTATCTTACCGCACGAAAAGCATTTAATAGTTATGACACCATCCCTGAGCCTGCGCTGCGCATTCTCTGCCGTGAAATATGCATGGCAGTGTTTGCAGAAGGCGCGCTTCAGCTTGCCGAGCCTCACATTATACCGCATGCCGATTCGCTTTGCCAGCGAGGTGTACCGCTTTGCCAGTACAGGCTCCCTGGCCGACGCCTTTTTCGCCTCGTCGAGAAGAATCCGTATCCGTTCCTTGGCTATCCTGACCTGGTATTCAGGCTTCCCGCGCGAGCGCATGGGAATACCATGCAGGAACGAGGATTTATAGATAATTGCGCAGCTTATGTCGTATTAACGCGCAATTTTCTATAGGTGAATTGCAAATAATATCAGGACATAACCAGTGCAATTCACCATATAACCATCAAAAGAAATAACCGGCATGCAGGGCGCAGCGTTGTGTCTCCCGAAAGAGACACCGGACATGCTTTCTACAGCGTATCGTATATCCGGGGTCTTTTATCAATTTTTGTAACAAGAACGATTTTTTGTTTCTCCGTAACCTTGTACAAAGCTCTGTAATCTCCAATGCGGCATCGGAAGACCGATTCGCCGTCTTTATCCCTCGTTATAAACTTTGCGTCAGAAGGAATTGGCACCTCTGCCAGCTTTTTGAGCCGCTTCTCAATTCGCTCGCGAAGATGCATGTCTAACTTGTCTAAGAATTCTGTAGCCCGCTGGGACAATTCAACTGCATAAATTTAAACCAGCCTCTTGGTTCTTCCTTCCTTGAGGTCCTTTTCAGCGTTCCGTATTGATTCCACATCGTCATCGGTAAGCATAATATCCACGTCCTTTATGCGGACTTTTATGAAATCCAAGTCCGCCCTAATCTCCTTTAGCTCCTTCAGAATCTGTTCTGTTTCAGTAACCATAGTATTGCTACGCATTTGTACTTTATAAATCTACCCTGTGCCACTGGACACTTGTCCTTGGGAACACTTTTTTGCTGGATGTGAAGGTAAATCAGGCAACAGGTGCTGCAGGCCTAAATTGCCCTCTTCCGCCACCGGGGCCCATAGGGCGTGTCCTCGACGTGTACGCCGCGGAGCTGCAGCTCCTTCCGCAGCGCATCAGCTTTCTTGTAGTCTTTCTTCATGCGGAAGGATTCCCGCTCCCTGATGAGTCGTGCCTCTTCGGCGTCGAGCGGCTCGTCAGGCTGCATGATGTCGAGGATGCCGTCGACCATCATAAGGAAGCCAAGGACGTTGCGGAGCGACGCGGCATCGGCGCGGCGCTCGTCTATCTCCCTGTTTACCACGGTAAACATCCGGTACAGGGCGGCGAGCGCCTCAGGAACGTTCAGGTCGTCGTTCATGTGGTCCTCGAAGAGTATCTTCGCATCATAGAGCGCCAGCTCTATCGTTTCGTTCAGCTTGCGCACGGTAGACTGCGCAGCCGTGTCCTCGAGCTTCCTGACGAACGCGTTGAAATTGTCGACGGTACGCTGGGCAGCCTCGAGCTCGCTGAACGTGAAGTTGAGCTGGCTGCGGTAGTGCGTCGCGAGCAGCAGGTAGCGCAAAGCAACAGGGGAATGGCCTTTCGCAAGAATGTCCCGCAGCGTGAAAAAATTGCCCAGGCTCTTCGACATCTTCTTGCCGTCGACGATGAGATGGTCGCAGTGCACCCAGCATTTCGCGAACTGCGCGCCGGTCGCGCCTTCGCTTTGCGCTATTTCGTTCTCGTGATGAGGAAAGATGAGGTCGACGCCGCCGCCATGAATGTCGACAGCACCGAGGTGCTTGAGCGACATCGCGCTGCATTCGATATGCCAGCCGGGCCTGCCCTTGATCTGTTCGCCGCCGATGATAACATTCCAGAAAACGCCGCCGTCTTCCGGAGCGTACGCTTTCCACAGGGCGAAATCCTGCATCTGGTCTTTTGTGTATTCGTCGTGGCGTATCCGCGCGCCTGCTTTCAGCTCCTGCAGCTTCAGCTTTGAAAGCTTGCCGTAGCCGCCGAAACGGGATATGTCGAAATAGATGGACCCGTCGTCGCCCTTGTACGCACAGCCGTTCTTCAGCAGGCTGTTGATGAGGCCGACCATTTCCCCGATGTGTTCTGTCGCGCGGGGGTACACCGAAGCCGGCTTGATGCGCAGCGCGCTGATGTCCTCGAAGAAAGCCTTCTCATACCGCATCGTAAAGTCCTTGAGCGATATCCCCTGCTTCTGGGAATTCGTGATGGTCTTGTCGTCGACATCCGTAACGTTCATGGCCATCTTGACGGCAAAGCCGAGGTATTCGAGATAGCGGCGAAGGAGGTCGGCAAAGGTGTACGCGCGCAAGTTGCCGATATGGACATAGTCGTAGACGGTCGGCCCGCAGAAATAGAAGGTGACGATTTTTCCGCTGGCTGCGAACGCATCTTTGCCCCTCGTCAGGGTGTTGAAAAGCCTGAATGACGTTGGCTTGAGCGCCTCATGTGATGAAGGCTGCATAGGTCTTCTTTCATCCTGATGTTATTAAAATGTTTCACTTGCATTTTTTGCAACTGGCGATGATGTCCTGATAGGGAGAAAGGAGTACAGGATGGCGGGTATTCAATAAGGCAAAACCACGATTCTTCCGTTTCGTAAGACGGCAGCATCCCCTGCCCGTATGCCCCTGTATTCCTGCACGATTGGAGTTCCTATGGCGGTCACGTACGGTCTCTTTCACAGCTTCTTGAGCATATCCCTGATTTCCTCGGCCTTGCGCAGCGCGATGTCGATGACCTCTTCTATTTCCTTCTGCGAGAAGCCGCCCGGACCCCCCTTCTGCATCGAGCAGAGATGAACCTGGTTGTCGCGGTCGACACTGCCAATGGTCAGGCGCGCATGGGCGGCCATTTCCTCGGCAAAGCTCGGGTCGACGAGCATCCTGTTGCTGACCTTCGCAACCGTTGCGGAGAGCGGAATGCCGTTGAGTTGCAGTTTGTGGTAGCCTTTTTCCGTGTACACCGGCTTGTCGTTTTCCAGCTCGGGAATCCGCGCGTCAAGCAACGCAGCGGCAGCTGCAATTCCCGCAGCGTCAATGAGGTTTCCGTCATTGTCGAGGACATCGATGTCGATGTAAATCATCCAGACCTTTTCTCCCGGCGTCAGGCACAGCTTTTTCATGTCAAGTGCTTTCGACTCGCGGATGGCGCGGTCCACGACACGCGAAACCTCGATGGCTTCTTCTCTAGGCGGTCCTGCCTCGAAATCAGGCGATGCAAGCGGCACGAATTCTGTCGCGACCATGAGCACGCCTTCGTCAGGCGTGTCGGGAAACGGCTCGCCCACGTCCATTTTAACGCCTGCGACGACCTCGGTTCCGCCGAGGCGGACGCGCGCAGAGCCTTCTGCGCTTGATACAAAGCCCTGCTCAACCTGAACATTTCGGTATTCCTCGAAGTTCCTGCGGTCGAGCCGCTCGCCTTTGTCGGTCATTTCACATATCAGGTTCGTGTCAATTTCTATGATAGTAATCACCTCGTCATCATATCGCTTCGGCCAGTTCGTACTTTTTCCTGAGCGCCTCCTTCTGCTTTGCGTAGATGGCTTCGCACCCCTTGAGCCCCAGGTGTAGTATCTTCTTGACCTCTTCCTTGCTTGCAAGCCCGTCCATCTGCAGCAGCGTTATCTGTTTGCTCTTCGGGTAGAGCGCAACCGGCATGTCAAGGTCCCCTTCGGTGTCCTCCTTTCCGCTCACGTCGAGCAGGATGTGGCCTTCGACCTTCCCTGCGCTGCACGAAGCCACGAGGTCCTTCATCGGCACGCCGGCATCGGCGAGCGCAAGCGCTGCTGCGTTGATGCCAACGCACCGCGTCGATGCATCTGCCTGAAGAACCTCGATGTGCACGTCGATAGCTGTCTTCGGGAATTCGTCGAGGAATATGACCGGGAGCAGTGCCTGGCGCGTGACAAGGGAGATTTCAACGCTGCGTCGCGACGGTCCCGGCCTGCTGCGTTCCGTCGTTGCGAACGCGGCCATGCTGTAGCGCGTGCGGAGTATCGCCCGCTCTGCATCCTCGTCGTGGCGCGGGTGGACGGTGCGCGGGCCGTAGACGCCCGCAATGGCAATGGTATTGCCGAGCCTGAAGAATGCGGAACCGTCGGCATTCTTGAGCACGCCGACGCGCGCCTCCATCGGCCGAATCTCGTCGAGCGCCCTGCCGTCCAGCCTCTTGCCATTCTGTATAAGTTTTGCTTTTTCTTTCATGTACATCGCCTCTTACGCTATTCTTCGTTCCTCCTGTTGAAAGTAGGATTCGCATGCCTGCTGCACGTTCCATAGCTGCTGCAATAACGCACTATTGGATGCTACAGTGTGCATTCTCGATGGACGGAGCGTATCAGCGCCCCATTCCGTATCAAGCGTGTATTCGACAACGATGCCGCCTTCTGTATCGCGCAGCTCGACCAGCCGCACCGTGCAAGACGTTTCCTTGCCGAACGCCATGCAGGTTGGCGTCTGGTGCACGCCGTCATTTGCAGCATATCCTGCCTCGTGAAACATGGCATCTATCATTGCTCCGTATCGTTTAAGCATTCTCATCAACAGCAGCCTCAGCTCTTGGTGATGTTCCCATTGCAGTGGTGAGCATATCCTTGATGCGGTCGGTCAGGCCGCTCACGTGCGACATTTCCTCGATGGTGTGAATCGCCTCGACGGCAATGTGCTCGTTGTCTCCCTTCACCCAGACAATGCCGTTCTGTCCCACGACAATCTGGGTACCGGTCAGCTCCTTGATCATCTCGACCATCGAACCTGATTTGCCGATGATGCGCGGCACTTTTGCTGGCGTCACCTTGATGAGCCTGCCGCCGCGCAGCTTCCGGCATTTCCTGTTTTTCATCGAGAGCTGCACGTTCTTCGTCTTCGAGACGTTCGATATCTCGGCGAATATTACCTCGCCGTAGTCGAAATACTTGGTGAGGTCGGTCCTCGTCATGTCGATGAATTCGTCGGTCGCCTCGCTCAGCGGCAGCACCGCCTCGTACGGGGAGTTGATGTCAACCAGCCACTTCGAGAAAATGACGTCTGCTATCTTGCCGATGACGCCGTCCCCGCGCTTGGGGTTGTAGATGCCGGTGAGCGGTATGACGACATGCATGTCGCCCTTCTGCTCGGCAAGCCCGATGTATTTCGCATGCACCCTGCCGTGCTCTTCATACGCGCCGTGCCCCGCCTTGCCGTCGCCAAGCACTTCGCCGACAATGACCAGTTTCCGTTTCGCCTGTCCATTTTCTTCCATATGATCACCGTTTATTTTTTCGCTTCTTCGCTTATCCTCGCGTTGCCGTCCGTGACTGCATTGAGCTTGCGGTACACGGACTCGCGAAGGCCAGCTGGAAACACCAGCTTGATGATGAGTGCCCCGCTGCCGAGCCACTGCTGGTCCTTGAGCTCGCCGAGGTCTTTTACGATACCGTATGCTCTCCCGGCGTACTGCGCGGGAATTTCCGCTGTCACCGTGAGCTGCTCCACGCTGATAGGCAGTATCGGCTTGAGCGCCTTGATGATGTCCTCCGCCTGCTGCTCGGCAGGCTTGAACGGGTCGATGTTGACGCGCGCCTGGCCCATGGCATTCAGGATGCGGTCGGGCGGGTGGGGCAGCTTGGTCTGGGGGTTGATAGCATATTTACTGATGATGCCTGCAATCTGCTTCCTTCGCTCCTCGGTCTTCTTGCGCCGGAAGTCGGTCGTGAGCTGCACGTCGCCCTTTTTGACAATCTCCTCGGCTATCTGCTCGGGGTCGTGGCTGCCGAACGCTTTTGCAACGTCCGCAGGCGACGCCTTGACCGCCTTCCGCGCGTCAGTGAACACCATGTTCGTTGCCAGCATGCGCGACAGAGAAACGGTTTTGCCTTCCTTCAGGTCGTAGGCGATATCAGGATCCACGAGAACTTCGAAGTGCTTCCCTTCCTTTGCACAGCGTGCTATGACCGCTTGGTCGACGGTAACCATAATATCACGTAAGGTGAGCCCCTGCGGCGTACTCAAAATATAGGTAACTCAGGGCTCATTATGTAACGGAATTATGTATAAAGCAAAGCTTAAAAAGGGACCGGCACTAGCCAAAGAAATCTTCCGGGAGCACTGTTCTTTCGAAGGGATATGCAATCATCTGCGCTGCTGCATTGACCGCAGCATCTTTTTCCTTATATGAAGGGTGCCGGCCCCAGAGATAGCCGTGAACCGAAGGGCCTTGCGGCGACCTCCCGATAAGAAAACCGTCGAATAAGCATGCAGTTGGTGTCCCCATGTCGTCTGCAAGCGCCTTGAATGCAACGCAGTTCATCTGCGTTTCAGGATTCGTGTAAATATCGCGTATTCTCCTCATGAGCGCCGGGATGCCACCGTCAGGCACTTCTGCAGGGAGGCTGTGTGCACTTCCTGCTGTCAGCACGCCATGCAACATATGGAAACTTTCGGGCGGCAATTCAAACAGTTTCAGCGCATGCTCTCCTGTTTCTCCCCGGAGCTGTTTCATTGCAAAGACATTCAGTACCGAAACAGCTTCTGCGAGCAGCAATTTCTCGTTCCACGGATATGCCTGTGCCCGGGCGCCGCCTGTATAGTAAACGCTTCCGTATGGCCGCTTCTCCTGACCAATGAGCGCAATGTAGCGGTCGCTGAGCACCAGCCGCCTTTCGATGTCATCAGTGAAATACGGTGAAGGCAGGACTGGCTTTTCTATCGTCGTGCGCTCACCCTCCTGTGCCAATTCCCTCATGCGCTTTTCTACATACTCATGTTCCGCTTCGAGCATAGCGCCTTCCGGCAGTATCTGAACTGAAACGCGGAGCGGAACATTCCAGTAGGCTTCCGTGCGTTTTTGCGCAGAAGCTACAATGCGCTCCATATCATTTTTTCTCAGACGTCCTTGCTTCAGAAGCCCTTGTTCCAGCATCGTATTGTATCGCGTGCCGACCGCATGAGCATAGTGAGGAAGCGATTCAGGTGCAAGGTAGCGCCGCAGCCAGTAAAACTTGTTCGCCTCCACAATTCGGCGCTCGCCATCGAGCATTTCATGAAGCGTCGGTACTCTTCCGCGAAGAAAGATGTATTCCCGTATTCCACTGGTGGCCATGCTGTAACCATTCGGTGAAATTATATAAAATGGAAAAGATGTTCAACAGGTTCTTAAGCAGATTGTATCAGAGCTCATCCAGCCATTCTTCTGCTCCGATTGCCGTTGCCTCGCCGTGCCCCGGGTACACCGTTGTCTTCTTTGGCAGCGCCGCAAGCCGCTGCAGGCTCGCGCGCATCTGCCGGTCGTCGCCGCCGGGGAAATCAGTCCTGCCGTATGTCCCTGAGAAGAGCACGTCGCCGGTGAAAACGACATGTTCGTTGTTCTCGTAAAGGCAGATGCTTCCCGGCGTGTGGCCGGGCGTGTGCAGCACGGCGAAAGAAAGCCCGCCGACCGTTATGGTATTGCCGCTTTCAAGATACACGTCAGCTCGCGATGGCGCAACGGGAATCGGCGGCTTCATCAGGGCTGAAGGATTTCGCAGCCTGTCTTCATCAAGCTTGTGGCATGCAATCCGTGCGTTCGTTTTCTCCCTGAGTAGCGCGTTTTCAGTGATATGGTCCCAGTGCCCATGCGTATTCACCATATACAGAAGCTTCGCATCGGCCTTGACGAGTTCGTGCACCACCTTTTCGCTGCAGCCGTGCGGCACGTCAACAACCATTGCTTCGCTGCCGCTGACGACGAGATAACAATTGGTGTGCACCGGTCCGAGAGGAAACACGCTAAGGTCCATCAAAAACCCCTGCCGAGCAGCATGAGCGATGCAATGGAGAGCACGCCGAAAAGGAACACCCATGAATTCCCGTTCCTGCTTTTCGGGAGCTCGTCGCGGACGACAAAATACAGCAGGATGCCGGCGAGGAATGACATGACCAGATAAAATGGCTCACCCTGCAAATTGACCGACGACGCAAGGAAGGCGCCTGCAACGTAGGACCCTGAGAGCATAAGCCTGCTCATCGCGTCTATCCTGAACGAATCGTGGATGTGCTTGATTGCCACGGACGAGCTGGACGCGCCGAGCAGCAGCGGAACGAAGATAATGAAAATCACGGGGATTGCCGAAACCGAGGCGATAAGCAGCAGGATGCTGCCGATGACGATGCCATCGAGGAAAAATCCGGCAAGATGAAGCTTCGCCAGCTCTGCTGACATCTGCGCTTTCCGGTGGTGCCGGTACACGTGCCGCTCGAGGAAATGGTAGAGGGAAAATCCGGCGAGCATCGCGAACGGGATGTCGGTGGCATACGGCGAAGCGAAGAGAAGTGGCATAATTTCCAGCAGCAGGAGTGCCACCAGCATGCCCGAAGCAAGGCTGAGGAATCCCTGGTGGTACTTTTCCGCACGCGAGAAACGCTCAGCGAACAGGTGGGCAGCCGAGAGCAGCAGCGCGAGTGCAAGCGGCAGCCATGGGAGCACCATGGTCATACATGTACGCTGCCGCAGAAAAAGGCGGCGGTAGCATCCCATTGAACAAAATTACAGAAATCGTCATTCAAAACTGGTACTAGGTGCTTCCATGGTCGGTGGCTTACCCTTCCGGAAAATACGCCTTGTCAAAGCAGCCATCGCACATGCCATCATGCCAATCCTTGTTGTGCGCAGATATTTTCGCGTTGCATGCTTTGCAGCTGAAATGCAAGTCCTCGTCGTGCTTTGTATGGAACGTCTTCATTTTCTCTTTCATTTCTCTTGAATCCATAGTTTGCGTGAAAGACCCGCCTGACCAAAAACTGCCATTGTCCTTTTTCCTGCCTTCTTTTTCGTCGTCTTCCATCTCTTGCCCCCCACTGCCTATTTTACAAACTCCACATTCTTCATGCCTGCAAAAGCATCGTCACCGGTAAGGAATTTTAAGTTATTTCCCAATGCGAACGCATACCCTATGCAGTCTGCATACGAGAGGCTTTTCTTCTTGTTTTTGAGGCGAAATGCTGCTGCGGTAAGCAGAATTTCATCAGAAACGTCGACCTCTGCATCCCTGAATCTCTGGAAAGCTCCTTTTGCAGATGCTCCGTCCAACTCGGAGAGAATTATATAAACGAGCTCCACGAGATTAAATTTTGTAGTGGCGATATCCTCCCCGATAAATTTGAGATAGTTCGGGTTGTTTTTCGTGATTTCGATAAGCGCATACGTATCAAAGAAGTAGTTTACCATCCTTTACGCGCCTCATCCTTGAGCTTTTGTGCCGGGGTTTTCCATTGTGGAAACATGCCGAAAACGTCCTTCACTTTGACCTGTTTTTTAATGTGCACGCGTATATTCTGGTCCGGTCGTATCCCTTCTTCCTTTACCACCTCACGCGGAAGTATAATGCCTATTGACCCGCCGATCTTTCTCGTTTTGCACACTACTTCTGCCATATGAATCTGTTACATATTGTTTAATTAAGTATAAAAAGATTTAATTCAAGCCACCGAAGGGAATTGAACCCTTAACCTGCAGTTCAATCGGAAGGTTTCTCCTCTTACAAAACTGCTGCTCTGCCAGGTTGAGCTACGGTGGCGTCATCCAAATTGTATTCCTGGGTGAAAATTTAAATTAAAGTTCTATTCTAGACCAAGACTAACAATTATGGCTTCGTCAACTTCTCGCATCTTTCTATACGACAATTTTCCATATTTTTTTATTATTCTTGATTTGTCTATTGTCCTTATCTGGTTAAGCAGTATTGTAGACTTTTCCTTAAGCGGCGAATCTATAGTCTCGGTTTCAACATTTATTGGAAACTGTTTGGAATATGTTTTCGTCGTTATAGGCGCTATGATGGTAGTTGGACTGTATTCGTTTCCTATGTCATTCTGAATAATTAATGCAGGTCTTGTTTTTCCTTGCTCAGAACCAGTTACAGGATCTAAATTGACAAGAACTATATCTCCACGCTTAATTTGCATAGACTATTCCTCATAGTCGGCTGATTCCCATTCCCTGTTTATTTTCTTTGTATCTTTGTACATTTCTATATAGCCTTCCTTCATGAGTCTCGCCTTCTCTTTGTTTTTTTTCTTCTCTATGTAAAGAATCAGCTCGTCCTTCAGCGTTATTTTCTCTTTTTCAAGCACGTCTTTAGGTATTATAACGCCTATCGAATTCCCCCATTTTTTTGGCTTTGCAATAACCTCCACAGGTATCACCGTATAACTATAGTATAACTATTATTTAAAACTACCGCGCGCACGTGGCTTCATTCCAACAGAACGGCGAAAAAGAGCGGCCATGTCACGATGTTGCGCAATGGCAGAGCTTGACGTGTCTACCCGCGCAGCGCCGCCATCTCATCTTCCACTCGAAATAGTGGAGGTGCGCTCCGGCAGCAACATGCTTCCGCAGGCGGCGCTGTTCCATCGCGTCGAAATCAAGGTAGCCGACCATGCTGATAAAACTAATGAAAGAGGAAAAACAGAGAAAAAACTAGCGCCTTCTTCGTGGCCTTGCTTTTGCCTTCGCTGCGCCCGGCCTGCCGCCGTATAATTTCCAAACGAGCGGATTCGATGCCTTCGCTACCGCGGCGAGCACCAGCAGCGCGAATGCCGCAGCCCTGAGATCGATGCTCGGCGTCTTGATGAAGTAGAGCAGCGCCCACAGGAATGCATAGCTGAACAGCAAGGTCAATGCCCAGCCCATGAGTTCGTCTGAACGCATAGTTATCACTATATATCGGTCGGGCGTGCTTATAAGCGTTTCTTGATGCGGGGACAACGGTGATGCGCCTGCTTTTTATCTCTACACGGAGAAGTGATGCCAATGGGAGTCGATCCGTTCTCATTGCTGGTGCTGTTTGCCGTCACCGTCTTCGCCGGTTATATTAGCTCCTTTATCTTCGTGAAAACCGGCGTGTCAGACGTCATCTGGCTTCTCGGCTTCGGCAGCAGCATTGCCCTATTCGGCCTCGCTAACCCGGCACTCTTCATCATCCTGTCGCCGTTCCTGCTAGCCCTCGCCCTGCTCATCATCCTGTTCGATGCGGGCCTCAACCTGGACTTCTACCAGCTCCGCCGCGCGCCGCGGAGCCTGCTGTTCGCCGGGGCAGAGTTCGTGTTCTCCGTGCTCAGCGTCGCAGCCATCGGCATCCTGTTCCTTCACCTGCCTCCGCTGCTTGCGCTCCTGCTCGGCACCATGGTGAGCAGCGCCAGCTCGCCAGCTGCCGTCATGATTGTCGCGCAGCTGCACCTTAAGCCAGCCACCATGGCACTCCTCAATCTCGGCTCGGCCATAGCCAACCCGCTTGCCATTGTCGCCGCGGTCGCCCTTGTCAACCTTGCAGTGCCGGCGACTACAGGCTACAGCACAGCAGCTGATGTCGTCGTTGCCTTCACCATTGGCGCAGTTGTCGGTCTCGTGGCCGGCATCTTCTGGCTCTTCGCCCTCGACCGGCTCAAAGGGAAGCCGTTCGACTACCTGCTGACGCTTGCCGTCCTTTTCGCCCTGTATGCGTTCGTCGTCACCGTGGAGGGCTCGGGCGCTGTAGCCGCGCTCTTGTTCGGTCTGGTGCTGGGCAACGGCGCAACGTTCTCCGGCATGCTCCGGCTGAAGCGGCGGCTTGCAGTGAACTACCTGCTCAAGACCTTCCAGAAGGAGTCATCGTTCTTTATCCGCTCATTCTTCTTCATCTACATCGGCGTGGTGGCAGCGGTAACCCCTGCATATGCGCTCTACGGACTGGCCATAGCAGCGGTGCTGGCTGGGCTTCGCTATCTTGCAGTGCTCATGGCAACCGTCAGGATGGAAATCACGGCATTCGAGACCAGAATAATGAGCAGCCTTGCGTCAAGGGGCCTGGCAGCTGCGGTGCTTGCGCAGCTCCCGGCTGTCTACGGCGTTGCGAACGCGGACCTCTACGTCAACATCGTCTTCGTCGTCATCGTCGCGACCGTCCTGTATACGACGGTCGCGGTGAAACTGCTGGCAGCTCCCGAAAGCCAAAAACACGAAAAATAGCTTGTTCTAGCGCGGAAAAGCGTACTTCTACATCGAAACAGTGTGAAGTGTAAGAATAAAATAATATAGAAAGAAAAAAAGCAAAACTACATTGCAAACAGGGTTTTAGAGACCTTATTTACTCGAAGCCAGTGCCCATATCGCCTTCAAGGCGACGATGACAGCACCAGGAACCACGAAGACAGCGACGTTATCCACGACCCTGTCCAAGAGAGCCCCGATGTTGGCAATGTTTATGACACTGAAGTTTGCTGTACCCGAAACCACGAGGGCTACGGCAGCAATAAGGAACGGTGTGGTCTCTCGTTCAGTGATGTTCAGCATACCCACCGCGATTCCCAGCGCAACCAGGAGCAGGGTTGCTGTTCCTGCTGTGTTTGCGTCAAGCGCTCCCATCTGTGATGCGATTCCCGCAAACACGGCGATGAGGACACCTGCCAGGAATGCGTACTCTCCCATTTTCTGCATTTCCATGTTTGTTTTCACCGTTACCTCTGTTATAAATAGACATATTTAAAGGTTGCGCCTTGAGGCAAGGTTTAAATATGGTACTGCCGCCGAACCAGCGCCGTTGCCGGCATGTGCAGGGCAATGCAAGCTTTCGTAGGCGCACGTGACGCTGCTTCCCCGGTCATGGGACAGCTTTTTTGCCGCGTACATAGCGGTGTCAGCCCGTCCAAGGAGTTCATGAGGGGTTGCCGGCTGTTTTCTGCGCGGGTTGTACGTTGCAGTGCCCGCTGCCAGCGTGATGCGGTGGGCACCGTCGAACGGGTAGCTGTCGATGGAAGTTCCCAACCGGTTTGCCGCTGCTATGGCGCCGCGCCTGCCGGTTTCAGGCATGATGACGACAAATTCGTCGCCGCCATAGCGGATGACACTGTCAGAGTTCCGCATCCCGGTGACAAAGATAGCCGCGGCAGTGCGCAACAGCTCATCCCCAGCCTGATGGCCATAGGTGTCGTTGAACGGCTTGAGTCCGTTGATGTCGAGCATGACGACAGACAATGACCGCTGGTAACGGGAGGCCCGTGCTGTTTCATCAAAGAGTATGCCATCCAGTTCCTCGCGACTGTACACGCCGGTAAGCGTGTCGTAGCGGGGCATTCGTACCTTGGTCCACCACCTGAGATTGACGAGCAGCCGCTCTGCCACCACCTGTCTGAGGAACGCGGCTACCGCTGGGTCATGCTCTGCCAACCCAATGATAGATTGTTGTATATCCATGACAACCGCCTATACCATAACACTGTAGTATAAAAAAGTTCCGGTATGTGGAACTGTAGTGCTCTTTCGTTTTCCCCAAGCTTTTAGTACGCGCACGACAAAACCTTAGGAAGGGGTCATGGTATAACCAGGTAGTACGGCAGGCTCCAGACGGCTCCTTTTCTTCGAAAGAAAAGTAGCCGGCAGTCAAAAGAACGAACTGGAGCTTTGAGCTGCGTAGGTAGCAATGATAAGATTCCGCAGGAGGGAATCAGGAAGAACTTGATCTTCAAAGAGCAGAGCTCTTTGAGAGCTCAAAGAAGCGAAGCTTCTTTGCAGCAACTGAAGGGAATCTGGGTTCCCTGCGGTTAAGAAACCTGCTAGTCGGGGTTCAAATCCTCGTGGCCCCATGTGCTCCTTCTTTCAGTCTTCTCACCGCCTACGCGGTGCCGAGCTAGGCTGCCGAAATAGATAAATGCACCAAGAACCAAAAGTAGCGTATGGAGCTTGACCGGTTCCCTGTCTATTTCCTCATGGCGCTGCTCATCTACATTTTTGTGCTCCTTGCCGACCTCGGCAGCTTCATCTTCGCGTTCGCCAGCACCGGGCTGCTGTCGCCTGAATTTTATTTCATCAGCCTGTTCATGTTCCTGCCCCTGCTCGTTCTTGCAGCCCGCTGGAAGACGGACTTCGGCAGGAACCACGGGTCGCTGCTCGGGGTCGCGTTTGTCGCGGCCGTCCTGCTCGACATCATGGTCAACCTGGCAATCTTTCTGCCGCTGCTGCTGACTTAAGAACTTGACGGCATAATGGTGATACCATGGAGGACTGCATCTTCTGCAAAATCGTGCGGAACGAGATACCGTCGAAGAAAGTGTACGAGGATCCGGACGCCGTCGCGTTTCTCGACATCAACCCCGCCAACCCCGGCCATTGCTTAGTCGTCTCGAAACGGCATTACGAAAGCATTACGGACGTCGACGACGCCGACCTCAAGAAAATGATTGCGATAGTGAAGGTCATGGCAAAGCGCATCAAGACGAGTCTGAATGCCGACGGCATCAACGTGCTGCAGAACAATGGCAGGCACGCGGGCCAGATAGTGAACCACATCCACTTCCACGTCATTCCCCGCTTCCCGAACGACAACGTCATCATCACCTACCAGAAGGTGAACGTGCCGAACCTTGACGAGATTCAGAAGAAACTCTCTTCCACAGGAGCCAGCAGCGGCTACGAGTGGGGAACGCGCATTTAGGATTAAAAGTATTTGTGACCATCAGTATATCTGACACAGTTCTTGTGATTTTTATGGCAGAACATTATAGTAAACTGCGTTACTTAGGTTACATGATATAGATAATTGCGCAGCTTATGTCGTATTAACGCGCAATTTTCTATAGGTGAATTGCAAATAATATCAGGACATAACCAGTGCAATTCACCATACAACGCAGTTTGCAGTCACATAAACTACGCAGTTATCTATATGTAGTGAACATTCTGTAGGAGACAGTGCCACACCCTGAGCAATGGGCACGTGAACATAGCTTTCATAGCAGGTTCACGTAATAACCAAACTTTTCACCTGAACCTGCTATACGGTATGTTCTGCATAAAATGTTCACTAACCAACAGAACATACTATCAGTATGCACATGAACAGCTCGGAGTTTGCGCCATGAGGCATGAACAGTGCCCGCCGATAATAAGCGCCGGGTTCGTGTATCAGGTACCTGTACGTGACAGAAAAGACGTACCTCTTCTCGAACTGTGGATATATGATAGTAAAGAACATTGATTTTGGAACATTTTATGATGTTCTTTCCCTATAGCAGATTGCAGCTAAAAGTTCCATTATTATTACAATCTGCTATAAGACCGACCCAGAGCAGGTGCAGCAGGCATTGCGCGGACTTGCTGAACAATACGGTAATGAAATGCCCCATGACTGCAGGGCGAAGAGCGGGAGTTAGCTGGAAGTTTATGGGAAGCTGTTGTGAACGCTTTTTGTTGTGCGCGCCGGGCTGCAGCGTCAGAGCAGGAAGCTCGCAGAAGTCTACGAGCCGGCGTCAGCCGGTTTTGTACTTCACGCTGCTGATATCGACCGCAGCGTTGAATACCGTCCGGTGCCTGAAGAACTGCTGGGCGAGGTAGTGCTTCCGGTAGGTATTGCCGAGATGCTTGTGTATCAGGCTGTCGTACATCTTCAGGGTATTTTCAGAGAAATCGTTTTTCTTGAACGCCTCGTCGATTGCCTGCGCCGCAAGCTTGCCGCTCAGCATTGCCTCGCCGATGCCTTCGCCGGTGAGCGGGTCGACAAGCGCTGCCGCATCGCCGACGAGCAGCACGTTCTCGTAATAGCACTTCCGCCGCTTCGAGGCGAGCGGCAGGTTCCAGCCTTTTATCGGGGAGACGAGGCGGGCGTTCGCGAACCGCTTTGCGAAGAGCGGGTTGTCCCTGATGGTGGCGAGCATCAGGTCCTGAAGGCGCACCTTGTTCTTGATGGCGTACTTCGTGACCATGCCGATGCCGACATTGGCTTTCGTCGTGCTTAGGGGAAATATCCAGAAATAACCGGGCATCGCCTCGCTGAGGAAGTGAAGCTCGATGTCGTCGGTCAGTCCCCTGACGTTTTCGTAGTAAGCCCTGAGGGCGACGGCGTGGTGCGCTTCGTCGACTCGGGACGTATCAAGTTTCCGCGCGATGACCGATGTCGCGCCGTCTGCGGCAACGAGCACGTGGCACGTGAGGCGGCGCGTCTGTCCGCTCGCAAGGTCCTTTCCGGTGACTGCAGGCGGATTGAAATCGGCACCCGTGACGAGGAACCGCTCTTTGGTGTCCACGAATTTTCTCGCATGCGAGAAGAGCATGTTGTCGAACGCCTCCCGGGGGCACGTGTAGCCGGTCAGCGTCTCGGCTAACGGTATGCGGACGGTTGTTCCTTTCGGCGATGAGATGAGGAATCCACGGATGCGCTTGTAGCTCCGCAATTGCTCCATGAGCCCGAGTTCCCTGAAAATCTCGACCGCATACAGCCCGATGCCGTCGCCGCACGCCTTGTCGCGGGGAAACGAATCCTTGTCCAGGAGGAGCACACGATATCCCATTTTTCCCAGGTAGGCAGCGCACGTTGACCCCGAAGGCCCGGCACCGGCAACAATCACGTCAGCGTCCATTAGTAGAATAATGCGTTCAAAGGCTTTATAATATAATATAGCGGACCAACAAAAGAATACCGGCATATTACTTTTGTTGTCCGCTACACGCGGAAAACAAAGTTTTCCGGTGCACCAAAAAGCTTTGCTTTTTGGGTGTGTATCATATCTTGGTTCACGTACGATTATTTACTTGGTTCACTATAAATGCCAACCTCTCCCGGAAGCTCGACATAACAGTTGGCGGTGCAGTTTTGATACGTGATCAGTAATTTATAGCTCTACAAGGAAACAAACAGGATATATTCCCCTGTGAGCATGTCCCTCATGGCAGCGGCATTCATGCGGTGTAAAGATATAGTTAACCAAGTAAAGAATCCGGATATTATAACTTGGTTCACTATATGTGACCAACTTGTGTAATACCTGAATATTAAGTTGGTCAGCTATAATCAATAAGTTCTCTGTCGTAGCCCGGTTGCTCGTCGTGTGTAAACTGGATGGAAGGTCATGTTACACCAAACAGAGTAATGGGAGACCTTCGGCTTCGATGCTGTATGCCGAGTAGCCGTGCTCATAGCATCCGACTGAGAACAAATCGTGTTACCCTTCCTCGACGCGCGGCGCAAGAATGAAGGAGAGGCGCACTTTCTCAGGGACTTCGAACTGTATCTTGAGCGGATAGTCTGTCGAGAGCGCCAGCTGCGCGTGGTCGCTGATTTTGCGCGCCTTGAATATCTTTTTCAGGTAGTCGATAGAATAGCGCGCCCTGACTGGCTCGTTCATGTCAACAACCTTGAAGCTGTCTCCCTGTGGTATCTCCAGCTGCACCGACGATGCATCGCCTTCGGATTTCAGCATGAGCTGTTCCTTGCGGACGGTGAACACAACGGAGTCGGCGATGAGTTCGGCGTCGTCGATGCCTGCGGTTATGATGCCGGCGTCCGCGCTCGCAAACGAGGTGAAACCCGCCTCGAGCTTGCCGAGGTCTGGAGTCTCCTCCTTTGAGACGTCAATAAGCGGGAGGACGAACTTCCGTGTCGAGTTGCTCGCAAGGATGACGTGGAGTTTCTTGTCCTCGAGCCGCAGGGTGAGCGCATCTCCCGGCACCGCCCTTCTGAGCACCTGCATGAAGTTCAGCAGGTTGAGGCCAATCGTGGCGTCGCTTTCGTACTTGTAATCGCTGAACGCATTCCGGTGCATGAAAAAGTCGATGACCGCGACGACTGCCTTGTCAGCAGCAACCATCTCGATGCCGCTTTCCTTGATGCGCAGCTCGGTCTCATCGATGAGTTCAGCAACAGCTCCGAGGCTGTCGCGCAGAAGTGCAATGTCGTTGAGCGTCGCTTCAAACATGCCGTCACCGTGCCACGTGCGTTGCCCGTACTTTCTGGTGCAGTTCGATGTCAAGCGCATGCATTGGCTGGACAAGCTCCGCCCGCAGTTCGTAGCCGTTTTCAAGCGGCAGGACGCGCGCAAAAACGCGCACCAGTTCGTTGTGGCGCACGTCGGTGTCAGCAACGATTTCAGCTTTCCCGGTGCCGTCATCCAGCACCAGCACGCCGTCTGTTCTGTCAAGAACCCTGCCGAGAATGCGCACGCGGACATCGCCCTCGCGTATGTCAGCGATATTTTTGGGAACTGCTGGCAGGCGGCGGTATTCAAACGGCATAGAGATTGTTACCGCCCAAACTATTTAAAATCCGGTATCCCACACCGGCTTCCCACGCTCGTCAGACAGCCGGTCGTCTGCCGGCATGTTCAGGTGTTTCTGAAGTTCCTGAAGGCTGAGAAGTCTTCCGTCTGTTTTAAACAGCGGGAACACCTCAACGCCGCGCGTCTTGAGCGCGTCGACGACGTCGGCATGCGACCTCATCGCTTCCTTGTTGCGCATGTCAATGGAACGGATGACCGCACGGGGGAACGCGCTGCGGATGCGCATGACCGTGGCATCGAACGCAGCGGTACGGCCAATGCCCGGCATCTCGAAAATTTCGATGCGCATGGATTCACCGCAGTGCAGCAGGCAGGGAAAAAAAGAGAGAACAAGAGCAGAAGAATGGCGTCATTTACTCCTCTTCGTCGCCGTATCCTTCTTCATCTTCATCATCCCAGTCTTCATCATCCACGTCGTCGCCGCCTTCGTCCTGATATTTGAACTTCATTGTCTTGACCTCCATTGTTTCAAGTTCGGAAAGGTTTTGATGGTGGGACGCTGCAAATTGATTTGCATGCTGTCCGCAAAAGTTATGTAGTAAGTGAGGCAATAATTATTTAAAGCCTCTGATGCCTGAACGGGCGCACGCCTCGACGAAGCCGTAGTACAGCGGCGCAGGGTCGCTGAGCCTCGACTTAAATTCGGGATGCGCCTGTGTCCCGACAAAAAAGCGGTGGTCCGGCAGCTCGATGAACTCCATGAGCCTGGTCCCGTCGTCGCGCACGTGGAAACCGGGGAACGTCATGCCGTTCTTGACGAGCGTGCCGACAAAATCCGGATTCACTTCGTACCGGTGGCGATGACGCTCAAGGACGACAGCAGCCACCCGGTCGATGGTGCCGAGGCGGAACAGCTGGTCGGGCATGCCCCTGATGCGCTCGATGCGCGTGCTGTCCTTCTCGAGCCTGCCGGTGCGCTTGTACAAATCAAGGACACGCGACGCCCCAAGGATGGCGCTGTAGGCGCCCAGTCTCATGCTTGCGCCAATGACATGCTTCGACAGTATTTCGCGCTGCAGGGTGAGTATGTCAATGACCGGGAAACGCGTTTCCGCGTTCACCTCGGTAGTGTGCGCACCGTCCATGCCGCACACGTTGCGCGCATACTCGACGACAGCGAGCTGCATGCCGTAGCAGAGACCCAGAAACGGGACGTTATGCTCGCGGGCGTATTGGATGGCGGCTATCTTGCCCTCGACGCCCGATGCGCCGAAGCCGCCGGGAACGATGATGCCGTCGTAGCCCTCCAGCCTGCTCAGGTTTGCCTTTGTTTCGAGCAGCTTCGCGTCAATCCAGTCGATGGAAACGCCGATGTCCAGCACCGCGGTTGCGTGCTCGAGCGCCTGGTTGAGCGAGATGTACGAGTCGACGAGCGAATAGTCGCCGCTGTCGACGTACTTGCCGACCATGGCGACCTTTACGGTGCGGGAGGGGGTTTCTATCCTGCTGACGAGAGCTTCGTATTTCTCCCATCCCGGCGATTTCCGCGGCTTCAGGTTGACTTTTGCAAGTATTTTCCTGCCGAGCTGCCCGGCTTCGAAATTGAGCGGAACGCGGTAGATGGTTTTCACGTCAGGAGCGGAGATGATGTGCTCGGAATCGATGTTGGCGTATATCTCTATTTTCTTCTTCCGTACCGTGTCGAGCGGCTTGGCTGCCCTGCACAGGACGAAGTCGGGGAATATGCCCATCTCGTTGAGCATGCGTATCGCCTGCTGCGTCGGCTTCGTTTTCATCTCGCCGATGTTCGACGGAACCGGCAGGTAGGTCACGAGTATGTGCACGACATTCTCCTTGCCCAGTTCGACCTCGAGGCTCTTCATGGCGAACAGGAACGGAATGTTCTCGTAGTCGCCGATGGTGCCGCCGATTTCGATGAGGACGAAATCGAAGTTCTTGCCCGCCTCCCTGATGCGCCGTTTTATCTCGTCAGGGATGTGGGGGATGAACTGCACGGTCTGGCCGAGAAATTCGCCGCGGCGCTCGCGGTCGATGACTTCCTTGTAGACCTGCCCGGTGGTAATGTTGTTGCGTTTCGGTATGTCAATATCGAGAAACCGCTCGTAGTTGCCGAGGTCCTGGTCTATCTCGCCGCCGTCATCGGTAACCCATACCTCGCCGTGTTCGGTCGGCCGCAGCGTGCCTGCGTCGTAGTTGATGTACGGGTCTATTTTGATGGCGGTGACCGAGAAGCCGTACTCCTGCAATATTCTGCCGATGGCTGCGACGCTGGTTCCCTTGCCGACGCCGCTCATCACGCCGCCGGAAACAACAATGAGCTTCACGTAATACCCCTCGCAACGCATCCGCTTATGCGAGTGCGTGCTCAAAGAACCTTTTGTTCTTTGGCAGCTCAGAGAGCTCTGCTCTCTGCAGCTATCCCCTATTACATCTAGTGTAACACGTCGGGAAAACTATAAAAGTGAGGAATGGGAACAAGCTTATAAATCTGCTGGACGTAGTACTATTCCGTACCCACTGTCAGCACACCTCCCTTGTTCTCGTCTTGTTTTCTGTTATGTTCCTGATAACCGTCATGCGCTTCTTGATGATGTTGTAACGGGTGACAGGGTCTGACTGGGCATAGATAACCCTGCCGGTAACTTCCTCGCCGGTGTCGTGGGCAAGGATGAACGTGTCAACGCTGCCGGCCTCTATGTAGTGCCGCGCGTTTTTTATTACGCTGCCGCGCTCTGCGGTGAACTCGACGATAACGGTAAACCATCCTGCTTCAGCGTCAGCGTTCCTTAGCTGCACCAAAGCCTGGGCGTACGAACCGCCGCCGGGATGCGTACCTTTTGAAAACGTCGTGTTGACCAGTTCGTTTTTCAGGTAAACGGTATACGGCTGCTTCTCCTCATAGGTCACGTCTTCCGGATACAGGATATAGTCTTCGTACGTTTCATTGACCTGCGAGCACTGTGGAAAAAGTCTCCCTCCTGACAGACAACCGCTCAGGACGACAATGCTTACCAGAAGGCAGGAAATCTTCATGTTCCGCATAGAATCTCTCTGGTCGGGCACAACACGTAGTTTTTGCCGTATATAGTGAAACAAGAAAAGATTCCGGATATTATTTTCTGGTTTCACATATACTAAACTGCGAAACTTATATGACGCAGATTCGCAGTTTGTATACAGATAACTGCTCATAATATGTCATGCAAATTATGCAGTTATCTATACATGGTAAAGCAAAGCATTACCTGTACAGATGAAACGTTGTTTCACCATGTATAGCAAACAAGGAAGTTATCCTGTTTATTTCCTTGTATTGCTATAATAGTAAAGGACATTGATTCTGGAACATTTTACAATGTTCTTTCCCTATAGCAGATTGCAGCTAAAAGTTCCATTATTATTACAATCTGCTATAAGACTTATAAAAGCACAATACTAGTTATTTCATGTTTCTCCGTACAGGACTTCCGCTGCGGCTGGAAAACAGCAGGCTCGTGTTCAGGGGCATGCCGTCCGTGGCGCCGGCGTTCAGGACGGCGAAAGAACTGAAGGACGTCGCTACGGTAACGATGCCCGACAACGAGATTCTGTACGCGATGTACCGCAACATCCAGCGGCCGGAGCACCGGGAACTGTTCAGGCAGCGCAAAGTTCGCTACGACATCACTGTGATGCTGCCGCGCATGCTGGGCGCCGAGTATCCGAAAACAGTCGGCCACTATCACTCGCTTTCCCTCAAGGTTTCGTTCCCTGAAGTGTACGAAGTGCTCTACGGCAGGGCCCACTTCCTGCTGCAGCAAGGCAAGGGCAGGATTATCGAGGACGCGGCCGTTGTTGCGGCGCAGGCAGGCGACGTCGTCATCGTGCCGCCCGACTACGGGCACATCACCATCAACCCCTCAAGGGAGGTGCTCGTCCTGGGAAACCTTATCGCAGTCAATGCACAGTCGGACTACAAGCTGATGCTCAAGTACCGCGGCGGGGCGTACTTCGAGACGCCGAAAGGGTTCGTTCCCAACAGGAAGCTCAAATCGCCGCCGCTCCGCCTGCTGAATGCACGGCGGCTGGGAAGGATGGGGACCAAAAGCCCGCTCTATTCGGCATTTGCAAAGAATCCCGAGACGTTCGATTTCCTCACCAATCCTGAAAAACACCTGAAGGATTTGAAGCGTGTTCTACCGAAAAAATGAAATCCCCTTTGTGACCACTGCCTAAAGGCAGTGGCTTCTTGAGGATTTCTTTCGACTTCGTGCAAAGGACTTCTTAAGAAGTCCTTTGGCGACTTAGAAAATCTCTGCTTTTCCCAAGTCTTCCCCTTCATATGGTGGAATCTCAGAGATTCCACCTATGCAGGTGGTGTTTTACTCCACCAAGCATCCCACACCTAAAGGTGTGGGTTTTCGAAGAGGTCAAAATAAAATAAGCTTACAGGAACGGCTGCGCGAGCATGAGCAGTGCATAGGTCGTCGCTATATTCACCACGACAAAAAGTGCGTAGCCCGGTCCGAGCTGCTTGAGCGCGTAAGTGATGAGCAGCACGGAGAGCACATGGTATGCAGCGACAACGATCGCAGCGGCGGTGAAGAAGGGAAGCGTGTTAAGCGCGCCCGCAGCAACCCCCGCCATGCCGTTGAGCGGCATGACCACGAGGGCATGCTCCCACCGGCGCGAGAAGAAGAAAAAGAGCACGGCAATTGCTGCGCCGTACGCGAGGCCCTTCAGCGGCCCCGCGAGGTAGCCGGTCATGATGGCACAGAAGAGGAGCGAATCGATGCCGATGCGCAGGCGGCGCATTATCCTCAGCAGGTAATGTACAACTATGTTGAACGCAAGCGACGCAAGGAAGAAGAGAAGAGGTGCTGCTGCCATGGCACTCGCTCCCTGTTTGTCCCGCGCGCTTAAAAAAGCACGCAGTCAGCACTATGCTGATAGCAAATGTCTTTTAGCAGGTCAGTGCACATCCTCTGCAGATGATACTTTAATCATCGTCCGCGCGGCTGCGGATAGTTCCGTATCAAGTGTAACCAACGCTGCTCCATGCTCCTTCGCTGCCTGTACAACCAATGCATCCATGCCCCTGAGCCCTGACGTCCGTGCTATTTCGGATGCTTCCTTGGCGCGGAATTTGTTTACGTCAAGAAAATAGAGGGTATCTATGTTTTCTAGGTCCCTTCCAATCCTTCCGGCAAGGTTGCCGTCGCCAGTCCTTCTTCGTATGGCTGAAACAACCTCGACAAGAATTGTGCAGGGCATCACTGCAATGTGTTCTCCTTCTACAATCCTTTCCATAAGCGCCATGCAGGCATGATGCTTTTCTTCTTGTTTTCTCAATGCAGCAACTATGACTGAGGAATCAACAGTCAGAAACATCGCATCACTTTGCCCGCTGCCTCCGTATGTCTTCTACAGCATCATGACCTGACCATTTTCGTGAAATCTCGTCACTTGCCTGCAGCAGGTTTTTCCATGCATTTTTAGATTTTTTTTTATTCCTGCTGCCAAGCCGAATAAGAACACGCTTTACTTCTCCTATCTCTTTTTCCAGCTTGTCGAGGCGGCTTTTTACGTCCCCCATGCGTTTCATAGCATCACAAATACGTATATGCGACTGATGATATTTATAGTTGATTTAAAAGTATTCGCGGCATGGTATGAAAGTGAACCAATGAAAGCCTACCTCGACATCGTCAGGAATGTGCTGGGCAACGGCACCGTGACGAAGAGCAGGACCGGCACGGACGCCATTGCCATCGCCGGGGCGATGTTCGAGCATGACATGGCAGAAGGCTTTCCGCTGCTGACGACAAAAAAAGTGCCGTTCAGGCTCGTCGCTTCTGAGCTTGAATTTTTTATTAAAGGCATGACCGACAAGCAGTGGCTTATTGATAACGATAACCACATATGGGACGATTGGGCAAGCCAGGACATCGTTGCGTACGGCCATGAGCCGGAAACGAAGAAGAAGATGCTGGAGTCACGGGAGCTTGGCCCCATATACGGCTGGCAGTGGAGGCACTTTGGCGCACGATACATCACTTATGACCGGAAACCTGAAGGGAATGGCGTGGACCAACTGACTGAACTGGCCAGAAAGCTCAAGGAAAAAGCGTACGACCGCAGGATGCTCGTGACCGCATGGAACCCTGCGGACAACAAACGGATGGCGCTGCCGCCCTGCCATTATGCGTTCCAGATTACAGTCATTGGCAACCGGCTGAACCTCATGTGGAGCCAGCGGTCTGTTGACGTCGCGCTCGGCCTGCCGTTCAACATCGCCAGCTACGGCCTGCTGCTGCACCTGCTGGCAAAGGAAGCGAATCTCAGGGAAGGGCGGCTGGTCGGTTTCTTGGGCGATACCCATGTATATGTGAACCATGCAGATGGCCTGCAGCAGCAGGCGAAGCGGACGCCGTTCAAATTACCGGAAATCAAGACAGAAAACTTTACTTCAATTTTTGACTGGGGCTATAAGGACACAAAAGCCGACAATTACCAGCACCATCCATCGATAAAATTTGAGATTGCGGTATGAGCACCATAATCGTCATCGCAGCGGTTTCTGAAAACAATGTGATAGGAAAAGGAGGAAAGCTCCCCTGGAACATACCGGAAGACCTCCAGCGGTTCAGGCAGCTGACGCTCCACAGCCCGGTCATCATGGGGCGGAAGACATACGAGTCGCTGCCCGTGAAACCGCTGAAAGACCGGACCAACATTGTTCTCACGAGGGACAAAAACTACAGCCCTCGCGGCTGCATCGTAAAGCACTCGCTGCAGGACGCGCTGGAGTACTGCAAACAATATGGCAAGGTTTTCATTATTGGCGGGCAGTCGGTGTTCGAAGAGGGCATGAAAATCGCCGACGTTGTGGAGCTGACGAGAGTGCACAAAAATTACGATGGCGATGCGTTCTTTCCTGAAATGGTCCCTGACGAATGGGCCGTGAAGGCTGAAGAGAAAAAGGACGGCTTTTCGTTCCTGACGTATGCGCGGAGGAGAAATTAGAAGGAAAAAGGTGGTGCACGACTATGTTTGAAACGCTCCTTGCCAAGCGGATAACAGGACAGGTATAGGAGCGAAGATTCGATTATAACGGCAAAAAGCCGGTGACGCTGTACATTATCCGTGGATGCGATGGTGTAGCGTACCGGGGTGCTGTTGACGGCCATCTTGCATCGCTGGAAAAAGGAGACTGTGTTGAAGTGCATATGCGGCAATGGATGGCGCATACCTGCACATGGGTAGAAGGCAATATTGCTTCGCCACTGGACCCCTTCGTCTGGCATCCGGTAACGCAGTACCGACGCATGTGTCATTGATGCCTGTGCGCATGTTACTAAGAGAAATGCTAAACTACTACAAGATTAAATAATTTACTTCAGTGCGTATGCGCCGGCGTGAAGAGGCTGTGGCAGTGGCGGACCATGTCCCCGGGAGCCGTGTGGCAGTTCCAGAGATTGAGGGAGGCAAGGACAACGAGCAACAGCACTGCCATGACAACGAGAATGATGACGAACGAGCCGAAGTCCTGCCCTTTCTTTTTCATACTGTTAAAAATAGTGGTTTTCTTCTGACTTAAAGGTTAGGGAGCCCTATGCAGCCGTTTGCAGTTCCGGATAAATAGGGAACCTGCTGCACAGCTCCATGACTTCGTTTCTGACCTGTTGCTTCACATCAGGATTGTCAGGATTCCTCAAAACGCGGAGTATCAGGTCTGCCACTGCTTCCATCTCGCGTTCCTTCATTCCCCTGCTCGTGAGCGTCGCTGTGCCGAGGCGGATGCCTGAGGGGTCGAACGGCCTGCGTGGGTCGAACGGGATGGTGTTCTTGTTGACCGTGATGCCTGACTCGTCCAGGGCTTTTTCGGCAACCTTGCCGGTGAGCTTCTGCTGCAGGTCAACGAGCAGCAGGTGCGAGTCAGTGCCTCCTGAAACAAGGCGCATCTCCGCTCCCAAGAGCTCGAGCTTTTTGCAGTTCTTCACTATCTGGTGCGCGTAATCCCTGAATGACGGCTGCATCGCCTCTTTGAAGCATACTGCTTTCGCGGCGATGGCATTCTCATGCGGCCCCCCCTGCAGACCCGGGAATACTGCCTTGTCTATTTTCTCTGCCAGCTCCTGCTTGCAGAGGATTATTGCACCGCGGGGACCACGCAATGTCTTATGCGTCGTGGTCATGACCGCGTCTGCATATGGTACCGGCGACGGGTACGCGCCGCCTGCCACGAGACCGGCGAAGTGCGACATATCGACGAAAAAGTATGCACCGACCTCATCGCATATCTCGCGGAACTGCCTGAAGTCGATGATGCGCGAATAGGCGGTGTAGCCTGCCTGGATGAGCTTCGGCTTGTGCTCTTGAGCCAATCTTCTTACCTCGTCGAAATCAATGAGCTCGTCCTCTTTCCGCACGCCGTACGGCACCACCGTGTAGTGCTTTCCCGAAAAATTCACCAGGTGGCCGTGCGTGAGGTGACCGCCGTGGTCGAGCCGCATGCCAAGAAAGGTATCGTGGAGCTCCATGAGCGCAAAGTAGACAGCCTGGTTCGCCGGGGAGCCTGAATACGGCTGCACGTTGGCGTGCGCTGCGCCAAAGAGCTTTTTCGCCCGCTCGATTGCAGTTCTTTCTATCCCGTCGATGAACTCCTGGCCGCCGTAGTACCGCCTTCCCGGATAGCCTTCCGCGTACCTGTTTTGCGCCGGTATCGAGAGCGCCTGCAGCACCGCCATGGAGGCGAGGTTGTCGGAAGGAATCATGTGCAGCGAGTGGCTCTGCTTCTGCAGTTCCATGAGATGCAGTGAGAAAATGTCAGGATCCTCTTTTTTCAGGTGTTCCAGCATCGTTTTTATCCCTATTGAATTGGCAATGCAAATATTTAAAGAATCGGCACAACCTCACCGCCTTCGTGCCGTGCGCTTTTTTCTCCGCAGGTCAAACGTCGGCGAAAGCAGCGTGCAGTCGGGAGAAAACACTGGTATGGGGAATGTGATGGGGCTGCCGTTTAGTAAATAATCATTGCATGACAACCACTCGTATATCCGTTCTTGTACGACTATGCCTGCCCATAGGTCGGGGGTTACCGCTGCTTCAAGGGGGTTTCGTGGCATCAGCCGCACTTCATCGTCGTACCGGGGCCAGACGCCTTCTCTAATAGGAATCCCAAAGACTGACGTCCAGCCTTCGTCAAAGTTGTAGGCCCATCGGAGGGCATCCTCTCCCCAAATAGCTTTCTGGTACTGCTGAAAATGCTCGCCTACTGCAAAAACTTCACCGGGGTATGCATCCATGAGCTTGCTGGCATCTACGATGATAGCGATGTCCGGAATTGCGCCACGGCCATCGTTATATTTCGATGCATGATGTTTGGCCCTTGAGTATCGGTACGGCAACTCGTTGTTGGAGAGCAGCGCAAATGAGATGAAATCGAGGCTGAGGCTATAGGTTTTTTCCCCATGCGCTTCAAGCACCGCAGGCGGGACCAGCCCCCACTCCAGCAGTGTCCTGTAATTTTTACGCGTAAAGCTAGTGCCATGCACGAGATTTCCCGGCTTCAAGATAACTTCAGGGTCATACGGCGGCATCAGAACCCCCACGTCCTGTCCTGCTTGCGCTTCAGTTCCTTGATTTCCTCGAGCACGGCTTTCTCATTGTCCGAGAGCAGCTTCACCTGCTTGAGCAGGTCTTTGTAATGGCTGCCGTTCATGTCCGTATAGAGCACGTCGTTCTCGTCAATCTGCCTGCCGACGGTCGGCCCGGTAATCGAGACAGCTACCTTGTCGCCTGTTTTCGCCTGAGGCATGTTCTCCCCCTGCGCCTGTATCTGCTTGATTTCACCGACCTGCTTGTCGTCCTTAAAAAGCCCGTAGCCGGGCTTGACGATGCCACCGAGCACCTCGCAGCCGACGATTGCCGGATTGCTCGCGCGGAACACATGACCGGGCAGTATGCGCAGCTTGCCTGGCCTGATGAGCTTCTCGAGCTCGTCTTTTTCGATGGTGACTTTCGCTTCGGCAACCCACTGCTCGTACGCTTCAATGAGATGGTAGATGACGTTCGACTCGAGCAGTTTGACGTTCTTGTCCATGGCAAAGACTGCCATGTCATCGGGAGTGCGCATGTTGAAGCCGATGACGGCCCGGTGGAACCGGTCCTTGTTCGCTTCTGCTTTGATGACGTCCGTCTTCGTTATCTGCCCGATGGTCGCTTCCTTGACCGGATGGTTCCGGAAGATGGAGAGCATCGCTTCGAGGCTGCCGATGGTGTCGGCCTTGAGGATGAGCCCTTCAGTTTCCGTATGCACTTCGATTTCTTCCCGTTCCTTGTCAAATTCTTCGAGCAAGGCTTTTGCCTCGTCCAGCGTCGCCGCGGTCCGTATTTCGGACCCGGCGATGACGTCGTCGAGCGCCGGCGCGGAGATTTTTACGCCGCTCGCCGCGACGCATTCCTCTACCTGCTGGAACTTCTTCTCGACGCGGATGTCGCGGAGCGGCTCGGGCTCGAGGAGCGCGCGTATCTTGACGATGCGGGGGTTCTTCCCGCCGATGATGAGGTAATCGTTCTTCTTCACCGAGCCGTCGTAGATGATGGTGTCGATGGTCATGCCGAGACCGGTGACCTCTTTGACTTCGAGTATCGTTCCCTTTGCATGGTCCGTCGTGGTGAGCTGCTGCCTGAGGAACTGCTGTGAGAGGCCGGCAAGTATCGCCAGCAGCTCGGGAATCCCTTCCCCTGTCTTCGAGGAAATCGGGATGGCGGCGACGTTCGCGCGGAAATCCTGCATCCGGTCGTAACGTTCAGCAGCGAAGCCGTGGCCTGCTGCCTGCTCGACAACACGATAGAATTTCTCCTCGAACTCCCCCTGCACGTCGCTTGACTGGCGGGAGAAGTTCTCGCTGAAGGATGCCATTTCAGGGGAGTCCCATCCCCTGATGCGGTCGATTTTGTTGACGGCGATGACAAACGGCACCTTCGCCTCCTTGAGGATGGCGATGCTCTCGTCTGTCTGCGGCATGAAGCCTTCGACGATGTCGACGACCAAGATGGCGAGGTCGGCGATGCTGCCGCCGCGCTTGCGGAGCGTCGAGAACGCCTCGTGGCCCGGCGTGTCGATGAACAAAAGGCCGGGAATGGTGATAACAAAGCGGAATTTCTCGAGAATGCGACCTGAGATGTTTTTGATGACGTCAGTGGGTATCTGCGTTGCGCCGATAGCCTGCGTGATGCCGCCTGCCTCCTTCTGCGCTATGATAGTCTGCCGTATTTTATCGAGCAGCGACGTTTTCCCGTGGTCGACGTGACCGAGCACCGTGATTATCGGCTGGCGCAGGCGTGGCATAGAAGTCACCATTCGGTGGCATTAGAAACAATAGAGCGCGAACAAGCTTATAAAGCGATTCTGGTGGAAAAGAAAATGTGAGCTGTAAAGTAAACGTCACCTAATTATAGTCGATGGCATTAGTTTTCGTACAGTTCCTCATGTCATCTACTTATAGCAAGGACAGAACTTTGTCTGAATATTTCTGTCACGTGCTATAATCCAAGAGAAATTTCTGGCATCTTCCAAAGATTTAAATAATCCGCGCTGTACATGTAGCATATGAAAAAGGCAAAAACTGCAGGCATGAAAATCGTTGCATCGGTCATGCTCGGGCACAAAAGAAGTGCCGGGGAAGGCTTTGGTGGCATGAATCCGACTGATTTCTTCAGAAAGTTACGCGACGAAACGTCTAAAAAGAAAACGTGGTAACAGCCTCCTCGGCAGTGGCAATGGCAGGGGTTGAAAGTTCTTTCGCATTGTTAATTTCCTTAAATATGCTCTTTGCCCGCGGGCTGTTCAATGTCCTGCGGTTGTCGCTGACAATGAAATCTACGCCGTTCACCGTAGCAGCAGCCACTATTTCACAGTCTTCAATCGTCATTTTTACGTTTTCTTCCTTAAACTTGCTGAAATAGTCCTCAGCCAGACTCGTTATGCTTTCGTCAGTCCTGATTTCTGCTGTCATTGCAGCGGCATAGAGCTTGAGCGTTCTGGCTTTCGTATCATTGTGCGGGTTCCTCTCCAGCTCTGCTCTGATGACATCGTAGCCAAAGACCCGAAGTCGTGGGTGTTCGTTGCGTTGCTCATCAATAACAAGTGCAATAAGCATTGCTGCCTTTTCGTCCTCAAGAGCCCAACCGTATGTGTTCGTATCAAGCAGGATACGACGTGTAACGCCTTCAGGAAACCACAGTTTTATTTCAACGTCCGCCTCCTCCATCGTGCCTGAAGCATGAACGAGGTTGCGAATGGAGCGCTTCTCCTTGTCCGCGCGCTCCTTCGAATCATCGCCAAGGTCGCCGCGTATCGTCCCTTTCTCCGCCTTCGAGGGATCGGTTGCGCCGGTTATTTTCCTGACAGTGGCTATGGCATTCTCCCCCTCAAGAACGCACGCGATGACTTCAGATTCCATCATGTACGCTTCCAGAACGGGATAGAAATCCTTGTGCACGTGCGCCGCGTAGTGTGTCCGGAGCAGGCTTGTCGTTGCCTTCATCTCCTTTTTCGCCACGACGCGCAGCCCCGCCTTCACGTAGCGGCCGAGTATGGCTTCGCCGAGCTTCCGCTCCATGCCGTCAGGCTTGATGATGACGAGCGTGCGTTCCACTGGCATGAGGTGTATTTTGAAGAACAATAATTTAAGCTTGCTTCGTGAGTTTCGCCACGAAAAACCCGCCGGTGCCGTTGTGCTGCGGGTAGATGCGCATGCACTGTGCAACCCGGGAATCAAATTCCTTTCCATCCCATGAGCGTATGCCTCCTGCATGATGAATGTTTGCATGTATGGCTACTGGAACGGCATCAGTGTGTTTCTTCAAGAGAAAATCCACAACTCCCTCGTTTTCTTCTGGTGCAAAGGTACATGCCGAGTAGACAAGGGTGCCGTCATAAGCAAGCATATCGAATGCATGTGCGATGAGCTTCTTCTGTTTCTTTGCGAGGAATTTCACGTGCCGTTCGCTCCACGTCCTGAAGAGCTTCTCCTTCTTGTTTACCATGCCCTCGCCGCTGCACGGCGCGTCGAGCAGAATCTTGTTGAACGAGCCTTCAAGCTTCCTTCCGGAGATGTTGGAAATGCTGCAGTTCAGCGAGAAGCGGTTCACGAGCGCTTGCAGCCGCCTGAGCCTGGTGCGGTTGATGTCATTGGCGGCGATGTGCGCCTTGTTTTCCGTGAGAAACGACAGGATGTACGTCTTTATTCCCGGCGCCGCGCACATGTCAAGGATGCGGTCGCCGGGCTTCGGGCCGAGCGCGAGGCATGGCACGATGGAAACAGGGTCGAAGACGGGATGATTGCCTTTATGCTCGATATCAGGAGGGATGAAATATGCATCACTGCACCATGGGACGTGTTTCAAAGGTAACGTTTCTCGTGCAACGATACATTTCCGCGTCCTCTGGCTGTAGATGCTTTCATCAAGACCGAGCAATTCCAGCCGCTGCTTCAGTTTCTCAGGGATGGGCATAGTGACCGACCGGCTTCACTTCGATTTCATATGTCTGCCCGTATTTATAGTGAACCCACAAAAGATTCCATACATGAATTTGTGGGTTCACCTATAGTTCACAAGGAGGTAATACAAGGTGGATTCCATGAATCCACCTGTACAGGAGAATCTTCGATTCTCCTCGTATACTTTTTATTTCCTTGTAGAACTATATCTTGCTGCCTTTCTTTCTTTATTCTATTTCAAGATGTACGTTTTGTTTTTCATTAGCACACAAGAATTCTGATAATCTCTCTTCGCGCGTACGATTGCGAAGTAAAAGCTTTATAAGTCTTTGTGGCAAAAAGCGTGAAACGAAACTGAACAAGGGAACACATCATGCAAAGACCACAACTTGGCAGGTATGCAAAACGGGCTCTTATCACCACAGGGCTTGGCGCTGCGCTGTTTCTGCTGCCGGTTTCAGGCACGTTTTCTGATGATACCATGGACCGCTATGCGCGCGCGATGGCTGCAGCACAGCAGGAATCTGCAACTGTTGCAGGATATCGCAGGGAAGTCGCCGCGACAATGGCAGACGGCTCATGGACGCCTGCTAAGCTCGCTCAGCTTTACGAGCGCGTCGGTGAGTGGTCACGACGATATGGCTCTGGCAGGTACGATGTATTCGGCGATGATACTACCGCCGTCGATTTTTATGGACAAAACGGCATGGCAGATGCGAGCCGGAAACTCTGGCAGAGCAGGGTGCAAATCGGCGCGGAACGCGCGAAAGGTCTTGATATTGATAGATACATCGCTGACCAGTTGCACTGTTTTATGGAAGAAACGAAGCTGGAAACCGGCTGTCATCTACCAGACGAAGGTAGGGCGATTCGTGACATCCGCCAGGCTATACGCCGTGGCAAGTATAGTGATGCAGACGTCTATGGCTATCTGTGGCACCTCGAGAAGTGGCCCAGAAGTGCACGCGCCAAGCTTCCCTATCACAATCCGGTGCCAGTTAACCCTGAGCTTGCTGCAGGCATTGACGGCACGCTTGCAGGCGTACAGGAGCTCCTGACCGACGGAACAAGGTA
The DNA here is from genome assembly GCA_016193585.1 of Candidatus Aenigmatarchaeota archaeon. GTDB lineage: Archaea > Aenigmatarchaeota > Aenigmatarchaeia > GW2011-AR5 > GW2011-AR5 > JACPRW01. The sequence continues at coordinate 132,990 of JACPRW010000001.1, forward strand.
CGAAGCTTTGTGGGAACAGCATATGCAAAACCGCAGAGCATATGTCATATTTCGCTATGGTATGGGCACGCTTCTCGGGGTTATGGGCATATAGCGCTTAGCCTTGGCGTTACCGCAGAATCAAAGACAGAGGAATCACGCGATGTAGAACAGCAACCAGCACAACCTGCACGCAACAATCGTGCATCAAGAAGGAGCTAATCCGTCAGCTCAATCTCAATATTAACTTCCCGCGGTATCCTGATGCGCGTTATCTGCCGGAGCACGCGCTCGTTCGCGCCGACGTCAAGGACGCGCTTGTGGACGCGCAATTCCCATGTTTCCCAGTTGCCTCCGCCGCCTCCGCGGTGCATGCCGTCGCCGCACGGCGTCCGCATGACCGGCACGCGGAGCTTCTTGGTGGGCATCGGAATGGGGCCTGCAACGGAAACGCCGAGCTTCTCGGCTATGTCCTTGATCTCAAGGCATACGCCATCCAGTTCTTTCGGGTCCTTCCCGGTCAGCTTTATCCGCGCTGTCTGCATGGATGCATCACGTTCCACTATCAATAGGTATCTTATTAAACAGCAAGTAAGTATAAAAATGTTGTTCCTCATCACGAGCTTGCCTCGCTCATCGACAACGTGACGCTGCTTGACGCATACGGAGGAATGCGCACCTCGTCATTGCGGACAGGAACTTTCAATGCTTCGGCGGCCACCTGAAGGATGCGGAAGTCGCAGTGACCGTTGAAATCGTGCTTGCAGAAGTGAAGGGAACGGTGAAACGGAAGTCCGAGGACGACATCGGCCTCAACCTGTTCGACTTATAGCGTCGCTTGTTTTCGCGGACTTCCCGATAGTGGATGAAGGGCGCTGGCATTCGACGGGGTAACTGAGGAGGCAGTATACGTTTGCGCCAAAACTCCTTGGAGTCTAGACATCGCGCGCTCAAACGCGGCGATGTACAGCGGCCTCTCATTGACAGGCGGCTCGCGGCCGCACTGGAGGCAGGCGACTTCGTAACCGCTTGGGTCGTCGATCAGGCTTGTTCTGTCTACGTTGAAAGAGTAAGGGCATTCCCGGCATCCCTTGATTGCGAAGAGCATACGGGTACATTCTTGCAAAACTTTTTATCTGATAGATAGGTCGTTACGCAGCCCGCTTGCGGGGCCTTCCCCTGTTAGGCATAGGGCCGCTGTAACGAGGCTGTGGGGTGTGTATTTCAAGCCCTCTGCTTTTCAATTCAGCTGCAAAAACTTCTTTCGCACGTTCTGCATGTTCCTTGTAGGCTGGGCGGCCGCAATTGAAACACGCATCGTCAGCGATATACACCACAGAAACGTTTGCCTGCTGGTGAATTGTTGACCTGCTGGCAACGGTCACATAGACGGTGCCATGGCATTTCTCGCACCCGCCGATAAAATAGTAATTCATTATGAGAGGAAAAGAATCACGCAGGCACCGTATCGATGCAGATGCCCGCGGCAACGGTCTGTCCCATGTCCCTGATGGCGAAGCGCGCCATTTCTGGTATCTCGGACTGCTTCTCGATGATCATCGGCTTGGTCGGCACCACCTTGATGATGGCTGCATCACCCGTCTTGATGTAGTCAGGGTGCTCAGCCACTGCAGCGCCGGTCTTCGGGTCTATCTTCTTGACGATTTCAGTGACCGTGCACGCAATCTGTGCGGTGTGCACGTGGAACACTGGCGTGTACCCTTTGCTGATGACCGACGGATGATTGAGCACAATAATCTGGGCGGTGAACTCCTTGACCGGCTTTGCCGGCTTGTCAGGATGGCAGACGATGTCGCCGCGCTTGATGTTTTTCTTGTCGACGCCACGGACGTTGAAGCCGATGTTGTCGCCGGGCCGCGCTTCCGGGATGATTTCGTGGTGCATCTCAATCGATTTCACTTCTCCCTGCACGTTCGACGGCATGAAGAGAATCTTGTCGTTCGCCTTCATGATGCCGGTCTCCACCCTGCCCACAGGCACGGTGCCAACGCCGGTGATCGAGTAGACGTCCTGTATCGGCAACCTGAGCGGCTTGTCGATAGGCTGGTCAGGCAATTTGAAGTTGTCGAGCGCCTCGACGAGCGTCGGACCCTTGTACCACGGCATCTTGTCGCTTTTCTTCGCGACGTTGTCGCCAATGTAGCCCGAGGTAGGAACGAACTGGATTTCCTCGACCTTGAAGCCAACGCCCCTGAGGAGCTTGGTCATCGCCTCCTTGGTCGCGAGGTACGCCTTCTCGTCGTAGTTCATGGCGTCCATTTTGTTGATGGCGACCACGACCTGGCCGACGCCGAGCACGCGCGCAAGGTACGCATGTTCCTTCGTCTGGTCCTGGAGTCCTTCTTTGGCGCTGCAGACGAGGATTGCCGCATCTGCCTGGCTGGTGCCGGTTATCATGTTCTTGACGAAGTCCCGGTGGCCAGGTGCGTCGATGATAGTATAATAGAACTTCTGTGTATCGAACTTCTGGTGCATGATGTCGATGGTCAGTCCTCGTTCACGCTCTTCCTTGAGGCGGTCCATGACGAACGCGAACTCGAACGTTTCCTTCTTCAGCTCCTTGGCGAGGTCCTTGAGCTTGCGCATGGCATCGTCCCTGATGTTGCCCGTATCATAGAGCAGCCGGCCGACGAGCGTCGATTTGCCGTGGTCGACGTGACCGATAGTTACCAAGTTCATGTGTGGTTTCTTGTCTGCCATATGCTTCATACCTCCTTCGCAATAATCGCCAATGCAGTAGCTACAACCTATAAGCGAATCTTTTTAAGCTTTTCACAAAATTGTAGCATGATTTCTATGCACAGGGTGTTTGATGAATTCAGCAGACAAACCGGTAGCCTGAGGTACATCGGCAACCATCCGGAAAAAGGCACTAAGATATACAGGCATGCGGACGGCACGTATTTCGGGGAAACGACATCGCTCGTTGACGGCAGGAAACTATACACCGAAATCGCTGAACGGTTTGTTCCCGGCAGTCTTAAAAGACCGGAATAATCCTACAGGTATTCATCTTCCCACCTATCCAGTTCCTTGTCTGACACCGCTGTGGCCTTCTGACGTTTGTGCCGCTCTTCGGGGAACGTTTTCTTATAATATAGACCAAACAGCAGGCCGGCGGCAAGCCCTCCAAGGTGTGCCGCGTTCGCGATGTCACCGGGGTTGAACATGCCGCCGATATCGAGGAGCGCCCACACGCCCGCAGCGACAATCATGGGCATGGGGACGCCGAGCGCAAAGACCACCGTGCGCGGCCTGAGAACAGCAAGCGCGCCGATGACGCCGAACACCGCGCCTGAAGCGCCAAGCGATGCAGGGTAAAAGAGCGCGGCGGCAACGCCGGCAGCAATGCCACCGACAAAGTACACCGCGAGCCAGCGTTTCCACCCGATGACACCCTCGAGAACGAGGCCGAACAACGCGAGCGCAACAACGTTCGAAAGGAGGTGGTACAGGCTGCCATGGGCGAACATCGAGGTGAGCAGCATCCAGGGCCTCGCGGCAACATCTGCAGACCGGAGCACCAGCTCATCAGTAAGGGGAAGCAACGACTGGAGCGCAAAAACAATGCCGAGCGCTGCAGCAAGGTACAAGGCAACATACTTCATATACATACTCGCGCCGGCTAACTATTTGAATTTCAGAGAACTATAGTTTTCATGGACATAGAGAAAATCCTGAAAACAGCGCGGACGATAGCTGTCGTCGGCTGTTCCCGCGACCCTGCGAAGGACGCGCACTGCATTCCGGCGTACCTGCAGGGACACGGGTACCGGATTATTCCGGTCAACCCCGGTGCGATGGTGATTCTTGGCGAGCGCTGCTATCCGTCGCTGAAGGACATCCCTGGAGCAATTGACATCGTTGACATCTTCAGGCCGGGCAGCGAAGTTATGGGAATAGTCAGGGAGGCGGTTGCGCTGCAACCAAAACCAAAGGCCATCTGGACGCAGCTCGGCATCAGGGACGACGCGGCGAAACAGCTCGCCGAAGCGCACGGCATTGCCTTCGTGCAGGACCGGTGCATCATGGCGGAGCACCAGAAACTTGTCCGTTGACGTATATGCTGTCGTTCAGCAATACTTTTATAGCGGCGGTTTCATAGAGAAGAGCACCATGTTTGAAGAGGTGACGCGTATGCCCAAAGGAAAGAAAGCAAAGCCGGTGAAAAAATCATCGAAGAAGAACGTCTGCGAGTTCTGCTGACTCAGGAAACATCCCGGTGCGTCGCGTACATGAACGCCGCGTCCTTGTTCCTCTTTTTCAGCAGCTTCGCCACAAGCCTGAAGATGTCGTCTGATTGCACAACAGGCTTTTTGTCCATCCAGCGCCTGACGTCTCTCGCGACGTCTTTCGCTGCTTTTTCGCATTCCAGCTTCTTCATGTGGCAGCTGAGGCACGCGGCGTAGCACGAGGCGTACACCTTCCGTTCGTCGAACTTCTCTATCTTCCCCTTCCGCTTGACGATATGGATAGGAATCACCCGAAATTAATTGTTCCGTTTGCTATAAGTATCAACAGCCATGAGAGCGCTATAAGCAAAATCCCTATCGCAAGCCTCATATAGCCGCGGAATTTGTGCTTCCACTGCTTGATGTGGTGTATCTTGGTTCCCATGAGCACCGCGGCGAGGATGGCGGCGAGTGGCAGCACGAAGATGATGTTGTAGAGCACGAGCAGTAACATGGCGCCGGCGTTGAAATTCTGCGACAGTACGAGGATGACGGCAAGGTACGGGCCTCCGGTGCACGGCAGCTCAACGCCGGCGACGAAAACACCGAGCAGGAAGACGCCGGGCAGCGTTATCCGCTCGAGCCGTGCATGTATTTTCTTCGCCATGTCAGGCGAAATAGCGAGCGAGATGCCCCTGCCGTACCAGAAGAAATCCTTTATCTCTATGAGCCCTGCTATGGTCAGCAGTGACGCCACGAAAATAGAGATGTACTCGGCAACGATAAGGGGTATCGTCTGGAAGAAAAACATGAGCCCGACGCCCGCGAGGAGATAGGCAAGAAATACGGCGAAGACGTAGACGCCTCCGACCGCAAGCATGCGCTCGCGCTTTGCCGAGGAAGCAACCAGCGTCGCGACGAGCAGTATCATGACGCCGATGGCGCAGGGGTTGATCGAGTCGACGAGTGCGCTGATGATGACCGTTCCGATTGCCGGCAACGAGGCTTCAACTGCCATAGAGTTCACCTTTCTGCACTGCTATCGCATAGCTTGCGCACAAATGCTCCGTGAGTTCCTTCGCTTCGCCGAATTCCACGATGATGCAGTCGCCCTGCGGCACCTGGCCGAACGGCGATATAACGTACGCATCAGCGTTTGCCAGTTTCTCCTGCGCGTACATCCACGGTTTTGATGCCGGGTTCGCCACGCGGTACACGAAAACCTGCACGGTCCCGGCGGTGCCGTCAGGGCACCGGTCACCGTTCTTCCACGCTTTCCATGTTCCATCATGCATGAGCACTGACAGTTCACTTCCGGTCAATGCGCCTCCGAGTGCCCCAAAGAACGCGCCAAGGCTCGCGTCGCTCTTCCGCACGAGCACGCCCTCGATGTGGATGCGGTCGTCATTGTGGTGGTGGAGCACTTCGCTGCCGACCTTGTTCGCCAGCCCTTCCGATTCCTCAAGCACCAGCTTCTCGCCGCACGCCCACACCTCGTAATCGGCGTGCCAGTGCACCGGGCCGCCTGTTTCCGCGATGGTGTTGAGTTGCACCGTCGACATGATCAGGTAGCCGGTCACCGCCAGCGATGTAACTACCATGACAGCAAACGCTGCTTTCTTTTCGAATTTGGTAAACTTCTTGCCGAAGTAGACGACGAACATGCCGAGGATGACGAGCGCAGCGGTGCCGTACAAGGCGACGTCAAGCTGGGGATACATGTGGAAAAACGATTCAGTTTCTGTTTCATGGACCGCCTCGCCGTGAGCGAAAGCGTATGACGCAAGCGAAAGGAGAAAAAGCACAGTGGCAGCAACCTTCATAGATACAATGTTGGAGAGGGCGATATATATAGCTACACTACCGCGCCGAGCGCGGCGCCGATGGCGTAGCCGATGATAGCCGCCGAGATGCCGACAAATGCCATCTCCAGGCCGTTCTTTTTCCAGTCGCCGACCGTGAGCTTGGCAGTCACTGCCCCGCCAGCGAAGAGCGCGACGGATGACATGACTACAGAAAGCACGATGCCCGCCTGTATCGGCATAAAAAGAAACGGCGCAAGCGGTATGAGCGAGCCGATAAGCGACGCCGTGCCGACCACGGCAGCGCTTTTTTTCGGGTTCTCGTAATCCTCGGGGAACAGCCGCAGCTCCTCCGCCATCATGGTGTCGAGCCACAGCTTCTTGTTGGACGTTATTTTCCTCACAATCTGGTTCAGCAATTTCCCGCGGAACCCTTTTTTGTAATAGATGTCCCGTATCTCCCTCTTTTCGAGGTGCGGCACCTCCTCGATTTCCCTTTTTTCCTGCTCCACCCTGCTCTGGTAGAAGTCATTTGCCGCTTTCGATGACGTGTAGGCGACCGCGGCCATCGATATCGACTCGGCGAACGTTGCGGCAAGCCCGGCGATGACGACGATGCGGATGTCGTTCGTTGCCGTTGCCACCGCAAGGATGACGCCGAGCACGTTGACGAGGCCGTCCTGCCCGCCGAGGATGATGTCGCGTATGATGGACCTGCTGTACGAGTGATTTTCAGCTTCGGGCATCTGATTATTTGGTTGCAATCACTTTAAAATACAGCAAGAAGCGCATCCTACTTGTTGAAAATCCTGTAGACTGCAAGCCCGAGAACGATGAGAACTATCTCGACGAGTATGAGCGTCGGGTCGAGGTAGGTTATCATGAGCGCGCTTGCGACGAGGCCAAGGAAAGCGAGCACCGGGAATTTGCCGACATTTACCGGCGATTTGAACGCACGGCGTGCCTTCGGTTTTTTGAAGCGAAGCCATATGAGCGCGGCATTGACGACGATGTAAACGGTGAAGACGCCGATGTCGGTGAGCGAGGCGATGGTTTTTATGCCCGCGAAAAACAGCGTCAGTATTGCTGCAGACCCCACGAGAACTATGGATACGTACGGCGTGTTCCTGCCACCGATTGCAGAGCAAATTTTCGGGAACGAATGGTTGCACGCGAGACCGTAGAACATGCGCGAGACGACGACGAGAATCGCAAGTACGGTGTTGCTCGTTGCGAACAGTGCGATGAACGACATGACGATGCCGGCATTCGGGAACACCCGCTCGATGACGGACGTCAGCGGCGCCTTTGACTCCGATAGCGCCTCGTAGCCGAGCACCGCGACGGCGGAGAGCGCGACCAGTATGTAGAGAACGGTCGAGATGACGAGCGAAAGGACGACTGCCTTCGGCATGGTCTTCCTCGGGTTCTTTGTCTCCTCGGCGACATTCACCATCTCCTCGAACCCTATGTACGCGAAGAAGATGAGCGCCGACGCCGAGAGGATGCTGGTCAGTCCCAGAGGCGCATAGAAGAAATCAACGGGCTGCGCGTTGCCGCCGCTGACGAAAAGCGACGCGACAAAGATGACGAGCAGCAGGCCTGACGCCTCGATGACCGTTGATACTACATTGAACTGCACCGATTCCTTAATGCCTATGTAGTTGATGACGGAAAGGATGGTGATGAGCATTGCGGCAACGAAAATAAGGCTGCCGCCGAACAGGTGCGTCCAGTAGTTCGCGAAGCCCAAGGCGACGGTCGCGGCGGAAATGACGCCGGCTGCTATCATGACCCACTGGACGGTAAATGCGAACCAGCGTTTTTTGAATGCGTGCTCGGTATACACATACTCAGCCGCGTCCTTCGGGTACATCGAGGAAAGCTCCGCATAGCTGAAGCCGGTGAAGAACGCGAGGAGCGCGGCGACGCCGAACGCAAGCCAGAGCGCGTTGCCGGCGATGCCCGCGGCGACGCCGATGAGCACGTAGATGCCGGCGCCGAGGATGATGCCGGCGCCGTACAACGTTGCTTGAAAGAGGCTGAGCTCTTTTTTGAGCACCAGTTTGCGCTTCTTCATGAAAATATCATTCTCTGAATTGGTTTATAAAGAAAAATCAGCAGCCGAATTCGCCGATAGTGCACATGCCAAGCTGGCCGGTGACATTGGGTGTTCCGGGGTCCGGGCCGCTCGCAACGTACTGCTCAGCATTCGTTGTGTTCCATTCATGCGCATGGTTCCACAGCGTCCACTGGTAGCGCCATTCGTTCCAGCCGATGCCGAGGTGCTTGACGTAGATGCCGTTCTCGGCGAGCATCTTGCCGATTTTCCTGCCGGTCATGCACGGCATGCTGTAGCAGTAGACGATGATGTCCCTGTCCTGCGGCAGCTGCCGGAATGCGGCGAGAATGCGCTCCTGCTCCTCGTACGCAGGCGTATTCCTGTCTTTATAGGCGGGAATGTTCACGGCGCCAACGATATGCTCCTCCGCATATTCTTCAGCACTGCGCAGGTCAACGAGCGTGTAGCCGGCAACGCCCTTGTCCATCTTCCCACGAAGCGAATGCGGGCTCACGTGAACGGCATTCTCGGTGAGATAGAAGCCTGCTATCAGCTTATCCTCGCTGTGGCTGTCTGCGGTGATGAGCGCATATGAGGCGAGCGAGCCTGCGAGCGCGCCGACGGCGGCTGCAATAACCACGAGGTACGCAGGTTTCATGTTTTCGCGAGCTCCGTGTCGATAATGTTCCGCATCGAAGAGAACGATTGCGCCCCTTCGACCTTGACATTGTTGACGTACAACGTTGGCGTCGCCTTCACGCCCCGCTTGAGCGCTTCGTCGGCATCAGCCTTCACGCGAGATGCCATCACTCCAGAATCAAGGCACTGGTTAAACGCATCGGTGTCGAGTCCGAGGCTTGCAGCGTATCCCTTCAATGCTGCCAGATATAACGCCTGCTGGTTTTCGAACAGCTTGTTATGGTATTCCCAGAACTTGCCCTGGTCGGCAGCGCACTCGGCAGCTTCTGCAGCCTTCTGCGCGTACGCGTGGGTTGACGTGAGCGGGAAATGCTTGTAGACAAATTTCACCTTCCCTGTCTCAACATAGGCGGCAATGAACTGAGGTTCTGTCTGCCTGAAAAAAGCGCCGCACGCCGGGCACTGGAAGTCGCTGTACTCTGTCACGGTCACCGCCGCCTCGGTGCCAAGGAAATTGTCCGCGTCCGCTGTTTTCGGTTCATAACGAGCTCCCGGGGACATGAGGAAATACAGAACTACAACAAGCACGCCGACACCAAGAACAACCGCCACGTGCACCGGCTTTGGGGAGAATGTCTTTTTGGCTGCAGCCGCTGGCTGCGCATGCTTGGCATTGCGGTGCTGCTCGAGCGCTTCCCGGGAGTCAAACTGCCTGCTGCAATCGTGGCACACAGGTTTTTCCATGAGCATCAGCTGATTCCATTCTTGGCAAGGAAATCGCTGAGCTGCTCGCCTGTTGCGTCATAAAAGAGCTGGGGGTCAACCTGCCTCAGGCAGTCGGCATACTGCCCGGGATGGTGGCTCAGGTGCTGTATGTTCGCGTGGTCCTGCATATCTCCGCAGTCGTTCGTTCCATAATTCGGCAGACTTTTGTATTGTTCCCGGCTTCCTTGCTGGGAGATGAATAGCGCCACGAAGACGAGGACTGCGATGCCGACAGCAACGGCAGCATACATGAGCATGTCTTCTTTCGCCATCGTATCACCTACTTCTCAAAGCAGCACTCCAGTATCTCCTTGAGCGTCCTGGAAAGCTTATTTTTCCATTCTTTTCTTTTTCTGAGGTTTTTTAAGATCATTTTTCTTGTCCTCCTGCTGCATCAGCCAGAACAGCCCGTACGTGCTGAGCGCGCTGTCGAGCATGTCCTGCGCCTTGCGTGCGTCAGTGGTGATGTATTTTGTCGCAACCTCCATCTGCCGCATCGTCGCGGCGAGGAGGTGCTTGCTGATGCACCACAGCTCGCCTTCGTTGTTGATTATGAGCATCTTGAGGAGGTTGATGCGCAGTTTCCTGACGGCGTCGAGAACCGGCATGTATTCCTTCTTGCCTGTTTTCATGATGGTGAACGAGAGGTGTTCCTCGGTGCTGATGAGGTTCATCACCGCGATGGCGAGGTCCTCCCTGCACGTCAGGTCTGCCTTATGCTGGTCGTTCATGCAATCCACCCCAGTGCGTACATCCCGACGCTCGCTACGACGAGCGCTGCAAGCGGGAGAATGATGCCCTGCATCGGAATGAAGTTACTGTTGCCGTTACCGGCGCGGAGCTGCTGGTGCGCCACAAATGCGAGCGATGCCACCGCGGTGCCAGCGATGGTCCCGAAGAACAGCTTGTCCATGCCGAATATAAGGTACTTCGAATCAAGCATGCCGGCAAGATACACGGTGACAAGTGTCAGGGCCAGCGAAACCAGGACGAAGATATGCTGTTGGTATGCAATCATCATTTTTTTCCCGTTTCTTTTGAACGCCACATTGTGCATCCACAGCGCCGTCGAGACGGCAAAGCCTCCGATGAACAGTCCGACAACTGCGTCGTCGATACCGTAGATGCGCGTTGTTGCAACAGCCATGCCGGTCGCCGCGCTGCATAAAGGGCAGTGCGCCATCGCCGCTGGAAGAAAAGTAAAAAAGGAAAAAAGTACTGCAGCAATTCTGTATTTCATTGCCATCATCCGCATGCGCCCGCGCCGCTGTCAAGACCGTCCGGATAGAAAATATTCTTCCAGACATCGAGCTCCTGCTGAATCTGCTCCCTGCTGTAGTTCTTTGTCGCAAGCAGCTTCGCCAGACCCACCATCGCGACGTGGTGGCCGCACTCGCAGTTACCTGCAGCCTCTATTTTCTGGAAGCCGCAGCACGGGAGCTCTATATCAAGGCCTACTATTTTCTGCTGCTGCCCGGCGTCGAGCCTGATGGAATTCATCGTCAGGAGCTTCTCGTAGCCTGCGTTGTCAAGCGTGATGCCGTATGCGGTCATCTCACCGGTCGCGAAACGCGATGGAGCTGCGCCCGATTCCATGCCGCAGCTGCCGGAACTTGATCCGCCGTGATGCGCCTGCATCATCTCTTCGTACGAAGAGAACCCCTGATACTGCCCTTGCTGCGCAGCATAGCCGGTTGTTTTCGCTGTTCCGTACAGCTGGTATCCCATGAACGCTACCACGCCCAGGAGCGCGCTGATGATGGCAACAGCGATGAGTTTCTGGTCCATGTCTTCACCTGCTGGAACAATGCACGAAACACCATATAAGTGATTAGGTGAAACTAGTTTCAGCAGTGCAGGACAACCCGATAGATGCGCGTGCGGTTCTTGCAGGGATGCAGCAAGCGAGCCTGTAACCAGCGTCTCGTAGTATAGCCCACAGCATGTATGCGCCAAGAGCGAGCAGGAACAAACCGGTACCGAGGCGCACCATGCCGCGAAGATTTTTTCCTCAGCTCAAGGAGGATGAGAATCGCCATGAGCGCGATGGCCGCTCCCATGATGACGTGGGCGATGAGCGCGACGTCGCTCATACGAAACCTTTTTATGCTCGTGGGTAAAAATAGTAATGAGTATCAATTATGATAGCCGCTTCTGCATGCCCGGTAACCGATTCAGCAAAAATTATGGGCAGAAAATGGTCTATAATGCTCTTCGAGGAGATAGCCCTGGACCGTTTCGAGGGCTTTAACCAGCTTCTCAGAAAAACAAAGAGCGTCACGCCCAAAATCGTGTCCCTTCACCTGAAGGAGCTTGAAACAGCCGGGCTGATTACAAAGAAAATGATTTTGAGGAACAACTGCAGGGTAACGAATTATACGGTGACGGCAAAAGGCCGCGAGTTCCACGAAATCATCAGGCACATGAAGAAGTGGAACATGAAATGGAAAACCGCCCCGTCATACTGCCTCAGCACCCCCTGCAGCGAGTGCCCGCTGTTCTGCAAGAGACGGTGAATCAGCGTTTGGCAGTCACGATGTTCGTCATGCCGCGCCGCTTGCGCTCAACGAGCCCCTTTGCCTCAAGCTTGTCGAGGATGCGCGTGACGCGCACCTTCGTGAAGCCCGTCTTCTCGACCAGCTCGCTCTGGAATACAGCACCCGCGCTTCGCACCGTTTCGTATAGTTTCTGCTCGTCCTTACCGAGCTCTTTCACCAGCTTCTCGGTCTTTTCCTTGGTTTCCAGTTCCGCAGCAACCTCTTTTCTGCTCATGAAAACAAGCAGGATGCCGAACAGGAACAGCAGCCCGGTGATGGCAAAGCCGACCAGCGCCTGATGCGGGGTGCCTACGAACGGGCAGATGGCATCGGGCAGCGTACAGTTCTGGTGAAGCACCGCGTTCAGGCTCTCGACTTTCCTCGTGAAGTCGAGCACGATAAGCGCGAACGCCGCAGCAAAGAGTATAACGATGAGCCCTATCTGCCTGTTGCCGAAATTTATGCGCGTCATGGAATCATCCTCTCATTTGATGAGCAAAAAAGCGACGATCAGTACCGGCACAGCAGCCACCAGCGCGAAGTTCCTGATTTCCGTGATATTGTGCCTGAACAGGCTCCTGAAGGGCGTCTTTGCATTGTACAGTCTCTTTTCCTGAATGAGCGAGAGCATAAAAAGAGTTCCTATGACGCTGGAAACAATGCCAAGCACGATGAAAAATGCCTGGTACTTGCCGAGGAACAAGGTTACAGCAGTCAGCCCCATGAGCGGAAGCACGTCGGTGACATGGTGCGCGCAGCACGCAACCATGGAAACGGTCGAAACGCCGCCTGCTGCAGCGACGCTTTTTGCAGACACAGCTGTCATGTTATGAATGTACGAAAAGAGCGCCATCTGGAAGCCGAAACCGATTATCAGGGGCGTCATGAAATACCACAGGCTGGCGAACTGCGAAAACGCATGCGAAGTCCCCTGGGCTACGCTCACAATGAGGAAGTAAACCATGAAGAGCGCGGCGCTTGCGAGAGCGCCGTGCAGCACAAACGTCATTGCCCTATTGTTGCGCTTCATAGCATCACGTGTGCATCATTGCACATTGAACAGCGACGGGTGCATGAGCAGCAGCATTGCTGCAAACGAAAGCGCCATTGCTGCATAGTACACCGCGTTTTTCAGTGGCATTTTTCATCCTTGTGCAGTTTCATCATCAGGATATGCATGACAGGGCATGACAGCAGTGCAAGCCAATAGATTGCCTCATTTCTAATGCCAAGTATATACACAATGGCGAGTAAAGCTGCAGGAACCGCCATGCAGGCGAGCATGAGGAGGGTGTGTTTTTTCATGGCAATCGGTCCTTATGGAGACCATGCGAAGGTTTATACCTGTTGAGCAGCATCGAGTTGCCTACCACCGTTACTGAAGAGAGTGCCATGGCGATAGCGGCGAAAACCGGGTTCATGAGCACGCCGATGGGGTAGAGGACGCCGGCAGCAACAGGTATGAGCGCGATATTGTAAAAGAACGCCCAGAAAAGATTTTGTTTTATTTTGCTCACCGTCTTTTTACTGAGGTCTATGGCAGTGATTACGTCGCGGAGGTCGCTCTTCATGAGGATGATGCCTCCTGTTTCCTTTGCCACATCGGTTCCGGCGCCGATGGCGATGCCTACGTCCGCGGCCGCAAGAGCCGGCGCGTCGTTGATGCCGTCGCCGACCATCGCGACAATCTTTCCCACCTTCTGAAGTTTCTTGATTTCCTTTGCCTTAGCACCAGGCAGTACTTCTGCAAGCACGCGGCTGATGCCGAGCTTCGCTGCTATTGCTTGCGCTGTTCTTGGGTTGTCACCGGTGAGCATGATAACCTCGATGCCCTTTTGCTTAAGTGCCCGGACAGCGGCTGCCGATTCTTCCTTGAGCGTGTCTGCCACGGCTATCATGCCGAGCAGCTTCCTGTTCACTGCAAGCAGCATGACCGTTTTTCCTTCATGCTCAAGCTTTTGTATGCCATCTTCTTGCTCGATGCGGATTTTGTTTTTCTGCATGAGCTTCCGGTTGCCCAGCAGAATCCTTTTTCCCTTATAGGAAGCCTCGACGCCATGACCGGGAATGGCGCGGAATCGTGTCGCATGTGGAATCTTCATGCCCTTTCCCCGTGCTGCACGGACAATTGCATCGCCAAGCGGATGCTCTGAGCCTTTTTCAGCAATTGCAGCGTACAGCAGAACGTCTTTCTCCTTTCCCTGCAGCGCGATAATGTCGGTAACCGATGGCTCGCCTTTGGTGAGCGTCCCGGTCTTGTCGAAGATGATGGTGTTTATTTTTCTTGCCTTTTCGAGGTGCTCGCCGCTCTTGATGAGTATACCGTATTCGGCACCCTTCCCGGCGCCAATCATGATGGCGGCAGGCGTCGCGATGCCGAGAGCGCAGGGGCAGGCAATGATGAGCACCGCGATGAGCATGGTGAACGCGAACGAAAACGGTATGCCTATGAGGTAATACCAGAACACGAACGAGCCGACGGCGATGAGCACGACGGCAGGAACAAAATATGATGCGACGACGTCGGCAAGCCGCTGCATCGGCGTCCGGGAAACGACAGCTTCCTGTACCATCTTGACGATCTGCGACAGCGTCGTGTCGCTGCCCACTCTGGTCGCCCTGATGCGCAGGAGCCCTGTTTTGTTGATGGTCGCACCGGCAACCTCGTCACCCTTCTTTTTCTCGGCAGGGATGCTTTCGCCGGTCAGCATCGACTGGTCGACTGACGAGTAGCCGTCAGTGACAATGCCATCGACCGGAATCTTCTCGCCGGGCCTGACGATGAGCACATCGCCAACACGCACCTGTTCAACAGGGACCTTCGTTTCCTTCCCCTTGCGCACGACTGCAGCCATTTTCGGCTGCAGGTCCATGAGCCTCCGTATGGCAGCTGATGCCTTTCCTTTGACAATGTGCTCCATATACCGACCGAGCAGGATGAAGCCGATGATAAGACCGGATTCAGTGTAGTAGACTGCAGTGCCCACGGTCACCACAGGAAGGAAGCGTGGCCAGAGGATGTCCTGGAAGGTGTACAGCGTCGAGTAGAGCCACGCGGCGCTCGTGCCTATTGCTATCAGGAGGTCCATGTTTGCCTGCCTCGCCCTGATGGCGTCGCGGGAACCGACGTAGAACCGCCAGCCGGCGATGAATTGCACGGGCGTAGCAAGCAAAAAGAGAAGTACGTAATTCTGAAGACCGAATGGAGTTGCAGGATAGATGTATTCGAAGAACGCAGTGAGCGCTCCCAGTCCGAGCGCAAAGAGCGTCAGGAATTTCAGCTTCTGCATCTCCTGCTGCGGCCTGAGGAACTCCCTCAGGCAGTTCGAGCTGCAGAAATAGTAGGTGATGCCGTCCTGCGCCACGTGAAACTTCGATTTCGTTTCGTCCACGTACATGCCACAAATGATGTCCTTTGCCATAACAATCACTTGAGCGCGAATTTCGCCGGCTTTTTATCAAACCGGGATTTGCAGGCATCACTGCAAAAGTAGTAGGTCTTTCGCTTGAATACCAAATGCATTCCCTTTTTCTCTATCTGCATCCCGCCGACCGGATCCTTAACCACAACTGATACCCCAATGAATGAACAATAGAAAAGAAAACTGCGCCTATAGTGCCTGCAACGTGGCGGTTTACGCCCGTGCAGCTTGCTTTCGTCTTCGTGCAGCCATGATGGTCACCTCGTTCGATACACATGAGCGGGCGTGCTGCCTAGCAGCAGCCGCCACCTTGCTTCTTCTTTTTCGCCATTGACCACACCTCCATTGTTGTTTATCTTGAATGCCTTGAAAACTGCTGCCTTCAGGCAGCAGATGCCATGCTCCACGGAAACCGCCGACTTTTCATCAGAAACCAGAAGTTTCTGTGAAATTCAGGAGAGTTCTGCTCTCCATGAATCAGTCGGTGGTATACAGGAGCATATCATTTCCTTGCTGTGCGATTATACGCCCGCGCGAACAGGTAGCCCAGCGCATAGGCTCCGGCGACGGTACCGGCGAGTCCGAGCAGCATGAGCGCCCAGTTGCTCCAGAAGCCGCGGTAGAGAAGAGTCATTACCGACGGCTGCTGGAATATCCCGTGCCATACATAGGCAAAGATGTCGAGCACTGCTGTCGCCGTTGCTGAAGCGAAGGCGAATGCCTTCTCATTGAGCTGTGTGATAGCGTTCACCATATATCAGTTTATGATATATCGCAACAAAGTATATTTAAAGATTGCTTTTCATGAGTATCGAATGAAGGGCATGCGCGTGGACAATCTCGTGAAGCTGTATACGCTCCTCCTGCTGCAGGGCAGGCCGAAGCACGGCTATGAGCTGCTGAAGACAACTGGCGAGCGCCTGGGCAGGAACGTGTCTCCGGGGCAGATGTACCCTTTCCTCAAGCGGCTCCAGAAGCTTGGTTATGTCAGGGTACAGGAATCCGGCAGCAGGGAGAAGAAGGCGTATGCGCTCACCGCGAAGGGGAAAAAATTCTCGCAGCTGATGATAGGACGGTTCAGCGGCATTATGGACTTGGCGCTCAAGAGCAGGCTCAGGACATGCGCCCATTGCGGCTGCGAGGTGTACCGCGGCGGCTACCGGAAGAGCAGCAGGAATTTCTGCTGCCGAAACTGCGCGCAGGCATATTCAGGATGAGAGAATTCGTGCTGCAGCCGATTTCGCCTCGTTCTCGTTTGAAGCGTTCCGCACGATCATTTTCCCGTTCCTGAACAACGTGACGTCCTTGCTGCCGCAGGCGAGCTGCAGCACGTAGGCGTTCTGCCGCTGCACGCGGCATATTTTGCCGAGTTGCTTCGCAAAAGCGTGCAGGTCGAGGCTGAGCTTCTTAGGGGCGGCAACATAGTAAGATTTTGTCCCGCACAGTTGTGCAGTGCGCATACCATGTTCTTTTTCCTCAAGAAATGTATATGCTCCATTGCACGCCGGGCAGTCATGCCTCTGTGGGAGCGTTGCCGTATCGAATGACGCTCTCTTTACATCTATGCTCAGCAGCTCTCCAGCAAGGCTGGGTATATTGCCTGCAAGGTGCTGCATCGCTTCCCCTGCTGCAAGCGCGCCGACCGTTGCCGAAGCAGGCGCCAGGATGCCTGCGGTCTCGCACGTTTCGAGAGCTCCCGGCGACGGGTTCGGCAGGAAGCACCGGAGGCACGCGGTTTTTCCCGGGGCGATAGTGCTGACAATGCCGCTCGTGCCGACAGATGCCGAGTAGGTAAACGGAATGCGCCGCTTCATGCAGGCATCGTTGAGCAGGAAGCGCGAATACAGGTTATCGAGCCCGTCAACAACAAAATGAGCGCTTGTTAGCAACGCTTCGGCATTCGAGGCATTGAAGTCGTCGGCAACGGCACCGATGCGTATCCTGCTGTTTACTGACGCAAGCCTTTCTTTCAGTGCGATTGCCTTTGGCTTGTCCACGTCATCTTCGTCGTACAGCTGGCGCTGGAGATTGCTTTCCTCCACGACGTCCCGGTCGATGAGCAGAAGGTTGGTGCCGCTCCGCGCCAGCAGCTCGGCGGCGACCGAGCCGACAGCGCCCAGGCCGAGCACCGCGACCGTAGCCTGCGACAGCTTCTTTTGGCCATCTTTGCCGATGACGATTTCCTGCCGGGAGTAGCGCATGGTGTAATAGGCAAGGAAAAGTTTTAGAATGTGGGCATTCATGAGGTACGCGCAGAAACAATGCATCTGCTGTACAGGCGGGTAAAAGTTCCACCTGTATCGGAACTGCGAATAAAATGGCATACGACTTGCGAAGCGAGGGGTATTCTGACTCCAAAAAGTAATAGTAAAGAACATTGATTTTGGAACATTTTACAATGTTCTTTCCCTATAGCAGATTGTGGTAAAAAGTTCCATTATTATTACAATCTGCTATAAGTGGAGGTATCGCGAAGACTGCTGTCTTCACGGTACAGAAGAAGCCGTGCTTCTCCCTGTATCGGAACTGCGAGCGGACAGCGAGTGGTTCTGATTACTCGAGCTCCTCGGTCACCAGCTTCGGTTTCTTCCTGAAGTAGAGGAGCACGCCGATACCGAGCATGATGACCATGCCGCCTGCAAGCTGTGCCGGCGTAGGGACGCGCTGGAGGATGAGGAACGAGAATATGACAATGAAGAACGGCTCGAGGGCGCCGATGACGGCGACCTTCGAGAGCCCGATGAGCCGCAGCGCCTTGAAGAAGAGCAGCAGGGCAGTTACGATGGTGAGGAGCGCCGAGAGGGCTGCAACCGCGAGGACGCCTGGTCCTGGTATGGAAAGCCTCCCCGCCAGCAGCGTATAGGACGCTATCATGCAGAACATGATGGCAATGCGCACATTATTGAGCACGAGCGGCCGCACCGCCTTGAGGTGGACACTCGAGATGAGTGCCACAAGCGCGAACAGGAACGAGGCGATTATCGCAAGAACAGCGCTCGACAGAAGGGAAACGTCGGTGTAGGTGATGGTGAATGCCCCTCCGACGACGAGCAGTATGCCGGCGATTTCGCCTTTGTTGAACCGTTCCTTGAGGAACAGCACACCCAGGAGTATGGTGAAGATGGTAGCAAACCGCAGCAGAAAGCCGGTGACCAGGGGACCTGCTGACTGCACGGTCTGGAACCACAGCAGCGCGCCAATGCCATTGAGCACGCCGAAAGCAAGCAGGTGCTTCCCGTGTTTCGTGATGTGCTTCACGTCCTTCTTTGTTGCATACCGGAAGCTGATGGCAATCGCGATGAGCGTGCCGAAGCCGAACAGCAGGAAGGCCGCGCTTTCGGCGGTCGTATGCTGCGTCAGGTAGAAATTGAGTATGTAGCCCAGCGCAAGCAGCACCATCGAGATGAACGCATACAGATATCCCTTGGTTTGCTTGTTCATGGCAACAGATGGAAGGGCAGGGATTAATAGTTTTCTGCAAATCGGGAAGTATGCCACAGACACCGATCACCGTAGTCACCGGCTACCTCGGCGCGGGCAAGACGACGCTGCTGAGAAATGTACTAGCCCATGCCGACAAGAAGATAGCTGTTATCATGAATGAATTCGGCGAAATCGCCATAGACAGCAAAGTTATTCAGGGCAAAAATGTCGACATAGCCGAGCTCGCCGGCGGCTGCGTGTGCTGTTCCATCACCGGCGAATTCGCAGAGGCGCTCAGGGAGCTGCAGGAAACGACAAAGCCGGAGCACATAATTCTCGAAACGACCGGCGTTGCAGACCCTGAAGCGATCATTCACGA
The DNA here is from genome assembly GCA_016193585.1 of Candidatus Aenigmatarchaeota archaeon. GTDB lineage: Archaea > Aenigmatarchaeota > Aenigmatarchaeia > GW2011-AR5 > GW2011-AR5 > JACPRW01. The sequence continues at coordinate 152,191 of JACPRW010000001.1, forward strand.
CATCAGGGAGAGCCTCCCCGGAGTCCGTTTGGATAGTGTTGTGACAATTGCCGACGCGTACGAGCTGTCGCAGTTCCCGAGCCTCGGAGAAACCGCGCAGTCGCAGATACGGCTGGCGGACGTGATGCTGATAAACAAGGCAGATCTGGTAAGCGAAGCGCAACTGCAGGAAGCCGAAACGCTGCTCCGGAAGCTGAACAGCGCCGCGGTAATGATGCGGACAGTCAGGTGCAGCGTTGACACAAACGTCCTGTTCGGCTTTCATGTCGAGAAGGAAACCAGCCCGGAAGCTCACGGCGACCTTGCGGTGGAATCATTCAGCGTTTCGCTGGACGGCTCCCTGAGCAGGGAAAAATTCCTCGCCTTTGTCGCGCGGATGCCGAAGGCGATATACCGCGCAAAGGGTTTTGTGGTACTTGACGGGAAAAGCCATCTGTTTAACTACGTGAACGGCAGGCATGAACTGGAGCCGTTTCCTGAGGAGAAGACTGAACTCGTGTTCATCGGTAAGGAAGCCAGTAGCTTCAGGGATGTACTACTCGCCGGACTGAAGGCGTGCACTGAAGCTTGAGTATTACGATGTGCCGCTTCTTTTTCTGTAGTTGTACTGCATAGAGGTAACTGTTTTGTTGCTTCGCACTTGCCTGCCGCCATGATACAAATTGTTAAGCTGTTGCGCTATGAGAACATTGTTTGCTTTCCCTTTATTCGGGCCGTGCTGATACCTGTACTCCGGCAGTTGTGACATCGCATAAGCAGTGGCGGATTCAGATTCATGCAAGGGCACGTGCCCCCTCGCCACATGACTATTGAATACGGCTTGTCTTTTCTCTTCCGTCGACAGCGCAAACATCCCTTTACCGTTTTGTATTGCTTTGAGTCCGCCGTCTGTTGCGTGAGCACGTGCCAACTGCAGCAGTTCAGAGGAGCTGATGAGCCCTTCGTACGCATCGATATCAAATCCGCCTTCATAGCCGCCGAGTGCATAGGAAACAGCGGCGCGAGCTGTCAGCGGTCTGCATCCGAAACGGGCCGGAATATCGTATTTTTCCGCGATTTCCGGCTGCGTCATGCCGTTCCGGTAATCGTCAGCGATTGAAGGCACCTGAACCGCAAGCTTGCTTCCGATACGTATCGCATGCCGGATTGCAGCAACGCGCCATGGCGACGGCGGCTTGCGTTCCTTTGCTTCTGGAAGCGTCATGGTCACTACTGAAAAGAGAGTATTTATAAAGCCTGCCGGGATAGCATCCATGCCTGAAACACATGTATACGGCACAGTGAATAAAAAATCCCGCGATTACCAATAAACGGATGTTCGTAAAGCTGCCCGCATTTCTTTCCGTACAGCACACGAAACAGCTCGAAGTGATGCGTTCGCATCAGCATAGCTCGAAAATCCTTTCATGAGCCTGTCATTAGTTTGGACAAAGCGAGCAGCACGCCCCCGGCAAGCATGACCAGTGCACCTGCGAGAATTTTTCTCTTTGTTTTTCCCTTGGCTTCCCTGAAATAAAACAAGCCCCAGAGGGCTGAAACGAGCAGCGCCAGCTGCGTGAGCGGCATGCTCACCGCAAGCCCGAGGAATGCTATCGCATAGAGGCTGCTCAGGCTCGCCACATTCCACATGGTTCCGGCAGCAATGCCGGCGGGCAACGCATTCATCTCAAGCCTGCGGAATTTCAGCGCGAAAATGGCAACGCCGGACACAAGAATGCCGGCAGCCATCGAAAACAGGAGTTCGCCATTGCTCATGTTGTAGTATTTGAACAACGCGCCGATGCCGCCGTACATAACGCCGGATACTGCAGCAAGGGCGATGCCCTTGAAATGCAGCGATGCCCTGTCGTCTTTTGCCAGCGATACAACTGTTGCCCCAAGCACGAGTGCCGCAATGCCAAGGATGCCGAAGAGCAGCACAAGATGTTCCCTGAAGAAAAGCGTTCCCCATGCAAAGTTCATGATCATCACGATGCTCATCCAGATGGGGGGCGCCTTTGCAAGCCCGATATCCCTGATCGCAAAAACCGACAGGATATTCCCGGCGCTCCACAGAAGGCCGGCGAAAAAGCCGGCGATGCTCAGCGTGAAAGCGAGCCCGAATGCAGGAATAAGGAGGAGGGTCGACAGCGCGATGCCGACGCCCATGAAGGCATGAAACTGCAGCATGTCGGTGCTTTTTTCTTTCTTGAGCAGGACAAACATCGAGCCCCATAAGACAGCAGACAGGAAAGCAGCCAGCAATCCAAAAAAGAAACTCATGGTACTTCACGTTTCCCTATGGCTCAGTTATAGCAGATTGTAATAATAATGGAACTTTTTACCACAATCTGCTATAGGGAAAGAACATTGTAAAATGTTCCAAAATCAATGTTCTTTACTATTAGTACAACGCCGCCATCTCAAATATCCAGAATCACGTGCGCCTTCCAGCCGCCTTTCGTTTTTTTGACTTCGAACATGTGCAGCGTCACTGCCTTGACATCCACCATGAGCTCGTGCTTCTTCATGTCGAGCTTCTCGCCTTTCGCAGTGCAGGCAAGGGCGAATCCTTTGCTGGTTTTCTTGATACCGACGTTGTATGCGCTGAACAGCAGCAGGTCGGCATCCTTGTGGAAGATGATTTCCTGGAGGAAATTGAAGAGGAGCATCTCCTCGCTCTCCGCTTTCACGGTAATCTTCTTGCTGACCTTATGCTTCACCGTTTTCAGTTCCTTGACCATGACGTTCGTCGTGGCGAGCGCCGCCTGCTCAAGCAGCTCGTCGAGCGTTCTGCCGGTCGCCTCGAACGCGACGTCCGCGACGGCAATGTCGGGAAGGAATTTGTAGGGCATTGCTACCAAACTTCAAGTTTCAAATCTTGTACGTTTTCGAAATGCTTCCTGTTTCTGGTAACGAGAACAAGGCCATTTTCTTTGGCAATACTCGCCATCATCAGGTCGAATTCCTGCGTTGGTTTCCCTGCTTTTTCCAGAATGTTGAAATCCTTTCCAAATAGCTCGCATCCCCTTGCAGACGACCCAAGAAGCCTGTAGTTTACGGAAAAATCATAAATCAATGCCAAGGATTTTTCTTTCTGTTGGGATTTGTACGCTCCCTTGAAAAGTTCGCACAAAGTGACGGGGGTGAAAAATATGCTGTTCGGGTCAAGTCCGCTGATTTTTTTAGCCAGCTCCTTGTCTCCTCTGAAAATTGCTATGATGATGCTTGTGTCGAGGCAGTACATCAGAATTCAACATCCCGCAGTTTTGCTTTTTTTCTTTCCTTGTCGAGATCTTTTTCTATCCTATTGAGTTCCTTGGGATCCGGCCATTTGCCGAAGAAAGCTGTCAGGGGTTTCCGCTCTTTGGCAGTAATTTTTATGATTACGTCAGAAAAGCTCTCGCCCCCTTTCTTGAGCCTCTTCAGCTCTTCATACGCATTATCCGACAGGGAAATCACCCGGGTCATACTAGATATATACATGCATGTATATATAAAGCATGCTAGTGTGCGTAGTACGCCAAATTCCGCTGCTTCAGAAGCGCGCTCGCCTGCCGGTAGCGCCAGAACGGCAGGCGCAGCTTCGAGGAGATGTACGCAAGCGCGGGCTGCCGGACGCTGAACCGCTTCGGCGCGGCATTCATGGCGTTCCGCATGCACTCACGGACGAGCCAGACACCCAATGGGATATAGCCGCTGTACACGTCCCGGAATACGATGGCACCAGCCTGACGACCCATCTCATGCAGCTTCTCGGCGATGGCAAGACGACCTGAGTAGTAGCAGCCGCCAATGGCGGCGTACTCCTTCCTGCCACCGTAGGGCTCCCAATCAGAGAAGAGCAGCTCCTCGCGGCCGAAGATGTGCATGAATGCCTCCATGCTCTCGTACTGCCACCGCATTGGCATGAGCAGGACGGCAAAATAGTTGTTCATCGCCTCGTATTCATAGACCTGATAATCCTCGATGACGGGGTACGTGCGTATCGCCTCAAGCAGGTGCTTCGAGAGCGTGTCGTCGACTGCCGTGATGCTCCAGCGCGTCGGCACGAGCCTGCGGTTCCTTTCCATGCCGAACGCGCCGACGCTCAGCGCCTTTTGGAGCGTCGACACCGGGAGGTCTTTTTCGTAGAGTGTTATCACCGCTTCGGCGGCTTTCGCGTCCGTGTCGTGGTAAAATTTTTCGAGCCGCGGGTGCAGCTTCTCGTTGCTGACCTCCAGATGCCGGATCGGTGCGCTGGGGCCGAAAGGCTGTGCTTCCTCGTGAATGAAGCGGCCGACCGGCTTTTTCTCGAACTCTGCCTGCATGTCCAGTGGCCGCTTGGCCAATGCCACGGACTGCATTATCTCCACCGTCTTCCCGCGGTCGCGGACGCCGACCAGCTGCTTGCCGCGGACCAGTTGCGTGCGCAGGTCGATGACATCCGCTGCCTGATGGCCCGTGCCGAGCCACGATTCCGGCAGGTCCATCGTGCTTGTGTCGCCGTGCTGGTGCGGCAGGAGCGGTCCGACGAAGACCTTCGGATAGCCGAAGCGACCGACAAAGACCGAGGGCGGCGACGAGCCTGACATTTTTTCCGAGAAGTTCGCTGTCCGCATCCGGATGCGCGAATACAACCGGCTGAGGTAGGCTGCTTTGCCCTGCATGCATAACTTTTTGCTGCCGCATTTCAAATAGGTTCGGCGGGCGCCTGCAAGTGAAAAGTGCACGTAAAAAGATGCGGAGCATAGGTTGTCTGTGGACCTTGCGCAGAAGAAGTGCGTTCCGTGCGAGGGCGGCGCGGCGCCGTTGACGAAAAAACAGATCGAGCCGTACAGAAACCAGATTACAGGATGGGAACTGGTGGACGATGCAGCACTCAGGAAGAAATTCAGATTCAAGAACTTTCGCGAAGCGATGGCATTCGTGAACAAGGTTGCGGCACTGGCAGAGCAGGAAAGCCACCATCCTGATATTCGCATCGCCTGGAACAAAGTGACGCTCGAGCTGTCGACGCACGCAATACAAGGACTGAGCGAGAACGACTTCATCATGTCTGCGAAGATAAACATGCTGTAGATGCCTATGCTGTTTCAGCGTTATCTCATCGTAATGAAGCTGCTTGCGCTAGGCGCGGCGATTGCTGTCGTGCTGCTGCTCGATATCGCGCTCCCTGAATTGGAGCTGCTTGCCGATGAGCGCATCGTGCTTGTCGTCATCATGATAGCGCTCGTCGTTGGCGTGACGATCGCGGCGGCAGTCAACGTGTATGAAGGGATGAAAAAGCAGCCAGGGCACTGATACTTATGCTTGAGAAGATAACAGATTACGCATGAGTCGGCAGTACAACAGGGACCACCGGCACCGGTGGCGTATGATATGCCACGAGCTTGTTAAGCTGTATAATGCACAGTTGCGCGATGGCACCGCATGGTTTCTTGATAGCAATGCTTCTCTTTCTGGTGAAGACCCTTTCCCCATTGCGTACAGAACTTCCCAGCGCCTGCGGTTCGCGTATCCGCTGCAGGCAGCGTGAGCTGTTCGGCAGTTCTACCAAAGACTTATAGATAATTGCGCAGCTTATGTCGTATTATAGCAATACAAGGAAATAAACACGATACGAGGAGAATCGAAGATTCTCCTGTACAGGTGGATTCATGGAATCCACCTTGTATTACTTCCTTGTTTGCTATACATGGTGA
>JACPRW010000009.1 GCA_016193585.1 Candidatus Aenigmatarchaeota archaeon
AATCCATGATGTGCCTCGCGATACACCAACAGCGCCGCGCGGGGATACTGCGGGTTCATCACACAGTTCGCTATGAACCCGCAGAGGAAGCGCGGCGCACAAAAGGGAAGGTCATAGGAAACCGTAGGTTTCCTATTTCATGAATAGACCGATTTACAGAAGATACGGCAAAAACTTCCCTGACTCTGAGAGATATGCCGCCTTGGAAAGAGATTTTCTCTACAGGGTTTCTCACAGGTGCGCAAGAAAAATAGAACTTCCTCAGATGCCTTGTATTGTTGCCAGTCCATTCGACATACAAAAAAATGAAAGAACGTTGAGGGAACGCAAGAAAATAGTAGAGTTGGTAATTGCAGAAATCGTGCAAGAAATGCCCGAGCTTGCACCCGTAGCAGAAGATTACAGATTTAAGTCTTGCCTGTGATAGATAGTTACCTTACTCAGCATGGCGACTGTTATGGCCGAGAAAGAAAAAAACTACATGCCGCAGAGCACGGCAGGACTCATCCGGTACTTTGATGTCGAGGACGGGATCAAGCTGCGGCCGCACACCGCCGTGTTCCTGAGCGTCGGCTTCATGGTTCTCGTCATCGTGCTCAAGTTTCTCGCCTGAAAGAAGGACCTAATAGTATGTTCAGTTTATTTTGGAACATTTTATGCTGAACATACACTATAGCAGGTTCGAACGAAAAGTTCCAGTATTATTCGAACCTACTATAATGCCTCTTGCGGCGCTCGCCCTACCCCGTTTCAGCGTGCGGATGAATCGCTCACCACGAACAAAGCGGAGCAGCGTGTTCAGTTCAATCCCCGAAAAAATGGAATGCCCCGAGCCCGCCGGAAACGGCAATTCTCTTAACGTCTTCAATGGGTATAAACTATACCTAAATTATTTAAGTTTTTGGGTATAAAATATACCCATGAGCAGCGTAGCCGAGCATAAGCGGAGAATAAAGGAGCATGTGGACGGACTTCAGGACGCGGTAAATATCGGCATAGAAAACAAGCCTGCTACAGTCGGTTTTCATACCTCGGCATGTGCAGCGGAGCTGCTGGAACTCTACCTTCATCTCGCAAACCTCATTTCTTCAGGCAAGAGAGTAAATCATACGTGGTTCAAAAGGCCCCAGAAGCACCAGAAAATAGTTCCGCTGATAGAGAGAAAGATGCCGGTCAATTTCCCTAACAAAGAAAAGGTATATGAGCTGCTGTATACCCTAGAGGAGAACAGAGACAATCTGGTATACGGAAAAAGCACAAAATCGCAGATAGAAGTTACGTTTTCCGCGTTCCAGCGGCTGAAAGGGATGCTGCAAAAAATGCTCGAAGAGAGGGGTGAGAAAATTGAATAGGGAAATCTTGATATCTTATGCGCTTGCATTTGCGAGCTTTCTCTTTCGCCAGCCCGAGATAAAGGCGGGGATGATAAAATCCGTTTATCTCTTTGGCTCTGTTGCGCGGGGGGATTTCTCAAAAGAAAGCGATGTGGATATTTTCATAGATATAGACAAAAAGAATGAACATGCAATAGCAAAGTCTGTTAACAAAACTATGCAAAATTTTCTGCATTCGGAAGAGATGAAAAAATTCCTTTTGCTGGGCATTGAAAACGAGATAAACGTGAAATATGGCGATGTGAAAGAATGGGAGCTTTACAGCTCAATACAAAGCGAAGCTCTTGTTATGTTCTCTTCCTCTGTTTCATCATTCCACATGAAACATTTCCTTGTAGAAATAAAGCCCATCCGCTCTGTAGCCAAGCGGAACAGGGTAGTAAGAAAGCTGGCGGGAAGAAGAGAAAGGGGAAGGGAAGACAAGGGGCTGGTAATAATCCATGGCGGAGTCGTCTTGGATTCAAGGCACTACATAATCCCTGCAGAAAAAATTAATGAGGTGCTGCCCATCTTCTCGAAAGAAAAGGTTCTCTACGAATTGCGGGAGGTGTGGATGTAAATAAGCTGCCGTCGTCAAGGCCCCTGAAAAGTCCGTACGACGATGTAGCTGCCTCCCTTTGGACATTTCACCCTGCTTTCATTACCTTTCTCTGCCTATGGTAACGTATGAGCATCAGTCTCGGTCCTGCCGGTTCTCCTGCACGAAGCACGCTCGAGGGCATTCCGCAGGTCAAAAAGCTCGGCCTGCAGGCAATGGAGGTCGAGTTCGTCCGTGGTGTGCGAATGTCGCCGGGCCTCGCGCAGCAGGTCGGCGAAGCAGCCGCGGCGCACGGGATAGCGCTCAGCGTCCATGCACCCTATTACATCAATCTCGCCTCCCACAACAGTGCCACGGTTGCGGCGAGCAGGCGCCATATACTGGATTCGTGCGAACGGGCGCATCTCATGGGCGCTTCGACCGTCGTGTTCCACCCGGGGTGCTACGGCACGCACAGCCCAGAAGACACGTATGAGCTTATCAGGCATGAAATTCTCGGTCTGCTCGATGCCATCCGCGACCTGTCATGGGACGTTGCGCTGGCCCCGGAAGTCATGGGAAGGCTTTCTCAGTTCGGTTCGTTCGATGACGTGCTGCGCCTCTCAAAAGACACGCACTGCTCGCTGTGCATTGACGTTTGCCACGTCTATGCGAGGAATCTCGGAACCATCGATTACCAGAGGCTTTTTGAAGGACTCACGAGCCTGAAGCGCACGGCGTTCCATTTCCACTTTTCCGGCGTCACCTACGGCCCCCGCGGCGAGCGGTCGCACGAAACGCTCGAGCGCGCAGGGCCGGCGTTTGAAGGCTTTGCCCGGCGCCTTCTGGAGAGCGGTTTCGGCGCCACGGTCATCTCCGAGTCGCCGGTGACATGGGAAGATTCGCTTGTCATGAAAGCTGTCCTTGAGCGATTGGGTTATAAATTTTAGAGCAGCTATATGGAGACAGGGTATCGGAATGAAAGTGCTCGTAACCGGCGGCGCAGGCTTTATCGGCTCGCATCTCTCCCGCCGCCTTGTCGCGCTCGGCAACGACGTCGTCGTCATGGACAACCTGTCAACAGGGAAAAAAGAACACGTCCCTCCAGGGGCGCACTTCATCAAGGGAGACATCTGCGAGCCGCTCACGGTCAGCAGGGCAATGAAGGACTGCTCAGCCGTTTTCCATCTCGCCGCGTCTGCTGACGCCCGCGGCGACGCCGACACCGATTACAAGGTGAATTTCCTCGGCGCACAGACGGTATTCGAGCGCGCGGCAAAGCATAACGTCAAGGTTGTGTTCACCTCTTCTGCCGCGGTTTACGGGGACGCAAAAGTGCCGCATCGCGAGGACATCCAGTGCAAACCCGTCTCCCCGTACGGAAAGAGCAAGCTCAAGGCTGAGCGCGCCGCGCCGAAGAACTCGTTCATCATCCGCGTCTTCAACTGCTACGGGCCGCGCGGCAAGGGCGTCGTCAACACGTTCTGCAGGAAAATACCGGAATACGAGGACATCACGGTGTACGGCAACGGGCTCCAGACGCGCGACTACGTGTACGTGAGCGACGTGGTCGACGCGCTCCTGCTCGGCTTCGACAACGCCGGCGTCTACAACGTCGGCACCGGCTCCGAAACGTCGCTCCTCAACCTCATCGACGTCATCCACAAGGTCGCCAATGCAAAGCCTCATGTCACGTTCGCACTGGCGCGGCAGGAGGTGGCACGAAGCAGGGCCGACATCGGCAAAATCAGGCGGGAGCTTGGATGGGAACCGAAGATACAGCTCGAGGAGGGAATCGGTCTGGTGCTGCAGGGCACGAGCCCTGTTCCCGAGAAACCGGCCGCGTAGCGCTCAGAAGTGCAGGTGCTTCTTCACCACGTATTTGATGTCGCGCAGGTAATCGAACCACGTCTTCTGGCGCCGGTGCAGGAGGTAGAAGAAATTCCTGAATCCGTCAATGACGCCAACGCCCTGCACGTACACGGACGACGAGATGTCGATGTTCACTGACTTGAGGTCGTTCCTCCCGACCTCGAAAATTATTTCCGCGGCTATCTCGTACCGTTCTGCCTTGAGCAGCAGTTTCTCCAGTCCGCTTCGTGAGAAGGCGCGAAAACCGCTTTCGGTGTCCCTGAGACTCGTCCCGGAGATGAAATTGGTCGCCGCGTTGAGAAAGAAATTGCCGATTTTTTTCCTGACAGGGTAATTGGCCAGGTCACGCCTCCCCAGGACAAAGTCGTACCCGTCGTTTATTTTCCGGACGAATTCCGGGATATCCCCGGGCGCATGCTGGCCGTCGGCGTCGATGGTGACGATGACATCCGGCTTGTATGCAAGCGCCTTCGCGAAGCCTGTCCGGAGCGCAGCGCCGAGGCCCCTGTTCTGCCGGTGCTGCACGACAACTGCGCCTGCTTTCCTGGCAAGCTGGGCGGTGGCATCTGCCGAGCAGTCGTCAACGACAACTACCTTGTCTGCATATTTTTTCGTTTCCCTGACCGCCCAAAGTACCGTTTGCTCCTCGTTATAGGCGGGCATCACGGCAACAATCATCAAATCTCCCGGCTTACTCTTACGCACAGAGATTACCTATAGAGAAGTGCATTTATTATGCTATTGGAACACTTTTCGCTCTATTTGTGCTGGCATGTACCGTAGGGTGCTCGGCGTACCGCAGAAACTCGAAAGGAGACGCACGCCACTTGAGCGGCGTTGGCTTCACTTTCCCGCCACAAATTTGACGTCCTCTGCCATTACCGTCCTTCGGTGCGCGTGCCTGCTTATCCTGACCGCCCTTTCAGCGATATCCATCGCGTGCTCATCCATGACGTCGCGCAGCTCCTCAAGCGCGTCCTGCGAGATACGCCTGACGCCCGCTTTCTTGACGATGCGCTCGAACGGAAGGAGGGGGAGCATATACTTATGGTTCGTGCAATGCATAAAAAGGTAAAAGGAACGTATGCGTTCCGCCACAGGAATCTATTTATAGTTACTAAAGAGTAGTAATTATTGTAATCTGGTGATATGATGGGATACTCACATCAAGTATTTGACAGCATCAATACTGCGTTTCAGGTGGCTTTGAGGCGCGGGCGCTCAGTACCCGATGCGCTGGCTATGGCACTCGCTGGTGTGCTGAAATCCTATAGTCTTGATGTGAAATACGAAGAGTTGCCAATAGAAATGAGAATGATCAGAGACCCGGCCACCAACAGGGCTGTCAGAAGGGTTTTCAAAGACCCTGCATACAGGTCTGATATGGAACGAAAGTACCGCACGCTGCTTGATTAACAAGAGGTGTTGTTATGGATTTAGACAGCATGGAAATGAGAATGCATGGGTACCGCGGTATCGTGCGGGCAGTAGCAGAACAGTTCAGTGGAAGTCCTCGGGGCGGTTACGTAGGGGGTTATCATATTGAGCTGCTTGGCGAACTAATCGCCAGGGACATAGGACCTGACCAAACCGTGCGGCTGTATCGGGAAGTAGCCGGGCAGGTAGGAAACCCGGTCTTCAGGGCATATGCAGCAGACCCTGATTTCAGCGCACATATAGCCGGTGCAATCAAGCGCCCTAGTGCTATTCGCATAACCGTTGAACCGGAAGAACCGCCCATCGTCATACGGCCGGAAGACCTCTGACGGGTTGCTGGAGGCGTATCATGTCCCGCAGTTTTGGTCCCCAGTTTTACGAAGTGCTTACCAGGACGGCACGCATAGCGCAGCGGAATGGCTACCGGTTTCCCGAGACGTCTGTTATCGCGCTTGCCGGCACGCTGCAGGCATTTCAGCTAACACCAACCTACGGTGACCTCCCTTCAGACATCAGGGACACCGGAAACACGCTTCTTGACCGTAATGTCAGACGGCTATTCGAAGACCCGTCGTTCAGGAGCGATGCAGAAACGAAATACCGGAGGCTGCTCAATTAAGCGCACCAGTGCATTTCATCTATGATAAAAAATATATATCAAAGAATTCAAATAGCTTTAAATATGCTTTGTTCTTAAGCCACAAAAAAAGCACAATCTTTAAATACTTTACTGAAAAAGGTACAGTTACGGTTTCCCCGTCATTTTCACGAAAAAGTGATGAAATAGCATTTTGTTTGGCAGCGCTCCTACGTCAGCGCAGGAGGCTCGGCAGACGGAATTACAGGGGAGGCTTTCGTAGCTGATACGGTGCATGTTCAATGGCTGAATTCAAATGTCCCGAGTGCGGTTCGAGGCACTTCTACAAGGACGCGGACAAGGCCGAGCGCGTGTGCGCGAAGTGCGGGCTCGTTCTTGAAGAAGGGATGGTCGACACCGGCCAGGAATGGCGGGCATTCGACCACGACCAGAAGGTGCGCCGCGCGCGCACGGGCGCGCCGCTCACGCACAAGCGGCATGATAAAGGTCTGACCACAGAAATCGGCAAAGGAACCGCCGAATTGTTCAAGGTGCCGGCAAAGAAGCGTTCCCAGTTTTTCCGCATCAGGAAATGGCAGAAGCGCCTGCTCACGAGCAAGGACCGCAACATGAGCTTTGCCATGAGCGAGCTCCAGCGGCTGGTTTCGTTCCTCGGCCTGCCGAAGACGCTCCACGAGGAGGTCGCCAAGCTGTACGAGAAGGCGCTCCAGAAGGGCCTGGTGCGCGGCAGGAGCATCGAATCAATTATTGCCGCGCTCGTCTATTCATTGTCCCGCGAGTACGAAACGCCGCGAACGCTCACCGAGATTTCCCAGGCGTCCGGCATCGGAAAACGTGAGTTAGGCAGGACGTACCGTTATATTTCACGCAAGCTCGACATCCGCATCCTGCCGGCGAAGGCAGAGGCGTACATACCGCGTTTCTCTTCCATGCTCAAGCTTTCCGACCGCACGCAGATGCATGCGATTAAAATACTGCGCACCGCGAAGGAAAAAGACGTTATCAGCGGCAAAGGCCCTACAGGCTGCGCTGCTGCGGCGATTTATATTGCAAGCGTTCTTGAAGGCGAGCGCAAGACGCAGAGAGAAGTGGCTGACGTCGTCGGCGTCACCGAAGTGACCATCCGCAACCGCTACAAGGAGATGGCTGAGGCGCTCAACATCGAGGAGGAAGTCGAGCGCAAGGCCAAGGAAGAAGAAGCTGAGTGACTATTATGACAAGCGTTTATGGAACTATGCATTTTTCCGGGGAAACAGATTTAGGACGCCTCGCTGAAACGCTTGGAGGTTATGAAGGCGTAAGGGAAGTTTCTTTGCATTACCCTGCCCGGGGAGGCGGAGCCACATGTATTTACGTCCGGGGAGAGGTGCCTCCTGGTGGTATATTCGAATTTCGGAGAATGATTGAACGGACTGCCGGAGTACAAGATTTGAGATTTGGTTTTTAACATACCCAGAGACATTACTATTTGAACAAATTAATGTCTCTGGCATGAGGAAGAAGCCAGAAGTAATTATAATGAAAACCATGTACAGAAACTTGACGCCTGAAGAACGCAGCAGCCTGAGAAAGTTCTTCCCTGGCCAGAGTGTCGCTGATGTCATACGCCGCGGCGCAGTAATTGACCAAGCATGCAGAGAGAGCAGGTATCCAAGCGTCGTCGCCGTTGATGCACCTCTTTTGCCGGAATCCGAATTTGCGGTGGCATTGTTTGCGAAGTATGGCGCCCGGTAATCCAGGCGAAGCCCGAAAAGATTACCAATGCTTTGCTGCTACGTGGCGTATAAAAGCGTTCCCTGCGTATCCTTATCATGCCATCCCACTACAAATACCAGCGCCTCCTTACGCGCATGCTCGACGGCGAGGACATCGAGGGCGACTTTTCCTGGTATCTGGACCTTGACGGCGACATGGCAACCGAACGCTTCCGCGAACTGCTGTTTTCTTCCATCGAGAAGCACGGCGAGGCGGTCACCGACCGCATCCCCGTCGGCACGCTCAGGAAAATCAACGACGTCGTGAAGCGGAAGGTGCCGATTGAGGAACAGTAACTAACCACTTACTGGATATATATATTAGCGGACAGATATCTTTAAATTATAGTCACTACTATAAAGTAGTGAAGATGATGAGCATGGGTATCTACAACGCACTGAAAAATGCACTTGGAAAGCGCAGCGACGTGCCTACGCAGGCAGCGCCTCAGCGCGCCACGTACGAAACGCTCGCGCAAGAGGACGGCATGCCGCACCTGTTCGTTGAATCGCCGTACGTCACCAATCCCACAGCAGTTGTGCCGACGGAGCTCGGCGATGTCGTTGTCCGCAGAAATTATTGTCTTTTAACGATAACCGGGCGCAACGGGCGGTCCGAGCCGGTAGGGCCTGACACCGCAGATGTGGCGGGCTTTTACAGAGCAGAACTCGAGCCAATGGGTTTCCTTCCGCCATCATCGCGTGGTTCTGGTAGACGTTTACGAACATACGAAGTTGATCCAATACCAGCTGACCAGAGAGAAGCTGTTGCTGCTGGCCTGAATGCTGCAGGCTACGGTGGTGCAGAGCTTAACTTTGACCTCAACTGGGGACAGCGCCTTCCAGTGACCACATGCGGGACTGGCATACGGATGACACAGAAACAGGTAGGCCAGTATGTTGCTGACCAGATGGATGTTGCACGGCGCATGCTTGCAGCAGGCCGTGCAGAGGCTGCTGTTAAATTACTCATCACTGTGGACAGAGATACCAGTGACCAGAGCAGGCTGAATACCGGATTCGTCAATAGCAGCGCATACGCATCAAGCAGAAACCCGGATTTCAGGGAACTGGTCAACAGAGCCATCGGAACAGCATATCCTATTCCACCGCTTCCTGAGCAGCCTACTCAAGAATCCTAACAGTGTCGACAATGCCGTTTTATTCCAATTCTTTCATAACGGTGCTGTAGATTTCTGTTGATATTCTGAAGCCGGCTACAATTAGTTCATCAACCAGCCTCTTTGCTTCATTTTTTGCAATAATTTTCTTTTTGTACGCAAGCAAAAGCACATACAACGTGCCTTTCACGTTGAATCCAAAACTTTCCATTATCTTTCGTGCAGAGGCGTCATCCACGAGAACCAAACCCGGTTTCAGGTCTTTTGCAAGATTGATCAGGGCTATTTCGCCTTTTCCCAGACCGGGCGCGCGAACGTGCATTCCGGATTCTTTGGCTGTTACCCATCCTTCGTTCACTGCCTGCTCGAGTATGGAAAGTTCGGGGTGTTCTGTTCCGGCGCGCAGTTCAGACAAAACTGCTTCCGGCACGATTATTCTGTTGTACAACGTCCTTAACAGCCCGAGTTTACCAAGTTTGGCAAGATACACCAATGGACTGGAATTTGACAGAACAAGCACGGCATCATCTCAGCGCTTTCAAATCCTCTTCCAGTTCCTTCGGGCCGTACTGCGCGTCCACCTTCCGTTCACGGAACAGCTCTATCATTCTCCACAGCGAGACGCCTGCGATTTCAGCAGCTCTGGAAACGGAAATGTTCCCCTCTTTGTAGAGCCTCGCCGCCTTTTCGATCTTCTTTTCCCTGAGCCCCGTCTTTATCAGTTCCCTGACCATCTCTGATTTGTCCCTGTCCTCTTCCTTTGACAGCAGTGCAAGCTCTTTCTGCAGTTCCTCCGGAAGCCTGAATGATACAAGTTCTCCCACATCAATCACGTATTACGATATATATACTTTGTATTATTTAAAGCTTCTCTTCATTCAAGAATCCTGACGTCGTCGACAACGCCGTCGTAATTCGTGTCGATGCCATCGACGACCTTTGCGTGGATTTTGTTCCTGTGCCTGTTTCCCGTGGACAATTCGTCAAACTTATCGAGGAACGCAAGAATCGCGCTCCTCGTTCCCGAATAGCGCTTCCCGGCGATGACGAGAACCCACGCGTTTTCGTTGTACGGGTTCTTCATCTTCACGACAAGCCCCGCGTCGTCGGACGTGTACTTCTTCCCGCTCACGAGCGAGTGGATGTTTTTCCGGTCGTCGAACCGCACCGGCATCTTCGGGTTGACGAGGTTGGTTATCCTGTTGATGACCGGCCCTCCGATGAGGATGAGGTTGCCGCTCAGGTCTTCCTTCGACACCTCGGTGTCGAGCCTGACCGACGCACGCGCGCTCGCAAGGAACGTGCCGAGGAAGACGCCGAAGTCAATCGCGTACGATGCGTCCCTGCTCCGCGCCTTCTCCGGCCCGTGCGGGTCGGGAGAGCCGACGACGATGGTGCCGTTGAACGTGCCGTCGTCGATGAACGGCTCGAGATACGCATGCGCCGATTTCGGCACCTTTGCCGCCGGCGCCAGCTCCCTGCATACCATGGAGAACGACGGCGCTGCGAGCGCATACACCTTTGCAAGCGCCCCGCCGTGCTCTTCCCTGCGGACCACCTGCACAATGCCCTTCTTCTCGAGCTTCCTGACGTGGTAGTACACCTTCTGCTCGTGCACCTTGAGCGCCTGCGCCATTTCCTTCGGGTACGAGTCCTTCTTTGCCAAGTGCTGGATAATCCTCATCGCCAAACCTGAAAAGAATCTCGCCTCACGGGTCGGCAGCGCATACAACCTGCCATCCTGTTCCTGGACCACATGCATGAGGAATCACGCTATTAAAAAATTCTTACTACCATTAAAAGATTTTTAGTAAATCTATTTAAGCTCCTCGCTCGAAGGAGTAGAGATGCAGGCCGTCATCCTTGCAGCAGGGCTGGGCACGCGCCTCGAGCCCGTCACCACTACCCTGTCCAAACCGATGGTGCCCGTCGCCAACAAGCCGTTCCTCGAGTGGCTCAGCAGCTCGCTGCCCTGCGACGATGTCGCCCTTGTTATACGAAAAGAGCAGAACGACATCATAGACTACTTTTCCGGCAATGACCGGATACAGTTTGTGTTCCAGGAAAAGCCCCTCGGCACCGCTGACGCGCTGAAGCGGTGCAAGGACGTGGTCAGGGACAGGTTTCTCGTCGCAAACGGCGACTGCTACGCAACGCAAGCAGACCTTAGGCGCCTCTCGAAAGCGAAAAACGCCGTGGCGGTGTTCGAGTCGAGCAACCCGAAAGCATTCGGCTCCGTGAGCGTCGAGAACGGAAACGTCACGTCAATAGATGAAAAGTCGGGCTCGGGAAGCCTCGTCAATGCCGGCTTCTACTCTTTTGATGAGGGCATCTTTGATGCAATCGAGAAAACGAAACTTTCCAAAAGAAATGAATATGAGCTCACCGACGCGATAATGCTGCACATGCAAATGCACGAGATAGAAGCCGTTCCCCTTTCAGAATGGAAAACCATTACGTATCCATGGGACATCCTCGAGCTCAATGAAGCCATTCTCAAGGAAAAGGGCAGCATGATCAGCAAAACCGCAGAAATCCGCAGCGGCGCGGTTATTGAGGAGCCGGTTGCCATCGGCGATGGCGCTGTTATCGGCCCCAACTGTTTCATCCGCCGGCACACGTCCATAGGCAAAGGATGCAAGGTCGGCAATGCTGTCGAGATAAAAAATTCAATAGTGATGGATAATTCGTTCGTGTCTCATCTCAGCTATGTTGGAGATTCGATAGTCGGGAGAAACTGCAACATCGGCGCAGGGGCGATTTTTGCGAATCTGCGCCTGGACGAGAAAACCGTCAAAATGAACATCAAAGGAGAGAAAATTGATAGCGGAAGAAAGAAATTAGGCGCCCTGATAGGCGACAACGTGAAGCTCGGGGTCAACGTCACCATCATGCCGGGCAAGAAGATCTACCCGAACATCATGGTGCCGGCGTGCCACAAGGTCGAGCATGACCTTGCAGAACAGCCACCACTGAAGTGATTGAATGAGTTGGAAAGAGTATCTCGAAGATAGGATACGAAGATTTCCAGATGATGTATGGGGTAATGCTACGGCAGTTGACGGCGGCATGCTCTCTTTTGAGACGGATGCAATACCCAAACAAGTTGATAATGGCTATTTTATGACTGATTACCTTCTGCGAAGGGACGGTACAATAGTCAGAAGAGATATATTGTACAGAAACCCTCGAAAGATCGATAAAAACCCAGACAGCCAACTTCCGGTTGGTGCTATGACAAGAGTAATCTTTTGCGATTCTGACGGTTATCTTGTCGGCGACCCTGAAGTTGTGAACGAAGAAGAAATAGATGAAGGCGAATACGTGGGGCACATAAGGTTTGCAGAAGAAAAATTGGACGTTGTGCCACGAAGGGCAGAACACTGGAGAAGATATTACAAAGGGTTATGATATGTGCGGGATTGTTGGAATAACGAGAAAGGAAGAGATTTCCGCAGATGTCGTCTTAAAATTGCTCAAGCGCATGGAGTATCGTGGTTACGATTCTTTTGGAATTGCTAACAATAATTCTGATAGTAAAAATTGTCATAAATATATAGGGGAAATTGCCAACGCAGATGTCGAAGGTGTGCACACGGTTGTATCTAATTCAAAAACATTTATTGCGCATACGCGCTGGGCCACTCATGGCGGTGTCACAGAGCAAAATGCACACCCTCATATTGACTGTAATAATGAATTATTTATTGTTCACAATGGTATTATCGACAACTATTTGGAACTAAAGAATGAACTGCAAGAAAAACGCCGTTTATTGGGCAAGGTTGAGCACGACTTTAAAAGTCAAACTGACAGTGAAGTTATAGCACATTTCTTTGAAGACAATCTTGCAGAAGGCAGGGAGGTTAAAGACACAGTCGAAACATTTTTCAGGAAAGCTAAAGGAGAGTTCGCGATAGTTGTTATGAGGAAAAACGATGCTACCATTTATGCATTCAAACGTGGCTCGCCGCTTGTTCTAGGTATTAATAATGAACACAATGAACATATTGTAGCAAGCGACATCCAAGCATTTTCAGATAGAACTTCTAGGGCTATTTTCTTTAATGAAAATGAATACGCTGAGATACAGTCCAACAACTACAAATTCTTCAGATATGATGAAGCAGAGAATTTACTAAAGGAATGTAGTAAAACGCCAAATTTTGTTACATGGCGTTCGGATGATATCACACAATCGGGATATGCACATCACATGTTGAAAGAAATAAAAGATGAGCCAAATGTAGCACGGATGCTCTTAACGGCACTTAACGCGAATGATGGTAATGCGACTTTTCATGAGCAAAGGTCAGATTTAGCAGAATTAGCAAAATTGGTCGTAGAATCTAAACGTGTGGTATTTGTGGCATCAGGTTCCAGTTACCATGCAGGTCTTCTTGGAGCATATTTCCTTGGCAAAGTCGGTATCGAGGCACACGCAATTATAGCATCTGAATTCAGAAACTTCACATTACTTGATGGAGAAACTCTTGTGATAGCTGTCACGCAGAGCGGCGAAACAATGGATGTTATAAGTGCTCTGCGAGGAATAAAACAAGAGGGAGTTAAGATAGCGTCTTTTGTTAATGTTCCATATTCAACAGTCAAAAGGATGTCACAGATTTCTATCAACATCTACGCGGGACAAGAAATTTCTGTTGCAGCCACAAAAACTTTCATTAATCAAATTATAGCAATTATTTCTTTGGCGGGGAAAATACTTGATGTACAAAAAAAAGACCCTGAAATTAAAAAGAAACTTGAGCAAAAACTCAGTCTTGATGACATTGCACAGTTGATAGATGAAATTACAACTGATTTGCCCGTTAACAGAATTGAAGAACAGGTAAAAAAGGTGGCAAAGAAACTGAAGGACTCAGAAGATATCTATATCATAGGTAGAGGCTTCTGCTATCCTGTAGCACTGGAAATGTCTCTTAAACTCAAAGAAGTTGCGTATATCCACGCCGAGGGCATGATGGCTGGCGAATTAAAGCATGGAACACTCGCGCTAATAGAAGACGGAACGCCAGTAATCGCTTTGATACCGTCTAGTAATCTTGAAGTTTTGTCCAATGTGAAAGAAGTTCAGGCACGTGGAGCGCGAATTATTGCACTCTCGGATATAGAAACAGAATATGAAACCATATGTATTCCACGTATTCCTTTAGGAAATGAAGTACAATTCGCTATCCTTACCTCGGTTATAGGTCAATTGCTTACGTACTATATTGCTGCTGAGCGAAAAGATAGCAAGGGCAAAGACCTGTCCATTGACAAGCCGCGGAACCTCGCGAAGAGCGTGACCGTGAAATAAAAATCAGAAAGAAAAAGCCTGCCAATAACTGCTTCTCGGCTGCTCCACGATTGGCAGGCTTGCGTACGGCTCGAAAGTTACCGAATACACAACACCCCCGCAGTGACGGTGCGCGGCAGTCGGAACACATGACTTAAAAAGAATCGCAGCAAGTACCTATAATGAGAAACCTCAAAACGAAGATAGTGCCAGTGCTTGCAATAGTGTTCGGGCTCATTATCCTGATCAAGCCCGACGTGCTGGCGCTGCTCGTGTCACTGTACCTGATCGTCTATGGCATATCCGAGCTGCTGTAATCCCTGAAAGACATTGGGCGCCGGTGAAATAGCTGCTGCTCCATACATATCTTTTTATACTACTTTAACCACTAATTAGTAGTAAATATAAGTGACGGTGGAACAATGGCACGGATATTCCCCTACGTTGCGGACAACACACAGGATACTGTTGAGCTCATTAGGCGCCCTGTTGATGCAGGTTCTGGATATGCGTCTGCGCGCATGGAATCGCTGTACCCTGGCCTTGGCAACGGTGAGGTGTACGTACCGCCGTTGCTTGCAGCTCATGCTCCATATTCAGGAACTGTTGTTGCGCAACGTGATGGCGGCAGGGCGTGTATTACCGGCAGGGAAGTCACTTTTGACCTGAGCCGCCTCGGGTTTACTGAGGAGCCCATCTTGCAGCAATTCAGGGAGAGCAGGAAGGGTGTCGGCACCAAAACAGGTCAGCTACCACTCGATCCGATACTCGGCTATCGGGGATCTATGGAACGAATAAAATCCTACGTGAAAAGCAAACTTCCGCCTGACAGCGAACTTTTCCACATTGTTCTCACGCCTTCAGGAGACAGACGGCCCCCTTTCAGGCGCCTGGTGGGGAACCCTGCCTATCCTGACTGGGTTTATCGCATGCGGGACATGGCGCACGGATACGTTCCTGATGTCCGCATCCACGATGAGAACATTATAACCCTGCACGATCATGGTTTCGGAAGACCTTCCGGCGCCCAGCGCTATTCGTTCGCACACGGCAGCGTCGATGTCACTGACGAGCTCATCGGCGACAGCGGAGGCATCAAGATAGCGCCTGTCACGCATGCGTACCCCTATCCGGAAGCTGTTGCAGAAGCTATCCGCCACATGCCGCACGATAGGCGATCCGTTGATCCAGCCATGCGCATGGGGCAGGAATGCAGGTACCTGCCTTCTGGGTTGCGGGCTGAGCGCATCACCAATCCTTACGCTTACAACATTCCGGGCAATCCATTGGCAGTGCTTTCAAACGACCGTGATGAACGCGCAGCGATGCTCGAGGTCCTGTACCGTGACCTGCCACCGTACCTGAGCATATACAGCCGATATTTTAACGGGAGAGGAAGCACGTTCAGCATTCCGCGCATAGGCGACGTTGATTTGCGATACGCAAATCCATCATCGTTTCAATCCAACGTCAAGCCTTTTTTCATTGTAAAGGACCTTGTTGTGGCACCCACAGGGGCATATTTCGTTGATCTTGAGAGCATCAGATTGCGGGAACCGTGCCCTCCTGAAGAATTTGACACGCGGTTTAACATGTATGCGGCCTGTGTTTTGCGGGACTTTTTCGGGCTCTTCTACTATTCTCAGCTGCTCAACAACGGGCCTCTGACGCTTGCAGACCTTCCCAGTAACAGTTCCCCGTATCTCCAGCAATCCCCGGATGGCACACTGGAAAAAATGGCCGCTGTAATCAACCAGTCGCCGCAACTGGAGGCACAGCGCGCGGACGATGGCGGTATTGAGGTTTCTATCTACACTAAAGACGGCTGGCTCACCACAACCGTGCCCATGAACCAGATAGTGCCGGGGCACCTGTTGCGTAACTAATACACAGTCCCCAAAAAAGCTTTATGAGTTACAATGCTAAAAAATCGGAAGCTTAGAGGTAAATTTCCCGAAAGTATTAACAGAATTAATAAAGGAATTTAGTGGACAGCCTATTAGTACAATCTGCTATAAGCAGCGGACAGAGAAAACCGCGGGTTTCCTATTTCATATGGACATTACATTATTCTGAAATTTCTCTCGGCTCACTTTCTATTCGTTTCGAAAATGCATCTAAAATTCCCATGCTTCTGGCACTCAAAACGCATGAGCATGCGAAATATCCGTTATCCCCGTCTAAAGTCCAGAATACATCTGTGTACGGTTCTCTGGCCATGTGATGCCTGACGCCTCCGTTCCCGTATTCCGTCCGCATGTACCAGAACTGCAATGGCACCATAACACTCCACGCCCCGGCTACAAAATTACCATCGCAGTACCTCTCCCGAACCAGTCCGGGGCATTTTCTCTGGTAAAATTCTTTTGGAGGCATTCCCAATCTCATCAGTATGCTTTTTACCAAGGCTTTTCCGCTTTCTGGTACATCATAATCAACTTTCATTGCATACCCGCCGTTACTTTCTTCAGGGTTTCTACGAATCTTTTTGCTTAACAAATTAAACACGTTACGCTGATTTCCTGAATCTACCACGTTGTAATTTGTATAACTTATTAATTTCTTGTACCGTTGCACAGTCTTGCGCAGAGCGATCAGGTCTCAAACGTAATATTTTTGGAAATCTTAGCGCGTAGCCCGTCGGATACTTCGGCGATTTCTGCAGCTCCTCGTAGCCGACTTCCACGACGATTTCAGGCTTCACCCTGACGATTTTCCCCTCCTCAGCTACTATCAGTTTTTTCAGCCGTGCCGTGAATTCTTCCATGGTGGGTATTTCTTTGTCGCCCGCTTTTTCTATCAATCCCGATGCCATCCTTCCTGTTTCAAGGAACGTATCTCCAGAACGGGCGGCAAGAATAAACGAACCCAGATACCTCGTTCTTTTGCCCTCGCCCCATTCTGCGCCGACGATCACGAGGTCGAGGGGCTCGAGGACTTCTTTTACTTTGAGCCAGAACCCTACACGTCTCCCGGGTTGGTAACGGGCGTCGAGGTTCTTGACGATGACGCCTTCCTGACCCATGCTGAGCGCACGCTTGTAGAATACGTTCGCCCTGCTGAAGTCCTTTGTTTCCATGTGTTCGGCAAGCCGCAACTGTGCTGTTTCCCTGACGATCCCCTTCAGCTTGCTCCACCGTTCCGAAAGCGGGAGATTCATGAGCGACTGGCCGTTGCAGTACACGACATCGAACAGGTTTACCTGCACCGGTATCTCCTTCGTCATTCGCTCAATGTCATATTTCCGCTGAATGCGGCGCGACAGCATCTGAAATGGAAGCGGCTTTTCATCCCTGCCTATTGCCAAAGACTCGCCTTCAATAATGCACTGCCGTGCCTTGATGTTCTCCCTGCTCCGTTCAGCTATGTCCGGGAATTGGTGCGTAACATCTTCCAGGCGGCGGGAGAAGATTTTAACGTCGTTGCCGTCTTTGTGAATTGCCACGCGAAATCCATCATATTTATATTCAAGTGCAGGGTTCTCAAATTTTTCTAAAGCGGTTTTCAGGTCAGGCGCCCTGTCAGCAAGCATAACTCTTATCGGGCGGCCGGGCCGGATTTCAGCTTTCAGCTTTCCCAGCCGTGCCATCCCAGCAATCTGCCCGTAATCGCCGATAATGTCATAAGCGTGTTCTATTTCCTTCGCATCCTTTCCGAATGCTTTTGCAACCGCATCCCTTACGATGCCGGCTGCAACGCCTATGCGCATATCACCGAGAATCGTGCGGACAATGTATCTTGCCCCTAAAGGCGATGCATGAGACAGAAGCTCATTGACAAGCGCTATTTTTCTTTCATGGCTGCCTGCTCCTGTTATATCGGGAAGCTTTCTCATGTTTTCAAAAACATGTTCAACCGTTAATTCGCGCTTTGCCAACGAATGCTGTTTCCTGTTCTTTGAGAAGAACTCGGCTGTGCTTCCCAAATCGCCTGTTTCCTTGAATTTTTTAATAACATCATTTTCTGACACGCCGTATGTCTTAACGATGACGCGCCTCATCATCTTCCTTGCTATGCCTAATTCCTGCTCGCCTGCAATGAATACAGTACCTGAAGAAAGCAGGACGACTCTTGATAGGTATTTTTCGCTGCATTGTCCGTAAAGCTCCGCAAGTATGTCGCGCTTCTCCAGTTTCTTCGTTGTCGCCTCAAGGCGCTGGTAATATTCTACGAGATCAGCGTAGCGCATGAACGTATATCGTCAGCAAGGGTTAAAAGTTCAGGATAGGCGCATGCTGATCCCAAGAAAAATCAATCCCGCGACCTGTCAGTTCATAGCGCACTTCTTCGCCCGCGTCGATGCGGAACCCGTACGGATCCCTCACTATGACGGTCCTGCCCCCTGTAGCAGGCCTCACCTTCATATTCCCCTGCTTGTCATGATAACCAGTAAAATTTCCCGATGTCATTGGTCAGTAGTTCTTATCAACCTTTTTAACGGTTATGATTGCCAGTGCCGGTCTTGGTTACACTTATAAAAGTTGCCATTAATGGATAATGGTTCTCCCCTCCCTTCGGATAGAGGGTAACGTGATATGGCATGGCAGTCAAGAAACAGTGGTACGACATCGTTGCGCCGAAGCTGTTCGGCGAGAGGGTCATAGGCGAAACGCTGTCGAGCGACCCGAAGACGCTTATCGGCAGGAAGGTGGAGGTCAGCCTGCTTGATATTGCCAAGGACTTCCAGAAATTCTACATCAAGCTACTTTTTCAAATTGAGCGCGTCGAGGGGTCAAAAGCCTACACCGTGTTCGTCGGCCACGACTGCCTGCGCGAGCGCATCTACCGCATGGTGCAGCGCAGGTCGCGCCGCGTCGACGTCATACAGGACGTCAGGACGAAAGACGGCGTCCAGCTGCGCGTCAAAACGGTCTTTGTCATCATCCGCCGGGTCAACACCTCCATCAAGGGCGCCTGCCGGACGAAAGCGCGGGAGCTCATCAACGACACGATCAGCAATGCGACCGTCGATGAATACGTCCAGATGCTCATTGCCGGCGAGCTTCAGGCGAACATCAGGAAGGCATGCAACAAGATATCCCCCATCGGCAACGTCGAAATCCGCAAGAGCGAGATCACCCTCGAGAGAAAAAAAGAGCAGCCGGTCGAGGTCGCCGCCGAATAACTTTCATTCTTCCGCATCCCAGACGATAAATCTTTTCATCAGCACGCCAACGCCTATGGCGAGGAGCGACAGGAATGCCATGAAAAGCTGCCCCTGAATCGCCGCGGCGACCGCGTTGGAGAATATGATGCCGGACAGGAATGCAACGACATAGTTGATGTCTTCAGAGAGCTTTGTCATAGTAATCCCTCAGGTAGCTTACTGTCTGTATGCCGAATCCCGATGCCATGAGCGAGAGCAGCGCTATCGCGTATTCTCCGAGCAGGAACGAGCCGACGGCATTCGAGAAAATAATTCCACTCAGAAAGGCGACGAGGTAGCTGGCACGCTTTACGGTTGACCGCTGCACCATACTACTATTCCGCGTCCGGCACATAAATACGCGCAGCTAGCGCTCTTCCTGCCGCGCGTTAACCGCTGCCGAGACCCAGAGAAAGCCGGCGAGCACGAACATGACAAACGCGAGCAGGGCGGCAAGCCAGAAGGAGGACTGCGTCGTGCCCTCGACCCATTCGACGTTGCCTGCGATAAAGGCGCCTGCGAAGAAGAAGATGGCGCCAAGAATGCAGAACCCGTGGACGTAGATGTCGAAGTCAAACGGTTTTGCCATATGCTCCTACACTCTACCGAGATATACGCTTTCCGTGCCCGCTGCTTCCCACCTAAGATTGACATGGACTTCCTGATGTCCCCGCACAACTTCGGCGGTGAGGTACGGCTCTGCAACGCGGTCGATGACCTGTCCCTGAAACGTCAGCTCAAAGCCCCCTTGCACCGGTACGAGTAGCGCCGAGGGGCGCCGCTCCACTAGTTCGCCGTACACATTACTTTTTTCCCCGATAAATTTCCTTGCCTGTACCGGATTGCCTATACCGACAGATGTTCTAAAATCTCCCATGCTTGCGTACTGCACCATTGTTCACCTCTTATTTCTCCCTTTCTGCTGCTTCTTCACTTTCCTCGCCTTTTCCTTCGCGCCTTCCATGAGCGGAGCCACGTCGCGGACGAACCGGCGGACATATTCGCGCGTGAGCTCGATGTCCTTCTGCGGGATCTCGTCGACCTTGTTCTCGTCGAGCATCTTGCGCATGGTGACGACGCGCTTGAAAATCTCGCCGTAGTAGGAGTCGATTTTGCCGGCGTCGATGAGGTAGTCCTTGAGGGCCCGCGGCAGCTCCTTCGGGTCCTGGGGCAGCTTTTCCATCTTCTTGAGCGTGGCGACTGCCGCCTTGATCATGACCTCGTAATTCTTCTGCACAATCGTTTCTTTCTTTTTCTTCTGCAACTGGAGCAGGAGCTGCTCCATCCTCGAGACGAACTGCTTTGATTTCTGGATGAACACGTCAAGGTCGGGGCCCGCAACGTCCTTTATCTCCTTGTGCTCGACGCGCTTGCGGAAATCGATGACCGCCTCGAGGTCCTGCAGGTAGCTCTCCTCGAGCAGGTTCTGGGAGACGAGATGCTCCCGCACCTCCTGCGTCGCGTGCTTCGGCGACGGCGCGTTCTGGCCGACGTACATGAGCACCGCCTGCGCCGAGTTGAGCATCGCGTAATAGAGATCCTCCGCGATCATGTACAGCTTCGCGGTTTCGACGCGGTTTATTTTCTGCGGCGCAGCTTCCATGAACTTCTCAACCGCCTCGAGCGTTGTCGGTATCTTGCCGAGTTCGAGCAGCTTCCGGATAGGGATCCAGAAACCGGTGTCATAGAGCGCCCAGCCGTCCCTCACGATCGTGTAGAGGAGCGGGTGGCCGATCCGTGCCATGTCCCAGAATTCGGTGAGCGTCCATGCAGGCTGGACGGTGATATGCTCGGAAATGTCCTTGCCGATGAAATAAATATCGTCGTCGAAGCGCAGCTTCTGCTCGGGCGTGAAGCGCGTCATCGTATCGTCGATGATGACGAGCAGGTCGATATCGCTCTTCTCGTGGAAGTCGCCCCTCGTGAAGGAGCCGAAGAGCACCACCGCCTTGACGAAGTTCTTGTATTTCTTGAGCACGTCGTCCTTGAACTTGTTGGCGATGTCGAGCTGCTTCTTGCGCAACTTCTCGAGGCGCTTCATCTCCTTTGTCTGTTTCGGCGGCGTCTGTTCCATACCAACCAGATGGTGGGAAAATGATATAAACCTTCGTCAGCGGTACTTTCTCCGCCCTACCCCGCGCTTCGCGCGTCGTAGCCCATATTATTTTTAATTTCCCTCCCTCAGCGCTTCGCGCGTCGTAGCCCATTCTAATCCATTCTAGCCCATTCTATTGTTAGCGGTACTTTCGCCGCTCCCAGACTTCCCCTTTGCCCTTCTCGACCGCGGCCTTGCTCAGGAAGGTGTGCGTTTCCTCAGGCAGGACGAGCAGGTCCTTGAGCGGGTCCCAGGCGTGCTCGCGCATGTTAATTACCTGCGTCGCCCAGATGTCCTTGTTGTTGACCGAGATGCCGAAGAACTCAGGCGGCAGCGCTTTCGGTTCTACATTCAGGTCAAGGTACTTTGACATCTGCCGCAGCACCCATACAGAATACTCGAACACCTTGAAGGCGGTGGCGCCGCCCCCTTCTCCGCCCCTGCCGCCGCCGCGCTCGAAGAGCATGTAGCCGTCCTTGAAGCCGCGCTTCCGCAGCTCAAAGAGCCAGCCATAGAGAATCTCCTGGCCCCTGCCTCCAATGGATATGGGAATGTGCGCGGTGCCGAAGTACGGTATGGGTTCGCCGAGGTGGATGAGCACCACTTCCTTGCCGAAGTCGCCCGGCATGCGGCCGGATGCGAACATTTTGTCTATGTCGATATTCTGCCCCATCACCTGCTCGAAGTCGATGCAGAGCTTGACTTTTGACGAGCCTATGCTCTTGACAAGGTGATAGCCGTCTATGGGGTCGTACATCCTCGACAGGCCTTCGGTTCCCTGCCCTGACTGGGGCGTTTCCATAGTGAGGATAAGTCCGTTCCTGTTGAGATAGTCAATGAGCCTCGCGCCGCCGAGCAGCTGGTCATTGGCAGGGTGTTTCGCTTCGAGATGGCCCTTGATATAGTACGCAGTGGTCGCCGCGTTGAATTCCTTGGGCTTGGTAGTGTACGCGGTTTCCGGATGAACGCCGCCGACGATATTGAACCAGAGCGGTTCATTTTTGTGGTACATATACACAGCAGTTGCCAACGAAGCGTCTATTTCACCCGCCTCGAGGACGTACTTGCCGATGTTGCATTGAGGGTCCTTCCAAAGGCTGTAAAAGAATTGCAGTACCAGTGCATTCCATTCGCCGCTATTTTGGCGGTCTGTATGCACAATTTGCCTCACCGATTCGACTATTGACGGGTCAGTTGTGCCGGGAGGTACGTGCCGTGCAGGATTCTGGGGGTTAACATACCATCCTTCATCAATTCTCTTGCGGGCTTCTGTTCTCTCCTTTTCTGTTTCCTTCGTGCTGAATGCGTTCCACTTGTCCTGAAATATTTCCTCCTCCTGAAGGACACGCTGAATACCGGAGCCTGTCTGCATCCGCCGCATGATAAATTCCTTCACTTTCCTGCCAGCTTCTGAATTTTCTTCCGCGAGCTCGTAGAACGGCCTGCCGAAAGGGTTCACCACCTGGTACGACCAGCCGAACGGCCGCAGCTCACGCTCGCGCTGCTGCAGCTGCAGCGTGCTCGAGAAGTGGATGTTGATGTACTTGAACTTCAGGTCAGCGGCGTGCTTTATCGCGGTAGCCAGCCGCTCGTGGCTCAGCTCCCAGATGCGGCGCTCGGCGCTCTCGAGCGCTGCGTGCTCGCCTATCTCGCCGTGCAGCCCCAGTTCGATGCCCAGTTCCCGCTGCATCCGCTCTATCTGCTTTTTCAGCTGCGGCTCGACGAACTCGATGACGCCCTCGAGGTCGAGCTGGTTGAACTGGACGCCTGACGTGGCGCCGTAGCCGCCTGCCTTGATGGGCAGACCGAGGAGCGCGGGGTCCTTGGCTATGGACCACCAGCCTGACGAGATGCCGACCTTGTAGGGCATAACAGTAGTATTCCCCGCTGCGCTATTAAGTTTTGCGGTTGCGGATGATAGAACCAGTTATTTCACGAATTCTACATTATCCATGCCTTCGAATGCGTTGTCTCCGGTGACAAAAATCAGCCCGTTGTCCTTTGCAAGCACATACCCGATGCAGTCTATATACGAGAGGTTCTTGCTTTTGTTGCTGAACCTGAATTCCACGGCTTTCATAATCACTTCCAACGTAACATTCAGACAGTTTCCGTGCAGCTGTCCGCAGAACAGCATTCCTTCGTGCTTGTTGCCATTTTTAAGGAAATCATAATACAATTCGCCTATATTCAACAGTGAGGTTATCAACGGCGTTTCACTGAACTTTCCGTACTTCTCATTTTTCCGCAGAATCTCGATAAGGGCATAGGTGTCAAAAAAGTACCCTACAGCCATTTGCTACCGAGCTCCTTTTTGTTCTCCGCGACAATCCTTTCCGTGGACTTTTTCCATTCAGTGAATTTTCCGTACAGGTCCTTGACCCTCACCGTCTTTTTAGGCACAATGAGCACTTTAACAACTTGGTTTTCGCGCACATTTCCCTTTTGTGCCTGCTCCCTGGGTATGACGATGCCCAACGAATTTCCCCATTTCTTCACCCTGGCTTCGCATTCTATCATACGGGCACCACCATAGCGGATAGCTATAGTTAGACCGTATAACTATTTAAGGCTATGGTGTTGTGGATGCCTATCTGCCCTGTAGCCAGTAGAGAAAGTTTTACAATCCCCTTCTCACGATGTACATGGGGTTTCTGTCCGACGCGCCGTCGCTGAAGCGTTTATACCCCCTGAGCTCGACGCGGGCAGTGATGCCGCGCTGGGCGAGGCGTTGCTGCAGCAAGACCGATGTCACGAGCGTCGGCACAACTCTTCCTTCTTCCAGTGCGATAGGCTCGAATTGGTAATCGAACACCAGCGTGCCCGGATGCTTGTCCATATCCTCGACGAGCGCTGCCAGTCCCTCGCCCAAGGAGAAGGGTCCCCTGTACACTGCGTCATGTCGCGGTTCCATACATTCCTCACGTTCCCTTTATTGTCTTGCACAAAATTATTAAACAACATACAGATTGGACAACATTTTAGTTCACGCCCATGCCGATTTTTTCCTTGATGTAGTTGACGATGGGCGCGTAGCGCTGCGACGCCATGGAGTGCAGCCATACCTTCGAGATGCGGTGCTGGAAATCGCGCTCGTACGGCCCGCCTTTGCTCAGCTTGAACACCATGCCCGCGTGCTCAAGCGCACGCTGCACCGACGACAGGAACTTGTTCTCCTCGTAGACGGGCTTCGTGCCTGACATACCGGGTGTCTCGAGCTTGACGCCGAGCAGGTTGTTGACGTAGCGGTTGAGTTCCTCCTTCTTCGCCTGCAGTTCGCAGTACTTGACGAAGAGCACGTTGCGGCTCATGAGGATGCCGTCGATGTGGTAGACGGTATCCTCGACCTCAGCGCCTGAGGCGAAGCGCATGTTGAACTTGAGAAACCAGATGTGGAAGAACGCGTAGTAGAGGCGCCGCTGGACCATCGATCCCGACGACTCAAACGCTTTCAGCTGCTCCTTGACCCACTCGTCGGTAATCCAGTTGTACTTTGTCCACAAGCCGTGTTCCTTGTGGAAGATAAGGTGCTTTTTCGTCCAGTCGTCGTACGGCGTGATGGTCCCTTCCAGCCGCTCGCGCGCGAGCCGCTCCGAACCCGCTTCCCTGAATATCTCGGGAGCAGGGTGGTCCCGCCACGCCCAGAGCAGGATGCTCGATGCGGCTGATGCATGGCTGAGCAGCGTCGGTGAATAGTAGACGGTCTTGAGCCAGCCCCGCATCCAGTTCGACGGTCCGGGGAACGAATCAGGACGCGTCGCCAGCCCCTCCTCGATCAGCTTGTGGCGGGCGATGACCGGCGTAAGCCAGTTGCGGTACCACTTCACCGACTCGTCCCTGCTCTTCACCAGCTCGACGATGTGCTCGAAGCGACTTTTAATCTCGGGCTCGAACAGCTTCTTCCACTCCTTGTAGAGCTTGTTCTTGGTGACGAGCACGACCGCCTCGGCTTTCGATATGTCGAGCTTTTCCTTCACCTTGTCCGGTTCGGTATCGTCATCAGAGAGCTTGAGGAAATCGACGATGAGCGTCGGCCACCTGCCGACGATGCTCCGCATCGAGATGCCCTCGCCGGTGTGGACGTCAACCAGGTCGATGAACATCGCCTTGAGCGCGTGCTCGTCCGGCTCCTTTTTCTCCCCGCCCTTTTTCGCGTCCTTCTTCTTTTCCCCGTTCTCCCACGTCCGCGCCTCTTCGTTGTACTCGAGGCCAAAGTAGTCGAGGAATTCCTTGTACTTGCGGTAATCGTGGCGTATGAGCTCTAAATCAGCCACCGCCTGCGCCGCGCTCGCCAAGCCTGATTTTATCCTGCTTTCCATCTCCTCTTTCTGCCGTATGGTGAGCTGGTACAGCTGCGCGAACACCGGATTTACTTCGATCCATTCGTCGATCCGCTCGACGTTGCGGAATTCCCACTTCCTCAGCTGGAACATG
The DNA here is from genome assembly GCA_016193585.1 of Candidatus Aenigmatarchaeota archaeon. Taxonomy (GTDB): domain Archaea; phylum Aenigmatarchaeota; class Aenigmatarchaeia; order GW2011-AR5; family GW2011-AR5; genus JACPRW01. The sequence goes on from JACPRW010000009.1 coordinate 25,668, forward strand.
AGGCCGATGAGCATGCCGGTTGTCCCGCCGGGCGGCGTGGTCGGGTTGATTTCCGTGTACATCTCAAACGGCGCTGCGCAGACCGCATGCCCCAGATACTTGCCGTCAGGGCCGAAATATTCCTCGATTTTCTTCTGGCCCTCGTTGAGATTGAGCGGATTAAATTTGTCCCGCGGAAAGAAGTTGCCGTCGTCGAGCAGGTATGCCATAGTGACCTATCTATCTATGTTCATTTCCTGTATTAAGCTTTTGATTTCCGCACATCAGAAGAGCAGCAGGAAGATACCGAAGATGAGCAGGACGAGCCCTATGAGCGCGCCGGCCCTGCTCATGCCGAACGCCTGGTACTCCACGAGGTCCGGGAAACCGATGACCAGGAACAGCCCGACGCCGACGAGAATCAGCCCGGCAAGCTTCTGGAGCACGAGGAAGAGCGTCAGCTTGGAGAGGATAATCCAGCCGCCTATTGCCACTGCCATGATGCCGAGGAAGATGACGATGGTCAGTTCCATGTCCTTGAGCCCGCTTTCGATGGAAAAATAGATAGCCATGACGCCGACAGCGATGAGTATCGCGGCGGCGAGGATATCGAGGACCATGCTACTATTTGCGCTCCCCTCAGTATAAAGCTAATTGTTTCGCCGTCAAGTTTTATTAATAGGGAAATGCACCATATGTATAGGTAGCCCGGTACATACGAGGAATATTTTTCATTGCCGGGCTAACGAGACGAGTGTGATTGTATGGTCTGGGCCCGAACGCGGCTGCTCATTTGGGACTATATCTTCGAGCCGGTGAAACAGATACGTATCAGCTACGTCGGCAGGAACCCCGACCGCTTTTACCGGAAGGTCAACGAGCTCGTGCGGACGACCTTCAACGTCCCCGAGTCGTACGTGCAGGAAAAAGACTACACGTGGGAGAAGATACGGGAAACCGAGCGTTTCGACGTCGGCTGGGAAGTGAACAAGGTCCTTGACACGTTCAGCTACATAACCGTCGAAATAGACCTCCGGGGATTCGTCACCGAGGGCGAAGGCAGGGCAACCATCATCATCAAGCCGCGCCTCATCACCGAATACCCCCAGGACACCATCTGGCAGCAGAGCATCTTCTACGAGATGCTCCGGCGGGTATGGCACAAGGCCTTCTATCACCACCGGCGGATGGAGTACCTCAACATGGGCAAGGAGCTCGTCGTTTCCTTTGAATCGTCGCTCAAGCATTTTGCTGAAGCGCTCCGCGCCGGCGAAATCTAGGTGATTGCATGCCGAAAATTTCATGGCAGGATGACATTCTCTCGCCTTCAGATACGCTGCGCGTCAACTTTCAGGGAAAGAACCCCTTCGTCGTCTGCGGCATGTTCCCGTCGCTCCTGCGCGAAGTCATGAAGATATCAGGCAAGGACGTGTTCGAGACGGATATCCGCTGGGACATCACGTCAGACCCGCGGCCGTTCTACGGCATCTGGATGGGCAGGCGCAAGGAAGACCGCTGGACAGACACGCGGCTGCGGATAATCGCGCAGGGCGAGCAGTCGAGCGCCGAGAAAACAGGGTGGATTCGCATCATCATGAAAGGCTACATCACCACCCAGTACGAGTACACGAACTTCGTCCAGAAGAGCTTCTGGTGGTTCTACAACTACGGCTTCTACTACAAGCAGCGGCGGAAATATCTTGAATTCGCGAAGGACAACCTCTTTCTCCTGCGCGAACGGGTGCAGCGCGCGCTTGCGATATACCGGGAAGAATAGGACTCCCGGCTTTTACGCTTAAATATCTAGAAAGCCAAATAGGTTTTATGGGTATCCTCGACTCAATCATGGGCAGATTTTCCCGGAAGGATGACAGCAGCTACCTGGACGTACGCTCGCACGTTCTCGGCGAACGTTCATCGCTGCAGCCTCCTCCGCCTCTGCCGCCTCCAGCAAACCGTTTCAATGAGCCGCCGCGGCCAGAAGAGCAGCGCGTCGCTGCGCGGTATCCCATGCCCGACGACCGCTATGGCCCGCCTGAACGGCCCATGGAGACGGAACCGACATTCGATGCTGCCCCATTCGAGCGGAAACCGCTGGGATTTGACGACAGTGATTTGCTGCCGCCACCAACCGGCGGCTTCGGTTTGGAGAAAATGGGCAAGGAGCAGCTGAGCACCGAGGAAGCGGGAAAGAACTACGAAATCATCGACCGGCTCAACATTATTGAGGCGCAACTGCAGGCCATACGCTCACAAACAGAAACCATCAACGAGCGCCTGAAGAACATGGAGCTGCGGCTGCCGAGACGCTATTGATCAGAGCGTTTTCTTGTACACATGGCATACGATACGCTCATTCGGGCGAGGTACCCAGTCAACGGCGCCAGCTATGGTATACCCATTCGCTTCCCAGAACGCGAACACTCCATGCTTCTCAAACGGATGGTCGTTGCTCAGGGGGACGCAGACCATACTGCAGCCCAGTTGTCGTATCAGTTTTTCAGCAGATGCAAGTAACTGCGCGTCTGCTTTCTTGTCCTTATATGGTGAATTGCACTGGTTATGTCCTGATATTATTTGCAATTCACCTATAGAAAATTGCGCGTTAATACGACATAAGCTGCGCAATTATCTATAATTGGTTTCTGTAGTAAACGCAATGATATGCGCCCAGCGTCCGGTCAGAGGCTCTGTCATGCGCATCGCACCAAAGTCTTCTGGGACGTCATTTTCGCCCAGCAGCTCGAACACGACAAAGCCGGTTATTGCTTTATCGGTTTCGGCAACCAGAATTCCCTGCGGGAATGATGCCATTTTTCTTGAGAAATAACGGGCATCAGCTCCGTATGCACCGTATGCCTCCTTGTCGAGCTCCACCAGTTTACTGACATCGTGCTCGGTGGCTTGCCGTACGCGCATCAATCTATCTGCTGCACGCGTATGCGCTTTCACTCAAACACCACGTCAGCGGGCTTGTCAAGGATGCTGTTCAATGCCTGCAGCGCCTGCTCTGTTATCCTTCTGCGGTACACCCGCGAGACGCGCACGCGGTACTTCTCGCCGCTGTTGTAGACGATATTGACGCCGACGACCGGGACGCCGAGCACTGCTTCAGTCATGCTTCGTGTATCACTGTTCTCGATGATGCGCACCTTTTTCCCCAATTCCCGCTCGAGCTGCCTGACGTTCTTTCCCGACCTGCCGACAATCTTCGGGGCTCCGCCGTGCTTGGCGACGATAAAGACGGTGTCAACGCCGACAGCCTTGACAAAGTCCGCCTTGTCGTCGATTTTATGGAGCGAGCGGGAGACAGCAACATCAAGGTCGGTCATCACGCCGCGTGCAAGCTTTTCGCTGCAGCCGCTGCAGAGGAAATCATTCTTCAGGCAGAATCTGCATAGTATCACGAATATCTCACCTTCTCTAGCCCTTAACCTGTTGTCAGAAGCGCTTAAAAAAGATTTTTTAGTCAGGGAATAGCTCAAGTGATTGATGGATACGTTTTATGAACCTTTTTACCTATTCGTTCCAATTTACCCAATACGTAACGAACGGTGTTTACCTGTGCTCGCAGCCCTTGTCGGAAAGCCTAACTGTGGTAAGTCAACCATGTTTTCAGCAGCCACACTCGTTGATGTAGAAATCTCCAACAGGATATTCACCACGATACAGCCGAACAAGGGCATAGCGTACGTCCGCGCACGCTGTCCCTGCACGGAGCTGCAGGTGAGGTGCACACCCGTCAATTCACTATGCAGGAACGGAACCCGCTTACTGCCGATAAACATCGTCGATATCGCTGGTTTAGTGCCTGACGCGCACCAAGGCCGCGGCCTGGGGAACCAGTTCCTTTCCGATATCATGCAGGCAGACGCGCTCATACACGTGGTCGACGTTTCAGGTTCCACGGACAAGGACGGCAACCCCGTCGGGCCGGGGACGCATGACCCGGCGGAAGACGTTGCATTCTTCACGCAGGAACTGGACTACTGGATGCTCGGCATTGTCCAGAAGATGAACCTTGGCAGGCGCGTGGACCTCAGGGAGAAAGAGTTCATCGCGGCGCTCCACAAACAGCTCGCAGGTCTCGGCATCGCGCTCGCTGACGTGGAATACGCCGCGGCTGCAACAGGACTCAAGCAGGCAGCTCCTGAGAGCGCATACCTGCAGTTCATCGAGCTGCTGCGGAAGAAAAGCAAGCCCATCACCATTGCTGCGAACAAGGCTGATGTCCCCGGCGCGGACAAGCTCCATGAAAGGCTGAAGGAACGCTACGACGCGGTGCCCTGCTCCGCAGCAGCCGAGCTCATGCTGCGCAGGGCAGCCGAGCAGCAGCTCGTCACCTACGCTCCCGGAGACGGCGATTTTGCTGTTTCAAAAGAACTAGACGATCGGCAGCGGAAGGCGCTGGACATCATCCGTGCGCTTATGAAGCGATTCGGTTCCACCGGTGTGCAGCAGGCGCTCGAGAAGGCGGTGTTCGGCACGCTCGGCATGATTGCTGTCTACCCGGTGGAAAACGAGCACAAATTCTCGGACAAGCAGGGGCGCGTGCTTCCGGACGTTTTTCTCATGAAAAAAGGCAGCACGGCACTTGACCTTGCGTTTAAAGTCCACGAGGACATAGGAAAAAAATTCATCGCCGCGGTCGATGCCCGCACGCACAAAAGCGTTTCCGCTTCGTATCAGCTGAAGCACAACGACACCATATCCATCAAGGCAGGACGATAGCTATTTCAACCTTATGATGATAATAACCCCATGTATTTTGCTTTTTTCAAGACAATGACGCAGCCATAATTCGTTCTCCGTACGCTTAGAACTGTTCCTAACGGCGTTTTGCATGAGCTATGTCAAAGATTTCACGTGGAACAAAGACATGACCGCAGGGGAGCTTGCGGGCAGCCTCGGCTCTGTCGGCTTCCAGGGAACCGAGCTTGCGAAGGCGGCAGCCATTGTCGAGAAGATGAAAGAGACAGGCGCGAAAGTTTTTCTCACATTCACGTCGAACATGGTCACGTCGGGCCTGCGCGGCTTCTTTGCGCAACTCATCGAGCTCGGCGTTGCCGATGCCGTTGTCACCACGGTCGGCAGCGTCGAGGAGGACATCATGCGCGCGTCCGGCGAACAATTCGCCATCGGCAGCTTCGCTGCAAATGATTTCGCACTGCATGAGGAGGGGACGAACAGAGTCGGAAATTTGTACATCAGCAACAAGAGCTACGAGAAGTTCGAGGCGGCAATGGGAACGACGCTCGCCGCGCTCTACGCGCACAAGAAGACGTGGACGGTCTCCGAGATGCTGCGGGAAATCGGGCTGACGCTCAGCGACCCGCATTCGATTCTGCACCATGCAGCGAAACACAACGTCCCGGTGTTCTGCCCTGCGATCACCGACGGCGCATTCGGCTTCCACTTGTTCATGTTCCAGCAGGACCACAAGGACTTCATGGTCGATGTGGTGAGAGACTTCCAGCACATCCTTGAGTGCACGAGCCACGACGAGAAGAAGGGCATCATATGCCTCGGCGGCGGGGTGAGCAAACACTATGCCATATTCACGTGCCTTCTCAATGGCGGCTTTGATTATGCGGTGTACCTGACGACATCCCAGCAGTACGCCGGCAGCCTCAGCGGCGCGACGACGAGCGAGGCGAAAAGCTGGGGGAAGATCAAGGACGATTCCGACGCCGCGACGGTCATCGGCGACGTGACCATTACCTTCCCGCTCGTCATGGTGAAGGCACTCGAGGAGCTGGCGGCGAAAGGACTGCTCAGGCAATAATATGGGATAGCTGCAACGAGGCAGAGCCTTGTTGAGCTGCCAGAAAGCTGGTGCTTTCTGAGCACGACACCGAAGGTGGGGTATTGTGGCAAGATTCGTGGTGAGCCGGTCGAAAGTGCTCGCGCAGTACGCAGCCGTGCGCGAACTTGCGGACGCCGTCTCGTACAGCGTCAAGACAAACCCGCTTCTTGTTTCGTTGCTTGAAGAGAAAACTGATTCGTTCTTCGGCATACATTTCATCCACTCGCTCAGCTACGTACAGAATCCCAGCCGCGTATGGTTCTTTGCCCAGGGGTGGACTGAGCAGGAATTGAACGAACTGTTCACCCACGGCGTGCGCTCGTTCGTCGTCGACAATGAAAACGACCTTGCCATGTTGCTGCGTTATATCGAAGCAAGGGACGAGCGCATCAGCCTGCTCCTCAGGATGCGGCTGAAAGAACGAACAATTCATACGGAACGGCATTTCGTTTTCGGCTTCTACGCAGCGCAGATCAACGAGTGGATACCGAAACTGCGGAAGAACGAAAAAATAGCGCGCCTCGGCATCCACTTCCACCGGAAGAGCGAGAACCTGAGCGAGTGGGATTTCAGGGATGAATTGGGCGCAGTGATTGACAGCGCGGTTCTCGACTCAATTGATGTGCTCAACATGGGCGGAGGGATTCCGGTACAGTACAAGAATCACCCCGTTGACATGCTGCCGCACATTTTCCTGAAGATACGCGAGCTCAGGGAATGGCTCAGCGAAAGAAACGTGCAGCTCGTCATCGAGCCGGGAAGGTTCATCGCCGCGCCGTGCACGAAGCTGGAGGCGGTCATCAGGAACATCTACGGCAATACCATCATCATCGACTGTTCAGTGTACAACGCCGCCATGGACACGTTCGTCGTCCCCATACGGCTGCTCGTCGAGGGCGAGCGCGAAGCGGGCGAAGCGTACACCGTCAAGGGCTGCACGCCTGATTCTCTCGACGTTTTCAGGTACCGCATCTACATGGATAATCCGAAGATAGGCGACACGATTGTTTTTCTCAATGCCGGCGCGTACACGTACGCAGCGGATTTTTGCGGACTGCAGAAACTTGAGACGGTATTCGTTGACTGAATCCCCTCATTTATAGCTGACCAACTTAATATTCAGGTATTACACAAGTTGGTCACCTATAGTGAACCAAGTTATAATAGTAAAGAACATTGATTTTGGAACATTTTACAATGTTCTTTCCCTATAGCAGATTGTGGTAAAAAGTTCCATTATTATTACAATCTGCTATAATATCCGGATTCTTTACTTGGTTAACTATATATTCGTATCTGCTTATTGATTCTCATGCACCCGTTCCAGAAATTCCGTCTTGAGTGCGAGCGGCTCACCCAGCAGCACCTTCCCGGGGCAAGGCTCGAGGTGCCGCCGAAGGAAATAGGCGCCGACCTCGCGTTTCCCTGCTTTGCGCACGCGAAGGAGCTCAGGCAGAGCCCTGCCGACATCGCCAGGGAGAAGGTCAAGCCCATTGTCGGTGAAATCATGTTCTCGCCGCTCATCAGGAAGGTCGAGTCCTCCGGGCCGTACATCAACTTCTACGCGAACTGGGAAATGCTTGGCAAACTTATTGTCAATGACATCCTCAAACAGAAGGAATACGGCAAAGGGAAGAGAAAAAACAAGACGGTCATGATAGAATATTCGTCGCCCAACACCAACAAGCCGCTTCACGTAGGGCATTTGCGCAATGATTCGATCGGCATGGCGGTGTCGAATGTACTCGACTACTGCGGCTACGATGCCATCCGGACGGCTATAATAAATGACCGCGGCATCCACATATGCAAAAGCATGTACGCCTATCGGCAATGGGGCAACAACAAAAAGCCGGACAAAAAGCCCGATCATTTTGTCGGCGATTTCTATGTGCTGTTCGAGCAGAAGCTGAAGGAAAATCCAGACCTCGAGCAGCGCGCACTGGAGCTCCTCAGGAAATGGGAATTGGGAGACAAGAAAACCCGTACCTTGTGGAAGCACATGAGCATGTGGGTCTTGCGGGGAATGAAGGAAACCTACAAACGATTCGGGTCGAAATTTGATTTCTGGACATTCGAGAGCGACATTTACGATAAAGCAAAGCCGATTATTGAAGAAGGGATGAGGAAAAGAGTTTTTCTCAAGAATGAAAAAGGTGATACGGTTGCGAAACTCGAGCCGGAACTGCCCAACAAGGTGGTGCTGCGTGCAGATGGGACATCTATCTACATAACGCAGGATCTTGTACTGGCGAAAATGCGATTCGAGAAATATAAACTTGACAAGCTCCTCTACGTTGTTGCCAGCGAGCAGAACCTCCATTTCCAGCAGCTCTTCAAAATCTTCGCACTCTTGGGCTGTTCATTCTCGAGGAAGTGCCATCATCTTTCATATGGGCTCGTTAACCTTCCGACGGGAAGGATGAAAACACGGGAAGGAACGGTCGTCGATGCGGATGAGCTCATTGCCGAGGTTGCGGGACTTGCCGCGGCAGAAATCAGCAAGAGGGAAAAAAGCCTCCCAAAAAAAGAAACAGCAGCACGGGCAGAAGCGATCGCGCTTGCTGCAATAAAATACTACCTGCTGAAGCCGGAACCGGTGAAAGACATACTCTTCGACCCGCAGCGTTCCATCGACTTTGAGGGCGACACCGGGCCGTACCTGCAGTACACGTATGCGCGTGCGCGTTCCATCCTGCGGAAATCGAAAAAGAAGCCGCGGCTGGGGAAAGGGCACTACCAGGACAAGGAAATCGCCGTTGTCAAGAAGCTCGGCCAGTTCCCCGAGGTCATCGGGAAGTGCAGCGCCGAGCTGAAGCCGCACTTCCTCGCCAACTACCTCTTTGAGCTGGCGACGATGTTCAACGAGTTCTACCACACGACGCAGGTCATCGGGTCGGAGCGGGAGCAGGAACTGCTGGCGCTCACCAAGGCGTTCACGGACGTGCTCGGAACGGGGCTGCGGCTGCTCGGCATCGCACCGCTCGAGAAGATGTAGCGTTAACCAGGAACAAGCGGTTTTCTACAGGCGGTAGAACGTTGCATCAGGATACGCGTAATATATGGTGAATTGCACTGGTTATAGTGGACCAACAAAAGAATACCGACATATTACTCGCCTGCGTGAATGCTGCGTGGTCTTGACCCGCAGATGAGAGCAGGCTCCCTTTTTCTTGAGGCACGTGTAAAAGTTTAATGCGGATAGTGATGCGGCTTTCGCCGCACCCGAACATCCGCGGAGTTGATTCGCCA